>JAWHCX010000054.1:0-1064 GCA_032567735.1 Gemella haemolysans | reverse complement strand
GCAAAGCTACGTTCTATTGTTTCTTTTCTTCTCTTATACAATAGTTTTCCTTCTTTTGATATACGTCTTAACCTAGCTTCATCATAATAATCCGCATTTATATGGCGTCTTATTATTTTCTTTTCGTTTTTATCATCACTCTTATATTGTTTATATCCATTTCTATCAATGTTTCTGTATCTAAATATTTCTCCTGTTCGTTTATCCACATATATATCTTTTTCTTGTAAGTATTTAAAATATTTGTTATCTTTTGATCTTGAGAATCTTCTATATCCTATTACTGAAAATATATTTTTTTTATCTAACTGTTTTAGTATGTCTAGAGAATAATATCCGCTATCTAACGCAACTTTACCTGGTATTAATCCAAAGGTTTTTTCTATCTGATTTAGTCTATCTATATACGGACCGCTATCATGAGTATTACCTGGAGTTATATGGCAATCTATAATTATATTGTTTTTCCCATCGACAGTTCTATGGTCTAAATACATAAAACCTTCTTCTTTATGGTCTCTGTGATAATATCCACTATCCGGATCGGTAGTGTTAATTTTCTGCTTTTTTACAACTTGTTCCTCTTTGTACTCAAAAGGCTTTTTTCCTTTTTTGTTTCTCTCTTCATTTATTTCTTTTTCTAAATCTAATTTTCTTTTTTTTATTTTTGTAGTTACTTCAACTTTGAATTTCTTTTTATTTGCGTTGGCTTTAATATGTGTTGAATCAGTAAAAAACTCATTACCACCTACTAGTTTCTTTTCTATTGCTTGATTTACTATATTAATAAATATTTGTTCGAACACATCAGTTCCTTGGAAACGTCGAATATAGTTTTGTGAAAATGTAGAGTAGTGTGGAACTGGTTTAGAAAATGGTATCCCTAAAAACCATCTAAATGCAGCATCTGTTTCTATTCTTTTTATTGTTTCTCTCATTGATTTTATTCCATAGAAATCTTTTAAAAACACTAATTTGAATAATACTACAGGGTCTAAACAATTTCTACCTGATGTGTGGCTATAGTATTCTTCTGTCAAATCATAAATAAATTTAAAATCAAT
>JAWHCX010000053.1:0-1106 GCA_032567735.1 Gemella haemolysans | reverse complement strand
ATAGACAAATGAACCATGGTTTATTAAACCTACTAGATAATGATAACTCAGTGTTGAGAATACTACTTTATATAATAATCCCAATATTAATCTGTATATCCCTTCTCCTGCTAGTTCTAAGTACTCTGCTCTCGGCATATTTTCTTTTATATCACTCATGAATCTTCTACTTCTATCTATCGGACCTGAGCTTACTGTTGGGAAGAATAATAGGAATTGTACATATTCTACAGCACTGATTTTTTCTTTTATTAAACCATCTGATATTTCTATCATAATTTGTATTGTCTTAAATGACATATATGATATTCCTATAAAGGCTAATAAATGTAAATGTGTTACCGCAAATATTTTGTTTATTACTAATGGTAATATTGATAACATCACTAATATTTTTAAGGATTTTTTATTTTCTGTTTTTTGTGCTATTAATACCAATATGTATTCATATAGGATAAAACCTATTAGGTACGCTAACATTATCGTGCTTTTTCCATATATTACTACGGCAAAAATTATCGACAACATTAAGATATAATACTCGATTCTTTTACCAAAATAGTTTATTATAAATCCTATAATTAGTGCTATAGCTAAGAAAAAGAAGAATTCTATTCCTTCAAAGTAGCTCATCTTATACTAACTCCTTTAACTTTTTCTTATCTATTTTTCCATTATTATTTAATGGCATCTCATCTAAAAAGACAATCTTCTTAGGCATCATATATTCCGGTACTAATTTCTTAAGTTCGTGTTTTAACTGTTTAGTAACTTCAAAGCGTTTTTCTATCTCTTCGTTATATACTACAAATGATGTTAGTGATTTTACTTTTCCTTCTTCATAACTTGGAACTGTTGCCGCTTGTCGTATTTTTTTGTTTTTAAGTAGATTGTTGTCTATATCTTCAAGTTCGATTCTATGTCCGTGAAGTTTAACTTGGAAGTCTATGCGCCCTTCACAAAACAACATGCCATCTTTGAAATATCCTAAGTCTCCAGTAAGATAGCTTCTTTCTTCTTTTCCGTCTACTTCTCCTAAGCCAAATTTTTCATTTGTTATAGCATCATTTTTGAAATAACCTTTTGCGACAGTATTTCCTGTAATT
>JAWHCX010000052.1:0-1106 GCA_032567735.1 Gemella haemolysans | reverse complement strand
AATTACAGGAAATACTGTCGCAAAAGGTTATTTCAAAAATGATGCTATAACAAATGAAAAATTTGGCTTAGGAGAAGTAGACGGAAAAGAAGAAAGAAGTTATCTTACTGGAGACTTAGGATATTTCAAAGATGGCATGTTGTTTTGTGAAGGGCGTATAGACTTCCAAGTGAAACTTCACGGACATAGAATCGAACTTGAAGATATAGATAACAATCTACTTAAAAACAAAAAAATACGACAAGCTGCGACGGTTCCAAGTTATGAAGAAGGAAAAGTAAAATCGCTAACATCATTTGTAGTATATAACGAAGAGATAGAAAAACGCTTCGAAGTTACTAAACAGATAAAACACGAACTTAAGGAATTAGTACCGGAATATATGATACCTAAAAAAATAGTATTTCTAGAAGAAATACCACTAAACAATAATGGTAAGATAGATAAGAAGAAGTTAAAGGAGTTAGTATAAAATGAGCTACTTTGAAGGAATAGAATTCTTCTTTTTCTTAGCTATAGCGCTAATTATAGGATTTATAATAAACTATTTAGGTAAAAAAATTGAGTACTACATCTTAGCGTTGTCGATAATTTTTGCCGTAGTTATATATGGAAAAAGTACGATAATGTTAGTGTATCTAATAGGTTTTATCCTATATGAATACATATTGGTATTAATAGCACAAAAAACAGAAAATAAAAGATCCTTAAAAATACTAGTGATATTATCAATATTACCATTAGTAATAAATAAAATATTTGCGATAACGCATTTTCATTTATTAGCCTTTATAGGAATATCGTATATGTCATTTAAAACGATACAAATTATGATAGAAATATCAGATGGTTTAATAAAAGAGAAAATCAGTGCTGTAGAATATGTACAATTCCTATTATTCTTTCCAACAGTAAGCTCAGGTCCGATAGATAGAAGTAGAAGATTCATGAGTGATATAAAAGAAAAGATGCCGAAAGCCGAGTACTTAGAACTAGCAGGAGAAGGAATATACAGATTAATATTGGGATTATTATATAAAGTAGTATTCTCAACACTGAGTTATCATTATCTAGTAGGTTTAATAAACCATGGTTCATTTGTCTAT
>JAWHCX010000051.1:0-1214 GCA_032567735.1 Gemella haemolysans | reverse complement strand
AAAAAAGAGGAGTAGGGAAATGAAGGAAGAAAAACATGAGAAAGAAATCAAAGTGAAAAAGAAAATAACAAAAATTATAGGAGCAGTAATAGTAGGAGGGTTGTTAATGATGACAGCAGGTTGTGGGGTAGTAGGTAAAGGAAGCAAATCCTGGATAGAAGATAAGGTAGCAAATATAGAAAAAGTTTATCCAACAGAAAATCTAGAAGATTTATTTGAAAAATTCCCTAATGGATTTATTATAAAGCAAAGAAGATTATTTAAAGAAGGAGATAAGAGCTATAGTTTAGATTTGAAGATGAAGGGAGATAAGGACACTAAGAAAATAGAGGGAAAAGTAAGCAAGATATTATTACAATCTAAACCCTATAAAGAAATAGTAGAAAAAGAAAGTAAAGTAGAATATATAAAAGGCCAAAATCTAGTGTTAGAAAAACCAGAATTTTTGGAAGAGTTGTTACCTAAAAACCATTTTTTATTCCAAAAATTGAAATTGAATAAAACTATATTGAAGAAATTAGAATTTAATAAAAAAGATTATACTATGGAAAATGGAGGATATGGAATAACATACAATATAAATGATAATATAATTGATACTTATCTAGGAGTGAAATCGAGTAACTTGACACTAAGAATAAGTGGAATTGAAAGTTCTAATTATAATCCATATAAACATGGGATAATAATTTCAGATAAAGACAAGGATATATATTACCATGAATTAGTGTCTGAACACAAGGAGGATTTATACCGTGAATAATAATACTTTGTATGCTTCAGATTTAACTTATGAATTTGAAAAGGCGAGAATTAATGGAGCTACAGATGATAATATAATAAAAAATGCAGAAGATATTCAGGGTAAAGAACTCCCTGAAGGACTAGAATACTTAAAAGATTTTTATGATAAAGATACAGGTTCGAGTGGAACCGCGTTTAAAGATAAAGATACAGGAGAAGTAATTCTTGCGTATACAGGGACAAATCCTAATAATGACAAATGGAATGATGCGGTTAAAACAGATATTGGGAGAATAGCTCTAGGACTAGGAGATGGTCACGTTGATCCAGCACGTAAATTCTATGAGGAAATAAGAGCTGAATATGGAGATGATATAATATTAACAGGGCATAGTTTAGGTGGGAATTTGGCACAGTGGATCGCATTGCACTACAATGTCCAGAAAACAATAGTATATAATCCAGCTCCA
>JAWHCX010000050.1:0-1218 GCA_032567735.1 Gemella haemolysans | reverse complement strand
ATCACTTGTACCAATTAATTCATCCACACCTGGATCGTATTTACCGTTACCATTATTATCATAGTATGCTGTAATACGAGTACCCTCTACTGGTTGTGAATCTGTAGTTGCTGGTTGTGAATCTGTAGTTGCTGGTTGTGAATCTGTAGTTGCTGGTTGCGTACCTGTTGCATCTGTAGTTGCTGGTGCTGGTACCTCATCTGGATTATCTCCTACACTTCTTGCTCTTCTTGCACTTCTTGGTGACGTAGAAGGTTGTGGATTAACAGCTAATCCTGCACCTCTTCTTAATGCCTCTGCTAATGCATTTAAGTCAATATGCGGTGTTCGACCATCTTTTCCATCTTTAACAACAAATGAAACTGGATCTTTTCCTGGTGTAGTAAATGTAACGATTGTACTACGTCCATCTGCTCCACGTTGAGTTGTAACAGTAGGTGTGTTTCCATCTTGTCCTGCTTCACCTTTAGCTCCATCATTGATAAGAACTTTAGTAGGTTGTGAACCGTCATGGTTATCTATTGTGATTTCTACACCTTTATTTCCGTCTTCTTTACGAACTGCAGTTACTGTTGGAGATACTCCATTTAGACCATCTTTAATAACTGCTAATGGTTTCTCAGGATTTAATGGTTGTCCTGGGTTAGCTGGATCTTCTTGATAAACTTTTGTTTCAGTTCCAGTTTTAACAGCTATTAGTGATTTACCATCACGTCCATCAGCACCTTTTGCTCCATCTTTAATCATTTCTGATCCTAGAAGTTCATCAGTTCCTGGAGTATATTTACCGTCTCCATTTTCATCTGTGTAGAATGTAACTATCGTGTGAGATGGGTTTCCGTTTTGACCTTCAACACGTAATAAGTCAACTTTTGGAGTTTTTCCATTTAGACCATTTTCTCCATTTTTAACATTTACTGTTACAGGATCTTTTCCTGGTACTGTGAATGTAATATCAGAACTGTTTCCATCTTTACCTGGTTTTACAGTTACTTCAGGAGTTTTTCCGTCTTCTCCTTTTTCACCTTTAAGACCTTGAGACCCTTGTGGTCCAACTTCACCTTGTGGTCCACGTGGTCCTTGTGCTCCGTCTTGTCCGCGTTCACCTTGAAGACCTTTTTCTCCTTTGTCTCCTTTTGGTCCTTTGATGTTTCCTTCTTTTTCCCATGTTCCGTTATTCTTAACGAATACGTCTCCTGTTTCTGTATTTACGTATTT
>JAWHCX010000049.1:0-1268 GCA_032567735.1 Gemella haemolysans | reverse complement strand
TGGAGCTGGATTATATACTATTGTTTTCTGGACATTGTAGTGCAATGCGATCCACTGTGCCAAATTCCCACCTAAACTATGCCCTGTTAATATTATATCGTCTCCATATTCAGCTCTTATTTCCTCATAGAATTTACGTGCTGGATCAACGTGACCGTCCCCTAGTCCTAGAGCTATTCTCCCAATATCTGTTTTAACCGCATCATTCCATTTGTCATTATCAGGATTTGTCCCTGTATACGCAAGAATTACTTCTCCTGTATCTTTATCTTTAAAAGCTGTTCCGCTTGAACCTGTATCTTCATCATAAAAATCTCTTAGGTATTCTAAGTTTTCTGGATAAGAATAGTCCTCTTTACTTTTTACTTGCATTAAAATGTTATTGTCATTCGCCCCCGCTATCCTTGCTTTTTCAAATTCGTAAGTTATATCTGAGGCGTATAATGTATTATTCTTCATACTTCTACTTCCCCTTCTCTTCTACTACCTTTTCTGAAAAATAAAGTTCCGTAGCCTTTTCTATTATTACTGAGTGAAAATATATTTTATTCTTTTCTGTATATCTACCAATTATATCCAAACTTACTTTTTGTTTGTTTATTCCTAAATAACTATCTATCTCCTCGTTTGTAAATAAATATTTTATATTATATTTTCCTGTTTCAAAACTGAAGCTTTTATCTTTTATCTCTAATTTTTTCAATGTATCATTATTTAACTTTAATTTTTGAAATAGAAAATAATTTTTAGGTAATAGTTCATCTGTTAACTCAGACTTAGCTAAAACTAAACCTTTATCTTTTATATATTCTACTTTACTTTCTTTTTCAACTGTTTCTTTATAGGGTTTCGATTCTAGTCGTACTCTACTTACCTTCCCCTCTATTTTTCTAGTTTCCTTATCTCCTTTCATTTCCAAACTTATACTGTAAGATTTACCATTTTCTTCAAACAACCTCATTTGTTCAATCCTAAATCCATTCGGAAATTTCTCAAATAAGTCTTCTAGATTTTCTGTTGGATAGACTTTTTCTATATCCGATACTTCATTTTCTATCCAACTTCTACTACCTTTACCCATTATTCCACAACCTGCTGTCATCATTAACATTCCTCCTACTATTACTGCTCCTATAATTTTTGTTATTTTCTTTTTCACTTTGATTTCCTTCTCATGTTTTTCTTCCTTCATTTCCCTACTCCTCTTTTTTACTTTTTTCTATTATATCATACTTTGACTCTTTCAGTTAATTGATTATATCATATTT
>JAWHCX010000048.1:0-1635 GCA_032567735.1 Gemella haemolysans | reverse complement strand
TTTTAAAGTTGCGACTATAGTATATTATCTCAAAAACTCATCTTTTTCTATTGTTAGTCTTCCCATATTACTCCTTGAATATGAACTTCCACTATACCTTTGCCAATCTGTTAAAACTGTATCTAACAGTTCATCTGATTTTTTCTGTAGGTATTCTTTTGAGATATTGTGTTTTTCTAAAAGTTCTCTTCTCTGTTTTGGCTTGTCTTCAGTTAATGGGACATTTTCCCCACTGAAAGTCACAGTATTTCTCAATCTATGGGTATTTATATCATATAGGTAGTTTATATCTAAATATACCCCGTCATCAATTAATGTTGAGCTAATTAAGAATATTTTCTTTTCATCGCCAAAACTCGCTAAAAAAATTCCTACATTACTTCCATTAACTTGTTCTTTATAATCTAAGTCTACCATATCTGCTCCTCTATTGTCTCTGGGGATAGGTTTTATCTGTCCCATTCTATCTACCGAACCGAGTGGTGAGAAATTATAATATGAGTTATACATCTCTTCAAATGCATTTCTATTATTTATTTTATGATATCCATATATACTACTTATTAAAACTACTGTTGTTATTATAAATATTTTCCAGCTCTTACTTAATTTTTTCATTTAAACACCTACTTTTCACCGTAATAATCTTGAATATCATTTTGATTATTCTCAACACTTTTTATAAAGTTATATGTTTGTGGATATTTTTCTTTTATATAGTTTATATTACTTGGTAATCCTACTATTCTTCCTCTTTCTAGTATATACGATTCACTAAGTTGATTATAAATTTTATTTTTTACTTCATTAAAATCTACATTCTTTTTAAATTCTTCTGCACGATTGTAAACGTTATTTTCCAATTTATCATAGTAACTATTACTCGCTGTAATAAAGGTACTATTATTTTTTTTCATCGAACTTACTATATTAACTGCATCTAAATCTGCCTTATAATCATCATTTGCTATACTTGGCTTAACACCGGCTACATCTGTTGTATCTCCAAACCATCCTGACATGTCATTTGTATTTTTATGACCATCTTTAAGATCGGCAAGGCGTGGTTTTCCATAGAGATGTGTTGCCATTGTGATATACTGATGGGCGAAATCTGTTTTTCCTTTAAATGCATCTATTTGACTATCCCATAGTTTTTTGAATTCATCCTCTGTTATTTCACGCCCTAATCCTGTTTCCATAGCTTTTTTATATTGCAAACGTTTTTCTTCTTCTTTTATACTATCATAGTATCCATAAGCCCCATGTTGTATTCTAACCTTATATTTTAAATACTCATATTCTTTATCTTTTAGTATACCATATTCTTTTAATTGTGTATCTATCGTCATTATGACATCACCAATAATTACTCCAGCCCCTGCTGTATTTTGCCACGCAAATTGTTCTAAAAATCCTTCTATCTCAGAATTTAAATCATAATATAATCCACCTAACAATCTAGTAAATAGATAATCTTTTTCATTATCTGGTATTCTAGAATCATTATATATATTTTTTCTTGCTTTTATTATTATCCTAGCTGTTTTGTCATCAAATCCATATTGTAATTTTAATGTTTTTTTATACTCTATCTCTTCTTGGGTATAGTCTTTTTCTAACCATTTCCCCTCT
>JAWHCX010000047.1:0-1635 GCA_032567735.1 Gemella haemolysans | reverse complement strand
TTTTAAAGTTGCGACTATAGTATATTATCTCAAAAACTCATCTTTTTCTATTGTTAGTCTTCCCATATTACTCCTTGAATATGAACTTCCACTATACCTCTGCCAATCTGTTAAAACTGTATCTAACAGTTCGTCTGATTTCTTCTGTAAGTATTCTTTTGAGATATTATGCTTTTCTAAGAGTTCTCTTGTTTGTTTAATTCGATCATCTGTGATAGGTGCTTCTTTTCCATGAAAATCTATAATAATCTTCAATTTCTGACTATTCATATTATATACATGATTTATGCCTAAGTATACTGTATCTGAAATTAAAATAGACTTTGTTACTAATATTTTTTGGTTATTATCGTAGTTTACCAGGGATAATGCTATTTTCTCATTATTTGTATTATCTTTATAGTATAAATTTACAATATCCGATCCTTTATCATCTCTAGATATGGGTTTTATTTGAGGCATATTATCTATCGATTTAATTGATAATATATTATAATATGAGTTATACATCTCTTCAAATGCATTTCTATTATTTATTTTATAATATCCATATATACTACCTATTAATACTACCATTGTTATTATAAATATTTTCCAGCTCTTACTTAGTTTTTTCATTTAAACACCTACTTTTCACCGTAATAATCCTGAATATTATTTTGATTATTCTCAACACTTTTTATAAAGTTATATGTTTGCGGATATTTTTCTTTTATATAATTTATATTACTTGGCAATCTTACTATTCTTCCTTTTTCGAGTATATACGATTCACTAAGTTGATTATAAATTTTATTTTTTACTTTATTAAAATCTATATTCTTTTTAAATTCTTCTGCACGATTATACACATTGTTTTCTAACTTATCATAGTAGTTGTTACTCGCTGTAATAAAATTACTATTATTTTTTTTCATCGAGCTTACTATATTAACTGCATCTAAATCTGCCTTATAATCATCATTTCCTATACTTGGCTTAACACCGGCTACATCTGTTGTATCTCCAAACCATCCTGACATGTCATTTGTATTTTTATGACCATCTTTAAGATCGGCAAGACGTGGTTTTCCATATAGATGTGTTGCCATTGTGATATACTGATGGGCAAAATCTGTTTTCCCTTTAAATGCATCTATTTGACTATTCCATATTTTTCCAAATTCACTGTCTTTTAGTTTATATCCCAATCCTAACTCCATCGCAGGTTTATACTCCAATAATTCCGTAGATGTATTTTCATCATAATATATATTAATTCCACTATGTTGTATTCTAACCTTATATTTTAAATACTCATATTCTTTATCTTTTAATATACCATATTCTTTTAATTGTGCATCTATCGTCATTATGATATCTCCAATAACTAATCCACCCCCTGCCGTATTTTGCCACGCAAATTGTTCTCCAAATCCTTTTACCCCAGAATTCAAATCATAATATAATCCACCTAACAATCTAGTAAATAGATAATCTTTTTCATTATCTGGTATTCTAGGATCATTATATATATTTTTTCTTGCTTTTATTATGATCCTAGCTGTTTTGTCATCAAATCCATATTGTAATTTTAATGTTTTTTTATACTCTATCTCTTCTTGGGTATAGTCTTTTTCTAACCATTTCCCCTCT
>JAWHCX010000046.1:0-1662 GCA_032567735.1 Gemella haemolysans | reverse complement strand
TTATGATTTTGTCGAATATCAATTATAAAATAATGTAAGAAGTTCTATTTTTATAATCAATTAACTAAAAGAGTCAAAGTATGATATAATAGAAAAAAAACAAAAGAGGATTAGGGAAATGAAGGAAGAAAAACGTGAGAGAGAAAGCAAAGTTAAAAAGAAAATAACAAAAATTATAGGAGCAGTAATAGTAGGAGGAATGTTAATGATCACAGCAGGTTGTGGGATAACAGGTAAAGGTAGTAGAGTATGGATAGAAGATAAGGTAGCAAATATAGAAAAAGTCTATCCAACAGAAAATCTAGAAGACTTATTTGAGAAATTTCCAAACGGATTTATTATTAGGCAAACAAGATTGTTTAAGGTAGAAGATAAGAGTTATAGTGTAGATTTGGAACTCATTGGAAATAAAGATACTAAAAAAATAGAAGGGAAAGTAAAAAAGGTATTATTAGAATCAAAACCATATAAAGAAACAACTGAAAAGGAAAGTAAAGTAGAATATATAAAAGGAAAAAATTTAGTTTTAGAAAAACCAGAGTTAGCTAAAGAGCTATTATTTAAAAATCATTTTCTGTTTCAAAAACTGAAATTGAACAAACGGGTTTTAAAGGAACTATTGGTAGAAGAAAAAGAGTACCTAGGAGCTAATGGAACGTACGGAATAGATTATAATATAAGTAACAGAATAGTGAATGAGTATTTTGACTTATTAGGAGAGGAAAGTGTAATTATGAGATTAAGTGGTTATGAAGGGATAGAAAAAGAAGGCTATGTACAGGGGGTTGTTATAAAAAATACAAAAAAAGAAATAAATTACATGGAAGAGGTAAGAGGAAAGTAAAAAAATGAGGAATAATACACTGTATGCTTCAGATTTAAGTTATGAGTTTGAAAAAGTAAGAATAAAGGGAGCTAGTGATGATAATATTATAAAAGAGGTCTATAATCAAAGTAAAAAATCAATTCCTGAAGGAGTTGAATACCTAGACGATTTTTATGATAAAAATACAGGTTCAAGTGGAACAGCATTTAAAGATAAAGACACAGGAGAAGTGATTCTCGCATATACAGGAACAAATCTCAAAAGTAATTTATGGAATGATGGAATAAAGACAGATATTGGGAGAATAGGGCTAGGACTAGGTAATGGTCATGTTGATCCAGCACGAAAATTCTATGAGAAAATAAGAGCTGAATATGGAGATGATATAGTACTAACCAGACATAGTTTAGGAGGAAATTTGGCACAATGGATTTAGAAGAGGTAAATAGAAGTTTAGAATATTATAAGATGTTTATAGGGGATTGTTTTGGTGATGAAGCACAAGTGGTATAGATACTCAATTCTGAAGAGATATTTTGTATTATAATATGTATATTAGTAAATAATGTGAGATTAAAAAATGAAAAATAAAAATCTGATGTGATAGAGTTATAGAGAAGTTGTATTCTCTGTAATTCTTGTCTTTTTTTATAAGAATTAACTAATTTAACGTCTAGAGATAAAGAATATTAGAGTAAGTTTCTTGTTTGGCTTGTTGTAATTAATTATACCAGAGTTTTTTTTATTATGATTTTGTCGAATATCAATTATAAAATAATGTAAGAAGTTCTATTTTTATAATCAATTAACTAAAAGAGTCAAAGTATGATATAATA
>JAWHCX010000045.1:0-2392 GCA_032567735.1 Gemella haemolysans | reverse complement strand
AACATCATCCTTAGAAGCTTTTAACATTACAAAACCATGTTCATGCTGGAGCATATAGAATTTTTGATTATCTTTTAAGCTATCATCTGTAATATCTAATTCTTCAAGGGCCTCTACCTTAATAATAGTATACCAACTAACTTTTGGGAATTGTTTTCCTTCTTTATACTGCACTTCTGCTGATCTTATATAATCTTTATATAGTGATATGGTCGATGCGATACTAAACAAAACAAACAATATTGCAAAGAATATTTTTAACCTTGTTCCTCTTAAATAACTCTTCTTCATAACTTTCCTTTTCGTCCTTAATTATTTAGATTTTCTATAATTATACTTTTTGTTTTCTTTATATATTTTAAAATACTCTATATACCGTATTTACGTGTATTGCCTTAGTTTTCTAATATTATTACATTTTTATCAATAATTATATCTTACTGTTTTTCCAAAGGTTTGTTTTAATGTTTTTCCTAATTCATCAATATCTTCTCTTGAATTTTTATAGTTTGAGCAGACTTTTACTTTTTCATCTGTTTCAAAAATATTGTGGAAATGTGCTCTATAGCTTATAACTCTACCTTTTCGAATTTCTCTATCAAAAGTTACCTTTGAAAACCCTGATAATAATTGGAAATTAAACCCTCTACCATATAATATTAATGCATCTTTGTATATTAGAGCCTTTAATTTTTTGTTTATATATTTTGCTTCTCGTACTAAAATATCTAAATCTCGTTCTGTCTCCGGATATGTAATGAATAATTCTTCGTATTCAGCTTTATTTTTTCTAATATTTTTTATTACAGACCTAATTAAGAAAAACGTAATAAGAAGAATTACCACTTCCATTCCATAAGATCCAATATAATATCCTTTACCAGGCACTGTTAAATAAAAGTTGTAAAGAAATGGTTTTTCACGTAATTTATCACGGAATTCACTTGAATAATCATCTACACTTTTCTTTATTCCAATTTCTTTAAATACATCTAAAACTCTTTCGCTAATTAATAAACTGTGCTCTGCAGCATTTTTAAATTTTTCTTTTAATTCTGGAGAGATATTCTTCCTCCCCTTACTTCCTCTTTCAAAGATAGCATCAACACGTGAATAAATATTTTTATCCTTTAAATCTATTAATTTTTCATTTGGTATATCATTACTTTGAATTAATTTCTCAACATCTTCCTTAGAAGCTTTTAACATTACAAATCCATGTTCATGCTGAAGCATATAAAATTTTTGATTATCTTTTAGACTATCATCAGTAATATCTAACTCTTCAAGGGCTTCTACCTTAATAAAAGTATACCCACTAGATTCTTGGAATTGATTTCCTTCTTTATACTGCACTTCTGCTGATTTCGTTCTATCTTCATATAGTCTTATGGTCGATGCGATACTAAACAAAACAAACAATATTGCCCAGAATAGTATTAACCATGTTCCTCTTAAATAACTCTTTCTCATAACTTTCCTTCATGTCCTTAATTATTTGGATTTTCTATAATTATACTTTTTGTTTTCTTTATATATTTTTAAAATACTCTTTATACCGTATTTACGTGTATTGCCTTAGTTTTCTAATATTATTACATTTTTATCAATAATTATATCTTACTGTTTTTCCAAAGGTTTGTTTTAATATTTTTCCTAATTCATCAATATCTTCTCTTGAATTTTTATAGTTCGAACAGACTTTTACTTTTTCGTCTGTTTCAAAATTATTGTGGAAGTGTGCTATATAGCTTACAACTCTACCTTTTCGAATTTCTCTACCAAAAGTTACCTTTGAAAAACCTGATAACAATTGGAAATTAAACCCTTTGCCGTATAATATTAATGCATCTTTGTATATTAAGGCCTTTAATTTTTTATTTATATATTTTGCTTCTCGTACTAAAATATCTAAATCCCGTTCTGTCTCCGGATATTTAATGAATAATTCTTCATATTCAGCTTTATTCTTTCTAATATTCTTTATTACAGATTTAACTGAGAAAAATGTAATAATAAGAATTACTACTTCCGCTACATAAGTCATAATATAATATCCTTTACCAGGCACTGTTAAATAAAACTGTGAAGTAAATGGTTTTTCTCGTAATTTACTTGAATAACCATCTACACTTTTCTTTATTACAATTTCATTAACTATATCTGAAACTCTTGCTCTAATTAGTGAACTATGCTCTGCAGCATTTTTAAATTTTTCTTTTAATTCTGGAGAGATATTCTTCCGCCCCTTACTTCCTCTTTCAAAGATGGCATCAACAGGAGAATAAATATCTTTATCCTTTAAATCTATTATTTTGTCATTTGGTATATCATTACTTTGTATTAATTTCTTAACATCATCCTTAGAAGCTTTTAACATTACAAAACCATG
>JAWHCX010000044.1:0-2396 GCA_032567735.1 Gemella haemolysans | reverse complement strand
TTATTACTTGCAGTTTTCAAAGATGTTGCAGATGAGGCAGCTTGTTCTTTACTACTTTGTAATATGTTCATACGCTGTTCCTTTCTATAAAACAAAAATAATTTATTTTTTTTATATTATACTATATTTTTATCCTTCTAGGTAGTGATATGTTAAATAGTCGCAACCTTATTTTAAAGTTGCAACTATTGTATATTATTTTAAAAGTTTTATTCTTTAATTTTCCTATTTATCCCCAAAACATGTGCTTATTAATTCTGATATATGAGAAGTCATTACCCCCAACTCTTTCATCCTACCATCTAAAGCCTCTATTGATTTCCCTTTATTTTGATTCACCAATTCAGAAAAACTTGTTACCTGAGCATTTATCTTGTTCATTACTAACATTATCAATCTTTGAGCCCTTACGACCTCTGATAATGTTGAATAATTGTATATCGCATCTTCTAAGTAATTTCTTAATTCTGTTTTTAGAGTGGATAATAACCCTCCTGCTGAATCAATTGTTTGTATAGTGTCACGATACGACTTTTCTAATTCTGTTATTAATTTTTCTGTCTCTTTTATTGCTGATGCAACTGCTATACTCTCCTCTATTGTGCGATAGTAGTGTATGTCATATTCTCCTTCTTCTTTTTCTTCTTTATAATAAATACCTGTCGGAAAATCTGCTATTAAACTTACCACACTCGCTTGTATTTCTTTTAAATCTGCATAAGTATTTCTACTTTTATCTTTTGCTACTGTGAGATACGCTGTAAACGAAGTTGCCATTTTAGACGATAGATTATTAGCCTCATCATCTACTTGTTTGTCAAACGCCTTTAGCACCGCCAAATCATCGAATAACCCTGATTTTTCTACAAATGTGTTAAAATCGCTAGGTATTTTCCCTACTTTATAGTTTCCTAATACATCTTGTTTTATATTCCAATTTTGCTCTATTGTAGTATCATTTGCTTGGTGACTATCCGCTAATGCTATTACACTTTGTCGCATACTTCTTATGCATATTTCCATTGCATCCATATTTATTTTTTCTACTCTTATTACCTCACCTAATGGTTTAGCTATACCATCATCAAACTTCGATCTTACACCTTGCCCTTTAAATGTCTCGGCTATATTTGATTTGAATGAATTTATTGTGGCTATCCCTTGTCTAGCTATATCCGTCTTAGCAGATACCGTAATTATAGCTTCTCTTTGCGGGCTATATTCATTATAATATGTTTTTTTTACTCCTTCTGCTATCTTTCGAGCAGACACCTTAATCTTATCTAATTTTTTTACTGTTGGACTATAATCCCAAGCACTTCCACTTTGATAACACCAATGTTTAAAACCGCTAAACCCAAACCAATCAAACTGTCTTGAAAATTGATATGTATTATATTCTCCTAATACTTCAAACTTACTTTTGTTATCTTCTAATGTCGAGTAAAATTCATCAAGTTTTTTTATACTTTTTATTAACTCTATTTGCTCCAAGTAACGAACTATTGATTGTTCTAATGTCTCCGTTCTACTTTGTTTTCTGCTTTCTACATCTGCATTAGTTTGTTCAGATATACTAAGCAATTCTTTTATTTGTGCTATCTCATTTAAAAGAGCTTCCAAATTTCCAGCTAGTATTAATAGTGTAGGAAAATTTATTACTATTTCTCCACTTGCTCCAACTGGTATTAGAGGCGTTGCTTTTAAACTATCTACACTAAATTTTGCATCTAGCTTTCCATCTTGATTCACATCAATTGTTAATTCTTTATTTTTACTCAATAGTTCCAAATACTCTTTACTTCTAGATACTTTTTCTAGCATGGCTGTTTCTTCTGGTTTTTCCCAGGCTTTTACTCTTCTTCCATACCTATCTATTAGATTACCGTCTGCATCAAAATTATATCCACCCCACATGTGTTGATCCGAAAACATCGCTCCTAGATATCCATATAAAGCTGCGAATGGTGCAAATATACCTTTACTAGGGTTCTTTGGATTTATTTGTTTCATGGCCTCTATTATTGCATTTTCCGTTTTCTTATTCTTACCATCAAACTTAAAAACTTGTCCTACTGAACCTTTCCCTTTTTCATATCCTAGTCCTACTATATCTTCAGAGTCAACATAATTATGTATTTTATCGTATAAGGCACTTACATTCACTTTTTGACTATACGATAACAAACTATATATATTCGGACCATTATAAATATATGCTCCGTTTATCCTACTGTAATCCGTTATAGAGGACAGTGCGTATTGGGCATCCATTGACCCTAATGAATGTCCATATATATTTATTTTTGCATTAGGATATTTTTCCATTATTTCTTTTAGATAATCTGCTGAGGCTTCTAGTTGTCCCGTAACACCTCTTTGCCCTGTTCCTATTT
>JAWHCX010000043.1:0-2526 GCA_032567735.1 Gemella haemolysans | reverse complement strand
GCAACCTTATTTTAAAGTTGCGACTATAGTATATTATCTCAAAAACTCATCTTTTTCTATTGTTAGTCTTCCCATATTACTCCTTGAATATGAACTTCCGCTATACCTTTGCCAATCTGTTAAAACTGTATCTAACAGTTCATCTGATTTTTTTTGTAAGTATTCTTTTGAGATATTATACTTTTCTAAAAGTTCTCTTGTTTGTTTCTTCTCATCATCTACATGTGGGGCATTTTCACCACTGAAAGTCACAGTATTTCGCAATTCATGATTATCCATGTCATATAGAAAGTCTATATCTAAATATATCCCTTCGGCAATTAGTGTTGAGCTAATTAAGAATATTTTCTGTTTATTATTAAAATTTATTAAAAAAAATTCTATATTGCTTCCGTTAACTTGTTCTTTATAATATAGTTTTGCAATATCTATTCCTAGGTCATCTCTACGCACATATTTTATCTGAGGCATATTATCTACTGTTCTAAGTGGTAATAAGTTATAATATGAATTATACATCTCTTCAAATGCATTTCTATTATTAATTTTATAATATCCATATATACTACTCATTAATACTACCATTGTTATTATAAATATTTTCCAGCTCTTACTTAATTTTTTCATTAAAACACCTACTTTTCACTGTAATAATCTTGAATATCATTTTGATTATTTTTGGATGAATATAAGGTTAACATTATCCCCCCCAGCTTTATAGACATCATCAAGTAGTCTATTTATCTTTTCTACTATCATTTTTTTATAATATTTCTTTTCATCATCATTCAATGACCTGTGTTTCCCATCTTCTGACAATATTCCATCTTTTAGATTCATATCTTTATCAAACTCTATATACTCATTATAAGTTTCGCTATATATATCCAAGCTCCCTTCTGTGGGGGACAATATAATAAACTGATTCTCTCCTGATGTTTTTAACTTTGGTACTCTATCCATCATCTTTAAATTATAATCATCTACTTGATACCCTGCTTTCCTTATTTGTTCAGCATATCTTGTTGTATTCATCAACCTGTCTAATTGTTCAAATTCATTACCCTTATTGTTTTCTCTTGTTAATACTTTTGGGGACATTAATATACAATAAGAAGTTATTATCATCGTTAAAATAGAGATTATAGATAAGGCTATTTTAATTTTTTTATTCAACATTTTTAACCTTCCCCCTTTCTAAATAATCAAAGAAGTCTGATTTGTGTTTTTCCTTCTGTTCATTTGTATATCTTTTTGATATATACCATTCACCTATAGTTTTTGTATCTACTATTCTTTTTACTGCTCGTCTTCCTAATTCATAATTTCCATATCCATGAATATTATAAAATTCGGT
Organism: Gemella haemolysans; assembly: GCA_032567735.1. GTDB lineage: Bacteria > Bacillota > Bacilli > Staphylococcales > Gemellaceae > Gemella > Gemella haemolysans_E. The sequence goes on along the minus strand of JAWHCX010000043.1, from coordinate 1,169 downwards.
CACTCTATTTATCAGGTTGTGTTTTACCTTAAAGTTGTATTGTGTTTGAATTTTAAAGATATCTTCTTTTTTTGAATTTTTCATTTTGTTATAACTATTAATTGCATCTAAATCTGAATTAAAATCTGCATCATCATAATTCCCAGAATCTATGTCACCTTTATATGAAATCTCTTTGTTTTCTAAGCCTGGATTAACCATTTTAAAAAAAACATGTTCCGTACCTTTATTTGCCACACTCCAAACAAAATATCCTGGTTGAGTTAGCAATAATATACTTTCAAAGTCAGCGTTCCCCCATCTTGATAGTACATGGACAGCTCCTTCTTTAGAAAAACTCCAACTTAAATTAGTAAACGCTGATAATTGAACTGCTTCATGTGCAAAATCTTTATATTTTGAAAAATTGTGTTGTTTAGAAATTTTCTCTTGTAAAATTTTTATACTATTATTAATATGGTATTTTTCTAATAGCTTTGTTAATTCCTGTTTGCTTAGTGTTCCCGCTACTGATTTCCATCTAAGTGCAACATAGTTTTCTGGGACCAAGGATGCTATTATTCTGTTATACTCATATATTATCTTTCTATTACTCCATTTCTCTTTTATGGCTACAGTTAGAATTTCTTCTTGTAACTTATAGAGTAATTCTGCTGTTTCCTTATCAAATCCGTAAGTAATCATAAAGTCTTTTACTATATAATCTTTATTAATTTCTTCTAGTGATAATCCATACATCAACCTATATTTTTCATTTATCCTATCTATCCATTCCATATCACTTCTACTGGGTAGGTTGAATGTTTTTGATGTTGGTGACCAACTCTTTTCAGCTTGTACTAATCCTTGGTCAACCGATGATTTTAATACCTCTACTTCGCTAAAGAAGCTTGGTGATTTCGCATTGAAGACTAATAGCTTTCTTAACTTTTCTTCTAACTCATTCTTTAATTTTCTGTATGTCTCTTTATTTTCTTCTGCCATACTTATTTGAGAATAGCTTATTGGTTCTTCTTGATATAATAGGTTTAATAGGTGTTCTACTCTTCTTATCTGTCCTTCTGCTTCTTGAATTAGTCTTTCTAGTTCTTGTTGTTTTAGGCTAACAGTATCTACTTCTGACTTGTAGGTATTTACATAGTTTTCGTTTGCCCGGCTTATTTCTTCAT
>JAWHCX010000042.1:0-2908 GCA_032567735.1 Gemella haemolysans | reverse complement strand
TGCTTTCTTAGCTTCCGTTTTAGCTACTGGTTGTGGATCTACTGAAGTTACTTCTGTCGTTCCATCATTTTTAGCTTTTTCTACACCTGCGTTTGTTGTTGCTTTATCGATCGCTTCTTTTGCTGCATCAGCTTTTGCTTTCGCGTCAGCTTTCGCTACTGTTTTCTCTTCGTCTGTTAAGTCTGTACGTGCGTCAATCTCGTCGTTCTTAGCTTTAAGTATTTCATCAATTGCTTTCTTAGCTTCTGGTTTCGCTTCTGCCGTTGGGTTTACATTGTTTACTTCTGTTGTTCCTGCCGTTTTAGCTTGTTCCACTTTTGCATTTGTTATTGCTTTATCGATTGCTTCTTTCGCTGCATCGGCTTTGGCTTTAGCTTCTTCTTTAGCCACAGTTTTCTCTTCATCTGTTAAGTCTGTGCGAGCGTCAATCTCATCGTTTTTAGCTTTTAATGCTTCATCGATTGCTTTCTTAGCTTCTGGTTTCGCTATTGCTGTTGGATTTACTGAATCTACCTTTGTTGTTCCTGCAGTCTTAGCCTGTTCCACTTCTGCATTTGTTGTTGCGTTATCAATTGCTTCTTTCGCTGCATCGGCTTTTTTCTTAGCTTCTGCCTTAGCTGCAGTTTTCTCTTCATCTGTTAAGTCATTGTTCGCATCAATCTCGTCAGTCTTAGCTTTCAGTGCTTCGTCTATTGCTTTCTTAGCTTCTGGTTTCTTAACCGCTAATGGATTTACTGAATCTACCTTTGTTGTTCCTGCAATCTTAGCCTGTTCCACTTCTGCGTTTCTTGTCGCATTATCAATTGCTTCTTTCGCTGCATCGGCTTTTGCCTTAGCTTCTGCTTTTGCTTTCGCTTTTTCTTCTGCTGTTAAGTCATCATTCGCATCGATTGCATCTTCTTTTGCTTTTAATGCATCATCTATCGCCTTTTTAGCTGCTGGTTTCTTAGCTGCTTCTGGGCTAAACGAACTAACATCACTTAAACCTAAAACGCTATTTTCATCAACTTTAATATCAGTATCTACTGCATCTATTGCTTCTTTTGCTTGATTAGCTTTGTTTTCTGCTTCAGCTTTTGCTGCAGATTTCTCTTCAGTTGTTAGATCATCTCGAGCATCGATTTCTTCTATTTTTTTCTCTAACGCTGCATCTATCGCTTTTTTTGCCTCTGATTTCTTAACTGGTTCTGGACTAAATGAATTAACATCACTTAAACCTGAAATACTATTTACGTCAACCTTAATATCTGTATCAGCTCCATCAATTGCTTGCTTAGCTGCATCGGCTTTCGCTTTCGCTTCTTCCTTAGCTGCTAATTTTTCTTCTGCTGTTAAGTCATTGTTCGCATCAATTTCTGCTTCTTTAGCTTTAAGTGCTTCATCAACTGCTTTTTTAGCCTCTGGTTTCTTAACTGCTACTGGATTCAATGAGTTTACATCTGCCACCCCAGTAGTTTTTGCATTTTCTACGTCAGCATTTGTTGTCGCTTTATCAACTGCTTGTTTTGCTGCATCAGCTTTCGCTTTAGCTTCTTCTTTAGCTGCCATTTTTTCCTCAGCTGTCAGATCATCTCGAGCATCTATTTCTGCTTCTTTGACTTTAAGCGCATCTTCTATCGCTTTCTTAGCCGCTGGTTTGGCCACTGGTGTTGGATTTACATTGTTCACTTCTGTTGTTCCATTAGCCTTAGCTTGGTCTACTCCTGCGTTTGTTCTTGCATTGTCGATAGCTTGTTTCGCTGCAGCTGCCTTGTCTTGCGCTTCTTGCTTAGCCGCAGTTTTTTCTTCGTCTGTTAAGTCGTTGTTTGCGTCGATTTCTTTGATCTTATCAGCTAACGCGTCTTCCACTGCTTTCTTCGCTGCTGGTTTCGCTACTGGTGTTGGATTTACATTATTTACTTCTGTTGTTCCACTAGCCTTAGCTTGGTCTACTCCCGCGTTTGTTGTCGCGTTATCGATCGCTTGTTTTGCTGCAGCTGCCTTGTCTTGCGCTTCTTGCTTAGCTTTTACTTTCTCTTCAGCTGTTAAGTCGTTGTTTGCGTCGATTTCTTTGATCTTATCAGCTAACGCGTCTTCCACTGCTTTCTTAGCTGCTGGTTTCGCTACTGGTGTTGGATTTACATTATTTACTTCTGTTGTTCCACTAGCCTTAGCTTGTTCTACCTCTGCATTTGTTGTTGCATTGTCGATCGCTGTTTTCGCTGCATCAGCTTTTGCTTTTGCATCTTCCTTAGCTTTTACTTTCTCTTCAGCTGTTAAGTCGTTGTTCGCGTCGATTGCTTTGATCTTCTCAGCTAACGCATCTTCTACTGCTTTCTTAGCCGCTGGTTTTGCCACTGGCGTTGGATTTACTGAATCCACTGATGTAGCTCCATTGTTTTTAGCTTGTTCTACCTCTGCATTTGTTGTTACGGTGTCGATCGCTGTTTTCGCTGCGTCGGCTTTTGCTTTCGCATCAGCTTTCGCTGCTGTTTTTTCTTCATCTGTTAAGTCGTTGTTTGCATCAATCGCGTCGTTCTTAGCTTTCAGCGCATCGTCTATTGCTTTCTTAGCCGCTGGCTTTGCTTGTGCTGTTGGATTTACTGAGTCTACACTTGTTGCTCCATCGTTTTTAGCTTGAGTTACTGCATCATTTGTCGTTGCGTTATCGATCGCTTGTTTTGCTGCGTCTGCTTTCGCTTTTGCATCAGCTTTCGCTGCTGTTTTTTCTTCATCTGTTAAGTCGTTGTTTGCGTCAATCGCGTCGTTCTTAGCTTTTAATGCATCGTCTATTGCTTTTTTAGCCGCTGGTTTTGCCGCTGGCGTTGGATTTACTGAATCTACTGATGTTGCTCCATCTGCCTTAGCTTGAGTTACTGCATCATTTGTCGTTGCGTTATCGATTGCTGTTTTCGCTGCATCTGCTTTT
>JAWHCX010000041.1:0-2963 GCA_032567735.1 Gemella haemolysans | reverse complement strand
AAATGCGGATTATTATGATGAAGCTAGGTTAAGACGTATATCAAAAGAAGGAAAACTATTGTATAAGAGAAGAAAAGAAACAATAGAACGTAGCTTTGCGGATTCTAAACAAAATCACGGATACAGGTATGCACGATATAGAGGAAAAGCCAAAGTACAGTCGTACGCTTGGCTGTCTTGTTGCGTCCAAAATATGAAAACAATCGCATTAAGAGAGGTATAAACCCTCTTAATACTACTAAATACTACTGGATTTTTGCCTTAAGGCTTATTTTTTTTGAAAAAAAATACCATAACATCAATACTAGCTTGATATTTCGGTATTTTTGTCAACAATCTAAGTGTCTGAAAATATATTTTCAGACACTTTTTATGCTAATTTTTATTTAACGAAAAAATATATGATAAACCGTTTGTTATGACTCCAAATGCTAATATTTTAGCTATAGTTGCAAATCCTACAATAGGATTTAATAACATAATAAAAGAATAAATGATACCTAAAACTGCTAGAGCTATCTGTATCATATACCATTTTTGGTCCCTGTTTCTAAGTAGGCTTTGAAGGTGAAATATTGACATACTTAAAAAACTAAAAATAAATATCCATAAAATAACTATTAATGAAACAAATGGTACTAAGAACATACTTAGTCCAATTGCAAGGGATACTAATATATTTCCCCAAGGAATAGGTTTTACCTTTTTATATAAGCTATAAATTAAGAGTGCACTGGCAGCTGATAATTGTGTTATCCCAAATGCAATTGAATATGTAGCAATTGTATCTAAAGGATGATTCCATAAGAATAATCCGAAGATTAAGTAAAAAACACCAACGATAATATTTAGTATTTTCATTTTGACTCCTCCTAAATTTAGTATATGCTCATTGTAGCATAAAAGTTAAATTATTGCAATATCAACTCTTTATATAAAATCATAGGTCTTGTCTAGCAGATAGACGATAGCATGATCGGAGCCATGCGGTCATCGCCGGTCATCTGCGGTCAGACAAGACCTGTTTTTAGTAGTCAAAATGGTTGTAAGATGCTACAATAGGGCTATTAACATATCAAAGAGAATGGTCACGGTTAAGAAAATTGACGTTGTATTTTTTAATTTTCGAGTCAAAAAATAACTATGCCCCCCCAATTTCTAATAGGGGGGATAACACTTGGAAAATCATAGAAGCTTTAGAGAATGTAGTTGAACAAAGAATGGCAATAGCAGAAAAAAGATGGAGTCCTTTTTCAAAAACGTTCTCAATACCAAGTAGAGAAGAGATGGAGTGGACGGATATAATAGAAGGTAAATGGCAAGAAAGAGATTATACCCAAGATGAGCTTGACTATAAGGAGACCTTAAAAGTTCAATATGGTTTTGACGATAAAGCAGCAAGAATAATTGTAAAGCTTAAAAGAAATATTTATAATAATCCTAAAATAAGAAAAGATAGAAAAGACTATGTGTTTACGAGATTACTTGGTGGGTTGAGTTATGGTCATGAGGATAACGGTTTATTGAAACGGTTTATGTGGAATAATACAGCTGGTCAAATGTATAAAGATCTAGATATAAAGGAACAAATGACAATAAATTTCAAACTAACCGAAAGCGAATACGTATATTTAAAATATAAAGTTAGAATACAGCATGAAAATTATGGCTACTATAATACTATACAAAAAGAACTACTTCCACAATATAAAAAAACTATGGAAACGGTATTAGGACGTGAAATAACAGAGGATGAGTTTGAAAAATTGTGGAATAAACAGATAGATGCGTTTAAAGGTAAAACAGACTTTTCTCATCAATATATTACAATGGCTACGCATCTGTATGGAAAATCACGTCTTGCAGATTTGCGTGGAGGACATGAAAATACAAATGACATGTCAGGGTGGTTAGGTGATACAACAGATGTAGCCGATACTAAGCCAAGTATAGGGAATGATGATTATAAGGCTGATTTAGATGCGGTCAATATAATAAATATAATGAAAAAAAGAAACCTTGATTTTATAAATGTAAGTAATGAATATTACAACAATCTTGAAAATGGTATCCTCAATCGAGCAGAAGAATTTAAAAAAATATAGATCTTGAAAAATGAAAAATAAAATTTACAATCAACTTAGTGAAAAATATGTAGATGTAGAGGGGAAAAGGATAGCAAGAGTACCAAGTAATATAAATTACATAAAAGAAAATCATCATCCAACCTATAACTTTATAAAAAGTTTAGAAGATAATAAAAATGACATACAAGATTACTATAATGAAAAGTAGGTGCTTTCATGAAACAGCTAAGTAAAAAATGGAAAATATTTATAATAACAATAGTAGTTTTAATAGGAAGCTTCTATGGATATTATAAAATAAACAATAGAAATGCATTTGAAGAAATGTATAATTCATACTATAATTTTATACCGGCAACAGCATTATATAATATGCCCCAAATAGAGCCGATGCCAAGAGATGAAATAGGATTAGATATAGCAGAACTATATTATAAAGATACTAAGAATGATATGAAAATTGAATTTTCTCTTATATCTTTTAATAATGAAAAAAAGTAATACTAACAGGCTCTCCTTTGTTATAATATTAACGAAAATTATAGCATATAAAAAGTGTCTGAAAATATATTTTCAGACACTTTTTCAGGCTGTTGACAAATAGGTCAACAGCCTGTTTTTTAACTGAAATAAAATCCTTAAAATGGTATAATATAAGTATACAAAGGAGGTTTTAGTATGTTTAATAAAGTAGAAAATATCAAAGATGAAATAATACTAATGACATTATCAGAAATAGTACCTAAAGATCATTTTTTAAGAAAAGTAGATAAAGCTATTGATTTTAAATTTATTTATGATTTGACAGAAGAATACTATAGCCACACATCAGGTAGAAATTGTTTAGACCCTGTAGTATTATTCAAATTAGTGTTT
>JAWHCX010000040.1:0-3060 GCA_032567735.1 Gemella haemolysans | reverse complement strand
TATTCTTTTTACTATTTTTTGAGAGTTTACTATCTCATCTAAATCAAAAGCCTTATAGACTCCCTCTTCTATTATTTTCTTTAGATTTGGTTCTAAGTAACTTAGATTACTCTTGGTACTTTCAGTAGTATATATTATTTGTACTATCTTACTTTTGTTTGATATTACTTTCTCTTGAACACCTTCGATTCCTATTATTACAGCCTCTGGGTATAACTGTTTAAATTTTCCCCAGTTTATTATTCTTGTACTTATTTCCTTTGTTATCATTGAATTCTCTATATGTTCTTCTAATAATACGGTTTTCCCATAATTTTCTATCACTTTTTTAACTGTACTTTCTAAATTCATGACAAGTTTTATCCAACTTTCTAAACCTTTAGAAAATGAAGACAAGCTTTCTCCCATTATTTGAGTTACTTTATTTGCATACTCCTTACTTCTTTTTTCTACTTGTTTATCAAACGCTTGTATTACATCTTTTACATCATCAAATATTTCATCACGTTCTAAATAGGCTTTATAACTCTGTGGCATATTTTTTACTGAATTACTTCCTACAAAAATACCTTGTTGTAGTTTTGTACCTATCCATCTGTCCTGTTCTTCAAAGTTTTCCGCTAATCCTTGCGTTAGCTCTGCTGTGTTTTGGAGTTGTTTTTCTAACTCTCCTATATTTTTTCCAGCTACTTCTAGTACTTGTTTTAAAGATTGACTTATTCCGTCTTCTTTACCTGTTCTTAGTCCATCTCCCTCGAATGTTTTATCACTTTCTTCTAGGAGATGCTTAGTACTACTTTCTATTTCTTGCCATGATTTCAATATAGTAGGCCTTTTTTCAAAGTAACTTGACATATCGTCTGCTCGCTCTTTAATGCAATGATTTAATAAACGCTCGCTTTCATTTCTCAATCTAAGTAATTGTCTATTATATTCTGTTGGATCTAGTTCTACTCTATCCACTAACACCTTCTTATCACTTGAAAATTGATCCATTCTTAACTCGTATGTTTTTTGAAGACTTTCTAGAATATCTTTATTTTTTATAATTTCACCTATCGAGTCTTTTAGCGCATCCAATATCAATGGTATTTGAGCACTATTAAGCTCTTCTCTGACACTCTCACTTACTTGTTCTTTTCGTTTATTAAAATCCATTCCTACTTTATTATTTTTTTCTATACATAATTTTGTTATTCTTTTTATTGTTTCTAAATCGCCTAATACTCTTGTTTGAATGTTGTTACTTAAGGTTCTCAAAACTTCTGGATTAAGTTGGATTTTTTCTCCATTTGCTACACTAGCTTTATCATTCAATAAATTTTTTCTTTTTAAATCTAATTCTCCTAATCTTACATCTACTTCTCCATTTCCATCTATATCTATATTCACTTTCTGAAATAATATTTGATTGGTTATTTTTTCTATTTCCTTTCTCGCATCTTTCGAGTCAATAATCTTTGATAAGCTATGAGTTCCTGCATTTGTTAAAAAATATTCTCTTCCTATATATTTTCCTTTTAGTGCGGACGCAACCATAGTTAGTATATCTGATTCGGATTGTATCCTTAACACTTGTCCGGTAAAAGTTTCTTCTAACTTCATTATTTTTTCTAGAGACTCTTCTTGAATCGATTGTAATTGTCTACTAACAAATTTTGCTGGTTCAAGCGAACCAAAAGTTCTTATTATGGTATCTTCTGTGAGTTTATCTACTACATTAACAATATTATCTGAAGAGATATGTAATGGAGCTGGATTATATATTATAGTTTTCTGGACATTATAGTACAATGCGATCCATTGTGCCAAATTCCCTCCTAAGCTATGCCCTGTTAGTATTATATCATCTCCATATTCAGCTCTTATTTTCTCATAGAATTTACGCGCTGGATCAACATGACCATTACCTAGTCCTAGAGCTATTCTCCCAAAATCTGTTTTAACCGCATCATTCCATTTGTCATTATCGTGATTTGTCCCTGTATATGCAAGAATCACTTCTCCTGTATCTTTATCTTTAAATGCTGTTCCACTTGAACCTGTATCTTTATCATAAAAATCGTCTAGATATTCCAGGTTTTCTGGGAAATCCTTTCCCACACTATCTTTCACATCATTTAAAATATCCTTGCTAGTTACACCGTTTATCCTTGATTTTTCAAATTCATACGTTATATTTGAGGCGTATAGTGTATTATTTTCCATTCTTCTACTCTTACCTTTCTACTATTCTTTCTCCAAAGTAAAGTTCTTTTCTATCTTCTGTTATTACTACAGAATGAAAATATGTTTTATCTCCTTCACTATAGTGTCCTCTTATGTCTAAACTTACTTTCCCTTTGTCTAGCCCAAGATAATCATCTATTTCTTTACTTGTAAATATATATTTTATATTATATCTATATGTTTCAAAACTAAAACTTTTATCTTTTACTTCTAATTTTTTCAATATATCTCTATTTAACTTCAATTTTTGGAATAGAAAATAGTTTCTCGGTAATAACTCAGTTGTTAATTCTGACTTTTCTAAAACCAAACCCTTATCCTTTATATATTCCACTTTACTTTCTTTTTCTATTGTTTCTTTGTATGGTTCTGATTCTATTAATACCTTTTTTACTTTCCCTTCTATTTTTCTAGTATCTTTATCTCCTTTTATTTCCAAAGCTATATTATATCTATCACCCTTATCTGTGAATAATTTTGTTTGAGTTATACTAAATCCATTCGGAAATTTTTCAAATAAATCTTCTGGATTTTCTGTTGGATAGACTTTCTCTATATCTGATACTTCATTTTCTAGCCACGATCTACTACCTTTACCCGTTATTCCACAACCCGCTGTGATCATTAACACCCCTCCTACTATTATTGTTCCTATAATTCTCGTTAATTTCTTTTTCGCTTTGCTTTCTTTCTCACGTTTTTCTTCCTTCATTTCCCTGCTCCTCTTTTTTATTTTTTTCTATTATATCATACTTTGACTCTTTTAGTTAATTGATTATAAAAATAGAACTTCTTACATTATTTTATAATTGATATTCGACAAAATCATAA
>JAWHCX010000039.1:0-5005 GCA_032567735.1 Gemella haemolysans | reverse complement strand
TGCATATTTGTTAAATCATCTTCCCAAGTCGCTTTAAATTTTAAAAATAAAGGCATAGCTTCATAAGAATTTTTTGTTTCTTCAATATAAGTAAGAGTTCCTATTTTATCTACTAAGCTTTTTATTGTATCTCTATATCTTTTGTTATGTGTAACGGAATATTGTGCCAATTCTGCTAATTCGTATTTATCCATAACAATTTCTTTTGTTCCCTCATCTCTTAATTTTGTTAGTACGGCAAAGAAGAAATTCATTTCTTCGCCCGTCCGTTTTCGCATTGGTATGGAATTTACTTGGTTTTTATATTGTGTTATTTCTTTATTTTTTTTCATTTCTAATGATGACCTCTCTAAAATAGTTAGTCATAATATACCATTAAAAATAAAAGATGACAAGTTTTTTTTATTTTGTCATTATGAACCGACATTTTGTCATTATGAACCGACATTTTGTCATTATGAACCGACATTTTGTCATTATGAACCGACATTTTGTCATTATGACAAAAATAAAATGGCTAAATTCCAACGTTAAGAGGCCTTTTTTTTTGTCTTAAATATTATATAAATATTAATTTAAATATGGTTAAATAGTAACCCACCCCAAAAATTAAAAATTTTAATAAAAAATTAGCCACTTTTTAAAACAAAAATTCTAATAAAAAATAAAAAAATAAGCACTAACATTTTAATTAAAATTTAAGATTAAAATTTTTTAATCGGTAGGGTTTAGATTTATAAAATAATTGTTTATGTTTAAGTTTGTATTTTTTTATTTTTTAGATCCCGTTTATTTTATCCAGAACAAAGGAATTTGGGACCTTGTTTGCTTATTTTTACATAATTGTATTGGGGTTTAAGGTTATAGATTTATTGTATTGTTTTTAATACAATTTAACTGCTTGTAGCTTAGCTTTATATATTACTAATACAATTGTATTAGTTACATACTAAAAACGCTTAAAACGCAAATTAGAGCCTTGTATTTTTTAAAAATGTACTGTTTTTGTTGTAAATATAAGATTTAAGGGCAAAAGATAAAAAAATATAAAAATGTGTTAAAATAAGTTTGGGAGGTATTATTTATGACTAATACAATCCAGTACTATCATCACCTATTAACGACTTATGAAAATCGATATAAATTTGATCATCTTTATGATTGTTTTATATATGATTATTAAGGAGTTAAAGAAGTAGCCTAGCTACTTCGTGATGATAGTACAAAAACAAAAAAAAGAGGAGCGACCAACTCCTCTTTTTTATTTATTGATGTTTATCATCACCTATTAACAACTTAATTATATCACACTTGTTGAAATAGAAAAAGTTAATCTTACACGCAAACAAAAAAGTAGCACTTTAAATACAACAATAAAAACAAATTTAAAATACAAAAACCTTATTAATATAATAAAAAGAAAAGCCGGTATTTAAATACTGGCTTTTTGATTTCAAGATGTAACTAGTATATTTTTAGTCATTAATATTATATATCTTAATGTGATTTATAATCTACTAAGTAATTTTCCATTTTTTTTAGTTCATCTATTTCAACAGTAATTTGTATACCATCTATCTTATCTTTTTTAAAATCATCTTCTTCGTCAGCAGATAAAGCTAGATCAAATTTCATTCCTTCTTTTCCTAAAAAATTCAAAAGATTTAAACTTATTAATGAAAAATGACTATTATATAAAAATATAACTTTATTTTCTTTGACCATAATTTTTAATTCATCAGGATTTACACCATAAAATTCTAATGTTCCTTTTATATGTTTTATATATTTATCTATCATGTAAACTCCTTTCTTTTTAAAACATTTTCCAGTACAATATTATTGTACCAGTTACTAATGTAATGAAAATATTAGGAGGTTTTATGAACAAAATAAAAAAACTATTTCTTACAAGTATGTTATTAGTGGCATGTTTTATATTTATTCCAAAAGAATCTTTAGCTAGTGATTTTACAGGAAGTAATGTTGGTGGTAATCAAATAGTGCCATATGCAACTGCAAGAACCAAACATGGAGTTTCTAGATTGGATATATATAACGGAGGAAAAAGCGTAACTTGGAGTGCAAGGCCTTATACCTCTAAATCCTATACATTTAAAGGATTAGTTTCAGTAACTTTTAAAGATAATACTACACAGAGAACAGTAGTTAGTGGATCTGGCAAAGGAGGATCTGCAGTTAGTGGAAGTTTATATTTTAATAAAAAAATAAAAGCAGCAAGCTTTATGGGTGAAGCTTATACAGGAGATAAGTTATATATAACATTACCATTGTCAGAAACTTATAATTAAACAATATAAATATAAAAAAGAGGGCATTATCCCTCTTTTTTAATACTTTTTTTGTCATAATAAGCAAGAATATAGCTTATTATATGTATTTTTTAGATTGGTTTTTACCAAATTTCTAGAAATTCGTCGGATAATTCTTTTTCAAATTCCTTACTTTTTATGAATTCATCAAATTTTGTTTTATTAGCTTTTATAAATGCCTTTGTGTACTTTAAATTTTGCATTTCTAGTCGTAAATCATCTAAGCCATCCAATTGTGCCTTTAAAGAATTTATTTCCTCTACAATGTCCGTACGCTCTTTGTTTAAGCTATCTATATTAGCATAAGCTTGTTTATAGCGTTCTAGATTTCTATATACTTCTGCAGATTTATTTAAAAATCTAGCTACACTCCTTTGATATTTATCTAAAATTTCAAAATTTTTTAAAGAGGTTATTGTTTTACCACCAAATGTTTTAGCTATATTCATGCTTTTTATGTTATTGTCATCAATAAACATTTCTATAAAACTAGATCTAATTTCCTTAACAGAATTTTCTACCAAATTATAATAATTTTGCATTTCTTTTGTTTGCTCCATAATAACATTTAATTGCTCTTCTGCTTGTTTTAGTTCCCATTGCCTTTTGTGGACGTGTTTTTTTATTTCTTTAGGATTTTTTTTGATCTCGCCACGATCCAATCCATATTCCTTAGTAACATTTAAATAAAAAGCATTTTGCCTATCTCTGTAGTCTTTTTTATTGCCCATTATTAATTTTGCACTTAGATGTGCCTTACCATCTAAATCCTTTGTTATGGGAACACTAGCAACTTGCATGTGTGGCGTTGTTTCGTCTAGGTGTATTACTGCATTTACTAATAGCTCTTTATCCCCACCACAGTAAGTATTTACATGAAAATTCAAACAATCCTTAAAATAATTTTGGATTTCATATTCTGTTTTATTTTTAAAAAAATCTGGACTAGCAGTATATAAGCCATCTAGTAAAACAACACTATCTTTACGCCTCTTTAGATTGTTTACTTTTAACAATTCATCAATAGCTTTACGCCAACCATATCTTTTTTTAAAAAATAAATTAGAATCAGTTTTACTAATATCTATATCGCTATTTTTAAATTTTATTGCTGTTTCTTTAGTCCTATTTGCTTCCATTTCTATGCCTGTTACGTCCCAAATTTTACGTTTTTCTACTCTCATAATTCCACACATATTGTTTCTTTCACTTGCCATTTTACACTCCTTTTTTAATGTTTAAGGTCTATAGTCTTTATTAAAATTTATTTTGTAAAGTCTATAGTCTAATCTTTTGTAATAAAGGTATAACTCACTAGACCTACTACGTATGTCCGTGAGCAGGGGGCGAACCCCCTTGACCCCCTTTTTGCTTTTAGCAAGGTCTATAGTCTATATGTATTTTTTTGTTCTGGATAAAAAAAAGGCACAAAAAAAAGAGCAAAAAAATTCTTGCTCCTTTTAAAATTTTTTTTATTTAATTTTGTTATTCTGCCGGGATAATATCTTCCAATTTTTTATTAATTTCGTTAAAGGCGTATAGTTTTAAAACCTCGTCAAATGTGAAATTATGCCCCTCGGCATTCAGCAGTTCTTGAAGTGTTTCAACTTCATCTATAGTCTGTTTTACTTGTAATAACCTAATCTTGTCATTATCTATTTTGTAATCCATTTTCCCTGCTCCTTTAAATTTTTAATCTTCTGTAAATGTAAAAATATTGCTTAGAAATGCACCACTTTCTTCCCAAACTTCCAAAGTAACACCTACACCATTATTCCAGTAAATATCAAGATAATCTATGTCTAGTAAATCCCTTTCAGCCAAAAAATTAAGGGCATCTACATAGTAATTAAACGTATAAATTTTGCAATTATATTCTTTTTCCCTATCTCCGTATTTAAATACGTTAATTTTTATTTTTTCTATATCGTGCCTATTTGTGCTTAAAAAAGTTCCAATAAAATCTATTCCATTTTCCTCTTTAAATTTTGCTGGATACCTCTTCCAATTTAAACTTTCTTTAAATTTCATTTTCGCCTTCCTCCTCCTTGCGTAGTTCTAGCATTCTTTTAAATCGTTCTTCCCTTGCCCTTTCTGCAAATTCTTTGGCTTCTATGGACCCGTTTTTGCTCCTATAACGCTTTTTCTTGCCCGTTTTGTACGTTTGTTTTTTACTTGGTACTTTATTAAATTTATCTTGTTCCCAACTGCTGGTTTCTTCTGGATTCCGAGTAAATTTATAGCCTATAACAGGATTTCCTTTTGTGTTTGCTTTAACTATTTTAACTCTTAAATCTTTAAAATGTTGCTCTAAGTCTCTAATTCCATTTTTCACAATTCTGTCGTTTATTCTGCCAACATTATAACTTTTTGGAATATCCATAAGCTTTTTAAATTCATCCAGAGTAAATTCCCTTTTTCCCACGGTTTTCCATTGCTTTAGTAATCTAAAAAGGGTTTTAGAATACGTAGATTCAATTTGGATAAATTCATTTAGCATAAATTTTGTCCATTTTCCTTCATTCCAATTATTCAGAATATATTCAAAGTCGGGATTTACTTTTAGAATTAATTGCATATTTGTTAAATCATCTTCCCAAGTCGCTTTAAATTTTAAAAATAAAGGCATAGCTTCATAAGAATTTTTTGTTTCTTCAATATAAGTAAGAGTT
>JAWHCX010000038.1:0-5036 GCA_032567735.1 Gemella haemolysans | reverse complement strand
GTTTATTTGCCATAATTAAAAATCATCCTTTCTTTATTTTAGAGCTTGAACTACTCTTATTTTATCAAGAAAGGATGATTTTTCAATTGTTTAACTTTTGTCTCGCACCCGCATAGCGGGTGGTTTTTTGTTTCGGAGACTTCGCCTCCTCAACTGGCTAAAGCCCTTAATTAAAATCCGGAGCATGGTTTTTTCCATGCCCCGGATTTATTATACAGCCAATAAAAAAAAAGGGGCTAATCCAAAAGTCCTAAAATTTAACAAAGTTCATATGAAAACTCATAGGTGCAGTGGTTTATTGATATCTAAATTCGCTTTATAAAAGCTTTTTAGACATCTAATAAACTGTGCGGGGGTGACTCTAAAAAAATCGATTTCTCTGAAATCACGATTTTTGAGTCACTCCCTCTTAAGATAAATATTTATTGTTGTATTCATTTTTTCGATACGCAAACGACATCTACAAATACATTTACATCTATGTGCCTTTTTAGGACTTTTTTAACGTCAAAATTGCCTTTATCTACAAATACAAAATTCTTGTAAAATAGCTTAAAATCAGGATTTTCACCCTCTTGTTCGCTGTAGCAATACCACGCACTCAGCGGTTCTCTGTTACTGTATTACTACTCCTCTACGACAGCTATCACATAAAGCATTCGTAATTAACGGCTTCGGTCTACTCTCTTGTCATTAAAACAACTGCTTCAACCCCTATGGCTAAGGGGAACATATCCACACTCGTAGTCGGAAACATATCCAACATTGGCTCTCGTTTGTGGGAAGATATCAACGGTTTTGTCTGTTCGTGAGAACATATCAACTCAAATCATTTCATGATTAATCCCTTATCAATGGCTTCCTGAATAATCTTATGACAACATACCCCCAAAGGATTGTTTTCCTTACAAAGCGAATTTTTCATTGCTCCAGTTATGGCATATACTTCTTTAACGGTTTTCCCACCATGCTTTACAACTGCTTCAATTATCTGATCTTCTGTAACTTTGCTGCAATAACAAGCATACTTAGGATCTGCATCTTTCTTAAACCAGATAGGAACCCTAACTTGGTCTTTTAAGAATTTTATTTCTTTATCTAAGTTATAGTCAATAACGTCGCAGTCCTCATACATGCATATCTTATATTGATCTCCATCAACGGCATTACGATAATCATCTGTCACCAAGTGTTCAACGGTTATCCTACTAACTGTTACTCCTTCATTATTACAGACAGGGCAACTCTCCTTTGTTCAATTTGAATTTTGCGTGATACATTCACAGCAACATTCATCAATAACTTTCAATTACATAACCTCCATATCTTTAAAACCATTTAATTCAAGGTAAATCCCAACCAATTTTCATTTATAGTTTTTAAATTAAAAAATACCCCTTGATTGTATCGTCAATTATCGGTATCATTCAAGGGGTGAATAGGAAAAATAGTTTATAGATTCTTTACATTCAAAGCTCTAAAAGCATTTAATACTGCGATAATAGTTACACCTACATCTGCAAATATAGCTGCCCACATAGTAGTTATTCCAAAAGCACTCAAAATAAGAACAATTATTTTTATTCCAATTGCAAATACTATGTTTTGATGTGCAATTTTTAGTGTCTTTTTAGAAATCTTCATTGTAGTAGCAATTTTCGATGGTTCATCAGTCATAATTACAACATCAGCAGCTTCAATGGCCGCATCAGAACCTAAACCACCCATTGCTATTCCAATGTCTGCACGAGCTAATACAGGTGCATCATTGATTCCGTCACCAACAAAGGCAAGTTTACCTTTTTTAGATTTTTGCGAAAATAATTCTTCTAGTTTTTCAACTTTGTCTGCTGGCAACAGTTCTGCATAAACCTTATCAAGACCAAGCTCTTTAGCAACTTTTGAACCAATACTTTTATTATCACCTGTCAACATAACTGTTTGTTTAATATTAGCTGCCTTAAGTTCCTTGATTGCTTGTGCTGAATCTTCCTTTACCTCATCGGCAATTACAATGTAACCTATATATTTGTTATTAACAGCAACATGTACAATAGTACCGATCAGCTTTCCCTTGAAATAAGGGATATCCATCATTTTCATAAGTTTGATATTTCCTGCCATAACCTTTTTGCCATCTACTGTTGCAATAACACCATGACCTGATATCTCTTCTACATCTGAAATACGTCCATTGTCTATTTCTTTGCTATATGCACGTTTCAGTGAAAGTGAAATCGGATGATTGGAATAGCTTTCCGCATGTGCAGTTAATTCTAGTAGCTCTTCTTTGGAAACTTCTTCTGGATGAATTTCCTGTACATTAAATACACCTTTCGTTAGTGTTCCAGTTTTATCAAAAACAACAATTTCAGTTTCTGCTAATGCCTCTAAATAATTACTACCCTTGACTAAAACACCTTTTTTTGAGGCTCCACCTATTCCACCGAAGAAACTCAAAGGAATTGAAATAACTAAAGCACACGGACAGGATACCACAAGGAATGCTAGTGCTCTATATATCCAATCACTAAAAGTCGCCCCGTCTATAACAAGAGGTGGTATAATAGCTAGAAAAACTGCAATTATAACCACAACCGGTGTATAATATCTCGCAAACTTCGTAATAAATTGTTCAGAATTGGATTTTTTACTACTTGCATTTTCAACTAAATCAAGAATTTTACTTACAGTAGATTCTCCAAATTCCTTGGTAACCTCTGCTGTAATAACCCCATTAATGTTGATGCACCCACTTAGGATATCACTTCCAACTTCTACTTCACGAGGAACAGATTCGCCTGTTAGTGCCGATGTATCAATCATTGAACTTCCCACAATTACCTTGCCATCAAGAGGAATTTTTTCTCCTGCTTTAATTACAATAATATCTCCAATTTGTACTTCATCTGGATCAACTTTGACAAGTTCATCACCTTTTTTAACATTTGCATAATCTGGTCGAATATCCATAAGGCTTGCAATTGACTTTCTCGACTTGCCAACTGCATAGCTTTGAAACAGTTCTCCAACTTGATAAAACAGTATAACTGCAACACCTTCAGGATACTCACCAATAAAAAATGCACCAATTGTTGCAATACTCATTAAAAAATTTTCATCGAAAACTTGACCTTTAAAAATATTTTTTACAGCTCTTTTTACAACATCTCCACCTACAATAATGTAACTTATTATAAAGAGAGCAATCTGTAACCATTCGTTATTTAAACTAAGCAATACTGCTGTAGCTAACACGGCTGCACCAATAATTATTCGCCATAGTCGTTTTGTCATACTAAATAGCCTCCTTTAAGACTTTTTCATAGTTGTATCGGGTTCGATTTTTTTAACTATTTTTTCGGCCTCTGCTATTATTGTTGGCATTTTTTCATCCTCACCATCAATAACGAGTTTTGTGGTCATAAAGTTAACAGTAGCTTCTTTCACTCCATCAAGCTCATTAATAGCCTTTTCCATTTTTGCCGCGCAATTTGCACAATCTAAACCTTCAAGTATAAATTTCTTTTTCATTATTAAATCCTCCTAAATATTATTTGTAATTTTATTTTGAATACTACAAGTCTTTTTCAAATTTTCTTGAAGCATTGCTCATTTGAAATGAAGACTTAAATATATGCCCAAATATCTTCAAAAAATATTCTATTCTACCGCATTACTACTTCTCGTTGATATGAATTAGACCTTGGTCAAATATTTCTCTTACATGATCATCAACTAATGAATAATATACTACTTTGCCTTCTTTTCTGTTTTTCACTAAATTAGCTTTTTTTAAGACTCTCAGCTGATGGGAAATTGCTGATTGTGTCATGTTAAGTAATACAGCGATATCACAAACACACATTTCAGCTTCATGTAAAGCCCATAATATCCTGATTCGTGTTGAATCTCCAAATACTTTAAATAATTCTGCTAGATCATAAAGGCTTTCTTCTTTAGGCATTTTATCTCTAACTTGATTTACAATATCCTCATGAATTACATTGCAGTCACATCTTTCAATTGAATTAAATTTTTTAGTCATATTATCACCTCTTTTTAAATCATTACATCTGATTACTTGAACAAGTATTCATGCGTTGTATATTTATTATATTATTATTTTTCTCTTGTGTCAATAGTTATATGAGCATTTATTCAAGTGTTTTTTATATTATTTAAAATATCTCAAAAACATCTACTAAGACATTAGTACAGTCCCTTCTCGGTATCCTGTTCCATACATATCCTTTAAACAATTCCTTAAAAATAAAGACTTCTCCTTAGTACAAGTTTTCGGTTTCTTTAATAGCTTCATCTAACAGCTTATTACATCACTCATGTGGTCAACTCCTTATCAATAACCTTATAAACAACATTTTTGATAATATCACATGTATAAATCATGTAAAAGTCAATGCAAAAACCGCCAATCAAGAGAACCTAACTCTTAATTGACGGTTTATATTAGTATTAAATCATACTTCCATTTCAATTCCAGATTTAAAGCATATTACAAAGTGGTCATATAAACACTAACATTCTGGATAATCTTCCTTACTAGGGTATCATCATAACGTGTAACCATTACTGGAACATAAGCTATAAATTTCATCTTTAAAATGTCCGTTATTTGCAGTTAATATGTTGGGTACATTTTCTAGCACAAAATACTTCGGTCTAACAACACTAACTACCTCAAAAAAATAAAGGCAGTCCGGAGACTACCGATATTTATCTCACTGCACCTTTGCTATGGTCTTTCTTATTAGACTTAGTTTTGTCATCTATCTTAAAGCTTTTTATTTGACCTAATATAGAATTTTTTCCTCATCATCATACCCTCCAACTTTTGAGTATAAAAATAGACAATAGAGTTTTTAATTTCTATCGTCTAAGATTATCTAATATTTATTTTTCTTTAAGTGGTTTTTTCTTCGGGTATAACCCTTTGTTACTAACACGCACCTCAAGGCGCTGGCTTTCACATTCGTTCAAGCCCTATTGTATTTTAACGCCCGCTACCCGTTAAA
>JAWHCX010000037.1:0-5395 GCA_032567735.1 Gemella haemolysans | reverse complement strand
AACAGGAGAAATCGTAGAAGTAGAAGTACCAGTAACAGTAGTACCAAAATCTACACCAACTCCAGGTAAAGAAAAACAAACACCAAAAGCTAAAGCAGGTGAAAAAGCATTACCAAACACAGGTATCGCAGATAATAACTCTGCATTAGCAGGATTTGGATTAGCAATCTTAGGATTAGCAGCGGCTGTAAGAAGACGCAAACAAAAATAATATAAACTATTATAAAAGTAATATTACTTTGATGTAGTAAATGAAGAAGCACTCTTGATGAAAATCAGGAGTGCTTTTTTAGCGTTTAAAAAATAAATTTTTAAAATAAATTTAATATTATAAATTATTATTTTATGGAATAAAACTAATATAAAAGTATAAAAAATATTTTCATCTAATAGATAATCAGTATAATTTAATAATGATAGAAGCTATTTAGAGTATAATGATTAAAATTTTTATTGTAGTATTAAGATACTAGTTAATATAGAACGAATTAGAATTATTTGATAAAAAAGATAAAGTTTACTATTTTTAATAAAATATAATATAATAAAACTTAGAATAAAATTTTTTTAATATTATTGCTATAGAAGTTATATAATTTATTGTAATTTATGGTTGATAGAGCATATAAATTTATTACTATGATAAATATTTTTTGCTATTTCCAACAAGGTTAAAGCTTAGGATATTATTTGAAAATTGTAGTTACATATAGTATAATTAATGCCGATGTAAGATTTATTTTCTAAAGTTACATTATTAATATTAATATTTAAATAATTAAGAAATCTTAAATTATATTAAATTAAATAAATATATAATACTATATTTACAGTTTATTACTTTAAATTTTAAAGGAGGTTTATAATGTATAGTAAAAACAATAAAAAAATGAATGATCAAAAACAACTTGAAAAAGTTAATCAATATGGAATTAAAAAATTCAATGTTGGAACAGCGTCAGTATTAGTGGCAGCTGGATTTGCATTCTTAGGAGGAGGTAACGCTTTAGCTAGCAATGATACTGCGGCAAACAATGCTAATGAAGCATCAGTAACACCAGCGGCAACAGCTGCAGCTAAAGAAGAAACACCAACCCCTACAGTAGCAAAAGCAAACAAAGCGAACCTAAGTGCTGCAATCGCACGTGTTCAAAATGCAATTGCCAAAGCAGGTGTAACAGAAAAAACAGCAGCTGCAATTGAAGAAGGAAAAGCGGAATTAGCTAATGCTCAAGCTCTAGAAGCAAGTGAAACAGCTACACAAGGTGAAGTTGATAGAGCGACAGTAGCATTAAAAAATAGAGCTTTCGTATTAGAAAGTATGCCAAAAGCAACAGCTGATAAAAAAGAAGAAAAAGTAAACAAAAACCAAGATTCACGTAATGGTCAAGCGATTCCTGGTCAAGGTGAAAGTGGATTTAGAACAGTAGATACGACTGCAGCTAACTCGGCAGAAGAAGCAGCTAAATACAAAGCTGAAAGAGATAACGCTTTAACTGAATTACAAGCAAATATTGCTAAAATTCAAGCTAAACTTGATGAACAAAAAGCAAAAGATGCGAATAAAAAAGATCAAGCAGTAATTGATACTTACACTAAAGTTATTGAAAAAGCTAATGGTGTAGTAACTAAAGCAAATGCTGCAGATAAAACATCAGCTCAAGCAATGAGTCAACAAGCAGAAGCTGTTAAATCAGAACGTGATTTATTAGCATTCTATTTAGCAGGAAAAACTGAATTAGGTGCTCCTGTTAGTGAAAACCATGCTGCTTATGGTAACAACCCTAAAAACGGTGTATTCGAAAGCTTAAAAGAAGGTTTCGGAGACAAAGTAACATTCACTGATGCAGATAAAAAATCAGAAACAATTGCTAAACAATACGAAAGTGGTCGTGACATTACTAATAAAGTAAATAATGTTCCAAATGCAAAAGATCCAATCGGTAGTGCAACATATAACTGGCAAGAAAAAGCTATTACAAAAGCTGATGCAGAAGCTGGTATGTTAAATGGTTGGAAAATTGAAAAAGGGGACAAAGTTAATGCGGTTAAACCTCTTGATGTGACAAATGTTACAGATAAAGATGGACAACCAAGTACACGTGAAGTTCCTAAATCAAAAATCTATTCAAACGATGGAGAATTGAAAAAATACCAAACATCAGGTGAGAAAAGTTATGTTAATGGTAGTGGTGCTGTTCCTTCAGTAACTCCAACAATTGATGTAATGAGAAAAAATGTGTTTGGTGAAGTTAAAAACCGTGATTACTACCTTGAATTAGGAAGTAAAGGTACAACACTTTCTAAAGAATTCGATGTAAACGGAAATTCTCGTCTAAACGTTAACTTAATTCACAGTGCAGCATATGGTGGTTCTACATCAACTTCTGCAGGTGAAAGAGTTAAATTAACAATCGTAGATGCATTTACTGGTAAAGAAATCAAACCAGTTGAAGGTAAAAATGGACCATTAACAACAGAACAAGCTGCTTTGGCTGCTAATGGATGGAACCACTTAGACCGTATTTATGATATTCCAGCAGAAACTACAAAAATTAAAGTGTTAATTGAAGCTGGAAGTCAAGGAACAAATACTTTAATTAATGATAACAAAATCAATATTAAAGATGGTTACTTAATCGGTGGTATTGGTATCGCAACTGCTCCATCTGCTGAAGTATTAACTAATGTTCGTTCAGGAAACAAAAGTTTTGAATTCGGATATACAAAAGATACAATTTATGATAAAGGTCAAAAAGGTGTATTTGATATCGATATTAAAAACACTGGTGGAATGAATATTGACTACTATGCTGCATCAAATGTTGAAGTGACAGTAGAAGTTCCTAAAGGTGTAACGTTAGAAGATAAAATCTACAATGCCAATGGTGGATCAAACTGGTTAGGAAATGTTTGGGCAAATACAATCAAATGGGTTCCTAACGATCCAAGTGATAACTCAAAAGGTGGAAAATTAACTTATAACGTACCAGCCGGAAATCGTATGGCTGCTGCAGAGACAAACTCTCGTAAAACAAGTATTCCATTTACAGCAGCAGATAACTTCGTAGGACCAGCTGACTTTAAAGTAACAGTTAAGAGTGGTTTTGGAGATACGGATGCAGAAGGTAACAGACTGTACTCATATACTGCAAATGGATTAAAACCAGCTTATGAAAATGAATTTAACCGTAATGGTTTAGCAAATTCAGATGATCCAAACCACAAATATGGTAGAGAAATCTTCATTAATAGTTTACAAACTAACTCAGTCATTACCGTACCAATTAACACAACTGATGAACAATTAAAAGCAATTGCTTATGCGAAAGCTCAAGAAGCGATTAAAACTCCAGAGTTTACTAAATTATTAAACGATGTTACTGGTACAGCTGCATTAGGTGATTCTAATGGCTCTACTGTAGTTAGTAAAGATGATATCGCAATTACGAAAGTTGCTGAAGATGGACGTGGGGTTGTTAAAGTACCTGTAACTTATACAGTAGATGGTAAAACATTTGAAACAACAGTTGACATCGAAGTAAACGTTGTTGAATCTAAAACAAAATCTGTTGTAGTATTTGAAGGTGATGAAATTACACCTGCTAGTGTTAAAGAAAAAGTTGAACCAAAAGAGATTGATGGCAAAAAAGGTACAGCTAATGAACCAAAAGCAACTGATATCTTCAAAACTGATGGAAAAGCAGGAGAAATAGGATTAACTATTCCGACAACAGTTACTCATAACGTAAATGGAACAGAGATTACAGAAAATGTAACAGTACCAGTTACTGTTCTTCCTAAAACAAGTGGGGAAATTGAAGTGCCAAAAGGAAGCACACCAGATAAAGTTAAGGATACTCTAAAAGCTAAAGCAGAAGAGTTAATTAAAACTCCTGACTTCCCATCGAAAGTACCAGAAGGGTACACTGTTACAGTAGGAGAAATTCCTGAACTTCCTGCTGATATAGCAAATAAAAAAGGAGAGCCTGTAGTTGTAAAAGTACCTGTAACATTTACATCACCAGACGGAACAACTTATACTTCAGAAATTCCAGTAACTGTAAACGTTAAAGGTTCAGAAGTGAAACCTGTATACGTAGTGGAAGGAAATCAACCAAAACCAGCTGATGTTAATGAAGCAATTACACCTGATAAAGGTGGAGACTTAACTCCTGTAACTGAAGCTGACATCAATAAGGATGTACCTACAGACAAAGTTAAAGTAGGAGCAACAGATTTAACAGTTAAAGCAACGGTTAAATACCCAACTGGTGATGAAACAGTTAATGTACCAGTTAAAGTATTACCAAAAGCAACACCAACAGGTGTGACAGTGCTTAAAGATACTGATGATAGAGCTCTAACAAACGCTGTAAAAGAAAAAGCGAATGAAGCAGTAAGTAAATTAACAAACTTACCAGAAGGAATTACTGCATCACTAGATGAAAGAGAAACTTCTTACACATTACCAAAAACAGATTCAAATGGGGACAAAGATACAGTTCCTGTAAAAGTATTATATAAAGATGCTAAAGGAAATGTAGTTGGTGA
Source organism: Gemella haemolysans (assembly GCA_032567735.1). Classification (GTDB taxonomy): domain Bacteria; phylum Bacillota; class Bacilli; order Staphylococcales; family Gemellaceae; genus Gemella; species Gemella haemolysans_E. The sequence goes on along the minus strand of JAWHCX010000037.1, from coordinate 841 downwards.
AGATACAATTAACGTACCAGTTAAAGTAGTAAGTTCAACACCAAAACCAGTAGTTGTGTTTGAAGGTGAAACACCAAAATTAGACAAAGATTCAGTAACACCAGGAGAAGGTGGAACAGTTGGAGAACCAACAACAGTTCCATCTACAAAAGATAAAGCTGGAGCTACAGATGTATCAGTAGATGTACCAGTAACTTATGACAATGGAAAAGTAACTGAAACAGTTAAAGTTCCAGTAACAGTATTACCAAAAGCAACAGCTGATGTAACGGTAGCTAAGAATACTACTCCAGACAAACTGAAAGAATTAGCAAAAGATAAAGCTAAAGAAGCAGTTGAAGCAACAGACTTCAAATCTAAATTACCAAAAGGTGCAACAGTAACTGTTGGTGATGTAACTGAAGAAGTATTAGCTAAATTAACAGAGAAAAAAGGAACAAACACAGGTACTGTTAACGTACCAGTAACATACACAGTTGATGGAAAAGAATACACAACTACAATCCCTGTAACAGTAAATGTTAAAGGTTCAGATGTTAAACCTGTATATGTTGTAGAAGGTGACAAACCAAAAGCTGAGGATGTAAACAAAGCAATCACACCTGATACAGATGGAACTAAAACACCTGTAACTGATGAAGACATCAACAAAGCTATCCCAACAACTGAAGGTAAAGTTGGATCAAGCGATGTTAATGTAACTACAAAAGTAACATACCCTAACAATGTTGAAGAACCAATTACAGTACCAGTAACAGTATTACCAAAAGTTAAACCAGAAGGTGTAGTAGTACCGAAAAATAGTGATAAAACTGAATTAGAAAAAGCTATTAAAGAAGAA
>JAWHCX010000036.1:0-5784 GCA_032567735.1 Gemella haemolysans | reverse complement strand
TAACTTAGTTAATTCCGTCTGCTTCGCAGTGAGAATTGACAGCTTTAATGACAGCTGTCAAGGAAGAAGGAGGAAGATTTTTAAGCAGTGTGCACAGAGTGATCACTGCTTAAAAATACTCTCCGCCTTGACGGTAGTCAAGCTATTATAGTTTGATTTTAGTTTTTCTATTTTTTTGTTTTTCTTCATATAAAGATTTACAGTATAAAAAGTGGTTATATTTAGCTGTATTTGTTGTGTGATTTCCTGCGTAAAAGAATGTAGGGTTAATCATTATTGTTTTAACTGCTGTAATGTCTTTTGTCAGAATAGAAAGTTGCCTTAATGCCATCATACTTTTTTTTACAGAGCTTTCCTTTAAGTTAATAGCTGAAGCAATATCCCAATAACTAATGTTATAAACTCTATTTTCTTCATTAATTTTTGATAAAAGATAGAATAAGACTTTAATATCACTATTGTTAAGTTTAGCTTGGCTTATTATTTCAGCACCTTCTATAGTTGTAGCGTACCATTTTAAATTTTTCATTTCACTTTTAAACAATTTTGTCACCATTTTTAACCTTTTTTAATTTATAGTTACTAAAATTATACCATTTTAACAGTAAAAAGTCAAAAATAGTAACTTTTTATTTTTAATGTAGAGTGGTTAAACATTGATTTAACAATGTTTTTAAGACATATCAACACCTTTAGCTTATAATAGACAAAGGAAAGTTTTTATTGTATAATTAATGTATCACTTAAGAAAGGAGTTGATATAAATGGTTAATGATTATATAAAAGACTATACTGTACCTCATTTATTAGCTTATCTTCATAAAAATTATAAGAATTTAGTAGAATCATTTGAAGATGTTAATTCAAAATATCATGATGTGTATGTACAATATCGTTATGTAACTTATGAAAAAACTTTTGAATTTGGTATGTCTATATCAGCAATTGCTGAATATTTGGATAAAAACCCCAATGCTGATAATGTGTTAGCATATAAGAAAGAGTTATTAGAGTTAGAACAAGACTTACAAGAATTTGAATTTATGTTAAATAATGAGATATAAAAAAAGCATTTGCAAATTAATGCAAATGCTAGTATAATAGGTTTATATACGTTTTTAAAATTAAATAAAAAAATAAACAAAAATAAAAAGAGCCTCACCGCCAAGTTTAGCTCATTTATTTTTCAATTCGTTATAAAAATAATATACCATGTTTTTGAACTAAAATCAATGATAAAATGTTGTTTTTAAAGAAAAAACTGTTGATTATACTGAAAAATAAATTGAACTCCTTTGGACGAGTGTAGGCTCGATCAAAGGAGTATTTTTTATGACAGAATTACGAAGAACAGTAACAACAACTGGAGCTGTAGCTCCTAAGTTAGATTTAGCTTCAATCAAAATGAAGAAGCCAACGAACTTAACAAGTTTTAATGATTTAACATTGGTGTATCTTGGAGCTTCAGACGAGCCTAAGGAATATTTTAAATCTAAGAAAGACGCAAATGGGGCAACACTTAAGGACGCTACGGGTAAAGCAATTAAAGAGACTGTGGCAAGTGGTTATATATATGTATTTAGTGAATATAATACATCAAGACAAGTAAGAGTTGTATTTCCCAATAGAGAAATAGTAAAAGATTTAGATTTTTATAACATAAGTGGTAAAGGTTATAAACTAGACGCATTTGACTATTTAATTGAGGATGTGGAGGCTGTCAAATATGCAAGGTAAGGATACACTAAAAACAGCTGAAAACCTTGGTATAGAAACATTTTCGAAAGAAAATGTTTCTTCTACCCCCTATACTAATAAGGGGGTTACCAAGGACAAATCAACCCCTATATCGAAAGGGAACAGTGACGTTGAAACTGACGTCAACTTTAACAAAGATAAGGATTATAACCCTCAAGAAAATGGTTATAAAATCGACTGGTTAAGTTTCTCTTTTCCAAGTGATTGTTTAAGCGACGTAATAGATGACGTCATGACTTCTACTTTTCATTATGATATTAACGATTTTGAGAAGATAAAAGGACGTAATTTTTATAATACAGGCTTGACATTAGGTGGTTATGTGAATATATATTATAATGACGTCAATGAAGCTGTCTATGGATATTCTACAAATACTGCTAATATAGTATTTACTGGGCAAGGAATGACGGACGTCGTTAATCGTGTTGGTGATACTCTTGAAGTCTTGAGGACAGTTTTTAACATCAAAGATGTATCAATAGCAAGGATTGACCTTGCCTTTGATAACTTCTTTAAAGATGGCGAAGTGCCGTCATTAGAGTTAATCTCAAGTAAATTAGATAGTAAAGAGTATGTGTCGCCCAAGCGATCACATAACATTATTAAAGAAAGTGATACAGAAGGACACGACCTCGGTCATACTGTGTATATAGGTAAGCACACTAAGACAAGTGAGGGTAATTACTACTTGCGTATTTACGATAAGCACGCTCAATACGTCAATAAAAAAATGGCAATTTTACCTGAAATCGCTGAACAGACAGGAACTTGGGAGCGTTGGGAGTTTGTTTTTACTAAAAAGAAAGCTCAGAATATAGTTAATAGCTTGTTAAATGAACCACGCTATCAAAATGACGTCAATTTAATATTTAAAGAGATGTTAAACACTATCGTTCAATTTATCGAGCCAACTTTTACAAATAAAGGTAATGAAGCACTTAGGAAGCATTGGGTTGTATGTGAATGGTGGACGTCTTTTTTGACGTCAAAAACAAAGTATAAATTTAAAAATAGCGATAATGATGCTGATTTTGAAAGAATGCTTGTGTGGATAGCAAATGCAGTAGCACCAACGATTAGGACAATTTCATTAATTTGTGATAACTATGGTTATGACTTTTTTGAAATTCTTCAAAAATTCCCTTTTAAAGATGAATTTAGCAAGAAGCACATTCGTGCAATTAATGACGATAAACTTAATCAAGATAAGGTTAATCATTTAATTTCATTATTCGTTAATGGCAAGATGATTGCGAAAAAGGTGGTTGAAGAGTAATGAAGATTTATACCAAAAATGGCTTTGACCAGTTTGCCATTGCTCCTTATAGACGATTATCATTTTACTTAATTATTTTCGGAAGTTTAACCGTTTTGACGTCAATTATAATGTCAATATCAGATGTGTTAGATAGTGTAGTAAAGCCTATTTTAATCATTTCATTTGTTATTTTTTTAATCTTATTATTGACAGCAATAGTGACGTCAGTTAAAATAATAAGTAAGCATAATGGCTATTATTTCAAGGCTAAACCTTTTGAAAAGAGGATAATAACAGCATTAATCGACACTATGCAAATTAACCAGGTTAAGCAACTTCGTAAAATCAAGGTGCCAGATGTATTCGTTGATTTTTCGAGCTTTAAAGCTAATGAGCAAATAAAAGTTGAAATAGAACGACTTGCCGGCATGGATGACGTCAACAAACTTATACCTCTTGTGTCAAATGCTTTTAATGATAAGGCTTATCGAGATTTTGCTGTGATTGATTTTTTAGAAAATGACAATAAAATGGATTTTGTTTTTACGCTTGAGAATGTCAAGCTTGATAAAACGTTAGTACCTCGTAAGGTTAAGGAGTTGTTGAGCAAAGACCTTTATAGATTTAAGCTACAGCAAGGCTTAGATTGGGACTTAATTAAGTATCCACACTTGATTGCAAGTGGTAAAACTGGGAGTGGTAAGACAACTTTGCTTCTGAGCCTATTATTACAGTCGCTAACGCGTCAGATTGAAATTTACTTAGTAGACCCTAAGCGAGAATTTGCGACGCTTAGACAGGCTGTGAACGAGCCTCAAGAGGTCTTAGACCTACTTGATCGCTTGGTCACAGCTATGGAAGAGCGAGAAGCTGAGCTATCTGCAAGGGTTACGAATTTTGGTCAGACTGCCAAAGACCTTGGTTATCCGCCTGTGTTAATTTTTATTGATGAGGTAACTGCCTTAGTCGCAGGCTTTGAGAGTAAGGAGCATAAGCAATTTGAGAAGCTTCTGCGTAAGCTTATTTTAAAGGGTAGAGCGTTAGGTTATAACGTTGTTTTAATGGCCCAGAATTTCAACTCAGAAACGTTGTCTGTAGCTATTAGAAATCAACCTAATGTAAGGATTGTTCTCGGTCAAAACTCTATTGAAGATTACAGGTTTATATTCGGTAGTAACACGGAGACCGTCGCAGACGGGCTCGTGCCAAAGTTCACAGGGTATTACTTAGTAAATGGATTAACTAACACACCACAACGATTTTATGTACCAAATCTAAACAAATACCGTCTAAATGACGTTAAATATTTTACACAAAAACAATAAAAAAGGAGGCTATTTATATGCCCAAAAAAACTAATGAAGCTATTAAAGAAGAAGCTAAACAAGAATTTAAGAAGGAGTTAAGAGCTATTGTAGAAGAGCTTAAGCCAAAGCCTAAAATTAAAGATAAGGACGGTATAAAAGAAGTTAAAGTAACAGTGAGGCTTAAAACTGAAAAAGAACGTGAAAAGCTGAATAAAATAGCGAAAAAGAGGGGATTAAGCACTAATGAGTATATTAACTTTTTGATTAAGGAATATCCAAGCCTTGAAAAAGAGGTTAAACAATTGAGGAAGAAGCTAGCTGAATAAGACTAGCTTTTTTAAAATAAATTTTATATGTTTATATATAAAATTTATTTTAAAAAATCGCACTTTAATTCAATTATATCATATATTTTTATGCATTATAAGTCTTGTTTTTTATTTTTTTATATGTTAGATTAAAATTGTAAAATTAATATATGTTCTTTATTATTTTATTTAAAGAACTGTGGATTTTTATTCATATAAGGGAGGGATTTATTATGAGTAAAAAATTTAAAATAATGAGTGCTATTCTTTCTACTGGTTTATTAATTGTTCCTACTACAGGTTTAATTAATCAGTTTGATAATAATGTTGCAAAAGCTGAAGAAAAAGCTAGTATAAAAGAAATAACATTTACAGATGCTCAATTTATAGAAGCTACTAAATTAGCTTATCAAAAAAATTTAATATCTAAAGAAGTACATGATTCTATTATAGCAGAATCACAAAATAGATTTACTTTTTTAGGAAAGGGTGTTAATACGATTAAATTTTATGATAATATGCAATCTTATGATCTCCTTTTAAGTAGTGGCGTGTGTAATACTCTTGTAGGATTAGGAGTTGGTGCGGCTAGTTCAGCTGTTGGATATATAGTGTCTTTAATTCCTCCTGTAGGAGTACTAGGAGGGGCTGTAATTGGAGTAGGTGTAGGAGCAATAGTAGCAACGCTTATTACTGAAAATTATGATTTTAGTCATGGAATTGTAGCTTATTTTAAATATGGAAGATTTCAATATATTTATAGTCAATAATATAGGGTGAAAAATGGACTTAATGATAATATGTATGATAGCAGGTGGAATAGGTGGTGCACTTGGCTCTTATATGGCATTAAGAAGAAAAAGAAAAAAAAGAAAAAAATAAATTACAATTCGAACAAAATCTAGTAAAAAAGACAGAATTTAAATTCTGTCTTTTTTTAATAAATATTTAGCAAGTTAATTCCGGAGCGAGCAAAGAAAAAAAAGACGTTAATAACGATGTCTAATGTGCGATTTAAAGCTGTAAAATTAAGCGAAGAAGCATGACGGATTAACTTAGTTAATTCCGTCTGCTTCGCAGTGAGAATTGACAGCTTTAATGACAGCTGTCAAGGAAGAAGGAGGAAGATTTTTAAGCAGTGTGCACAGAG
>JAWHCX010000035.1:0-6881 GCA_032567735.1 Gemella haemolysans | reverse complement strand
TGATGGACAAGCGTGGTATTTCTTCCAGAATGGAAAGAAACTAACAGGATATGGAAAAGATAATGCAGGAGTCCGTTACTTTGCAAATGGGAAAGCAGCAAACTGGTGGTATGATGATGGACGAGCGTGGTATTTCTTCCAGAATGGAAAGAAACTAACAGGATATGGAAAAGATAATGCGGGAACACATTACTTTGTAAATGGGAAATATGCAAATTGGTGGTATAGTGATGGAAAAGATTGGTATTTCTTCCAAAACGGTAAAAAATTTACAGGATATGGAAAAGATAACGCCGGAGCCCATTACTTTGCGAATGGAAAAGCAGCAAATTGGTGGTATGATGATGGAACAGATTGGTATTTTTTCCAAAACGGTAAGAAATTAACAGGATATGGAAAAGATAACGCTGGAGTCCGTTACTATGCAAATGGGAAAGCAGCAAATTGGTGGTATGATGATGGAACAGATTGGTATTTTTTCCAAAATGGTAAAAAATTAACAGGATATGGAAAAGATAACGCTGGAGTCCGTTACTATGCAAATGGGAAAGCAGCAAATTGGTGGTATGATGATGGAACAGGTTGGTACTTTTTCCAAAACGGTAAGAAATTTACGGGATATGGGAAAGATAGTGCCGGAGCACATTACTTTGCAAATGGAAAATATGTAAATGAAAACAAAGGAAGTAGCAATACTATCTATTCTGGATACTATAAAGTAACTGCGTTATATATTCCTATTTATGATGCTAATGGTCGAATCTTATCACACGTTTCGAGAGGTACAGTATTATTCAGAGATAATAGAGCTACTGTAAATGGAAGAATTCCTGTACAAGTAGCTGGTCTTACAGGTTATGTAAATTCGAGTCAAGTTTCAGCTGTTAATTCTAGTACTACATTTATCCCTGATTATGTAAGTGATGGTAAATATGTATATCACAGATATTCAGCGTATAGTAGCGTAATGGTTGCTTATCATAATCCTAATATGCAAGTAGGCAAACCTTATTATTCTGCTGATGGAATTAACTTTGGAACATTTAAATTAGATCATCCTTTCCAATTTTCTAATTTAAAATCAAGATCAAACTATACCGCTGCAGATATTAATAGATTATATAGTTTGATGGGAGCTAGTAATGGTAAGTTAGCTGGGAAAGGTGCGACATTTAAGGCAGCTGAACAAAAATATGGAGTTAATGCTCTTTACTTAGTTGCTCATAGTGCTCTTGAAAGTGCATGGGGAAAAAGTCAAATAGCTAAAGATAAAAATAATTTCTTTGGTATTGCTGCATATGATAGCACACCATATACTTCTGCGACAAAATTTGATGATGTAGATAGTGGTATCCTAGGTGCTGCACGTTGGATTGATCGTAACTACTTAAGTAATAAAGGTTATCCAGCAAATGGTGCTTACTTAGGAAATAAAGCAGGCGGAATGAATGTTAACTACGCAACAGCTCCATATTGGGGAGAATCTATTGCAAGTATAATGTTTAGTGCTAATGAAAAATTAGGAAGAAAAGATAGATAAAAAGGATATGGCTAGGTTATCTTAATCTAGCTTCCTTTTTGGTAAGGAGAAAATTATGTTAGTTTCGGTTGTAATCGGACTTTTAAACGAAGAGAAGTTTTTACCAAGGTTAATTGAAGATTTTAAAAATCAAACATATAATCATGATAATATCGAACTTATCTTTATAGATGGAATGTCAACAGATAATAGTTGGGCTATATTGCAAGACTTCAAAGAGAGTAATCATGATTTCTTTGATGTAGTTTTACTGAAAAATCCTAAGGTGATCTTATCTGCGGGGATGAATGTTGGAATTAGAGCTGCAAGAGGGAAATGCATACTTAAGGTAGATTGCCATTCACATATAATGGAAAATTTTATAGAAAATAATGTTAAAGTTATTGAAAGTGGAGAAGATGTTTGTGGGGGCCCACGACCTAATATTATAGAAAATGAGGATGCTTTAAGTAAAACATTGTTGCTAGTTGAAGAAAATATGTTTGGTAGTGGTATAGCTAATTATCGAAAAGAAACTTCTAAAAAATATGTAAGTTCTGTATTTCAAGGAATGTATCGAAAAGAAATTTTTGATAAGATAGGTTTATTAGATGAAAAAGTTGGGCGTGTAGAAGATAATGAATTACACTATAGAATTAGAAATAATGGTTATAAAATTCGCTATAGTAATGATATATTATCATATCAATATACTAGACCTACTGTAAAAAGAATGTTGAAACAAAAATATTCTAATGGATATTGGATTGGTAAGGTAAGTCATGTATATCCTAAGGCTTTCTCAATTTTCCATTTTGTGCCTTTAGTCTTTGTTTTAGGTATAATTTTTAGTTTGTTGATATTGCCGTTAACGAAGGTATTCGCAATACTTCTTGGAGTTTCTTATGCATTATTTACAGTTCTTGTTACAATTATGACAATAATTAATAATAAGTTCAATGTAACATTATTATTAATCCCATTCTTATTATTCTTGGTTCATTTTAGCTATGGATGGGGAACTTTAGTAGGGTTAATAAAAGGATTTGGATGGAAGAAAGAATATTATAGTGCGAATAAGTAGAGAAATATTATTGGCATTCTGAAATAGAGTATAATAAAAATATAGGAGTGATTCGAGTTGATTGATTTTATAAAATTATCAGCTTTGAGTCGCTCTTATTTGTCTTTGTTAGTCAAAAATAGTATAATTATAGATAAATTTAATTGAAATATAGGAGGTGACAGGTTTATGAAAAAGAGAATAAGTATGATTCTTGTTGGTAGTTTATTATTTATGAGTTTTAACGAGGGTAAAGCGGATTTATTAAAAGAGCAAAGAGATAAAATTGAAGCTTTTTCTGTTGGGGATAGTATAATGAATAGTGCTACGGGGAAAGAATCTGTAAAACCTGTGAAACTTCCTCAATATTATCAATCAGATGCTAGATGGGGATCTAAGAGGTATGGTATTTCTAACATGAAAGAAACAGGTTGTGTTCCTACAGCCTTATCGATGATAATATCTGGTTTGAAAGAAAATGTAACACCAGTACAGGTAGCAGATTATATATATGATACTTCTATGGAGATGAATATGACGTTTTCCGGAACATCTAGCTTTGGTGCGGAAATAGCTTTAGATTATTGGAACCTGAATTACCGTACGATTAATTCTAAAGAAGATTTAGAAATAGCATTAAAAAAAGGAGATGTTGTTTATGGAGCTGTAGGGCATGGCATTTTTGTACGAGGATATTCTACTCATGCGGTTGTTCTTAGTGGATATCAAAACGGCAAAGTCCATGCGATAGATCCAGATAATCCAGAAAGAACTAATAAGTGGTATAGTCTCGATGAAATTTGGAATCAACGTAGTATGGCACCAGAAGATAATGTTACTGGTGGAGCATTTATAGTGGTTTCTAAATAAGAATTAATGAAATAGAATTTAAAAGTAAAAAAAGAGTGTCTAAGTATTAATTAGGCACTCATTTTATATGTTGAATTGTTATTATTCAGCAAATCCATTTGGGTGTTTACTTTGCCATCTCCAAGAGTCTTCACACATGCGTTTTACATCGTACTGAGCTTGCCATCCAAGTTCTTCTTTTGCTTTTGTAGCATCAGCATAACATGCTGCGATGTCTCCTGCACGACGTGGTGCGATAACGTAAGGTAAGTCGCGACCAACAGCAGAAGAAGCACTTTTAATAATATCTAATACAGAATATCCTACTCCTGTTCCTAGGTTATACTTAGTTAGACCGCTACCTTTTTCTAATTTTTTAAGGGCTGCCACGTGACCGCGAGCTAGGTCTACTACGTGAATATAGTCACGTACCCCAGTACCGTCATGTGTGTCGAAGTCATTTCCGAAGACGTTAACTTTTTCTAATCTTCCTACAGCTACTTGCATTACGTATGGAAGTAGGTTGTTTGGAATTCCTGTTGGGTCTTCTCCGATATCTCCACATTCGTGTGCTCCGATAGGGTTGAAGTAACGAAGTAATACAACGTTCCATTCTTTATCGGCGGCATAAACATCACCTAAAATCTCTTCTAAGATTAGTTTAGTACGTCCGTAAGGGTTAGTTACAGATAATGGGAAATCTTCTTTTATTGGTAATGCGTGAGGATCTCCGTATACTGTAGCTGAAGAACTGAAGATAATGTTCTTACAGTTGTGTTTTTCCATAACGCGACATAGTGTAGTAGTTCCTGCCACGTTATTATCATAGTATTTTAATGGTAATTGGCAAGATTCACCAACTGCTTTTAATCCAGCGAAGTGAATAACTCCAAAGATGTTGCCTTCTTTTTCAAAGATTTCATCTAATTTTGCTTCATCACGAATATCAGCTTCGTAGAATGTTACGTTTTTACCAGTAACTCTTTCTACTACGTCTAAACTCTTTTTGTTTGCATTATATAAGTTATCAACGACAACTACTTCGTTTCCATTGTTTAATAATTCGATACAAGTGTGTGATCCGATGAATCCTGCTCCACCTGTTACTAATATTTTTTTAGTCATAGTGCAATTTTCTCGCTAAAGCGAGTCCTTCCTATAATTTTATATATTAATTTTATAAAAAGTAAGGGTAAGTGTCAATAAATATGAGGACAATATTAAAAATATGTTACATTTACTATATTCCTTTGAAAAATAAATTAAAATATAATAAAACTAAATGGAATATATTTATTTTAAAATAGGAGTTAAAGAAAAATTTTATGGGAAAAAACAAAGCTAAATTAGGATTAAGTTTACTAATAGTGTTAGCTACACCAATCGCGGTTAATGCTGTAGCAAGTAGTGAAGCACACGCCGAAAAAAGTACTATCTCAACAGGAGGATATGTTAACGAAGTATATTATGTAGATGGGAAACCAGCGAATTGGTGGTATGATGATGGGAAAGATTGGTTCTTTTTCCAAAATGGTAAGAAATTTACAGGAAATGGAAAAGATAATGCAGGGGCTCATCACTTTGTAAATGGGAAGTATGCGAACGGGAAAATAGGAAATAAAGAGTATAGGGATGGAAAAGAAATCTCGGTAGAAAATAAAGTACCGATAAGAGGGTATGTGAATGGAGTATACTATGTAGATGCTAAACCAGCAAACTGGTGGTATGATGATGGAACGAATTGGTATTTTTTCCAGAATGGTAAGAAATTAACAGGATATGGAAAAGACAACGCCGGAACACATTACTTTGTAAATGGGGAATATGCAAACTGGTGGTATAATGATGGAACGAATTGGTATTTTTATCAAAACGGTAAGAAATTAACAGGGTATGGGAAAGATAATGCCGGAGACCATTACTTTGTAAATGGTAAATATGCAAATTGGTGGTATAATGATGGCCAAGATTGGTATTTTTTCCAAAATGGTCAGAAATTAACAGGATATGGAAAAGACAACGCTGGAACACATTACTTTGTAAATGGGGAATATGCAAACTGGTGGTATGATGATGGTCAAGATTGGTATTACTTCAAAGATGGGAGAAAATATACAGGTTGGGGAATAGATAATGCAGGAGAACATTACTATGTAGATGGAAAATATGCAAATGGTAACTATAATGGAAAATATTATGTAAATGGAAAAGTGAGTACTAATGTTCCAGAATTAAATATGCCTCAATATTATCAATGGGATTATCGTTGGGCTAATAAAAGATATGGAATAGGCACAATGGCGCAAAGCGGATGTGTACCTACAGCGTTAGCTATGGTATTTAATGGTTTAGGTCAAAAAGTTCTGCCAACAGCTGTTGCGGATAAAATATATTATAATACATCTGAGATGAATGTAAGAATGTTAGGGACTTCAGGGAAAGGAGCCGTGTATGCTATTAATGCATATGGATATAAACACACAGTTATCACAAGTAAAGCACAATTAATAGCGGCTCTTCAGAGTGGAAAAGTTGTATTTGGAAACTTAGGAAGAGGTATATTTGCTTCAGGTGCAATAACTCACGGAATAGTTATGAGTGGATATAATAACGGAAAAACCAAGGCGATGGATCCATATACTACATATAACACAGGAAAATGGTATGATGTAAATACTATTTGGAACCAAAGAAGTACAGATCCTTATGATAATAATATTGGGGGGACATTTGTAGCTATTGGATAATAATTAAAAAATCTTAAAGAAGACGACTTAGGAACTATAAATTTAATGAATTATAGTTTCTGAGTTTTTCTTTTAGATTTGCAAGTAAAATACAAAATTTCAGTTTTTCCATTTTCCATTATGTATTACTTTTATGAAGTTTTAGAAAAATTTGACAAATAAATATATATTTCGTTTTATATAAGTTTATTTTAATGGAAAACTATAATGAAATGTGAAATAAAGGGGGGAATATTGTATTATTTTTGTATTAAATTATAACATGTACATTTGTAAATGATGTGAGACAAAAAGTTAAAAATAAATACCTGATATGATAGAGTTACAGAGAAGCTAGCTTCTCTGTAACTCTTGCCTTTTTTCAATAGGAGTTAGCCATACTAAGGTCTGCATAGGAAGTCGATTAGAATGATACAGATATTTCTTCATTTGATTAATAAGATCGTCATGAGAATAAAAAGATAAGTATTTATAGAAGCGTTCATTGTCATTTCTATGACTTCTTTCAACTTTACCATTATGCCATGGAGTTCTAGGTCTAATGAGTTGGTGTTTTATATCTAACTGGTTACACAATACATCAAAAGGATGTATTCGTTTAGTGTCCTTAAAGTGTGTAAATTCAAAACCATTATCAGTTTGTATAATTTTTGGTTTGTATCCAAAGAACTCAATAGCCATCTTAACAAATTGTATAGTTGAA
>JAWHCX010000034.1:0-10793 GCA_032567735.1 Gemella haemolysans | reverse complement strand
AAACACTAATTTGAATAATACTACAGGGTCTAAACAATTTCTACCTGATGTGTGGCTATAGTATTCTTCTGTCAAATCATAAATAAATTTAAAATCAATTGCTTCGGCTACTTTTCTTAAAAAGTGATTTGTAGGAACTAGTTCTGATAACGTCATTAATATTATTTCATCTTTGATATTTTCTTTTTTATTAAACATACTAAAAACCCCCTCTATATACTTATATTATAACATTTTCAGCACTTTTTCTCATTAAAATAGGCTGCTGACTCATGCAGTTTCTGCATTTGTCAACAGCCTGAAAATAAGTAGGAATTTTATTCCTACTTATTTTTTATGTAATCTTATAGTTAATTAAATATTTAAAATTTATGTACATAAGTAAAATTTTAATTTAATAATATTATATTGAAGAGATAGTAAATTAATTTATATTTGTAGTATAACTGAAGGTGCTAAAAAAAATCTTATTTATATTGATGATAAAATATAAAATTTTATCTTTTATTAATAATGAAAAAATATTGATTTTGTGATAAAATAAAATTGTAGAAAAAATTGCACTATAGGAGGTGTTATTATGGCAGAATTAAGAACGTTATATCCTGCTATTAAAGAGAATTTCTCTAAAATGTTAAAAGTTGATGATACGCATACAATTTATTATGAAGAAAGTGGTAATCCTGAAGGAGTGCCAGTAGTATTCTTACATGGAGGGCCTGGATGTGGTACGGCACCGAGTTGTAGACAATACTTTGATCCTGAATTCTATCGTATAATATTATTTGATCAACGTGGAAGTGGAAAATCTACACCTCACGCATGTTTAGAAAATAATGATACTTGGCATATTATTGAAGATATTGAAAAAATTAGAGAAGATTTAAATATTGATAAATGGCTAGTATTCGGTGGTAGTTGGGGCTCTACTTTATCACTTTGTTATGCGATTAAACATCCTGAACGTGTTTTAGGACTGGTGTTGCGTGGAATATTCTTAGGTCGTAGGGAAGATATACTTTGGATTTATGAAAAAGGTGGAGCAAGTAATATTCATCCTGAATCATTTGAGAGATACGAAAGTATTATTCCAAAAGAAGAACGTCACGATATGATTCGTGCATATTATAAACGACTTACAAGTGAAGATAGAGAAACGAGAGAAGTAGCAGCAAAAGAATGGAGTATGTGGGAAGGAAGCTTAGTAACGCTATATCCAGACCCAAATCTAGAGCAAAGTTTCGGAGAAATTAATTATGCAATCTCGATGGCAACTATTGAATGTCATTTCTGGATGAATAATATGTTCTGGGATGATGATGATTGGATTTTAAATAATATCGATGTTATTAAAGATATTCCTACTACAATAGCTCATGGCCGTTATGATGTTGACTGTCGCGCTATAGGAGCATATGAATTAAGTAAAAAATTAAATAATTGTAAATTAGATATCGTTGTATCAGGTCACTCATCAGGAGAACCTGCAATTGTAGATTCTTTAGTTAGATCAACTGATTACTTTAAAGAATTATTAAAATAATTATTTATGAATAGTATTTAGGCTATAGCGATGTAGAGTTATAGCCTATTCTTATACAAATTAAATATATTTAAGGTATTGAGTTGACTTTTATTAATAATGAAAAACGTTTGATTATATGATAAAATAATAAGTGTGATAGATTAAATAAATGTAGTAAAAATCTTAAGTGCTATATTTTAATTAAAAAGTTACAGAAATATAAAAACAAATAACAAAGGAGTAAGGAAAATGGCAGTAAAAGACAGAATAGCTCAATTAAGAGTATTAATGGAAAAAAATGGAATCGATGTTTATATGGTTCCAACAGCTGATTTTCATAACAGTGAATATGTAGGGGAACATTTCAAAGCTCGTGCGTTCATGAGTGGATTTACAGGTTCTGCTGGAACTTTAGTAGTTACAAAAGATTTTGCAGGATTATGGACAGATGGTCGATATTTCTTACAAGGTGCTAGACAATTAGAAGGAACTGGAATTGAGTTGCAAAAAATGCGCGAACCAGGTGTTCCTACTATTGCAGAATTTATCACTGAAAACACACCGGAGAATGGAGTACTAGGATTTGATGGTCGTGTTGTAACTTTTGGTGAAGGGAAAGACCTAGCTACTAAATTAAAAAGAAAAAATGCTACTGTAAAATATGAAGTAGATTTAGTAGATGAAATTTGGACTGATCGTCCACCGTTATCAGAAGCGCCTGCTTTCTATTTAAACTTAGAACGTGCTGGGGAATCAGTTGCTAGTAAACTTGAAAGAGTACGCAAAGAAATGAGTGAAGTTGGAGCAAATATCCACGTTATTACTACTCTTGACGATATTGGTTGGTTGTTAAATATCCGCGGTATGGATGTAGATTTCTTCCCATTACTATTAAGTTATGCTGTTGTTTATGAAGATAAAGTAGACTTATATGTTGATGAAAGAAAATTATCTGATGAAATTAAAAAACATTTAGCTGAAAATAATGTCCACATTAAACCATATAACGATGTATATGAAGATGTGAAAAAATTCTCAGGAAACGATGTAGTTTTAGTTGACCCAGGATGCTTAAACTATGCTGTGTTTAACAATATTCCAAAAGAAATAACACTAGTAGAGCGCAGAAATCCTACAATTTTAATGAAAGCTATAAAAAATGAAGTTGAATTACAACATACTATTAAAGCCCATGTGAAAGATGGTATAGCTCATACTAAATTTATCTACTGGCTAAAACAATTAGTAAAACAAGGGGTAAGTGAACAAGAAGATGAACTTTCAGCATCTGATAAATTAGTAGAATTTAGAAAAGCTCAAGGTGGATTTATCTGCCCGAGTTTCGCGCCAATTTGTGGGCATGCGGAAAATGGGGCAATCGTACACTACTCTTCTTCAAAAGAAACATCTATTCCATTACGCACTGGTACTTTCTTCTTAACTGATACAGGTGGACATTACGAAGAAGGATCAACTGACATTACGCGTACAACAGCTATGGGAGAAGTTAGTGATAGATTAAAACGTGATTATACAAGAGTACTTCAATGTCACTTACGTTTATCAAGACTTAAATTTTTAGAAGGAATGTCTGGAGCAAACGTAGACTTATTTGCTCGTGCACCATTAATGTATGATTATGAAAACTTTAATCACGGAACAGGACACGGTGTTGGTTACCTAGGTAATATTCATGAAGGTCCACAAGGTATTCACTGGGGAATTTATCGTGCATCAGAACCATTTAAACACGGTATGACTATGACTAATGAGCCAGGATTATATATTTCAGGTTCTCATGGTATTCGTCTAGAAAATGAATTAATCATCAGAAATACTGTGAAAAATGAATATGGTCAATTCTTAGAATTTGAAGTTATGACTTTCGTACCTTGGGATTTAGAGGCTATTGATGTATCTATTCTTACAAGTGAAGATAAGTATGAATTAAATAATTATCATAAAAAAGTATTTGAAGTTTTAGCTCCACACTTTGAAGGTGAAGAATTAGAATGGCTAAAACAAGCTACTAGAGAAGTATAATTTTAACTGAAGGTTTCAAGTTTTCTTGGAACCTTCTACTAATAATTTGTAAAAAGTGATATAATATATACAATTGAAATAAATGAAATGTTTATTTTAAAATTTTTGAATGAAAATCGAGGTAGAACATATGGATTTAAATACACAATTAAAAAAATATGCACAACTTATAGCGAAAGTTGGATTAAATATTCAGAAAGACCAACCAGTATTAATACGAGCAAGTACCGAAACACGTGATTTTGTAGCTAAAGTAGTAGAAGCTTGTTATGAATTAGGGGCTAAAAGAGTTGCGGTAGAATGGCGTGACCAAGAATTAACAAAATTACACTTGAATTATCAAACGGAAGAAACTCTAAGTACGGTAGGGCAATGGTACATTGACAAATATCAAGATGAGCTAGATGAAGGAGCAGCATTCTTGTCTATTATCGGTGATGATCCAGATGGCTTAGCGGGAGTAGATAGTGCAAAATTAAAAGCTTCTATGGTAGGTCGTTCTAAAGCGATGCGTAACTACATGAAATCTATCATGAGTGACGAATGTCCTTGGTGTGTTGTGTCTGCTTCAACAGTTGGATGGGCGAAAAGATTATATCCTGAACTAGGTGATGAGGAAGCATACTTAAAACTTTGGGATCAAATCCTAAGTGCTTGTCGCTCAACTGGTGATGATCCAGTTGCAGATTGGGAAGAACATATTAAAGTTCTAGATGAAAAAGCTAAATTCTTACATGAAAATGAATTAGTAAAATTACATATTACAAATGATCTAGGAACAGATTTATATGTAGGACTTCCAAAAAATCATATTTGGCAAAGTGCCGGAAGTTATGCTAAAAAAGCTGACCGTTTTGTAGCGAATATTCCTACTGAAGAAGTATTTACAATGCCTCACAAAGATGAAACAAGTGGTATTGTATATAATGCAAAACCTTTAAATTACGGTGGAGTACTAATTGATAATTTCTGGTTGAAATTTGAAAATGGTAAAGTAGTAGATTTTGGTGCAGAGCGTGGTTATGAGGTTCTTAAGAATTTATTAGATACTGATGAAGGAGCAAGAAGAATTGGTGAAATGGCATTAGTTCCATTTGATTCTCCTATATCTAATACGAAGATATTATTCTTAGAAACATTATTTGATGAAAATGCAGCTTGCCATATCGCATTAGGAAAAGCATACCCAACATGTGTTAAAGGTGGCCCTGAAATGACTGACGAACAATTAGCAGAAGCGGGGGCTAACGATAGCTTAATTCATGTTGACTTTATGATAGGTGAAGCTACAACGAATATTACTGGTTACACAGAAGATGATAAGGAAATTGCTATTTTCAAAGATGGGAATTGGGCATAAAAGTATCTAATTTTAAGCTTAATATAAAAGTATGGATTTAATAAAATAAATACTATACTTATGATATTGAAAGAAATTGGTTGGGGGCTACTTAATTAGGAGTGATTTCTTATAGAAATCATGCTTAAAGGTAGTCCCCAAGATTTTTATAAGGTTTATCTTATGAAATCTAAAAAATGAATTTAAAATATTATTGTAGATTTTATTTGCGAAAAGTAAATAAATATGTGATAATAGATTGTACTAATATTTAGGGGTGATTAAATGCGTTTGGATAAATTTTTAAAAGTATCAAGAATTATTAAAAGAAGAACAGTTGCTAATGAAATATCGTCAGAGGGGCACATAGCTATTAATGGTAAAAAGGCAAAACCATCTAGCACTTTAAAAATAGGGGATAAAATTACTATTTATTTTGCGAAAAAAGAGGTTGTGTATGAAGTGTTAGAGCTTAAAGACAGTACTAAAAAAGAAGATGCGACAAAAATGTTTAAAATTCTTTCAGAAAAATCAAGAGAAGTAGAAAATGAGAGAACAGAATAGTCAGTTTAAAAAAGATGTATTAAAGGCTAAAGCTAAATATAGGAAACGTCGTAAATTCATTATTTTAGTAATTATGACTTTAGCACTATCTGTGACGTTGTTGCAAACTTTTTTATATATACGTGATAAGAAACAAATTAATTCACAATTAGCAGAGCAGAATAAAACGATTGAAAATCTAGATAAAGAAAACAAGGTTAATGAACTTGTGATTGATAAGTTAAAAGATCCTTATTTTATTACTGATTTAGTAAGACAAGAGTATGGTCTAAGTTATCAAGGAGAATTGATTTTTAATATTCCGTTGCAGGAAAACTTTTTGCAGGCGGCAATAAAATCTATTATGGATGGCAATTTGGAAAAATCCGAAGATAATAACGGTCGAATCGATGATAGTAAAATCCCAGAATTAGCTAAAAAAGACGATAAGAAATCAACTAAAAAAAATGATGAAAAGTCAACGGATAAAAAAGCTAGCGATAACAGAAAAACTAGCGATACAAAAAAAACTGATGATAACTCTTCTGATGAAGATGAAAATATTGAGAAAGACGAAAAAACTCAGACTCAAAGGGCAACTAATAGAAATTCAAACACTAATAATCAAAGAAGTAACAGGGGATAAGACCTTGTTACTTTTTTATTTTTTATACACTAAAGTGCTTGAGTAGAAATATATTATAAAAAAATACTTTCTATAGTTAATAGAATGAATAATTGATATATGTAATGTATAGACATTTGAAGATTGTTTTTGTAGTATTTAATTCAATATATTTAAGTATAAATATTTGTTAAAAAGTCGCTAAAATGTTAATATATAGTTAACAAATTTAATGATACATAAATCGGAGGAAATTATGAATAAATATCAAGGTGATGCATTGCATACCGATCTTTATCAAATTAACATGGGCTATGCGTATTTCAAAGATGGAATACATGAAAGAAAGTCGTATTTTGATGTGTATTTTAGAAAAATACCATTTGGTGGAGGGTATGCAGTATTCGCTGGACTTGCCAAAATTATCGATTATGTGAACTCGTTTGAATTCTCTGAATCAGATATAGATTTTTTACGTGAATTAGGTTATGCAGAGGATTATTTAGATTACTTAAGTAAAATGAAATTCACTGGAAATATACGTTGTGTGAAAGAAGGAGAGATTGTTTTCGGGAATGAACCTCTTTTAAGAATTGAGGCACCTCTAATTCAAGCTCAAATTATGGAAACTGCTATATTAAATATAGTTAACTATCAAATCTTAATAGCGACAAAAGCTGCAAGAATTAAGCATTTATGTCCAGATGAAGTTTGTATGGAATTCGGAACACGTCGTGCTCATGAATTTGATGCAGCAATATGGGGGACTAGAGCTTCTGTAATTGGTGGATTTGAAGCGACAAGTAATGTAAAAGCAGCAAAACTATTTAATATTCCATGTAGTGGAACGCATGCTCACTCATTCGTTCAAGCATATGAGGATGAAGAAATTGCATTCAAGAAATATGCGGCTGCTCATAAAGATTGTTACTTCTTAGTTGATACATATGATACATTACGATCAGGAATTCCGACTGCTATTAAAGTAGCAGATGAACTAAAAGATGAAATTAACTTCTTAGGTGTTAGATTAGATTCAGGAGACATCGCTTATCTTTCGAAGGCAGCTAGAAAAATGTTAGATGAAGCAGGATATCCGAATGCTAAAATAGTAGCTTCTAATGACTTAGATGAAGATACTATTACTCACCTTAAACAACAAGGCGCTAGAATTGATGCATGGGGCGTTGGAACTAAACTTATAACAGCTTACGATAATCCAGCGTTAGGTGCAGTATATAAACTTGCATGTTTAGAAAATGCTAACGGAGAGATGATTGATAGACTAAAAGTTTCTGAAAATCCAGGTAAATTAACGATTCCAGGTATTAAGAAAGTTTATAGAATAATAAACAAAGATACAGGAATGGCGGCAGGTGACTATATTGCCTTAGAAAAAGAAGATGTAAGTGCAGAGCCGAGTATAAAATTATTCCACCCGACGCATACGTATTTAGAAAAAGAAGTTAAAAACTTTGAGGTACGTGATTTACAAGTTGATATTTTCATAGATGGTAAACAAGTGTATGATGTTCCAACTGTTCAAGAAAGTGCGCAGTATTTTAAAGAAAATAAAAAACTTCTATGGAATGAATACCTACGTTTACTAAATCCTGAATTTTATCCTGTTGATTTAAGTACAGCGTGTTGGGAAAATAGAAATACAATATTAAAAAAAGTAACAAAAAAATCTAATTAATAGGTGAAATTATGACATTACAACAAGAAGTGATAGCGAAATTAAGATGCAAGGCTGAAATTAATGTTGATGAAGAAATTAGGTTAACTATAAACTTTTTAAAAGACTATGTTAAGAAAAATAGTTTTGTAAGAAGTCTAGTGTTAGGTATTTCTGGTGGTCAAGATTCAACTTTATGCGGTAAGTTATGTCAAATGGCTGTAGATGAATTAAAAGATGAAACTGGAGAAGACTATTATTTTATAGCAGTAAGATTGCCTTATGGTGAACAATTCGACGAAGCGGATTGTAATGATGCCTTAGAATTTATTAAGCCAGATAAGGTTTATACTGTTAATATTAAAGATGCCGTAGATGCTAGTGTTAATTCATTAAAAATAGTAGGAGTAGAAATTACGGATTTTGCTAAAGGAAATGAAAAAGCAAGAGAAAGAATGAAGGCTCAATACTCAATTGCTACAATGAATAACGGGCTAGTTGTAGGTACGGATCATGCTGCAGAAGCAATAACGGGATTCTTTACAAAGTATGGTGATGGCGGTGCTGATATCATGCCACTATATCGATTAAATAAAAGACAAGGAAAAGCTTTATTAAAAAAATTAGGATGTCCAGAACATTTATATCTGAAAAAACCGACAGCTGATTTAGAAGAAAATAGACCTGCATTAGAAGATGAAGTAGCTTTAGGTGTTACATATGATAATATAGATGATTATCTAGAAGGTAAAGTTGTATCGGATGAAATAAGAAACATAATAGAAGGGCACTATATAAAATCTGAACATAAACGTAATCTGCCAGTTACTATATTTGATTTTTATAATATATAGAAGAAAAATTAAATCAGAGGATGCTAGTATAAAATAGCATCCTCTTTTATATATACTATTAGATGTAAAATTAATTAATAAGAAAATTAAAAAAACATGTTGACATAATAATATGAAGATGGTAGAATAGTAAAAGTCTTCTTAAAGACGATCTCTAAATATTAAGAAAAAAGTTTGAAAAAACTTGACATAGTTAATAGTTAATGATAGAATAATAAAAGTCTTCTGATAGAAGCCGAACAATAAAACATTTCAAAATAACAAATGTTAAGAAATTATAAAAAACTTCTTGACAAAAAACAAAAGGAATGTTAAAATAAAAAAGTCTTAAAGAAAAGACAAAGTCATTTATAATAGCAAAGTAAACGGTTAAAAAGTTTTAAAAAATGTAAAAAACTTCTTGACAAAAACTTAAATAAATGATAGAATAATAAAAGTCTTCTGATGAAGACGAAAAAAACATTTTTAAAAAAGTTTAAAAAAAGACTTGACAAAGAAATTTAAAAATGTTATAATATAAAAGTTGTTAATCGTAACAATTTGAACATTGAAAACTAAACGAATTAAGTCAACGTTAATTCCAAAAAAGGACAGTTTTAAAAAGAAACTATAAAACTTTTTATTGAGCTAATCAAGCTAACAAATTTATTTGGAGAGTTTGATCCTGGCTCAGGACGAACGCTGGCGGCGTGCCTAATACATGCAAGTCGAGCGAAGTTTTTCTGGTGCTTGCACTAGAAAAACTTAGCGGCGAACGGGTGAGTAACACGTAAAGAACCTGCCTCATAGACTGGGACAACTATTGGAAACGATAGCTAATACCGGATAACAGCATTAACTGCATGGTTGATGTTTGAAAGTTGGTTTTGCTAACACTATGAGATGGCTTTGCGGTGCATTAGCTAGTTGGTGGGGTAAAGGCCTACCAAGGCGACGATGCATAGCCGACCTGAGAGGGTGATCGGCCACACTGGGACTGAGACACGGCCCAGACTCCTACGGGAGGCAGCAGTAGGGAATCTTCCGCAATGGGCGAAAGCCTGACGGAGCAACGCCGCGTGAGTGAAGAAGGATTTCGGTTCGTAAAGCTCTGTTGTTAGGGAAGAATGATTGTGTAGTAACTATACACAGTAGAGACGGTACCTAACCAGAAAGCCACGGCTAACTACGTGCCAGCAGCCGCGGTAATACGTAGGTGGCAAGCGTTGTCCGGAATTATTGGGCGTAAAGCGCGCGCAGGTGGTTTAATAAGTCTGATGTGAAAGCCCACGGCTCAACCGTGGAGGGTCATTGGAAACTGTTAAACTTGAGTGCAGGAGAGAAAAGTGGAATTCCTAGTGTAGCGGTGAAATGCGTAGAGATTAGGAGGAACACCAGTGGCGAAGGCGGCTTTTTGGCCTGTAACTGACACTGAGGCGCGAAAGCGTGGGGAGCAAACAGGATTAGATACCCTGGTAGTCCACGCCGTAAACGATGAGTACGACCGCAAGGTTGAAACTCAAAGGAATTGACGGGGACCCGCACAAGCGGTGGAGCATGTGGTTTAATTCGAAGCAACGCGAAGAACCTTACCAAGTCTTGACATACTGTGAGGACACAAGAGATTGTGTTGTTCTGACCTTTGGTTAGACACAGATACAGGTGGTGCATGGTTGTCGTCAGCTCGTGTCGTGAGATGTTGGGTTAAGTCCCGCAACGAGCGCAACCCTTATATCTAGTTGCCAGCAGTAAGATGGGGACTCTAGATAGACTGCCAGTGATAAACTGGAGGAAGGTGGGGATGACGTCAAATCATCATGCCCCTTATGACTTGGGCTACACACGTGCTACAATGGATAGGAACAAAGAGAAGCGAGCTCGCGAGAGTAAGCAAACCTCACAAAACTATTCTCAGTTCGGATTGTAGTCTGCAACTCGACTACATGAAGCTGGAATCGCTAGTAATCGCGAATCAGAATGTCGCGGTGAATACGTTCCCGGGTCTTGTACACACCGCCCGTCACACCACGAGAGTTTGTAACACCCGAAGACGGTGGCCTAACCTTTAAGGAGGGAGCCGGTCACGGTGGGACAGATGATTGGGGTGAAGTCGTAACAAGGTAGCCGTATCGGAAGGTGCGGCTGGATCACCTCCTTTCTAAGGATAAGGAATACGTTGATAATTCGTTTAGTTTTGAGTGTTCAAA
>JAWHCX010000033.1:0-11052 GCA_032567735.1 Gemella haemolysans | reverse complement strand
GATAATCTGCTGAGGCTTCTAGTTGTCCCGTAACACCTCTTTGCCCTGTTCCTATTTTTAGCCCTATTACTGTATTATTTAACCCCCAATCTCTTCCTAATTCTCCTGCTTTACCTGTAACTGATTCTAGTGGATTGGTTGAGCCTCTGTATAGCAAGGTAATTTCTTTTACTTTTGCTCTTTCACTTAAGGATGCGTCAGGCAAAGCATTACTTCCATCACTAGCTATGGCGTATATTTGCTCTCCATTTCCACTTCGGTTATCATTAAAGTCAAGGGTTGTTCCTATAAGGTTGTTACTTTCTCTCGTGTAAGCATCCCATCCAATAGTATAACTGTCATATTCTGCTTGAGCTATTTCTTTATGTATTCTATCTGATTTATTCATCCTTTATTTTCCTTTATTATGTTCTCTTAATATCTTTGATAGTTTAGGAGAAGTAAATATTATACCATTTTCATATGCATTACTTGATGAATATTTGTTTATCACGGTCTTAATTTCCTGTTCCTCATCATTATTTACTATAACTCTTATACTTATCCCCCCCATTGGATTTTTTTCACTATAATCATAGTCTATTCTGTAACTCTTTATAACTCCACTTTCTGTTAAATTAGTTTCATCAAACCCTTTTATTATCTTTTCCACAACTACTTTTACTTCTTCACTATGCACTATACTTTTCACTCTATATTTATCCATTTGCATCTTCCCTCCTATTAATATCGCTATTATTGCGACTGTACTTAATATTCCTATCAGTATTTTCTTCACTTCTCTTCCTCCTTTTTTTATTTTACTATATTTTACCATCTAAGTACCTTTTTAGCAATTTTTCTCCAATTTTTGTCATAAAAAAAATAAGCTATTATCTTATAAATAATGCTTATCTTTTTTAATATTAATTCTTCATTTTACCTTTTTAAAATTTATTATATCCGCTTTTTACTCGATTTCTAATTATAATTCTATACAAACTTGATATATTAAATTTGTATAGAATTATTTATTTATTTTTTCGACTTTATAACATTATCTACTCTTCTTCTATAACCTGCACGTTATCATATTTATAAGGTGTTAGAGTGTACCCTTCATTAGCCTTTAAGTAAGCCTCATTAAAGATATATGGATATTTTGTATGATCTTGATCAGATATTCTTACGCCCATATAAACCTGTTCTACTAGTGGTTTTATCTGCTTAATTAAGAAATCAAAATTAGATACTAAATCTTGATAATATCCTATAAATAGAACTGTAATACCATATTTGGCTCCTTCTTTTACTAGAAGTTTAAGATTTTGTTCTGATATCCTTGAATCTCGTGAGAATGCCGCTATCTCTGGAATAATTAATAAGTATTTTTGTGAATATTCTTGTGCTTGAGTCATCCTTTTTTCAAGTTCTGTTAAAAGTTCACTAACTATTTCCTCTATTTCTAGTGGAGTTATTATCTTCTGAATGTTTGATAAATAGTTTGTTCTCACTTTATCTACCGAATCAAGTAGATAGGCTTTATATTCATTACTTATTCTGTTTAGATTATAATCGATTACTGTATAATAATTCTCTAGGGCAGCTGGTTTATCTGACGCCATCATTATTGCTCTATCTAGGGTGAATGTTGCTAATTTAGCTGTATCTCTATATAATCCTAATACAAAAGTATTATTCATATCTTTATCAGTAATTATATCATCGATATATCGATATGTAATTTTTTCTGGTAGCATTGGTATTTTTTCTGGTTTTTCACCTTGCCAATATTCTTCCATACTATTTATCTCTTCTTTAATCGCATTTATATATTCTGAATAACTTTGAGTTTTATAAGCTTGAACTACTTGGAAATGCACAATCTCATCGAACTTCACAACTGCTCTTCCTTTTATTTCTTCTAAATTGATATTCGAACGTCCTACTATCGCAGATAGGTCACTCTTATCAAATAAGAATAACGATATTTTTGTTTTGAAATTACCTTGTAACTGCAAACGCATAGCGTTCGTTCTTGATAATGTGGTCACTATATATATACCTAAAGAAGCTCCATCTCTAGCTATTGTGTTCAATACACTGATAAATGCTTCATTGTATTTAGCATCTGCCATTCCATCAAAACTATCTATCAGCATAAAAATCGTTGGTATACTCTCGGTCGATACTTCATTATACTGTGTATAATTAGTTACTTTGGTATTAGCTAACAGTGCTTTTCTATGTTTAACTTCTTCTTCTAAACGTTTTAGAGATTTTGTGATTTTTTCTTCCTCATCTAAGGTGAAGTAATCTGCAACATGCGGAAACTCATTAATAGATATAAGTCCACTTGTTCCGAAGTCATATAAATATATATGGACATCTTCTGGGGTATTTTTTCTCATCAAATCTAGCGCTATACTCTGTAAAAATGTTGTTTTTCCAAAACCTGGACTAGAAATTAACATAATATGTCCCGTTTTTTCCATATCTAGATATAATGGCGATTGTTCTTGTTTTTCTGGAATATCCTGGTAACCAACTAAAATAGTAAGTTTCTCTTTACGCCCCCAATAATCTTTAAAGTTATTATTTTGGACATCATCGCTATATATATTGTCTTTTAATGGAGGTAGCCATGGACTTGCAACTTTTGCCAATCCTGTTTTATCAAATAGTTTTTTAGTATATTCTACAATTACATCTAATTGAGTTGGTATAGATTTAATTTCTTTTCTCGCCGATAATCCACTTAGATCTTTATTTATAGGTAAATATTGTCCATTATTTCTGATTTCGTATATTGTTAAATCTCTATTATCACTATCTGATTCGTCTTCTTTATATTCTGCCCCACTCCAAGCACTTTGGAATAGTTCATAGATTTCATTGTTACCTACTTGTAGATATGCTCTACCCGTTTGTGTAATTTGTGCCGCATCCGGTGTTTTAATAATTTCACGCGAGTCTGCTACATCTTGTACTTTCAGAGCTATTTTAAATTTTGAGTTTGACCATATCTGATCGTTTACTACACCACTAGGTTTTTGTGTAGCTAAAATCAAATGAATCCCCAATGAACGTCCAATACGAGCTGTTGATATTAACTCTTGCATAAAATCTGGTTGTTCTTGTTTTAACTCTGCGAACTCATCACTTATTATAAATAAATGCGGTAGTGGTTCTTTTGCTTTCCCTTGTTTATATAATTTTGTATATTGATTAATGTGATTAACATCATGTTCAAAAAATAATTTTTGACGTTTTTTTAATTCAGCTTTTATAGAAATCAGGGCTCTTAGTGCTTGGTTAGCATCTAAGTTGGTTATTGTCCCCACTAGATGAGGTAAGTTTGCGAATAAATTAGCCATACCCCCACCTTTATAGTCTATTAATAGAAAAGCTACTTCATATGGATGATAATTTACAGCTAGTGATAAAATATATGATTGAATTAATTCTGATTTCCCTGATCCTGTTGTTCCTGCTATCAAACCGTGTGGCCCGTGGGCTTTTTCATGAAGATTCAGGTATAATATGTCATCTCTTCCTCTTACCCCTAGCGGTACAGCCATAGTTTGATAAGCTTCATTTTGTTGCCAACGCTCTAAGATATTTAATTCAGCAATTGTTTTTGCTCCATACATTTCTAAAAATGTTACAGAATTAGGTATTGAATTGCGAAGGGTCTCTTCATGATTTATACCTGCCAATCCTCTTGCAAAATTTTCTTTATCTAACAATGATATCTGCTCTAATGGAGAAAATTCTTTATTTATATATTCTCCTTTATGCAATATTTGTATTCCTTTTTTATCATTTCTATAATCAATGACTGTTTTAACATGTTCCGGTAATCTCTCTATTACCTCTTCTACAAAAACAAGTGTTACTCCTACAGATGTTAAATCTTCATTTATATATTCCATTATATTATGGTCTAATAACAAGCTTAAATCCGTTATAAACAATATATAGTGAGGAGTGTATAACTTTTCTTTTGATTTATCGGTATTTTGATCATAATCAAGTTTTCTATCTTTAATTATTTGATACAAAGAAGTTAACAGTTGATCTCTTGTTTGCTGATTATATATAAAACCTCTGCTATTAAATTCACTTATCTGGATGTGAGGTAACCATCTACTCCAATTCCATAGATTTAATTCATCTTCTCTAAAAATTGGAATAAACTGTACATCATGATAACTGTGAAATACCGCTATTTGCATCATTAGTTGCTGTATTTGTTCTATTGCTATTTTTCTTGTTCCTATATAACCTGTAGGTACGTGAATATCTCCTTTAACAGGAACATTTTGAATATTTCTATAGTGTGATAATAGATTATTAATATCTCCTATTACTTCTTCTCTTACCTTAGAAGTTTCAGATTTGCTATATTCTATAGAAAAGCTCGGTTCCACTTCCCCTGTACCTAATCTATAAGTTAGAAAATCAAAATAATATGGTGTTTTTTCATATATTCTTCTATCTACTTCTTTTGGCATATGCAATATTTTCTTCATATCTGGATAATGATGTTCTAACGATTGCTTTTGCTCTTCCTTACAATTGGCAAATTCTAGTTGTTTTTCTTCAAGATATTCTTTGTAATCTTTAACTTTCTTTTGTTGACGCTCCTTGAATTTTTTCCTATCAGAAACATAACTATGTATCGATGTTATAATAGTAACTGTTGACATTCCAAACATCATTATCATCATTGTTCCACTAGAAGAATAGATATACATTAATATTGTAAAGAAAACCATAGCCGAAGGCATCATAAGTAGTCTCAAAAGAGACTGTCTAGATTCCTCTTCTTCCATCGGAGGTGTTCCAACGGTAACTTTGTCTGTTGGTTCTCTTAAAATAATACGTGGTGAACGATGAAACTCCTCCGCTCTATTCTCAGATTGCTCATCTTCATCATATGCTATCATCTCACTTTTGATTGTAGCATTACTGAATAGGCTTAAAGACCTACCTAATACTTTTATACTTAAACCTTCTAAAAATACAATCTCATCGAATTCTTTTAAAGAAACTTCACCTGTAGTTTTATACCCATTTAAATAGAAATCTCCTTCACTTACGATTTTTGTTTCTTCCTCATAACTTATCAAAACAGGATACTTAATTTCTTTAAAATAAATATCTGCAAGATCTGTTGAATCTATAAGAACATTTTTTCTATCCAATAAAAAATATTTGTTTTTTTCTAAAATCAACAATCTTAACTTTAATCCAATTAATTTCAAAGTATAAATTCCATGACTATATTCATTGTAATTTATAAGTAATCGATCATTTTTTACTTGTATTAAAACCTCATCTATAGCTTCTTCTATATAGATATCACATTCTCTTGTATTTCCCAGACGATACTTTCTATTAGGATAAAGCATATAATTTTTTTCTTTATAAATAATATAAACCTTCATTTCTTCCTCCTATTTTTTATCGTCTTTTTTTATCGCTTCTTCAGATCCTAAATATTTTTTCTTTAGCTCTTCTAGTTTTGATTTATAACTATTTAGTTGCTCTGTTCGTTTTTCTGAAGACAACTCTGGATTACGTTGCAATTCATCTATTTTCTTAGTTATACCATACATTAGTAATTGCGGATCATCTAAAAAGCTTGCAACATCTATTGCTTCATCTATCTTAGCTTGACCTATCAAAATCCAATAGCTTAAGTAGTCAGCATTAGATTGATTATTTATTTTGCTTAATCGCTCTTTTTGTTTTTCTGTCAATGGCTCAGACTGAATAACTGAATAAGCTACAATATATTTATCTTCTTGACTAATAGACTTTCTATTCATTTTCTTACTTTTTTCTATAACATTAGAATAATCTTTATTTATAAATGATAATCTTATATCTGCAATTTTATCTTTTTGAGGAATTGAGTATAATAACATATACCCTATCAAAAGTCCTAATACTAGCGTTGCTATACCCGTCATTAAAAAACTTGTTTTTAAAAACTTGATATTTTTCTTTGTTACACGTGTATAGTTTTCTATATTATCTTGTTTTTCTTTATTATAAAAATCTAATAATACATTAACAACACCTTCTAATGTTGGTTCTTTGGATATTTCTTCACAAAACAGATTTCCTCTGTAAAATTCTAATGCTCCGGCAGACAACTTATCATAATGTGCCTTTACATCTATTATTGAGATAACTATAGCTTTATATTGATTTAAAAATTCTTCATAAGAAATTCTGTCATATGGATATACTTGGTTTACCACCCCTCTATAAACTAAAAGCGGTATTCCATTTTCTGTAAATACTATTGATTCTTTATCGAAACGATATGTATACTTAGAGTTTTCTAAATCTGTATAAATTTTTGACAGATTAATAAGATAACGTAATTTATCTTTTAAATTTAATAACATTATCTTGTTATAATCATCATATTGCTCAAGAACTTCACTCTTTATTCTGATGTTATCTTCATCAACTTCTATAGTTGTATCTACAAAAAATGGTGATTTTGCCACCAACAAAGCCTGCGCTATTTCCTTATTTCCTTTAATTTCTTCTCTCGTTATCTCCACAACATTTTCCATCAATTCATCTCTCCTTTCATATATTAAATTTTTTCTACAATTAGAAAACTCCCACTTCTAATATCCGAAAAATCTGCTATCCTACTAAAACTAGTTAATAAAACATTTCTTCCTCTCATCCTAACAATAGGATTATCTATTTCTAATTGAAGAGAGTATGCTTCTACTAATGTTTGTAATAATTCTTTTGTTGTAATTTTTTGAGGAATTCTTATATCCATAACCCTATCTAAATACTCTCCAAAGTCTATACTAATATCTATATATTCAACACTCATTATGCTCCTCTTTTCTTATAGAATACCTTAACAATTGACAATGTCATTACAAAAAATGCCCCTATTATTATCAATATGTTCTGCCAGTTAAAAACATTTTTTTTCTCCTTTAAAATAATTTTCGTGTTTTCTGAATTTCCTTTTTGTTGACTTTCCAAAAATATATTCTTTTTATAATTGTCTAGCTCCGTTTCTTTTTTTATCTCTATATCGAAGATAAGAGCCCTATCTTTTTTATAAGATATAGACTCTTTTTCTTTCTGTTCTAAGATATTTTTTGCTAAAGCTTCATTAAATAATTTTGTTAATTCTGTTTCTTGTTCAATATAGAAACTTTCCTTTTGATATGCACTTTCCGATATTCTTGTATCTATTTTCAAAGAACCATCTTCGGCATATACGTCTTTTTGAAAGAACAATATACAGCTTAATATTATCGGGATTACTTTAAAAACTTTACCCATTTCATACCTCTATTAAATATTCTTTATTTTTTTATATTCTGACATATTTAAAACTGAAACTAAAATCGTAAAGATAAATGAAATACCAAAAACAACACCCCAACCATCTTGATTATTTAAAAATGATGTTAATGCATTTTCTATGTAATTCAATGGAGATATATATGATAATACTTCATTTGCTTTTGTTCTCTCATCTAGCAGTTGCCCAGCAGTTACTAAATATAGCAATAAAATACTTATACTAATTAATAACCCTGTAGATTTAATTTTATTTAATAACCAATTATTCATTCCTGTAAATAAAACCATTAACAAGAACATTAACACAATTAATCCTAATGTCTTTTCGAGTACATAATCTAATTTACCTCCTACTATTAAGCCCATAATTATAGATAGGACAAAGCTTAATCCCAG
Source organism: Gemella haemolysans (assembly GCA_032567735.1). Taxonomy (GTDB): domain Bacteria; phylum Bacillota; class Bacilli; order Staphylococcales; family Gemellaceae; genus Gemella; species Gemella haemolysans_E. The sequence continues at coordinate 3,312 of JAWHCX010000033.1, read as the reverse complement.
CATTATAGTCATTGGTAGTGAAGCATTCTTCCACTGAACCCTTGAAACATATCTCTGATTCTGGATTTTTGAGAAATCAGTATTTTGCAAAATGTGAGCCAATAAAACACTTATTAAATAAACAATTACGGTCACAACAAATCCTGTTCGTGTATCCTGTTTTAATGCAATATTTTGTGTATTATTTTCTGAAACTAACTTCGTAATATTTCCTGCATTTACTGGATTCGATAGATAATCATAAACAGCCTTGTTTTTACTATTACCATCTTTCGCATTATTTAGTACTTTAGAAAAAGATTTTAAAAATTCTTCATTATCTCCATAATTAGCATCCATAGAAGATTTTAGATCATTAACTTTTGAAGCTAAGCCTGTTCCATCTCTTTCTAATGTTTTTACACTGTTCCCTAAACTTTCAAAACCTTTATTTACCACTTCAGATGTTGATTGATTTGATTTAGTATTATTAAGTAGTGTATTACTTGCTCCCATTAATTTAATTAAATCTTTATTAATTTCTAAACTTACTGTAACTAACTCTGTGTTATCTCTTTTTTCAGTTTCTTTAAGTTCAGGTTTTTCTTCTAAAGTCTTTGAAACCTTTTCTGTTTCTAAAATAGTTGCACTTAAATTATCAGAAAAAACCTTAGTATTTTTTCTTAGTTCCCCTATAACTTTATTTAATTCTTCAGCATTAACTTTTAAAGCTTCTATTTCACTGAATTTTTCTTTTGGAATTGTTAATTCTGTTTTTAGTTGATTCGTTATAGTTTTTGCAACTATAGAAGTTAGTATTTCATTTAAATTTTTCAATTCAGCCTTTTTCAATAAAGATCCTTCTTTTGGTTCTAATGAATCAAAATTATCTTTATTTAAATCTAAACCATATATTGTTTTCACAACAGAAAATAAATTATTATAGTTTTTCAAATCATTATAAATTGCTTTATTACTCTCTTTTAAATTAAACGGTAATTCAAATGGGAATATGACTTGGGTTTGTGTAGACTTATTTTTAATATCTTTATCTTCTTTTGAATATAGAAGTTTACTTGTTTTTTTACCATCTTTATCAGTTGTCTCTATTTTTTCTCCCTCTCCATGTACCATAGATACAGACCTAACTGTATCTATTTCGGCATCAACCACAGCAGGAGACATCATAAGTACTTCACCTTTATACTCTAGTTTATAATTTATATTTAATTCCTTTGTTGGCTGATTCAATGTAATAATAAATTCATTGTCACTTATTTTACTAATTGAACCATAATTAACATTTAAACTATTAAATTTATAAGGTGAATTAACTAAAACACGCACTCTTATATACTTATCTTCATTATTTTTTAGTGAAATTGTACGATTTTTTGCCAATTCGTTTAAAACTACACCTTTTAAATTTAGTAATCTTTCCTGACTAAACGTTGTATTATTTTTAGCTAGAATAATATTATTAGCTTGAGAATACTTTTCTGCAAAACTATTTATATTTTTTAAATATTTTTTATCTTCTTCACCAATTTGTAGGTTTTCTATCACATTCGCATCATAATAAGGTAAATTCCTTACAGCCTCACTAACCTTCTCCAACATAGAACCTTTTAAATCATCAATCATTAATCCTATAGTTTGTTGATTAGCATTATCAACTGCACTTTTCTTCATAGAATCTGATACTGCTTCTTTTATTTTGTCTTGATAAGTATTAGTTATTTCTAATACATTACTATTCATCCCATTAAAAGTAGTTAGAATAGTTTCAATAGCCTTATTTAGATTTTTCACTTTCTGTTCAGATTCTGTATAGGCTACTGGATTTGTTAATTCTTCAGAAAGAAATTTTTGAGTTAATTTTAAATTGGACAATTCTTCTTTAACTGATAGTTTTTTTAATCCTTCATCATACAAATTCAAATTATTTTCTCGAATTTGGAGAGATGACTGCCAGTTTTCTTGTAATAGTTTTATTTTCTCGATTTCTTTATCATATGTTCTATTAGTATCCATAATTGAAGTAAATGCTTCATTTGTATTATTTATACTCTTATGGAAATTACTAAAAGAAGACAACATATTTTCACTACTACTTCCTACACCTTTAAATTGATTTGAATAATCTGTAAGTGGCACCAATAAATTAGATTGATACTTATTTAAAACACTTCTTTCTCGTCCAATTGCTGCTCCCACTTGAGTCTGAGAAGATTGTAAATTTCCTATAATACTTGAGAAATATACATTTATAATATCTTTATTAAAAAATTGTTTTATCTCTGATACTGCTTGTTCTGCCTGTTTAACTATATCCTTTTTATCAGATTTTATTTTGTACTGAAATATAGCTTGCTTGGGATTTCTACTCTCTAATGCTAAAACATCTTGAGAGAATTTACTCGGCAACACTAACATAATATTATAATTACCAGCCTCTAATCCTTTTTCAGCAATAGCTCTACTTACTGTCTCTAATTTATACTCTGTATTCTCTTTTAAAGTATTCAACAGAACACTACTCATTTGTATATTGTCACCATTATACACTACTCCACTATCCTCATTTACAAAAGCAATTTTAATATCATTATTTGTTATTTTTGCTTCTTGATTTCCAGGGATAACTGGGTTAGGTTTTATTACACCATAAAATACTATAATTGAAGTTAAGAATATTATTATAGATGACAATATTATTAATCCTTTTTTACTCATCCTACATCTCCTTTTCTATAAAAAAGAGGTTGATGTAATCCTCAACCTCTTTCTTCTTATTTTAACCGTTTAAACCAAAATTACGTGATAGGTCTTGGTCGTGTTGTTGCATAGCTTGTGCTGTCTTATCTAATTGTACATTGATTTGTTGCATTAACTCTGCAAAATTTTGAACTTTCGGTTTTAATTCATTAAATTGATTATCAAAACCTTGGAAAGCTTGACCTTCCCATTCTCCTCGTAAAGTATCCTGTAATCTTTGTAAATTACTTAAAATTGTATTAATATCTTCTGATGCTCTCCCATACTCACGTGCACGGCTTTGTAGTACCTCTGGAGAAACTCTAATTTGTCCTGACATAGTCAATCTCCTTTTCTATATTTTATTTTCTATAGTATAACATATTATTAAGATATTTACAACTTATATTATAATACAAAATATCTCTTCAGAATTGCGTATCTATATCACCTATGCTTGATCACCAAAACAATCCTCTATAAACATCTTATAATATTCTAAACTTCTATTTACCTCTTCTAATTTCTGGTTCAGTGCTTTTATCGCCTCACCACTCATACCTTCTGTTCCTATAT
>JAWHCX010000032.1:0-11072 GCA_032567735.1 Gemella haemolysans | reverse complement strand
GATAACATCCTTGTTAAATTGTTTATATCTGAAATAGTTCATACAGAAGACTCCTTTTTGTTAAAATTATATTATAAATTCAACTTTGCAACAGAACCGTATTTTATGAGTACACTCTAAATTAAGGAGATGTATAATCAATCTAAAATTGTATTTTTATACTTTTGTTATATAATCTTTCTACTTAGAGATATATTGTAAAAAAACCAACAAAATGTTATATTAACATTACTATTTTATCGATGAAGGAGGATTAAAATGACAGCTTCTATGAGACTCAAATAAACCTTTTTGAATACAAAACTAAATTAATTCAAAAAGGCTTGTCCGCAATACACACTCATAGGATGACTTATGTCATTTTTTATCCTTCGATAGGAATAATAAACGCTTTCAAATACTAAAACATCATAATAAATTTTTAAGTGTTTGAAAGTGTAATGTGAATGAGACGGGAGTAGCCTGTCTCATTTTTTTGCGTACACGTCCTTTAAATATACAAGGAGTGTATAAATATGGAACAATATACAATTAAATTTAACCAAATCAATCATAAATTGACAGATTTACGATCACTTAACATCGGTCATCTTTACGCTTACCAATTTGAAAAAATAGCACTTATTGGGGGTAATGGTACTGGCAAAACCACATTACTAAATATGATTGCTCAAAAAACAAAACCAGAATCTGGAACAGTTGAAACGGTTGGCGAAATTCAATATTTTGAACAGCTTAACATGGATGTGGAAAATGATTTTAACACGTTAGACGGTAGTTTAATGAGTGAAATCCATATACCTATGCATACAACCGACAGTATGAGTGGTGGTGAAAAAGCAAAATATAAATTAGCTAATGTCATATCAAATTATAGTCCGATATTACTTTTAGATGAACCTACAAATCACTTGGATAAAATTGGTAAAGATTATCTGAAAAATATTTTAAAATATTACTATGGTACTTTAATTATAGTAAGTCATGATAGAGCACTTATAGACCAAATTGCTGACACAATTTGGGATATACAAGAAGATGGCACAATAAGAGTGTTTAAAGGTAATTACACACAGTATCAAAATCAATATGAACAAGAACAGTTAGAACAACAACGTCAATATGAACAGTATATAAGTGAAAAACAAAGATTGTCCCAAGCCAGTAAAGCTAAACGAAATCAAGCGCAACAAATGGCACAAGCATCATCAAAACAAAAAAACAAAAGTATAGCACCAGATCGTTTAAGTGCATCAAAACAAAAAGGCACGGTTGAGAAGGCTGCTCAAAAACAAGCTAAGCATATTGAAAAAAGAATGGAACATTTGGAAGAAGTTGAAAAACCACAAAGTTATCATGAATTCAATTTCCCACAAAATAAAATTTATGATATCCATAATAATTATCCAATCATTGCACAAAATCTAACATTGGTTAAAGGAAGTCAAAAACTGCTAACACAAGTACGATTCCAAATACCATATGGCAAAAATATAGCGCTCGTAGGTGCAAATGGTGTAGGTAAGACAACTTTACTTGAAGCTATTTACCACCAAATAGAGGGAATTGATTGTTCTCCTAAAGTGCAAATGGCATACTATCGTCAACTTGCTTATGAAGACATGCGTGACGTTTCATTATTGCAATATTTAATGGATGAAACGGATTCATCAGAATCATTCAGTAGAGCTATTTTAAATAACTTGGGTTTAAATGAAGCACTTGATCGTTCTTGTAATGTTTTGAGTGGTGGGGAAAGAACGAAATTATCGTTAGCAGTATTATTTTCAACGAAAGCGAATATGTTAATTTTGGATGAACCAACTAATTTTTTAGATATTAAAACATTAGAAGCATTAGAAATGTTTATGAATAAATATCCTGGAATCATTTTGTTTACATCACATGATACAAGGTTTGTTAAACATGTATCAGATAAAAAATGGGAATTAACAGGACAATCTATTCATGATATAACTTAAAAACTATACACTAATTTATATTGAATATTAGGTTCATTTATATCAATATAAAAAATACGTTCACAAGAAAAATATAATAGAAATAAGGATCCAATAAAATGACTCGACATAATGAAATTATTAAATGTGCAGAAAAATATCAATTACACATCCAACCTCAAACAATCTCATTGAATGAATCGGGACTTGATTTTCAAGTTGCATTTGGAAAAGATAAACATGGAGTAGAATGGGTTTTGAGACTACCAAGAAGACCTGACGTTTATAAACGAACAAAACCCGAAAAACAAACGGTAGACTTCTTACAGAAGAATGTTTCATTTGAAATACCGAAGTGGAAAGTACATGCAAAAGACCTTATTGCTTACCCAAAACTTACAGGTAAACCCGCAGCCACAATAGATCCAGAAATACAAAATTATGTATGGGAAATTGAACACAAACCATTACCAGAAAACTTTATTAACACATTAGCTGAAACACTCGTAGATTTACACAACATACCAGAAGAAAACATTAACGTTCAGCATATAAATATCAAAACCATACAAGAAATAAAAAATGACTTTCAAAGAAGAATGAATAAAGTTAAAGAAACTTATGGCGTATCAGATGAATTATGGAACAGATGGAAACAATGGTTAGAAAACGACGAACTATGGCCTCGACATGCGACCATGATACATGGGGACTTACATCCAGGACATATAATGGTAGATAACCAAGCAAACGTCACAGGTCTCATAGACTGGACTGAAGCAACCCACTCCGACCCATCAATGGACTTTATAGGACACCATCGTGTATTCGACGACGAAGGATTAGAGCAACTTATAACAGCATACGGTAAAGCTGGAGGTGAAATATGGCCACGAATGAAAGAGCATATAATAGAACTCAATGCAGTATTCCCAATGTTTATCGCTGAGTTTGCTATGGAATCAGGAGAATCGGCGTATGAAACGATGGCATTGAAAGAGTTAGGTATGAAAGAGTAGAACTTATATTAAAAGAGGCCCATTTTAAAGACGAAGGCAATCCTGATGAAATTTTAAAACTGCGTTTAATTAGTGATGGTCTTTGGTTTTCTATAATGTATTAAATATCTGGACATGGAACAAATGCAACAAATGGAAAGAATCGTTTTCGAAATTTCTAACTCCTTAAATCAGGAGGATAAATAAACGGTCATTTTCATTGAAAGCACTTATATAAATTTCATCAATTTTAATACCTACCGTAAATACATTTCATAAGTATTAAACAGATGATTAAAATTTTTAGTTAATTTAAATATTTATGATAGAGATGACCTTCAAATGAACGGTTCTGTTACAAAGAAAAAATCTATATTTATTTTTAGTAAGTTTTAATTATAGATATGTACACTTTGAGTACACCCTAATCATACAAAGAGAGTTATTGAATTTATAATAACTTAAACGTATGATTAGGGTGTATATTAATTGTGGAGTGAAAATGAATGATTATAGGTTATGCAAGAGTATCTTCGGTAGATCAGAATTTAGAGAGACAGCTAGATAATTTGAAAACATTTGGCGTAGAGAAAATATTTACAGAGAAACAATCGGGAAAGTCAGTAGAAAATAGACCCGTATTTCAAGAAGCACTTAACTTTGTGAGAATGGGCGATAGATTTGTAGTAGAATCGATTGATCGCTTAGGTCGTAATTATGATGAAGTGATTAACACAGTTAATTATTTAAAGGATAAAGAAGTTCAATTGATGATTACTAGTTTACCTATGATGAATGAAGTGATTGGTAATCCACTATTAGATAAATTTATGAAAGATTTAATCGTTCAAATCTTAGCAATGGTTTCAGAACAAGAACGAAATGAAAGTAAACGTAGACAAGCACAAGGTATTCAAGTTGCGAAAGAAAAAGGTGTGTATAAAGGACGCCCTTTACTATATTCACCTAATGCTAAAGATCCTCAAAAACGTATTATCTACCATCGTGTTGTTGAAATGTTAGAAGAAGGCAAAGCAATTAGTAAGATTGCGAAAGAGGTTAATATCACAAGACAGACAGTTTATAGAATTAAAAATGGTAAGGGATTATCTTGATAAATGGATTGTTAATGCAAATGAGATCTTCTCACAGCGTCCTAAATTATATGTTATTCATCTATTATGAGATTCTAATAATAAGACAAGAAAAGAGAGTGCGAATTCGCACTCTCCTTTTGTGTAGTACTATTGAAATTTTGTCTTAAAAACGAACGTAATTTAGAAATAATATTTATTGGTATTTCAAGAATATATATATAATTATTTACTAAGTCCATTTAAAAAAATTTGAGAGAACTTGTTCATAAGTTTAATTCTTTCATTAATATTTTGTTCATGTGTAAAGGTAACAATTCCATTAACAGCGTTTGCTGCTATTTTACTAACAGCATTAACATCATTAATACACCATTCGCCATTTAAATTACCCTCCTTAAAAATTACATGATAAGCATCTATATATTTGTTTTCTAATTTATTCATTTTTTCATTAATGCTATTAGTTTTATAATATTCAGTGCAAAATTCAATTATTGCGTTTTGAAGTGGATAATAGTATTCGGTTGTTAAAGATAGTTCATTATATAAATAAAATTTTTCTCTATTAGTTTTACATTTGATTTGTTCCTTTTTCCACTGTTCTTGCCATTTAGATTCTTCTATATTTAAAATTTCTAAAAATAGATTTTCTTTTGTTTTAAAGTGATAATAAAGATTCCCTTTACTACTTTCTGATAATTTAACAATTTCTCCAGTAGTAGTGGCATTATATCCATTTTTTATAAATAATTCCTTTGCGACACCTAGTATTTTATCTTTCAAGTTCATCACGCCTTTAATGAGTATTAAGTACTATCAATGATAGCACAAAAAATTCAAAGAATAATTGTATAACACAATACAGCCATTTAAATTTCGCAAGATTTTTTGTTGTAATATGTAAAAAAATAGATTACAATCCTTATAGACCGATCGCACGGTCTATAAGGATTGGAGGGAACTTAAATGATTTCATTTTTTACAAAAACTACTGATATGATGACATCAAAAAAAAGATGGACTGCACTAGTAGTATTAGCTGTTAGTTTGTTTGTTGTTACAATGGATATGACAATATTAATTATGGCTTTACCGGAATTAGTAAGAGAGTTAGAGCCTTCTGGTACCCAACAGTTATGGATAGTTGATATATACTCTCTTGTTTTAGCTGGCTTTATAATTCCATTGAGTGCCTTTGCTGATAAATGGGGAAGAAAAAAAGCATTATTAACTGGATTTGCTTTATTTGGCCTCGTTTCATTAGCTATATTTTTCGCAGAAAGTGCAGAGTTCGTAATAGCTATTCGATTTTTACTTGGTATTGCAGGTGCTTTAATAATGCCAACTACTCTTTCAATGATAAGAGTAATTTTTGAAAACCCTAAAGAAAGGGCCACTGCATTAGCTGTATGGTCAATCGCTTCATCGATAGGTGCTGTTTTTGGACCAATTATCGGAGGAGCTTTACTTGAGCAATTTTCATGGCACTCGGCATTTTTAATTAATGTACCGTTTGCGATAATAGCAGTTGTAGCAGGTTTATTTTTATTACCAGAGTCTAAGTTATCAAAAGAAAAGTCTCACTCGTGGGATATTCCTTCTACAATTTTATCAATTGCAGGCATGATTGGACTGGTATGGAGTATCAAAGAATTTTCAAAAGAAGGACTAGCAGATATTATTCCATGGGTTGTAATAGTATTAGCAATTACCATGATAGTGATATTTGTTAAACGTAATTTATCAAGTTCTGATCCAATGTTAGACGTAAGACTTTTTAAAAAGAGATCATTTTCAGCTGGTACAATTGCTGCATTTATGACAATGTTTGCAATGGCATCTGTTTTGTTATTAGCTTCACAATGGTTACAGGTTGTGGAAGAACTTTCTCCTTTTAAAGCTGGCTTATACCTATTACCTATGGCAATAGGAGATATGGTGTTTGCACCAATTGCACCCGGATTAGCGGCGCGATTTGGACCGAAAATAGTGTTACCTTCCGGAATTGGAATTGCAGCCATTGGCATGTTTATTATGTATTTCTTTGGTCATCCATTATCATATTCTACAATGGCTTTAGCATTAATTTTAGTTGGAGCTGGTATGGCTTCACTAGCAGTTGCATCTGCTCTAATAATGTTAGAAACACCTACATCAAAAGCAGGTAATGCAGCTGCTGTTGAAGAGTCTATGTATGACCTTGGAAATGTTTTTGGTGTAGCAGTACTTGGTAGCCTATCTTCTATGCTTTATCGTGTATTTTTAGATATTTCATCTTTTTCATCAAAAGGTATAGTTGGAGATTTAGCTCATGTAGCTGAAGAATCTGTAGTGGGCGCTGTCGAAGTAGCTAAAGCTACGGGGATAAAACAGCTTGCAAACGAGGCTGTAACATCATTTAATGATGCTTTTGTAGCAACTGCTTTAGTAGGTGGGATTATCATGATTATCATTTCAATAGTTGTCTATTTGTTAATTCCCAAATCACTTGATATAACTAAACAAAAATAGTACTAAACATATATTTTTAGATATTGTAGATTAGTTTATTTTTAAAATTAGTAATAGTTAAAAAGTAGAACCATTAATTTTAAATGGTTCTACTTTTTTATTATTAAGTAAAATTATAAAAGACAATTTCTTAAATTAATAATATGATATACCTATATCTAATAATTTATTAGTATTAATAAACCTTGAAAGGATGATTAACTGATGAATAGAGCAGATATTTTTAAAATATTTGATGTAGAACTTAATATAACTATATTTTTAGGAGCACTAGTAGCAACTTTCATCTATTTTATAAGTTACATGAACAATGTAAATGAATTAATTACATTATGCTTAACATTAGCTTTTCCTGCATATTTATTAAAAATTAGCAGATCGTTCGAGGTTATTTTATTAGAGGAAAAAATAAAAAATAGTAAAATCAAAATCTGTGACAAAGATAGAATTGAACGAGAGATACTGGTGAAAAAGAACCTAATAGATGAACTATTGTTTCCTAATAGAGTTATTAAAAAATATACACTGACAATTTTAATTTACAGTATAGGTATTATTATTCTTTTACTACTTTGTAATATGTTAAGTTATGGAATTGGTGAAAATGTCAATTTTATCTGGAGATTACTAGCTTGTTATGTAACGAGTGTCACAGTGATTATAGTTGCCTTGATTATAATGATAATGATATTTGATCTTATAATTGGATTACTATTAAATTTTCAAATATTTTTAAAAAATAAAAAGTATGATGACTTTTTATAATTATTCGATTTATATAATGAAAAATTAAATGATTAAACATAGAAACCTCAAAACAAACCATATTTAATAGAGTTTATGGCGCCTTATACAAATAAAGGCTATGCTGTTAAAGAATTATGTAGCTATCTTCAGATTAATATGGATGATGTTTATACTATTGGCGATAGAAAATTGATTTACCTATGTTTAATACCCTAGATAATTCTTCTGATAATTTAGTTTTTGTTAGAGTTTAACATAACTGATGATTATCAGAAGTTCTAGCATAAAAAAGCACTACAAGTTCATGAGCTTGTAGCGCTTTTTATTGTGTTAATTACCAAACAACCGACTCCAGAAACCTTTTTTAGGTGATTTTTCTTCCTTATCTTCGTATTCATTATCTATTTCTTCGAATTGTTTATCGTCTATTGTGGATGGTTCTTCATTGAGGTTTTCATTCTCTTTCTCTTCAGGTATATCTTTATGCTGTACCTCTATGGGCTGTTCCTTTTCTGGTTGCTGATTAAAATCTTTAGTTTCTTCGGTAAACTTTGCTTCTTGCGCCTTAACATTTTGTCTATCATTAGAAGATGTATCAAAGGAATAATTAAGCTGTCTTTCTTCCTCTAATTGATTTTCTAGTTTTTGAATTTTTTTATTACTTTCTAAAGCCAATATTTGCTGATTCTCTAAAAGTCTATTAAGTGTATTTATTTGCTCTTTATCTCTATTTGATTGTTCTTTATATATAGCTACTTGGTTATATAATTGTTTTATTGTCTCATCTTTCACCAGGTTATCATTATTAGGTTCAGCTTCTTCTTTTTTTTCACCTTCAAAATCATCATTCTTATTTTGATTTTTTCTTATTCGGTTTACTACTATAGTTTCATCTTCACCGGATAAGTAATTTACGTTATCGATTTTTTGAAATTTTACATTTGCTTTTTTAGCATTATTATAAACAGTCATTTTTGTTACGTTTAATTCATCGGCAATTTCCTTCATACTTTTCATATAATGGCCTCCATATAATTATACACATGACATTTATACCATTATATAGCTATTATACTTGTTATTACAAGGGCATATAATTCATTATACATATAGCTATATACGGTTATACGTATAACTATATAGGATTATATGTATAAACTTTCAACCCTACATGTATAGGTGTTATACACCCTTTATACTTGCTATATAAGCGTTTATACGCTGTTATATGACATAACCATATAAAGGTATTATACGAAGCTTTATCTTTTTTGAAAATGCATACATCCAAATGTATATAAACAATTTAACAAAGCTTTTAAAAGTGTTATTATAAATATATATAAAAGAAACCCAACTACGGGAATAGTCAGGTTTCTTCGGTAATAAAACAAGTGATTTGTTTGTTTATATATTTGTTATATTCTTATTATATATTCTAAGAATTATTAGTGCAAGTCGAATACATATAAACTTACTTATAGCTTTTTATTACCTCTTTTAGAAATTTAAATATGAAAGAGGTTTTTGTATGTCCAACTTTAACATTAAAGAAATCCAAAAAGAAAAATTTTATCAATTACCTAAAGTGTTTTTTACGAATCCTAAATATGTTAATTTGTCTAACGATGCAAAAATAACATGGTCAATATTAAGAGATCGTTTAGATTTATCTATAAGAAATAATTGGGTAGATAAAAATGGAGATATATTTTTTATTTATACCAATGAAAAGCTTAAATCTATTTTAAATATTAGTAGTCCAAATAAGTTATCTAAAATTAAAAAAGAATTAACTCAAGCTGATTTATTCAATCAAATAAGAGTAGGTTTAAATAAACCTAATAAATTATATATTAAAAAACCGGAAGTAACAGAAGCTGATGTATATTATATTTCACAACAAGAAAATGATATAGAACAGCGTAATAACACGGACGTATCAAATTCATACGTCCAGAAATATGATAATGATACATCAAGAAATATTAATTTGATACATCATGACATATCAAAAGAATACACTAATGATACTGACTTAAGTAATACTGACTATATAGAGACTAAGAATAATGATACGCATGATATGAATGATACATATAACAATTCAACAAACCACAATCATTCGAATCATACAAATCATCAACAAAATGAATTTAATAATGATGCCTTAAAATTCCAAGTGCTTGAAGAATTGCCACAACAAATCAAAGATTACGTAAGTAATTTTGAAATTAGAGAAATTCGTATTATTAAAAGTGTTTTACTCAAAGGGAAGAAATCATTTAATAATGCCCATGATACCTATTATCGTTTAGAAGATGTTGAGTTTGAAATTGTCAGTGTCTTAAAACGTTTTAAAGCGATGCTGCTACAAAAGAATGAAACCGTTGAAGCTATGCAAGGATATTTAATGCAATCGATTAAAGCTGAACTTGAAGAAATACACGCACTTAATATGCGTCGTCAAAACATGAAACAACATAATATCTTTAGCCAATAATTTAGATAATTTTATAGCAATCAAAGAGACTTCAAAATACTCGGTTAAGTCATCAGATTTTTTAACTGATAATGACGAAAAAAATCAAGAAATCGTAAATGATTTAGAAAAAGGTTTATACCGAAAACGTATGTTGAGTTATGGTGGTTTGCTTAAACAAAAACATAAAATTTTAAATTTAGACGATGCCGAAGATGGTAATTTGATTAATACAAGTGACGAAGATAAAACAACAGACGAAGAAGAAAAAGCACATTCAATTACGGCAATTTGGAATTTTGAAAAACAAAATTATTACTTAAAAGATTTGAAACGTTAGCTTAAAAGCTAGCGTTTTTTTATGTCTTTTTGCCCCTGCGGGAACTATAGCGTTCAACCGGCATGGTTGACCAGTTTTTATGCCAATTTTTAAATTTGCATGTAACTGGGCAGTGTCTTAAAAAATCGACACTGGATTTGCTCAAATTTTTGCTTTTGGAAATAGCATATATTTATTTGGCTCATATTTGCGTTTTAAGAGCTTATATAAGTTTTTAGGCATAAAACTATATGATTTACCCCTAAATCTTTAAAATGCCCCCTTAAAACTCAAAATAAAGGTATTTAAAATTTTAAAAAATAAAAAAGCTACTAGCAAAAAACTAGTAGCTTAAATCTTAGTTAAATTTTGATGTAGTATTAATTTTTATATCTACGCTACAACGTCGATTCAAATTCGTGCAGTATTAATTTTTGTATCTGCGCCACAACGCCGATTACTAATAATGCAGTATTAATTTTTATATCTGTGCTGCAACACCGATTACTTAAAACTAAGATAAAAAATCGACGAAGGTCGATTATGGTTTTTGCACGCGTTCTTTTTAGAACGCATAAGTGCGCCCTTACGGGATTTAACTAGATTATAACGACGAAAATCAGACCTGTAAAGCGATAACTATTGTGATAAAGTTTGCTAAAAAGGAGTTTTGAAGTTGAAAAAAACAGAACGTAATTTATTTTCTATTTTCTTATCTTTAGGAAGTCTTTTTGCTATCTTTAGTGGTTTCTTTATTTTGGGCATTGGAATGTTAATTGGTGGAGCAACTTTATTAACTAAAAGTATTTCTGAAGAATAAAAGAGTTGACGCATTTATGCCGAGAAAATTTATTGTGCGTTGAGAAGAACCCTTAACTAAACTTGGAGACGAATGTCGGCATAGCGTGAGCTATTAAGCCGACCATTCGACAAGTTTTGGGATTGTTAAGGGTTCCG
>JAWHCX010000031.1:0-12460 GCA_032567735.1 Gemella haemolysans | reverse complement strand
ATTTATCAATGAGACTTTAAAATTATGATTTTATTGAAATTAATTTTTTAAAGTTGATCTTAATATTGATTAAGTTAATTATTTATCTTTTTTTTTTTTCTTTTTTCTTTTTTGTTTTAATTTTTCTATTTTTTTTATGGCGAAATATGAACCTGTTACTGATAGCAGGGTTGTTATTATAACGAATATTGCCATTTCTATATATTTTTCAGTATTCATTTTGTTACCTCCTACATACTTTATTATTGTTTTATTTGAGACGGATAATATTTACCTAAGATAAATTAAACAATAACTTCATTATATAATTTAGCGTCTATTGTTACCTAAATAGATGTTTTAGATTTATTATGCTTTTAATTTGTAGATCTAATTATACTTTAATTATATAAAATACAGAGCTGACTAAAAGACTAGTAGAAAGAATAGTACGTATAAATTTAAAATTTTTATTCATGAAATATACCTCCGCTTGTGAATGTAAAGCATACTATATGTTTGTAATTACGTATAGATCAAATCATATTTCTATTACTACGCTTTCATTGTAATGTGTTTTTATGTTAAAGTCAATAAAAGACAATAAAACGTATATTTTATGGGAGATTGTATAATTAGATTAGACACTCAAAAATAAAGAGGGATTAGTATATATAATTAGATATAATATTTTTGTATTAAAAAAAACCTTTATTAGTTTTCTTTAATATTAAAATTCGCAATTTTCATATTATTAATTTATATTATAAGTTATTAATATATTTTTATTATTTTTCAGATATTTATTCTTTTTTTTCAGAAAAAAGAATTGACTATATAATGTATCAGTGCTAATATATATTCATAAAATAAATTAGATTGAAAAAACATAAGCCATCAAAACAATATGAATACCGAGTAGGTGGAAGGTAATATCTGATAATTCCAAGATTAATAGTAAAAATGAGTTGGAAGATATTCTTTTAAAATATGATTTTGATATAGCAATTTGTTGCACTGATACTCCGTTTGTAGAGATTGATTACTGGTTTAGTGATTTATCGTTTCAATACAATAAGTCATTTATAGCAGGTTCTTATGCGTCAACAACGATAAAATATGCATATATTAATCCAAAAGGAACAATGAACTTAAATGACTTTTATGGTGATAATATGATAAATGATGATAGTATATTGGATAAAAAAGCATCATCGAGTATACTTACTCCAATGTTATTTATGGCTTCTGGAATGATATCATATAAAGTGTTTTCAGAACTCAGAGGTTTTGGAAATATGAAAGATATAATTCGAATCAACTTACTTACAAGGGAGGTGTATAATTTTGAAATTACTAAAAATATTTCCTAAGAATTTTATTAATCTAATTTTAGGGCGTTCGGTATTGAATATAGCAGATAGTTTTTATATGGTTGCGGTAACGATTGCTTTGGTAGAAGTATATAATATAGAAGCAAGTACTTTGACGTCGTTTGCTTTAATAGGAATGATTCCATCGCTAGTAGCATTTTCATATAGTTATTTCTTTAATAAGATAAAAAATACAAAATTTTGGATTCTCTGTTTCCAAATTATGCATATTATCTTAGTCAGTCTTTTAATATTTGCATTAGTTAATAAAGCGCATATTGCTTTTATATTTATTTATAACTTTTTATTTAACTTAGTAAATTGTGTTCTTACTTCGTTAAATGTAAAAGTGACACCAGAAGTTCTTGATAATGATAATAATTTGATTAAAAAATCAGTTGATATTCAATATTTTACATCAAACTCATTAGATATACTTAGTAATTTTGTTGCGTCGCTACTACTTGGTTTTATCACTTATTTATCACTTATGCAACTAAGTATTCCAATCTTTTTAGCGGGAGTATACTTCTTTACAAAGTTAAACCTGAATAAAAATATTCAAACTACCGAAGAAACTGAGGAAACAGAAGAGGTAGTTGAGGCTAGTATAGTCGGCAATATAAAGACATTGTTTTCGCGAAATGCAGCATCAAAGATAATTGTTATCGAAGCATTTCTTAGTGGTGCTACTGACTTGCTTTTAAAACTGCTTCCGCTTTATCTTATTAGCATAAATATTGATGTAAAATGGTTAGCTTTAGTTCTTTCTGTATGGCGTGGTGCGGACTTAGTAGGAGCAATGGTTGCACCTTTTGTAAAAGTTCCTCCCAAAAATTTCTTTTATATGGATTATTTGATATCAGGAACTAGCTTTTTATTAGTATTTATAATAGATAATAGTTATCTAAAATTATTGTTTTTCTTTATCACCTTTGTTGTAATAGGAGTTTCCGGAAACTTCTTTGAAAAAATGCTCTATGATGATTATGAAGGAGAAGATTTTGGAGCTATTCATACTATCATAACTAGTTTTTATTCAGTATTTGGCGTCTTGTTTTTATTAATACCTTTCGTTTATGACAATATAAAAGTTCTTGGAGTATCTTTGAACATATTAACAATAATGTTTGGTTTGGGAATATTTGTTTTATTGAAATTTGAAAAACGTTAAAAGGAAAAAATATATCATAAGTATTTAAGATAAGAAATAGAACGAGGGATAAATATGATATTAGAATAAGAATTAAGATATATGATGTAAAAGATATAGAAAAAAATTGAAACTTATTTTTAAAAATGGGGAAGTCATATCAATGTGGTATGATTTTCTCTTTTTTACTATGAGAGAGTATAGATATCTGATACAATGTTATATAAGTTAATATATAAATTGACAAGATTATAGATTTTTAAAAAATCTATTAAAGTAGTTTTTGTATAATAAACTCATGAAATAGGTAAGGTGTTTTTTTATCTTATCTACAGGATAATTAGAAGTAAAGATAATAAATTTAATTATATATAATAGTATAAAATATAATAAGAATTATATATAAATATGATATTGGAAATTTAATGAAATGAGGTTGAGATATGGGTGAGTGTTACCAGTGGGTTAATGTAGATAAAAAGGAGTATATTTCTCCTGTTGATTTTGGTTATGGTAGCAAACGTTGGCAAACACTGCATGTTGGGAATGACTTTTTATGTGCGTTGTATAAATTATTAGCTACTGATTGGGCTGGAGATCATATAATATGGCTAGGAGATGAATTACCTCGACTTAAAAGTTCAGATAATGTATCGCTAGAACTACTTTATCAACATACATTGGAATCAGTATATCCTGGTTCGTCAGTGGACACAGTAGATGAGATGTATACAAATATCTCTGGAACTTTTAAGGAGGCTGAAGGAGATGTTAAAGAGGAAATTGAATATTCTCTTCACATATTAAAACAGTATGGAATTCGACTCGATAATCCATTTAAAGGTTTTTTTTCGAGAGAAGGAAGAGATTTCCTATATACAATTAATCATACAAAGAAGGTGTATTTTTCACTAGACATAACTAAGGTTTTATATTTAAATGGTTCTGAATGTGACTTTGCTAATCCGTTACCTATACTTTTGGGATGCGGAAATTCATGCAACACAGGAAACTGGGTTGGGGATGAGATAAGTACGTCAGATGAAATGCCAAAAGACTATGTTTTTTTATCAGAGATATATCTGGATTGGTAGTAGAATTTTACTTGTTATAGATCTTTTAACATCATTAAAATAAAATATTAAAAATTTAATGATAACAAACAATTAAACGTTATAAAAAGCTTTATATTAAGGGATTTGAATATAATTAGTTGTTGAAAAGGCTAGGTCGGAATTATTTTAGGAAATGGAGAAAGTAATGGATAATATAATAGATGTACAGGGTTTAAAAAGAAGTTTTAAGACTTCGAAAAATTGTGAATTTGAAGCTATAAAAGGAATAGATTTTTCAGTGAAAGAAGGAGAAATTTTTGGTTTACTTGGACCAAATGGTGCGGGAAAAACAACAACGATAAAAATTTTGACTACGATGCTTGCTCCAAGCGAAGGAGAAGCAAAAGTGTTTGGGTTTGATACTTTTTCGGAAGCTAAAAAAGTTAGAGAATATATTAATTTTGTTTTTGGTGGTGAAAGGAGCCTTTATTGGCGGCTTAGTGCAAGAGATAATTTGGCATATTTTGCAGATTTATACAAAATTCCTTCTAAAGATCAAAAAGAATTAATTGAAAAATTAATAGTTCAAGTGGGGTTAAGTGAGTTTATAGATAAAAAGGTAGAAACTTTCTCCAAAGGAATGAAACAAAGACTTCAAATTGCAAGAGCATTATTAAATAATCCAAAAGTAATATTTTTAGATGAACCGAGTATTGGATTAGACCCAGTAGGAGCAAAAGAATTAAGAGAATTAATAAAAAAACTGTCTAAAGAAGGAGTAACTATTTTACTAACAACTCATTATATGCCAGAAGCAGAAGAACTTTGTGATAGAATTGCGATAATAAAAAAAGGTAAGTTACTGGCTATAGACGATGTAGTAGGTCTCCAAAATTTAGTTTCTAACGAAAGAAAAGAAGAAATAAAAGCAAAGAAAGAACGCGAACAAGAAGAGAAAAATAAAAAGAATTTAGAAATAACGTTAGAAGATATTTATATAGAACTATTGGGGGATGCATAGTATGTTGAGAGCAATATTAATGAGTGCCAAAGTTCAGATGAAACAATCAATAGCACGCCCAATGTTTAGATTTTGTATTTTTATTAGCCCAATATTAAGTGGAATTTTACTCGGGATGATTTATCAAAATCGTAGTGTGGAAGATTTTATGTTATATGCTTTTATAGGAGCGGGAATTACTACTTTTTGGGGAAGTATTTGTTTTTCATCAGCTAGTGATATGGATAGAGAAAAATGGCTAGGAACTATGCCAATGATTTTCACCTCACCGATAGGTTTCGAAAATATAATTTTTGGAAAAATTTTAGGGAACACACTCTGGGGAATATTTAGTTTTGGACTTAATATGTTGACGGTAAAAATTTTATTTAATAAATCTATCCAGTTTGCAAGTTTTAGTTATTTTGTATTAATAACAATTTTAATGATAGTGTCTATGATAGCTGTCGGTTTTATGATGGCAGGATTATTTACTTTATCTAGAAAAATAAGTATTCTTATGAATGTTATTGATTATCCGATAATAATGCTAACTGGGATGGTCTTTCCTATTTCGATCTTCCCGAAATTTATTCAATATATTTCATACTTATTGAGTCCAACATGGGCGATGGAAGGATATAAATTAGCTGTTCAAGGTGGTAGTAATGAAGAATTATTGAGAGTAGCTTTTATACTGGTGATTATTATAATTATTTATTTTATTATTAGTATATTTTCATTTAGAAAAATTAAGAAACTATGTGTTATTAATGGTACTTTGGAGGTGTTTTAATATGGAAAATGTGTATAGATTTTTTAGAAGAGTTGGTTTTTCATATAAAATGTCTTCGGTATTAAATGATTGGCGTGCTTTCTTTACTATAGATTTATTAATTCCACTAATGCAAATGATGTGTTATTCACTAGTAGGATACTATGTTTATGGTGCGGAAAATATTGAAAAATGGGTTATAAGTAATGCGATAGTGACTAGTGCATTTACGGCAATTTATAGAGTTGGTCTTCAGTTAGCAAGGGAGAGGGCAAGTGGAACATTGTCTCTAATGTTAGCGACTAAAACGAGTATTTCAGAAATATTAATTTCAAGTGCAATCTCAACTATGTTACTAAGTTTTGTATCGGTAGTTTTTGGAGTTAGTGTACTTAGTTTATTATTAGGACTAGCTTGGAATGGACAAAAAATATTGGAGTTTGTTTTTATTTTAATATTAGCAATATTTGTAGCGACTTGTTTTGGATTTTTTATCTCGTGTTTAATATTATTAACGACAGAAATTCACCTAGTAACGAATACTATAGACAAAGTACTTTTAATATTTACAGGAGCGAATTTTCCAGTTAGTAATTTTCCATATTTAGTAGAGCAATTTTGCTATACTTTACCACTAACACGATCTATACTTTTAGCTCAAAAATTAATAGGTGGGGAGAGTGTAATGAGCAACATATATCTAATTAGAGGAGAGTTAGTGTTAGCTTTTGTATTTTTAATATTAGGAATAGTGTTGTTGAAAAATCTGGAAAAAGCTGCCATAAAAGGTAGCAAGTTAGATTTGTTGTAAGTAAATAAAAGGCTCAGAGTAGAAATGCTTTGGGTCTTATTTTTATGTTAATTTTAGAAAAAACTTAATATTAGAGTGATTTAATGAGGAAAACGAAGAAGTCATATCAGATTGATATGATTTTTCCTTTTTCGCTATGAGAGAGTAGTGTAATCTGATATAATGTAAAGAAGTGAAATATATAAATTGATAAGATTATAGATTTAATGAAATCTACTAAAGGAGCTTTTGTATGATAAAATTAGTTGTTACAGATATTGATGATACGCTATTAAATAGTGATCGTGAGATTTCTAAGAAAAATAGAGAAGTAATTGAAGAGTGTAAGAAACAAGATATTAAAGTTATTTTAGCATCGGGTAGACCTGATTTTGGAATGATGAGTATAGTAGAAGATTTACAACTTGATAGTTATGATAACTACTTACTTTCATTTAATGGGGCTAGAATTGCTAATCTTAAAACGAATGAAGTGATCTATGAGAAGTTTTTATCTCCTGAGAGAATCAAGTTCTTAATAGACGTTGCTTTGGAGAATGATTGTGATATTCTTACTTATCAAGGTGGGAAAGTTCTTACCAATCGTGATAATGAATATGCACGAATTGAGTCTGGTTTAGTAAGTGCAGAATTAGTAATTAGTGAAAATATGAAAGATGATATTAAAGAAGGTGCGGCTAAGGTAATAATTCTTAAACACCCTGATGAAGCTGTTGCGGTGAAAGATAAACTAGCGCTTGAATTAGGTGATGAGTATGAGGTTGCTATGTCTAAACCGTTCTTTATCGAGATTAACGATAAGGGTATTTCTAAAGGAGTATCTTTAGATTCATTATGTAAAAAACTTGGTTTAACAAATGAGAATGTAATGGCGTTAGGTGATGGACTTAATGATTTAAGCATGATTGAGTTCGCTGGTATGGGAGTAGCGGTTGATAATGCTAATCCTACTTTAAAAGAAGCGGCGAATTTTATTTCTAAGTCAAATGATGAAGATGGTTTCGCTTATGCTATTGAAAAATTTGTTCTTGGTAAAGATGTGTAGGTAGAAAGAGGTTCTGATGAAAGTAACTTTGATTTGTGTAGGTAAAGTTAAGGAAAAATTTTATAGAGATGCTATAAAAGAATATGAAAAACGTCTTGGAGCATATATTAAGTTAAATACTATTGAAATTTCAGATGAAAAAGTAAAGGTAGAGAATGATTCAGAAATAGCTCTTGCGATGGAAAAAGAAGGAAATAACATATTATCAAAAATTAAAGATAATCAATATGTTATTACTTTGGAAATTTTAGGTAAGAATTTATCAAGTGAAGAATTTGCATCAAAAATTGATAATTTAATGCTTACTGGTAAGAGTGATGTGGCATTGGTGATCGGTGGAAGTTATGGTCTTTCTGATAGTGTGAAAAAACGTAGTGATTTTGCATTATCGTTTAGTAAAATGACGTTTCCACATCAAATGATGCGTGTTGTTTTACTTGAACAAGTGTATAGAGCTTACCGTATAATAACAGGAGCAAGTTATCATAAATAATTGTAAAGAATGAGGTTGTCTTTTCAGGCAATTTCATTCTTTTTTTACTATTAATTCATAAAAATTTTTAGTATAATAAAGGAAAGAATAGACGTAAGAAAGGAGGAGAGTTTGTGGATATATTTAAAATGACAACTAGTCAGAAAGATAATGTTATTTCTAAAGAAATAATAATCGCACTTAGAAAAAAAGGTGGAAGTGACACAAAGAGAGCGATAGTAGAGTATTTTAGGAAAAATTCTGAAGTTATAACTGAAGAATATATTGATTTCCGTCGTATTTCTGAGAAGAGTAATAATGAGTACTCACCTTTTAAGTTTTTTATTAATTTCAGTTTGAATTATTTAGAAAAAGCGGAATATTTAAAAAAAGATAATAAAGTCTATACTTTGACAAGTAAAGGACGAGAAGCTAATCTTGAATCTTTAGATTTTTCGACTATATATAAAGAAATTAATAGGGAAAATAAGCGGAAAAAAGAGATCTCTGATATTGAAGAAGTAATTTCTGAAGATGAAAAAGAAATTGTAGAAGATCAGTGGAGAGATGAGCTAATTAGAAAATTAAAAAAATTCAGTCCAACAAAATTTGAGATGTTCGCTAGAAAACTCGTTTCAAAGATGAATGTTGAAATGGATGAAAAGATAGGGATTCAAGTTTCTAACGATGGAGGTCTCGATGGATTTGGATATATAACAAGTGATGATTTTCGAACTGCTAGAGTTGCTATTCAGGCTAAAAGATGGGAAGGGAATGTTCCTTCTCCTGAAATAGATAAGTTTAGAGGTGCAATGGATAAATATAATGCTGAATTCGGTATATTTATCACAACATCAAAATTTTCAAAATCAGCTATAGAAGCTTCTCGCCAAGGGACTAGAACAATAACCTTAATTGATGGTGATATCATTGCTGATTTAGTAGCGAAATATGAATTATATGTTAAACCTGTAACAACTTATGTGTTAGATGAATTTTATGATGTAGAATAGAAGAGAAGAGGAAAGTTATGTTTATTTTGAATAATTATATGTTGGAACGAATATTTAATATCTTTGGAGGGATGCCCATTTTATATGTTAGTATTGAATATATTGTTTCAGTTATCTTTTCAAAAATTATGTTTGATATACTTGGTGTTAAATCGATTTTATCGCTTATACCATTTTATAATATTTATAGGATTTATAAAGAGTATAAAGGTCGTGTTTGGAAGAGAAATTGGGGAGTTATATATCTATTAATTTTTGCGTTACCTATGGCAGTCATAGGAGGATTCGTATTTACATTAATTAACTTACCGATAATTACAGGTGATAGATTTTATGAATATTATGCACTGACACTAATTTTAGGTTTGGTAGTATTTGTAGTTGGTGGATTGATAATCTCAGTGTTTAATTTTATCCTGTTATTCACTATGTATTTACCAATATTTGATACAAAAGGTAGAAGAGTGGTATTGTATATTCAAGCAGCACTAACATTGTTAGTTGGACTTGGAAACAGTATTATTCTTAAAATAGATCCTCATTTTGATATTTTAAGGTTATTGAGGATACAAATGATTTTTTCTGTTGTATTTATGATTATTTGTCTTTTAGCGGCAAGAGAAGTTAGAGCTAGAATTAGAAGTGGAGAATATGTTCTTCAAGAGAAATTAGATTATGGGACTATGGATAGTTTTGAAGTAAATGCTACTCTAAAAGCTCGTGAGAGAAAGCTAGTGGTACCTAAAATTTCTAAAAAAATGAATTATTATGTAATGGATGATAATGTAATTAAAAATAATGATATAAAATAAAGGAGGAAATGTTATGTTTAATTTAGATGAGCATATGCTAAGTCAAATAATGGCTATAGCTTTAATTGTGTTTTTTATTATAGTGTTTTTTGGATATATAATTACAGTAATATTTTCAAAAATTATGTTTGATATACTTGGGGTTAAGTCAGGACTTGCATTTATACCATTTTATAATACTTATAGAATTTATAAAGAATATAAAGGGCGTGTTTGGAAGAGGAATTGGGGAGCTGCCTATATAATAACTTTTGCGATTCCTATGGCAGTCATAGGAGGATTCGTATTGGCCCTAATTAACTTACCGCTTACAAGTGATAGATTATATGAAGAATATGCAACAACACTGATTTTAGGTTTGGTAGTATTGATAATTGGTGGATTAGTAATCTCAGTGTTTAACTTTATTCTGTTATTTATTACATATTTACCAATATTTGATACGAAAGGTAGAAGAATAGTATTATATATTGAAGCGGGATTAACAGTTTTATCTATGTTTAGTGCATTTATTTTCCAGGGGAACACTACCTTAGCGAATATTTTCTCAGTAGGTCAGTTTATATTCTCTATTGTCTTTATGGTTGTCTACTTTATTGCTGCTACAGACATTAGAGCTAGAGTTAGAAGTGGTAAATATGTTCTTCAAGAAAAATTAGATTATAATAACTTAAATGGTTATGAAATCGATGGTATATTAAAGGCACGTGACAGAAAATTGGTTGTTCCTGTTACGATTAATACACCGTTAAACGATTATCAACCGAACAATAATGAAGAAGTAAATAGAATCGAATATGTTTAATAAGAAAAATCCAGGTGTTTTGAATGTAATGTTTAAAACACCTGGATTTTTCATGTAAGATTTCAAGTATTTTTTATAGTTTTTTAGTAAATATTGAAAGTAAAGTTAATTTAAGATAGTATTATGTTAGATTTTCTGACGTATATTTACAACTGTAGTGTTTTTTAAAGTATAATAGGTAGCGTAATAAAACAAATAAAACGAGGAGTTGACTCTTAATGGATAGATTTTTAGAATTATTAACTACCGTTAACGACTTTATGTGGTCTTATTTCCTAATTGGGTTAATAATGGTAACTGGTATTTATTTTACATTTAGTACGAAGTTTGTTCAATTTACTTACATCAAAGAAATGTTCAGACTTATTACTGAGAAGCCGAAAGTTGGCGAAGACGGAGAACAAAAAGGGGTTTCAGCTTTCCAAGCATTTACAATCTCAGCTGCGTCAAGAGTAGGTACTGGGACAATTGCAGGGGTTGCTATTGCGATCGCAATGGGAGGACCTGGTTCAGTATTTTGGATGTGGGTAATGGCGCTTTTTGGTGGAGCTTCATCTTTTGCCGAATCAACATTAGCCCAAGTATATAAAGTTCGTGACAAAAAAGGTGTTTATCGTGGGGGACCTGCTTACTATATGGAAAAAGGTCTTGGACAAAAATGGATGGGTGTGCTGTTCGCTATTGTTATTTCAGTAACTTATGGTATAGCATTTAACTCGGTTCAAACTAACACTATTGCTCAAGCTTTACAAGTATACAATGTGGATACACATATTGCAGGGATTGCACTATTAATTCTTACAATTTTCGTAATCTTTGGTGGTGTAACAAAAGTTGTTAAAATTACTCAATGGTTAGTTCCTGTAATGGCGGTAGCGTACTTATTTATCGTATTAGTTATTATGATTATTAACATTGACAAACTACCTGGTATTCTTGCTCAAATCGTGAAATCAGCATTTGGTATTGAACAAGTAGGTGGTGGAGTAATTGGTATGGGGACATCTATTCTTTTAGGAATTAAACGTGGTATGTTCACTAACGAAGCTGGTTTAGGATCAACTCCTAACGCAGCGGCTACAGCTGATAGTACTCACCCAGCTAAACAAGGATTTATCCAAACGTTAGGAGTTTACTTCGACACATGTTTAGTATGTACAGCAACAGCATTCTTAATCTTACTATATCCAGGTGTTGAATATGGAGCTGGTAAGTTACAAGGGATTCAACTTACACAGGCTGCCTTAACTTCACAAGTAGGAAGCATAGGAACAATTTTCTTAATCGTAGCTATTTTCTTATTCGGATATAGTTCTGTAATTGGTAACTACTACTACGGAGAAACAAACATTCAATACTTACTTCCTAAAAAATGGGCTGTAAATGTTTATCGTGTTATTGTATGTATCTTTGTATACGTAGGAAGTGTAATGAACCTAGATTTAGTTTGGGGGCTTGCGGATGTAACAATGGGAATTATGAGTTTACTTAACTTAATCGCGATTATCGGTCTTTCTGGTGTAGTTTATGTAGTATTAAAAGATTATGTGAAACAACATAAACAAGGAAAAGATCCAGAGTTTTACCTAGATAACTTACCGATCAAGTTAGATAATGCAACTGCATGGAAAAATAAAAAAGAAGATTAATAAATAAAAGTACTTCGATGATAGAATTAGATTTCTATTCATCGAAGTACTTTTTTTAGTTCCTCTCTTAAGCTTTTAATAGAATCATCAAAAGTAAGGGTACGACCGTTTGTAAAATCAGATTCACTTTGCTCAAGAAGTTGATATAGTTCGTATCTTCCCATGAATTTATTGAATAAATCAATACTCATAACGGCAAGATCTCCACGACCATTTTTGGTGATAAAGATAGGTTCACCTATTTCATGAAAAAACGAAGAGATTTCATTGTAATTATTACATAATTCTTTATTTGATTTAATATTTGGCATATTAGTACCTCCTCTAATCTAAAGATAATGTACTATTATTTTTTTAAAATGTCAAATTTATTATAGGTAAGGGAGATATAAATTAATATGTATTAACAAAGTTTTCATTTGTACATTTGTAAATGATGTGAGACAAAAAAAGTTAAAAATAAATACCTGATATGATAGAGTTACAGAGAAGCTAGCTTCTCTGTAACTCTTGCCTTT
>JAWHCX010000030.1:0-12950 GCA_032567735.1 Gemella haemolysans | reverse complement strand
TTCCCCATGCCACGAAATTAGCATCATGCTAGCAAGTTAAACGAACACTGACATGATATATTAGTGATTAGCTATATTTTTTACTTTGCAACAGAACCGTTTTTTACATTGTGTAATAAACTTAAAGAACAAGACACACGTAAACTAGAAATACCTTTTGATGAATTAAAACATCTTAGTAATTATTACTCACGATCACAAGCGCGTTTTATAAAAGATTTAGAACATGTATACGATAAAATGTTGCATTTAACTTATACAGAACGTAACGAGCAATCATTTGAAAAATTTGTATTGTTCACTTCTTATAAAGTTGATATAAAAAAACAATACCTGTCTATTAGTGTTAATAATGATTTGAAGCATATACTCAATTCAATTACTGCTGATTTCACTAAATTTGAACTACAGGAAATGACACAACTAAAATCAACTTATGCAAAAAATATGTTTAGATTACTAAAGCAATATAAACATACAGGATATTTCAAAATTCAAATTAATGATTTCAGAGAACGTTTAGATATTCCGAAAAGTTATCGAATGAGTGAAATTGATAAGTATGTATTTAAACCAATAATTAAAGAATTAGGCTTTTTATTTAAAAATCTCAATATTAATAAAATTAAAGCTAAAAAAGGACGAAAGATTGAATGGTTAGAATTTTCTTTTGAACCTGAGAAACGTATTCATTCGAAACGACAATCTAATATGATAAGTACAGGCAAACCAAAACAATATATAAGCCGTGAAATGACGCCACAATGGTTAAAAAATAACACTTATCAACCAACCACATCTAAGACATCTGCGTATACAGAAGAAGAACGTCAAGCGTTTTTACAAAAAATGAAAAAGTAAAGGAGACCCAGTTATTTGATGAAAACTGTAAAGGAAGTTTCTGAACTTTTAGATGTCTCTAAACAAACAATTCATTATCATTTAAAAAGTTTACCTTCAAATTTGAAGGTAAACAAAGTAGGTAACAAATCATTAATAGATGATAATACAATAGATTATCTAAAAACAATTTTAAATAAAAAAACGACAAAAGAATCGACAAAATTTGATGAAAAATCGACAAACAAAACAGAATCATTAAATAACCAATATAGCAGTTATATCGATAAATACATAGAGCATTTAGAATCAGAAATTCGACAAAAGAATCGACAAATTGATGATTTAACAATTGCATTAAAACAAGAACAATCTTTGAATTTAAATAGCCAAAATATATTAAGTAATACCAAAAAAATAGAAACTGATAATATAGATTCAAAAGAAGATATCATTACTACAAAAGCATCAAAAAAAAATGAACAAAAACAATCTATCTTTTCTAAACTATTCAAAAAAAAATAATGTATTCACGCCTTTAGGCGTGAATACATTATTTTCTCTAAAAAGAAATTATCACTTGTTAATTATAATATAGTTAATATTTAGCAAGTGAAGTGTGGTTTATCATATGCAAAAATCCCACTACTGTCCAAAGCAAAGTAGGGTTTTTATTTAATATACAAAATACAAAGCATTTCTATATTGACAAAGGATAAAAATCATACTAACTTATGAATATATGAGCATATATTCATAAGTTAGTATGATTTTCTTCGAGTAACAAAACATTAATTGAAATTTTATATTTTTTAACTCTATAGTTATAAAAACAAAAATTCAAATTATAGAAAATATTTTTCATCATTAAAAAGAGGAGGGATTAAATGGAAAACGATCACAATCATAATCATACACATGGCGCGAACAAAAAGACTTTATTAATTAGTTTTATTATTATTACAAGTTACATGATTGTAGAAGGGTTAGGTGGTTTCTTTACTAACAGTCTTGCGTTAATTTCAGATGCTGGTCATATGTTAAGTGATTCTATTTCTTTAGGTATTGCTTTAATTGCATTTACTTTAGGAGCGAAGCAAGCTAATACAAATAAAACTTTTGGCTACAAAAGGTTTGAAATACTAGCAGCTGTACTTAATGGTATTACTTTGATGTTAATAGCTATCTATATTTTTTATGAAGCTATTGAGAGATTTAAAAACCCCCCTGAGGTAGCTTCTACAGGCATGTTAATTATCGCCTTGGTAGGCTTGTTTATTAATATTATTGTGGCTTGGATAATGCTGCGTGGGAGCGATGTAGAAGAAAACTTAAATATGCGTGGAGCATATTTGCATGTAATAAGCGACATGCTTGGATCTATAGGTGCAGTTATAGCAGCCCTTCTCATTATATTTTTTAGATGGGGGTGGGCGGATCCTTTAGCAAGTGTGATTGTAGCAATTTTAGTACTACGTAGCGGCTTTTATGTAACAAAATCAAGTCTTCATGTATTAATGGAGGGAGCACCAAGCAATATAAATACAAAAGACATTATTAAAACTATTAAAAAATTCAAAGAAGTTAAAAATATTCATGACTTTCATGTTTGGTCAGTAACTAGCGGATTAAACGCGTTATCTTGTCATATTGTTGTAGAAGATACAATGACCATTACTGAAAATGAGTTTTTACTTAAACGTATAGAACATGAACTCAATCATCA
Source organism: Gemella haemolysans (assembly GCA_032567735.1). Taxonomy (GTDB): domain Bacteria; phylum Bacillota; class Bacilli; order Staphylococcales; family Gemellaceae; genus Gemella; species Gemella haemolysans_E. The sequence goes on along the minus strand of JAWHCX010000030.1, from coordinate 10,384 downwards.
AAATATTCAACATGTCACAATACAGACTGAAACTTCTAACAATAATCATAGTGAAAAATTGTTTTGTATCGTGAAAGAAGAAGACAGTCAACATCATCATTAAATAAACAGCCATTATTTTTTAATAATGGCTGTTTATTTAATTATTCCAATATATTTAATATATCTTTTTTGTTATTTTCAAATCCCACGTAATATTTAAACAACTTTTTTTTACCCCAAAAATTTTTTTTATAAAAAACAAATAAGGGAACAATTCGGTTGCCTGATATTTTTTTCATTTCTTCTTCTAAGTCCAAATTTTGACTTACATCTTTATGACTATAACTAATCTCTTGAGAGTTTAAATACCTTTTTGATTCTTGGCAATCAGAGCATGTAGGTCTTGTGTAAAGCTCAAGTTGTATATTTTTATCCAAATATATCTCTCCTAATATAAGTTTTAGCATACATTTTATACAAGTGTACCTCTTAAAACAAACTATAAATATTAATTTTTTATATGAAACTTTTGTATTGACTTATACCTGATGGGGGTATAATATAGATTCCAACAAGAGATACCCCGTTAGGGTATATGAGGAGGGGTGAAATTGAACACTACTACTGTTAAAAACAATGACGCATTGCTCAATAGACTCAAAAGATTAGAAGGACAAATGCGCGGTTTACAATCAATGATAGCAGAAGATAGATATTGTATAGATGTACTAGTACAAATAACAGCAATACAATCAGCCCTAAAACAAGTGGGTTTTATAGTAACTGAAGACCATATATCTAATTGTGTAAGTGAAGGTATTAAAAATGGCAACGGAGAAGAAAGTATCAAAGAATTGATGGTTGTATTAAAACAATTTTCAAAATAGGAGGAAAGAAATAATTGAGTGAAAATATTAAAAAAACCTCATTAGGTATCACAGGCATGACATGTGCAGCTTGCTCGAATAAAGTAGAAAAAAATCTAAATAAATTAGATGAAGTTAACGCTAATGTAAATCCTTCTACAGAGAAAGCTACAATTGAATATAACCCCAATGTTACATCATTAGAAGATATTGCAAATACAATTCAAAAAACAGGTTATGGAGTTTTAACCGAAAAAGTGGATCTCGATGTAATGGGAATGACGTGTGCAGCTTGTTCGAATAAAATCGAAAAAGTTTTAAATCGAATCTCAGGTGTAAATAAGGCTACAGTTAATTTAACCACAGAAAGTGCTACTGTAGAATACAACCCTGATATGACGTCTGTAGATGAATTTCAACAACGTATTAAAAACCTAGGGTATGAGGCACAACCTAAAAAAGAAGCATCAGAAAAAAGTTCCCAAAAAGAAAAACAATTAAAACGACAGTTAATTAAATTAGTTGTTTCAGCTGTTTTAGCAGCTCCATTGTTAATGACAATGTTCGTTCATTTATTTGGTATTCAAATACCACATATATTTATGAACCCGTGGTTCCAATTTGTATTAGCAACGCCTGTTCAATTTGTTATTGGTTGGCAATTTTATGTAGGCGCTTATAAAAACCTTCGTAATGGGTCAGCAAATATGGATGTTCTTGTCGCTTTAGGTACAAGCGCAGCCTTCTTTTATAGTATTTATGAATCGATTAAGTGGTTAATTAATACAAATTATGAGCCACACCTATATTTTGAAACAAGTGCTGTATTAATTACTTTAATTCTTTTCGGAAAGTATTTAGAAGCACGTGCTAAAACACAAACAACAAATGCGTTAAGTAAATTGTTGAATTTACAAGCTAAAGAAGCACGTATATTACGCAACGGTGAAGAGACTATGGTTCCTTTAAGTGAGGTAAAAGAAGGAGACTATTTAGTTATCAAACCAGGAGAAAAAATACCAGTAGATGGCAAAATAATTAAAGGTATGACTTCAATTGACGAGTCAATGTTGACAGGTGAATCTATTCCTGTTGAAAAAATGCAAAATGATAATGTTATAGGATCAACAATGAATAAAAATGGAGCAATTACTGTTGAAGCAACAAAAGTTGGTAAAGATACAGCTCTTGCCTCCATTGTTAAAGTTGTCGAAGAAGCACAAGGTTCTAAAGCGCCAATACAAAGACTAGCAGATATTATTTCTGGATATTTTGTACCTATCGTTGTAGGTATCGCGATTTTCACATTTATTATATGGATTTCATTAGTTCAGCCGGGACAATTTGAACCAGCCTTAGTTGCTGCAATAGCAGTATTAGTTATCGCTTGTCCTTGTGCGTTAGGCTTAGCTACGCCTACTTCTATAATGGTGGGTACCGGAAAAGCTGCTGAAAATGGCATTCTATTTAAAGGTGGAGAACACATTGAAGGTACACACGCTATTAATACAGTTGTTTTAGATAAAACTGGCACTATAACAAATGGCACACCTGAAGTCACTGATTTTAGTGGAGATGATCAAACATTACAATTGTTAGCTAGTGCAGAAAAAGGTTCTGAACACCCACTAGCTGAAGCTATCGTAAGTTATGCTAAAGAAAAATCATTAGAATTTTTAGAAGTAGACCATTTTGAAGCTATACCAGGGCGCGGTATAAATGCAACAATTGATGGTAAAGAACTTTTTGTCGGAAATCGAAAACTAATGAGTGAAAAAGGAATCCAAACTAATGAAGCTGAAACAAATCTCGCTCAATTTGAAAAAGAAGGAAAAACTGCAATGCTTATAAGCGTAGATAACGAATTGAGAGGGGTTGTCGCTGTAGCTGATACAGTTAAAGATACTGCCCAACAAGCTATTCAAAAACTTCATGAATTAGGTATTGAAGTTGCTATGTTAACTGGTGATAACAAACGTACCGCACAAGCAATAGCAAAACAAGTTGGTATAGACACGATTATTGCAGAGGTTTTACCAGAAGAAAAAGCTTCTAAAGTAGCAGAAATTCAATCTGAAGGTAAAAAAGTAGCTATGGTTGGAGATGGTGTCAATGATGCTCCAGCACTAGTTAAAGCAGATATTGGTATTGCCATTGGTACAGGTACAGAAGTTGCAATCGAAGCTGCTGATATAACTATTTTAGGAGGAGACCTTTTATTAATTCCAAAAGCAATAAAAGCAAGTAAATCTACAATTCGTAATATTCGCCAAAATCTATTTTGGGCGTTTGGTTACAATGTTGCAGGTATCCCTATAGCAGCAATTGGTCTGCTAGCACCTTGGGTTGCGGGAGCAGCAATGGCTTTAAGTTCTGTAAGTGTTGTCACAAACGCTTTACGTCTAAAACGTATGAAATTATAAGAATCTTATATTTCTTGAAAGGAGGTGACAACATTGACTAACGAAGTTATTAATGTAGAAGGTATGAGCTGTGACCATTGCAAGCATTCAATTGAAAAAGCATTAAATGGATTAGATGGTGTAACATCTTCAGAAGTAAGCTTGGCGAATGGGAATGTGGAAGTTGAATTTGATGAAAATCAAGTAGCTTTCAACGACTTTAAAGAAGCTATTGAAGATCAAGGTTACGATGTAATTAAATAATTTAAATAGTTGGGCATATCGTTTAATGATATGCCCTTATTAAAAATTAAGGAGGATAAAAATATGAATCATAATCATGAATATCATTCAAACAAACCCGAAATTAAAGCAAATGTTGTATATAGAGATGGTAATATAGAAATTACGTTAGAAGATGAATTTAATAATGCCCCATTATTAGATACTATGCATGAAAAAGAAATGCATTTCGTTTTAGTATCTAATGACATGGAGAAATATTACCACCTACACCCTCAAAAAAAGCATGAAGGTTTATTTATAATTAACCAACAATTAGAGCCAGGAACTTACCAGGCTTTTGTTGATGTTACACCAAAAAACCATGTGTATTCCGTTCATCCTATTGAACTGCAAATTGGAGATAAAATAACCTCTACAACATCTTTAAATTCTGATAAAAATTGGGTAAAAGTTAACAAAGGAGTTCATGTAACTTTAAATTCTATAAGTGCTAAAGAAGATGAACATGTCCCTTTAACTTTCAATACAGAATTAACTCCCCAACCTTATTTAGGAGCTTTAGGACATGTGATTATATTTGATGAGCAATTAACTGATTATATTCATGTTCACCCAGAATCACCTGATTCTACAACCTTTTATGCTCATTTTCCTAAAAAAGGGATGTATAAAATTTGGGCAGAATTTAAATTTAATGATGAAGTGCATAGATTTACTTATAATATTAAAGTTGCATAAATCTATTAGCAAAAGCTTAAAAATCAGTAAATTGTAAAGAGTTATTTAGATAATACAAAACGCTTTATAAAAAATCGAAAATTTAAGATAGAAAGTTGATGAAGAAAGTATCAAAAAATTGTAGTGGTTGTTTATATTGCAACATTCACTGAATTTTTATAGTTAATAACCTATTATTTAAGGAGTAATTTATTGATTAAGTTTGAATATTTTGAGGAGAAAGATTTTGATTTATTAATAAACTGGATAAACTCTCCTGAACTTTTAGTCAAATGGGCAGGTACAGATTTTAATTATCCCCTAGATGAAGAACAATTAAAGGAATATATTAAAGACACAAATAAAGAAAATTCTAGTAAAATAATTTATAAAGTTATCATTGAAGAAAATAATTCAAAAAAAATTATAGGTCATATTGCTTTAAATAATATAGATTTTAAAAATTGTTCCGCCACGTTAGGTAAAGTTTTAGTAGGTGATCCGCAAATGCGTGGCCAAGGATTAGGCCCTAAAATAATAAAGAAATTATTGAAAAAGGCTTTTGAAGATTTGGGACTACACAGAATTGAATTAGGTGTTTTTGCCTTTAATAAATCAGCTATTAAAAGTTACAAAAAGATTGGATTTATAAAAGAAGGAGAAAAAAGAGACTTTAGAAAATTAAATGGAGAATATTATAATTTATGGCAAATGAGTATGTTAGAAAGCGAATGGTCTTGAATAATTTTAAACAAAAATAGTCCTCTTATTAAAATAAGAGGACTATTTTTGTTTATTTAGAGCGTACAATAATCATACAATACAATTGTAAATTTAATTATATTAAATTTACATACTCTAAATCTATAAGTGGTACTTTTTCTTCTAATAATTCATTAAAAAATTCATCCACAGCATCATTTGAATTAATATAACGCCAGTTTAAATCACTCTTATATCCTTTTTGATTTGATCTATAGCTTTGACTATTGCAATAACTATTAATTTTATCTTTAGGAATTACATTTTCTTTTATTAAATAATAAATAAAATATCTGAAATACCATAAATTTTGTGACATTACACCTATTTTTTCGGGATAACTATCCTTAGAATTTTTAAATAGGTCATCAATTTTTTTCAATAAACTTTCTATTCTCCAAGGCTTTCGTAGATAAATTATTGTCAATAATGACAAAGATAAATTATCTGTATTTTCATTTAGTAAATTCAAAACATTCTTTTTTAAAAGAATATCTACATCATATTCAACAATATAGACAAGAATCTGGTATGTTTCTTGATGATAATCATTTTTATTATAAAATACTAATAAATTTTTAATCTCTTCGTTCCTATTTCTAAAATACTGTTTAACTTGTTTTGAGACTACTTTTTTATCATCCATTTTAACAGCCAAATAGTTTAATAAAGATAGACATCTATTTGTTAATTTAGAGTCCTTTAGTGATAAATCTAATATAAATTGTAAAATGTTAAATTTAGTAATATTATTGGTATAGCCAAATATCTTACTTATTTTATTTTTATTGATTTTCTTATACTTGAAGGTATTTTCTATTACTGGAAAAATACATTTTATTGCGCCTTTATTACCTTTTCTTTCTTCATCTATACATAAATCAATAAAGTTTTTAATACCTATAATCCAAGTTTCTTCTTTACTATCTGAAGAATAATTTTTAAAATAATTAAATATAAAGTCTTTGTTCTGTGTATGTATGTATGGAAAATCATTTATTTCGGTTTTCTTATCATTGATTTTCAATTCATATTTCATACATAGCTTATTAAAATCTCTGTAAAACTTGTCTTTTTCCTCTTCAAAATTAAACGGGAATGATATGTCATCTACGTATCTCGCATACCTATATCCTTTATTTTCCATTTCAGAATCAATATAGCACATATATAATTCACTAATAATACGACTTAAAATATTCCCAGTAGGTATTCCATGAGTTTGATTGTATTGACAGGAGGCAATTAACTTATCTAATTTGTTTGAAAACCCTTTATCCCTTTCTTTTTTAGCATTTTTCTTCCCCATTATTACCCAAGGGATACTGTGTGTATAGAGAGAATGGTAAAAATTGGATAAATCAACATTTAATATATGATTCCCCCCGAAAAGTAAAGTCTTTTTTAAATTATCCGTAAATTTAAAATCAAAATCTGCAAGTGAAAAAAATTTAGATGTTGAAAATTTATTAGCTAGAAAAATTCTTTTAAATTCCTCTTTATTTTTTTGTATAAAAAACATCAAATTTAAATAGCTATATATATTAGGGATTTTATACTCTCTCCTTGATATATTACTTTTCGGAATAGTAAATGTTATTGGTTCAGTACTATATACTTTTTTATCATTAAACATTTTCATAGTATAAAACGGATTATCAGAAATATATTCTGCTAACTTACTCATGTTAAATATTTTCAAATAAAATGCATCTGATTTACCATAGCTATTTAAATCTGTTATATCTTGATTATTTTTTGGAGTAATATCAAAATAACCATAGTTAATTAAAAAATTAGTACTAAATAAATCATCATACAATTTTTCCAAACTTTTTTTACTTTTCATAACCTTCCTCCTTTAATGTTCCTTCTATCTTTGCATTCCTCTCCACTATGATGTTATAATACATCTAACGAAGATTATATGCATATATGCACCAATCCCCTCACTATTTGTGGTAGTGAGGGGATTTTTTGATGCGGCTTAACGTCGCCTCCTATTTATTGCGTTTACTACTAAGCCAGTAAGTAAAATACGCAACTGCACAGCCACTAATGACTGGTGCAATGATGTGAACGAAGATCATAAGCATATTAAGCACCTCCTTCCGTCGAAAATACCGCCGGAAGTTAAGGCGACTCTGTTATTATATCATTTGTGAATACGTAAGCATATGCACTTCCGATAAGTTGAATTATGTCAGCTCAATGATAAAATAATATAGTTACTTCGATTAAAATAATACAATTTCCACTTTTTCTAAAGTCAAAATGTTTATAATAAATATGAGTATATTATTAAAAAAATTTGCAAATATTGAAATGAATTAGTTAAAGATGAACTAACTAAAATACTATTACAGTTTATTTAGATGCATTAATAAAATTGTAAGTGTTTTATACTTAAGGAGGATTTTAAATGTCGAAAGAAAAAATAACTAGAGAAAAAACATCTATTAAAATACACAGAACTTTCAAACCATTATTTGATGAATTAGTAGCAGAAGAACGAGACAGTAAAATAGATTTTATGGATGCGTTGTTAGTATTTTATGCTAAAGAAAACCATCCAGAGATTTTAGAAGCCTTTAAAAATCAGGAATTAAAAACGCAAAAAAATGAAAAAGCAAAGGATCTATAAATAAATGTAGTATTTATTATCATTATTCATTTGTCTACCAATGTTCCTTTATAAGCAGTCAATAATGCATAAAGAAAGATACGTTTAAATGAAAATGAGACAATACATATCTAAAATACAAAGCGCTTAATAGAAATAATTAATCTATTAAGCGCTTTGTTTACTTAATCAAATAAATCATAAATTAATGATTTCTGAAAAAGGAATCCTTGCTCTTTTCTCAATTTATATAAATTAGAACACGTTTGCACATAATCAAATATCAAAAATGATTTTTAAAAAGAAGAGATTAAAAAAATCATTAGTGAATAAACTTCTAACTCTTCATACCAAAATAGCTCCTTATAAATTTAAAAAACATAAAATTTAACATATAAAAATTTGCGATTTGTTTTATTGCTTTTTAAAATTTTAAGTATCAATTAATAACACAAATTCATTTTCTATAACTACTTAAATTTCGTTTTTGGTGTTTCATTTTGTCAAAAATGGCTTATTCTATCAGAATAAAACTTCAAAATTCTTTATTCTACTAGAATAAAAGGGTCTCTGAAGCCCTTTAAATAGGCTTTATCTATAGGATTGGTGTTCACATTAATAATGCCATTCGTAATTTATAGAATAAAAATTACTTAATTCATTTTTGTCTAATGTAAATGTACTATAAATACTGGTATAACCGCATTTATAGTGAGAGCAAATGACGAAGGAATGGTAAGAACAATACATCAGCTATGCTGATTGACACGTCAGTGGCATTGTATTTCCTTATGCTCTTATTTTTTATTCTGTTTTTAGCATAAAAAATAATAACCTTTTAATAAAATCAATCACAACATGTCCAAAAATTCATTATAAAGAATGAGTTTATTAAATTATTAGCAGTAGAGCTTTAGAGCTCTTAAGTTATTTTTGACTTTTTGAATTACATTTACTTAAGGTATACATTCATAAAAAATGGACTTCTGTATTTAAGAAGTCCATTTGCCAAATTAATTTTATAATTTTTCTTTACCTACTGAATCTCCAAAATATATTTCTTTTTCATCATATGTTCCACCATTCAAGTAAAAATCTTGAATCTCTTTTTTTAGTGACTTTTCTTTTTCCAATACTGCTCTCGCCTAACCTTCAAGAAATTTAAAAACATAAAATGAACGTTAACTATAATTTTTCAAAATAATAGTTAACACTTGCATTGTTACATTTTTATATTATTTAATTATACAAATGAAATACACAATTTCTTTTCTGTTACATCAGCTACTGATCTTAAAAGAGACATTGTTGGAAGTACATCCCCGTTTTCAATAATTTCAATAGTTGTTTGAGGTACTTTTAGTTTTTGAGCAAACTGCATTTGTGACCATCCAATATCTTTTCGTAAACTAACAACAGCTATTGAGAATTCTAATTTCTCTCCTTGTTCTTTGTACAATGTTTCTAATTCTGAGTCGTTATTTATATCTTCTTGAATTAATTTAGAAATTAATTCCATTTAAAATCACTCCTTATATCAATTATAATTAAAAAAGAACGTTATTTCTATATAGTATCAAGACAAGAAGAAACTCGTTTCACTCGTTTCAAAAACCCTCCTGATTTTTAGAGAAAAACTCTCTTATTTCATCGTCTTTAATAAAATAATATGCCATCTTTCCCTCTTTATAAAAATCAAGTACATCATTTTTATATAAAAGTCTTAAATGATGTGAAGTTGAAGCAACACTCATTTTCAATATCAAAGAAATATCACAAACACACAACTCATCTTCTTTAATCAAAGATAATATGATTTTCAATTTCTTCTCATCACAAATTTTTTCTAAAATGTTAAGTAATTTCTTAGATTTATCATCTTCTAAAAAACTTAAAGCATTGTTAACTTTATCCTCATGTACACAGATCACATCACAAGCATTTTCATAACTCATATAAAATCACAACCTAAATTAAAATATAAATCCTAAAATTGTTTGAATAGTGTCATTTTCAATAATAATAAATAAACCTAAAGCTATATAAATAACAGCCATAATCCAACGACTAAATTTCTCAACAATTTCTCCAACTCCTGGAATATTAGCTAATTTTTGTGCAGTAAATACCAAGAAGAAAATTAAAATTAAAAAGACAAACAAAGTAATTAATAAATTAGTAACACTTAATGTCACAAAATACGGAACAAATAAACCGATATTATCAGCACCACAACTTGCTATTGTAACAATTGCAACCGTACCAACTAATTTAGACAATCCTTTTTCATTCAATTCTTTTTTAGCTCTCTTTTCTCCTTCACAATCATCATAAATAGCTACTTTAATTCCTAAATAAATCGGTATTAACCCTAATAATCCTAATATCCATTTTTCAGGAACATAATTTAAGACAAAGGCAAAGAATAAACTTACGACAATCAATGCCACAGAACCTACATATTGACCAATATAAATATCTCGATATTCTTTCCTAGTCTTTGCTCTAGCAAAAAATATTAATAAAATTACTAATAAATCTACTGCTGTCGCAATATAAAGAATAGCAGCAGTTACAATAGTCTGAATCATAATTACACCTCATTCAAAAATATTTTTGAATGTATTATAACTTATGTTTTCAAATAATCATAGATGCTTTATTCCAATTGCTTTATTGACGTTGATCCTCGGAACCCTTAACAATCCCAAAACTTGTCGAATGGTCGGCTTAATAGCTCACGCTATGCCGACATTCGTCTCCAAGTTTAGTTAAGGGTTCTTCTC
>JAWHCX010000029.1:0-13305 GCA_032567735.1 Gemella haemolysans | reverse complement strand
ATCACTTGTACCAATTAATTCATCCACACCTGGATCGTATTTACCGTTACCATTATTATCATAGTATGCTGTAATACGAGTACCCTCTACTGGTTGTGATGCTGGTGCTGTAGATGGGGCGTCTGCTAAAGCTCTTCTAACTCTTCCGCTTCTTTGATTATTAATTCTTATTGCTGCTTCTGCTAATGCATTTAAGTCAATAGTTGGTGTGCGTCCATCTTTACCATCTTTTATGTTAGCTACAACAGGCTCTTCTCCAGGAACTGTAAATGTAATGTCAGTACTACGACCATCTGCTCCTCGAGCAGTTGTAACTTTAGGAGTAGCTCCCTTGTCACCTTTCTCACCTTTTGCACCATCTGCAATCACAACTTCTTTTAATTTTTTATCTGAATTATCTAACTCATTATTACCATTTTCATCATAATAGAAAATAACTGTTGTTGTTTTAGCTTCTTCATTTCTATTTGTTGCAACTAATGGAGATTTTCCATCAAATCCATCTCTTACAACAGTATTAGTCACATTTCCTCTACCATCATTAATAGTGATTGTGTGTGTACCATCAGCTTTATTATCTTTAACAGTAACTGTTGGAGTAACTCCATCACGTCCTGCTTCTCCAGTTAATCCGCGTTCCCCTTGGTCACCTTTTTCACCTTTCGCTCCTTGTGCTCCAGTTAATCCGCGTTCTCCGCGATCACCTTTTTCACCTTTTGCTCCTTGCGCTCCAGTTAATCCACGTTCCCCTTGGTCACCTTTTTCACCTTTAGCTCCAGTTAATCCACGTTCTCCGCGATCACCTTTTTCACCTTTTGCTCCTTGTGCTCCAGTTAATCCACGTTCCCCTTGGTCACCTTTTTCACCTTTTGCTCCTTGTGCTCCAGTTAATCCACGTTCTCCTCGGTCACCTTTTTCACCTTTTGCTCCTTGTGCTCCAGTTAATCCACGTTCTCCTCGGTCACCTTTTTCACCTTTTGCTCCTTGCGCTCCAGTTAATCCACGTTCTCCTCGGTCACCTTTTTCACCTTTTGCACCATCTTTAATATCTATATTTTGAATAAGTTCATCTACACCTTCATTATAGATACTATTTCCATCTTTATCTAAGTAGAATGTTAAGTGATTAGTATCACCAACTTTATTTTGATCAACTCTAGGTTTTACTACTTCTGGTTTTTCTACTAAGTCTTTTGCTACACCAATTTGAACAATACGTGGTTGTGCTTCTCTTGAAATAGTATTACTAATTGGTAATCCTAGAACTGTTTCTTCTCCGAATTTATGTACTTTATAAGTTATTTGACGTTCACCATTAACACCGTCTCTAACTTTTTTTGTTTCACCTTCTGCCAATTTAGTTGTTGGTAGATAGATTGTTTGGAAGTCAATCGCTTCAGTAAAAGTTCTTCTTCCTGCAGCCCCTCCTGTTGGGTTTGCATCTAAGTATAATGGACGCTCTTTAAAGTAATAGTTTGAATTACTATAAGGGTCATTAATAGTAGCTTCACTTCCTCCACCTTGGTTAACGTTAAATGTCGTTGGTTGTAATCTAAATGATAGATCTCCATTTACATTACTGAAAGGTAAGAAGAATTTTATTAATTGATTTTGTCTAGTATCTACTGAACTTGCTAAAGTATATCCAGAATGAGACATAAAGTTTTGCCCCTTAACAATACTAGGATTCCCATTAGTCCCTGATACACTTCTTAATTGTGGTGCAGCAAAACCATTACCTGTGTGAAGGATAAAATTATTTCTTACAAATTCTCCACTTCCAGGACTTTGGTAATTAATAGACACATCAATACCATTTCCTCTACGAGTTGTTGTTACATCATAATGAATTGGATGAGCACCACGTGCAGATCCCTCACCTCTAAATGCATGAGTGCCATTACTTATATCTGTTGGTTCAATTGCATCTTCAAGTCTTAAACGTTCAACCTTATTATGATTAGTTGTTGCTCCAGCTGATGCATTCACTGTATTAGTAGGTGTTGCCGCTGGATGATTTGTCGGTTGACTCGGCGCTGGACGGCTTGGTCCACGTCTTCCTGCAGCTCTAAATCCACTATATCCTTCTGTACTAGAAACAGCCGCTCTAGCAGCATTAGCTTCTCTTGTTTCAGCTTTTGGCGCTACAGTGTCAACTGGTTTATTTTCTGTGCCAGTAGCTGCTACATTAGTACTTTTCTCTTTTTCTACAACTGTTGTTATAGCCTTTTCCCACTTATTAGCCGTGGCACTACTTCCGCTCTCTGTTGCAACAGCTTGTGCTGCTGTTTGAGATGAACCAGTTTCAGCTGCTTGAGCATCGGCTCCTCCTAAAAAGAAAAGCCCTGATAATATCGCAACACTTGCGGCTCCTACGTTATACTTACGAATACCGTAACGATTAAACTTCTCGGTAGTATTTTCATCTATCTTCCAATTAGTTTTTGATTTATTCTTCATTGTTAAACTCCTTTTCCCTGCAATAAATGTATTTTTAGGCCATTTATTAAAACCTGTTATGATTCGTCACAAAATGTTCACCTAAAAATTGGCAGCTTTTATGATGATAATATATAAATCATTGCCTAAAATATACACCTTAAACTGCTATATGTCAAGCATTTTTTAAAGTGTTATTATTTATTTGCTAAAACATATTAATATAGTTTTTCTACAAGAATGTCAACCTTTCCATAGAAATACTTTTTCAAATCCTTTATATCTAGACTGTAATTATTCTTAAGTAATATTTTATTTTTATATTTTTTAGATATAAAAAAATACTAAAACTGCTATAATCCAGGTGGTTTCTTTCCAATATTATGTTAGGTTATATGACATAATATTAACGATTCTTTTACGTTTTTATGTTAATCAAATACTTTTACTGTCTCAGTCACAATTATTACAGTGTCCTATTAATTTCACCATTCTATTATTTATTTTAATTCATTCAACATGAATTATCCTTTGATAAACTTCAACTAATTCCAGTTTTATCACTAATTTTCAATAAACTAAATCTTCTATATTATATATTGCTAATAAATATATAATATTAAAATATAATAATTCTATATTCTGTGTAGAAATAGTATACTAGAAAAAACAACTTAATTATATTTTTTCATAATAGATTTATGTATTTAAGTTTATTCAATATCAATAGTAAATTTTTAGTGAAAATCATGTTTATAATTGACAAAAATCGCTATTCAACTTATCATATTTAATAAGAGATATATTTAAATTAGTATTTATATTTTTTAGCATTAATATCAGGAATTAAATGCATTTATTATATTTAAAGAAAGGGTCCATTTTTTATGAAAAAATATATTATTACTATCGTAACAGTTACTTTAGTAGTTTTAACCGTTGCTTTAGGTGGATTTTATTATTTAACTAAAGATGACAAAGCAACAACTTCTAATTCATCTAATCAAAAACAAGATTCTAAAGTTTCTACTACTAAAGAAAACGATAAAAATAAAAATGAAGAAAATAAATCATCAACTTTAGGAAAAACTCCAGAAACAGTTACTGAACCTACAGTTATTAACGGTATTATTTTAGCCAACAAAAAACATCCACTGCCCGCTAACTATAATCCTGGAGAAAATCCTACAGCACGACAAAAAATTAACAAATTAATCAGCGATGCTCAAGCATTAGGATTAAATGTTTCTAACCAAGTATCTGGTTTTAGGGCTTATGATACTCAGGCTGGCCTTTACAACAATTATGTAGCTGCTCATGGAAAACAAGAAGCAGACAGATTCTCAGCTCGTCCTGGATACAGCGAACACCAAACAGGTTTAGTATTCGACCTTATCGATAATCAAGGTCAACTTTTAGGATCTGAAGGAACTAACGAAGCCAGCAAAAAAGCTGCTGAATGGTTGGCTAACAATGCTCATAAATACGGTTATATTGTGAGATATAAACCAGAATTCGTAGAGAAAACTGGCTACATGGAAGAAAGTTGGCACATCCGTTATGTCGGCGAAGATGTCGCTAAAACAATTTATGAAAAAAACATTTCACTTGAAGAGTATCTAAATGCTCCAGGTGGAGACTATGCAAACTAAAATATTATTAACAAAGGAGAATTAAATGAATAGAAATAGTCATGGTCCAAACAACCAAAACTTCAATAATCAAAATTTTGATCCTAACTATAATTATGATCCAAATATGGATAATACTCAATACAGTAATCAAGGCTATGATCAACAATATCAAAACACACAGTACCAAGGTACTCAGTATCAAAACTTTGAACAATCTCAAGATTATAACAATCAACAACAAAATTACAATGTCCCTCCTATGTATATGGAAGAACCTAAAGAGAAAAAGAAAAGTATAATTCCAGTTATTTTAACTGCAATCATTACTTTTGTTGTATTAGTCGTTGCTCTTTACTTCGGATATAACAAATTCTTGAAAAAAGAAAATGTTGTCGACTTAGCTACATATGAAGTAAACTTCGTAACTTACGGTGCTGAAGGAGAAGGAAAACCAGAAGTTGATATTAAAAAAGTTCCTGAAGTTGCCAATTCAAATGCTGAAATTTCAAACTTACTATCAAACCCAGATATTTCATTCGATAAACAAAGCAACTTGAAAAATGGTGATAAAGTAGAAGTTACTATTTCATTAAATAAAAACACAGCAAATAAATTAAAACTTAAAACAACAGGTGAATTTAAACGTACATTCACTGTTAATGGTTTAAATGAAAAAGCTAAAGAAAAAGAAACTATTATTGTTAAAGAAAGTTCTGCTAACTCTTCTAGTTCATCAAACGAAGTAAGACATAGTGTAAGCGGACGTACAGCTTATGTAAAACCATCTGTCGGCGTTAACCTAAGAAGTGACAAAAACGATTCTAGTAGAATTATAACATCAATAAAAGGTGGAGCATCAGTTACAATAAGAACACTTGAAACTAATTCAGCTGGTGAAAGTTGGGCTTACGTTTATTATGGAAGTTATACTGGATATATTCGTGGAGATTTACTAGGCGGATATTAATATACAATAAAAAGTTGATTCACAAAATCGTGAATCAACTTTTTTTATTAATTATCTCTAACTTTAATTTTTACCATAAGCATACTTACTAGAGTTATTCCTATTACAATTAAGAATATCGCTTTACTTTGCGTGAAGCCAAATAATCCATTTTTAACATGTTTAGCAATCCAAACATAAACATAATCTCCGTAATAGATCCCTAGTGCAAAGAATGCTTGATATATTCCCATACTTACATTACGATACTCTCTATCAAAATATTGCATAGCAAGTGAAATCAGCGCGTTATACGCTCCTCCATATCCTAATCCATTAAGTATATAGCTAAAATAAATAACATACGGATTATTTACATACAACGCTATTATGTAGAATGTTAATGAACATCCTAATAAGAATAATAAAGTTTTTTGAATACCCCATTTTCTAGTGAAATACACTCCCACAAGAACACCCGCAATAAGCTGAGGTACTGCAAAAACAGCATCCATATAAGCAAGCATCAGCGGCGTCATATTTAACTCAGTTTTACCATAAGCGATCATGTTTGCTCCACTTGTCGAGAATTTAATAAATGAAAGTAACAATGCTAGTAAACAGATATAAATAAAACTCTTATGCTTAATTACTACTTTTACTTTATCAAATGAAAAATCACTATCGATTGGACGATAATCTTTCATCATAAATGATAATAGAAACGTTACTACTGCAATAACTCCTGCCACTATCCACATATAATCAAAGTGTTTATATGTATTCATAGTGAAAACATATTGGATTGGTGCTGCGATAAATTCAGCTAACAGCGGTGCTACAGATAATATAGATACTGATACAGCTGCCTTATCTTTCGAAAATGTTTCTGAGAAAATAACATTAAACAAGGCAAGCATTGTTGCACTTATACCTAAAGATAATGAAGATAGGTATAAAGTCATATAACTACCGTTAAATGCAACTAGAAACGATGTTATAATTAACAAGAATAACGAAATTTGTACGAATATTTTTCTTCGCTTAAATATATCGCTCGCTAAAAACATAGGTAACCTTACAATTAAACTCATAAGACCATAACCTGCAGCAATCTGTGCAGCAAGTACCGGAGTTAATGAAAGTCCACCTTGATCAATCGGCGTTATGGCGTATAGCTTCCTATAAGCTCTAATAATACTTATCGCCGACCAAAATAAAACTAATATCCAAAATATAATAATTTGATCTTTATTTAATTCAAATTTCTTTGATAAGAAAACTACTAAAATTAAAATTAATGCGATCATTATAAATGAAAATAAAATTTTTGTTTTAACCATCTCCTAACTGTATAATTTGAGGTTGCTCCAAAAGTCCTAAAAATTAACAAAGTTCATATGAGAACTCCTAGACGCAGTAATTTATTGATATCTAAATTCGCTTTTATAAAAGCTTTTTAGATATCTAATAAACTGTGCAGGGGGGCCTCGACAAAATCGATTTCTACGAAATCACGATTTTTGAGTCACTCCCAACTTTTCAAAAACAACATTTTAATTCAACTTTAACATTATACCATAAAAAAATAAGTTGTTAAGTAAAAAATACTTAAATTAAGCGTTAGTTTCCTTTCTTCCAAAAAGTCGACCCTCGCTTTAAATTCTTACTAAAATTTACTTACCGAATTCCCCTTAGTTTACTTTCGATAATGTTAAGAAACTTATATTTATTTCTGGATAAATTTCCTTTATAGTTTTAGCACAACCTATTAAAGTATTACCGCTTGTGAATATATCATCCATTATTAATATACTTCTAACATTTTCAAAATTTTTTCCATCAGGAAGTATATAATATTTATTCACTAGCCTCTCTTTATGAAGCTTCGCTTGTTTTTCTCTATACTCACAGCCTAGTATCTTCTCAAAATTAATATCACACATCCTGCATAGCTGCTCTATATGATCAAATCCACGTATAATCTCCCTAATCTCATTAGCAGGTACAATAGTTATCAAATCAAACTTATTTAAAGATAGAAATCGTTTAAACAAATTTTTAAACTTCAGTGCACATGATATATCTCCAAAATATTTTATCGAATAAATATCATCTTTGACAAACTCATAATCAGAGAAATAATAAAGAGTGTATTCTCCTACTTCTAAAACATTAATATCAAGATGTTCCTTACATTCAGCACATAATTGAAATTTTTCCTTTGTTTTGAAAAGTGTATCAAAACCTAATTTATCACTAATTTTACTCCCGCAAAAACTACAATTCATAATCTACCTCCTATTTAATTTCCTATATTTCGCTAAATTATTCATGTATTCTATTTCCTTAATCGCCGCTTTCATCTCTCCACTAATTTTATCTGATAAAAATACTATGTCCCCGCTATTATCATAATCCTTTCTTCCTACTCTACCCGAAATTTGAATTAATGCTGATTTTGTGAAATTTATATGTTTCGCATCAAAAATTATCACGTCTAAATAATCAAAAGTCACACCGCGTTCTAATATAGTAGTAGTTACAAGAATATTTATTTTTCTTTTATAAAACTTCCTGATCTTCTCGCTTCTATTTCCATCTTCACTATAGACAAAATCTATAATAATATCATCTGCCAAGCTTTTTTTAAAATAAAGTACAGTCGTCTCACACATTCCTATTTCAGGGACAAATATTAAGATTCGTCTGTTTTTAGCTAGCCTGTCTTTTATAAATTTCTCTATAAATTTGGATCTTTTCGTAAAATCAAACACATCGCTCTTTTCCATTATAATTTTAGGAACAGGCAATAAATATCTATGGTATCTTATAGGTATTTTGATAACTTCATCGACACTATCTTTAATTATATTTGAAGGCGTAGCTGATAAAAACACAAGTACCCCTTTATTTTTCAAGCTTGTTTTTGCACCATTTTCTATGCATTCATCTCCTGAATACGGAAAAGCATCCACCTCATCAATTATCACTATATCAAAGTAATTGTAGTACTTCACAAGCTGGTGAGTAGTCATTATATAAAAATTAGATTCTTCTAACACCTTCTCCCCTCCGTGTAATACACTTATAGGATAGCCACTAAAATCACGATAAAATCTTTCAGATAGTTCTTTAACTACATCTCTCCTTGGAATAGCTAAACAAATAGTTTTATTTTCCAAAATCGCTTGATAAATTACCTCATAAACTATTTCTGTCTTTCCTGCACCACAAACTGCCCAAACTAGTGTACTAAGATTCTTTTTTGTATTCTCTACCAATCTTTCACTAGCTATTTCCTGGATATCACTCAGTCTTACACTAGGTTTTCTAGGTGCTTCTATTTTCGATACTGGAATGTTAATATGAAATTTTATAAAATTATCGTCACTTCTTCCAAAATCAATACATCTCCTACAATACGTAGTCTTCAGACTATTATTCTCAAAGCTGAAAAATAGTTTTTGATCTCTATTATCACATTGTAAACAATGATATTTATCCCCTACCAACTCAACTGAATACAACTTCTGGATATACGGACAATTATCTAAACAGTGTAATTTAATTTTTAAATTGAGTAATCTAGAAATAGACAAAAGCAGCCCATTGTATCTCCCCAAAAAAATCAAATCACTCTTTTTTAGATTATAGACTGCACCTGCAATTATTTCATCATAAATTTCTTCAAAATCATTATTTATCTTACCGAATTCATCATAGTTCTTTCTAATTTTTCTATAATTAATATTTTTTTCATAATCATTCATTTTTGAATAATAAATTATATAAAGTGCTTCAATAAATTCACAGTACTCCCTAAAAAACATTTGTCCTCTCCCACCTTCTCTGTAAATTTCCATTAAAATTCGTTAACCATTTTTACTCATTTAGTTAACATTTTAAGCTTCTAGATTTCTTTGCAACTTTATACTAACTGTATTTAATTTTATTTTAACAAAAATATATTTATAAAGCAAAATAAAAGTACATTTTATAAAAGCGACATTTTTATGCAAACTATATTGCTAACGTTATCAAAAAGTGGTATAATAAAACTATAAAAAGAGGGGGAACCCCCTATAAAGTGGCTAGGCTGCTTTATGAAAGGAGTGCTTTAAAATGTTAAGATATCAAGTACGAGGAGAAAATTTAGAGATTACTCAAGCAATTAGAGAGTATGTTGAAAACAAAGTTTCTAAATTAGAAAAATACTTTGCTGACAGTTTAGAAGCAAACGTTTATGCTAATGCTAAAGTATACAAAAATAATAAGAAAAAAATCGAAATCACTGTGCCACTTAAAGGTGTAACACTTCGCGCAGAAGAAACTAACGAAGACTTATACGCAGCTGTTGATTTAGTTGTCGATAAACTTGAACGTCAAATGAGAAAACACAAAACTAAAATCAATAGAAAAGGACGCGAAAAAGGATTTGTTGAAGAAAATCTTCTTACTAACGAGTTAGAAGAAGCTGAAGAAACTGCATTAGATTTCGGTAAAGTTAAACAACTTAAAGTAGAACCAATGACAAGAGAAGAAGCTGTATTCCAAATGGAACTTCTAGGACACGATTTCTTCGCATTCTTAGACAGCAACACAAACGAAATTTCAGTAGTATACAAACGCCGTGACACTGGATACGGAGTTCTAGAAATTTCTAAATAATTAACAATGAGTTTAAACTTAATCAACCATCTTCCGTAGGTGGTTGATTTTTCTTTATAAATACAATAAAATAAAACTAATAAGAAATGATAAGTAAATAAAATGATCTTTTCATTTAATTTTTTCTCTATTTTCTATTTTTGTGTAACTTACGACACCTACATATCTTTTACAAAGCAAAAGATATGTAGGAAACGTCCTTCACCACAATAAGAGAACATAGAATTATAATATTTTACACACAATACACATTAGGAGGATTTTTTATGACTAAAAAAGTTGCTTTATTCGTTGAAAATGGAAGTGAGGAATTAGAATTTATTGCACCTCTAGATATATTACGCCGCGCTAATATTCATGTTGATTTAATTTCTGCCAACAACGAAGATCATATAACAAGCTCACATGATGTGAAAATAATAGTAGATAAAAAAATTAACGATATCGACAACATCCTTGACTATGACGCTATAGTAATCCCTGGTGGAATGCCTGGAAGCACACTACTTCGCGACAACGATAAAATAATTGAATTTTATCAAGAAATGTATAACAACGGAAAACTTGTTGCGGCTATCTGTGCCGCACCTATCGTTTTAAGTAAAGCAGGCATCCTTGAAGATAAAGAAGTAACTTCTTATCCAGGATTCGATAAAGAAATTAACTGTAGAATATACAATAACGAAAAAGCGGTAATCGTTGATAAAAATGTAATTACTGCCCAAGGCCCAGCTGTCGCAATTCTATTCGGTTACGAAATCGTTAATTATCTACTTCAAGACGATACTGCACAAAATATTAGCAACGCAATGTTAGTTCCAGTGTTAAAAAACAATTTATAAAACACAAAAATTAAGACCTCAGATTAACTTATCCGAGGTCTTTTATCATCTTATTATTTTGTTAATTCTTCTAATTCTTTCATCGCATTAAATACAACTTCTGGTGTACAAACATCAACTGCAAGTTTAAATGTTTCTTTTTCACTAGCTGCAAATTCTGCAATTTTCTTCATTTTTTCTTCTACATCTTCAGTTACATTAACACAAGCTAAGTTGTAAGCTAAGTTATTATCTTTGTAGAATGGAACAAGTTTCTCTACTTCTTCTCTCTTACCTTCAGCAAGTAATTGAACTAAGATACCATATGATACTTTTGTACCGTGTAACACAGAGTGTGTTTCTTTAACTAAACTCATACCATTATGAACTGCGTGAGCTCCCGCCATACGTCCATAGTGAACACCGAAGCATCCAACACATCCTGAGATAGCGAATACTGTATCTACAGCATTTTTGAAACTTTCTGTTACTTCACCTTTTTCCATTGCTTCTAACGCACCATTAGCATCACGTAAAAGTACATCACGAGTGATTTTAGCTGCTTCTAATCCCATTCTTACAAAAGGATCATTAAATTTATTGTTTCTTTCTACTAAAACTACTGCTTCATACCATTTAGCTAAAGTATCACCGATACCTGCTACGAAGTATTCTTTTGGTGATTCTAATAATAAATCTAAGTCTGCCACACAAGCATATGCAGTACGTTTAAAGTATGCAACCTCTCTAAATGTGTGGTCTGGGTGATAAACCGCAGCTACAGGTGCATAAGGTGCACAAGTTGCGATTACTGTCGGTACTGTCATGTACTCAACGTTTAAGTTTTGTGCTACACCTTTTGCAGTATCGATAACACGACCTCCACCTACTCCAAGAACTACGTCAACACCTTCACCAAATTCATCTGCAATACGTTGCATATCTTCAAAAGATGCTGATCCATCATATTTTGCTACTCTAAATTCTCTATTTCCTTTATAAAATTTTGTAAACGCCGCGTAAGATTTTTCTCCAGTAACAATCAAAGGAGTTTTAAATCCTTCTAATCTATTATCAAGTGCAGACAATGCCCCACTTCCTGAAATATATTCACTTACCCCTGGTCTCGCTACATTTGCTAATTCAAACATTTTACATCTCTCCTTTGTTGTTAATTTATTTTTGTTTTTTATAATGTAATTATGATTATAACATTTCCGAAAACTAAAATCAATAGTAAGTTAAAAATATTTTATTTTCTGACAATTAATATAAAAATTAGAAATCCTCATCATTAAACTATATAAAAAAGTAAGGCAACATAGAAGCATTTCTAATCAGCAAAGATTATATCTCTTTTCAAACACTTCTACATTACCTTAAAAATTTATTTTATCTAGGGAAAAATATAGTTCCCTCTTTTTTAGTCTGACCTTTTGTTATAGATTCAACAATAGTACTAGCTTTTTCAAGAGCCACTATCTGCCCGTCTAATTTCTCAATTAAAATTTTTCTACCTTTGTACGGGCTATAGACACTCGCTTCTATATTCTCTATCCTTAAATAATATTGTTCATCATATCCATTATCACGTAGCATATTTTGTATTTGAGCTAAATTCTCTTCATTATAATCTACATACTCGAAAAGTTTTCTATTTTGCAATCTTTTCGCTAAATCTGCAGCTATTTTATCAGCTTTATCTTGAATAAGAGCACAACAGTATAATAACGAATTCTCATCTAATTTGAAATACTCTTCTTCACTAACCTCAGATTTCTCTAAAAATGGAACTAACACTTTCATATCTTCAAAATACACTTTATTATCTTTAAAAATATCCTTCAATCTATTAAAAAGTTGAATAAATACTGCTTCATAACTTCTAGCTACAGGATGATAGTAAACTTGCCAATACATTTGATATCTTGCCATAATATAATCCTCAACACTATGGATACCAGTATGTTTTACTACAATTACCTTCCTACCTTCACTAGTTTTTCTAACACGCATCGTGCGCAATATTCTTTCTAGATCAAATTGTCCATAACTTGTAGCTGTGAAGTAAGAATCACGTAGTAGATAATCCATCCTATCAGCATCGAGTTGTCCAGAAACTATCTGATTCAATATATCATTTTCATGAGTATGTTGAATAATAGAAACTATATCTTCAGGCAATTTTTTAGATACTGCTCGTAAAATAGAATTAAGTTCAGTATTCCCCAATATAATTTTCGCTGTATATTCCTCATGACTATGATTAGTTACATGTTCAAATGCATGGGAAAACGGGCCATGACCAACATCATGTAACAA
This sequence comes from Gemella haemolysans, assembly GCA_032567735.1. Taxonomy (GTDB): domain Bacteria; phylum Bacillota; class Bacilli; order Staphylococcales; family Gemellaceae; genus Gemella; species Gemella haemolysans_E. The sequence goes on along the minus strand of JAWHCX010000029.1, from coordinate 472 downwards.
CCCTGCAAGCATCACACAAACTTTTTCATATTCTGTTAGTTCAATGCAAAGAGACTTAACTTCAGTAACCATTCTTCTAACAATCTCATAAACACCTAGCGAATGAGAAAACCTAGAATGTTCCGCTGTTGGATAAACTTGAAAATCTCCCCCTAATTGTCTTATACGGCGTAATCTTTGAAACTCCTTACTATCAAGACAATTCCAAATCACTTCATAGTGAATATGAATATAACTATGCACTGGATCTTTTAATACTTTTGTTTCATCTAATCTCTTTAATTCCATCACTTTCCCCCCTGTCATAAGCGATATTTTTTACTATATTTCACCTATTATTATATCAAAGCACAAAAAAAAGACAAGCCTAAGCTTGATCTGACCCCAAAAAGTTAGACTTAGGATAGCGTAGTAGTTATAATGACTGCTACGCTATCTTTTTTATATTTATACAGTCATATGTTCTATTCTA
>JAWHCX010000028.1:0-14245 GCA_032567735.1 Gemella haemolysans | reverse complement strand
GAGTAGCAAGTTGTCAGCTTACGAAATTGTACAGACGATTATTGGAATAAATCTATTGATTGTTTCAGTAGTTAGTGCATGTATTGTAGCATTAAAAAAAGACAATAAAAAATAACCATCTTTACACTTTGGCACAGGGTAAGATAGTTATTTAATAATTACATATTCGAGCCACCGTCTTTAAAACGGCTCTCTCTTTTTATATTTATATTTTAGCATAGATAAGGTAAGAAATCAAAGATTTTAATAATAAGACCCTGCCAATAATTTTTGGTGGGGAACCTAATTGAATTAAATAGATTTGCAACATTTATAACAACTAAAAATGTAGTTAAATTAAGATTCTCCATTCAAATTATATTTGTAATCTATTCCCATTCAACTATTAAGGTGAAAGGTATAAATGTATTTAGTTGGTTTAATGGGATTTAAAGTTTTTTGAAATTAATAAATTAGTTATAATTTTGTTTTATTGGTTGCAAAATGGTTGCAAATTAATTATTTATTATTTCGGCTGTTTTTTCTATTCTAGATAGTAGTTTGTCAGCTGTCTTCATTGAGAGATCATAGCTATAATATGTAGGAAATATACTGACGTTCTTAGCGATAGTACAAGGTTCTTTGAACAAAGAACGAGTTATAAAAGCATCAATTTCTAGATAGAAATCCAATAAACCCTCTATCTCAAAATCAAATTGTTGAGTATATAATTTAAATGCTTCAGAAATTATATCTGTTAAAGTGTCTCTTGCATAATTGCATCTTGATTCATATGTTTTCAGGTCTATTTCATTTTTTTTGAATGATCTAGTGTCGATATCTAAATCAGTTAATATAAACATTATAGATAAATGTAATGATTTTAACTTTCCTAATGAATCTCTACTTTTTGTAAATTTTATTTGTTCTTTATTTAAAGTTAATTGTTTATTTATTAACTTGCTTTGGGCTAAATAGGTAAGGAAAGCGCCTAAAAAAGCGGTTATAACAGGTATTATAGATTGGAGTATTTCTTTCATAATATATTTTCTCCCAGTTTTTTTATTGATTTATTTAGTCTTTAGTATTATCATCTTTTTCTATATATCTTATACTTAGGTAATTTTCGAGCATTTTATTTTTTAATTCTTCAATTATGCTTTGTAATTTTTGCTCTAATAAAACTTCCAATAAAGATGGCGGCTACTTCTATATGAAAGGGGATGGTGCTATGCTCACATACACTAGAATCTGGATGAAAGGAGTAGAGAATGTCTACGTACGAAGCTATCCAACTAATGATAGATTTTGCGATTTTTGTAATTGCACTTTTGACTTTGGTTGTAGCTATTGTTACTTATACGATGAAAAAATAACCATCTTTAAACTTTGGTCGGTTAAGATGGTTATTTAAAACTATTTTACGAGCCACCGTCTTTAAAACGGCTCTCTCTTTTATAATTTCATTTTATCATAAACATAATTTAATTGCAATGATTTTGTCAGCTTACGAAATTGTACAGACGATTATTGGAATAAATCTATTAATTGTTTCAGTAGTCAGAGCATGTATTGTAGCGTTAAAAAAAGACAATAAAAAATAACCATCTTTAAGCTTTGGCAGGCTTAGATGGTTATGAACTAACTAATTTTAGAGCCACCGTTTTTAAAACGATTCCCCCTTTTATACTTTTATTTTAGCATAAATAAAGTAGAAAAAGCAACAGATTCTAGTCAAATAAACTATTGGTATTAGGTAATTGTTATATATCGTTTCTAAATGATATATATAATAGAGAATAACCTTCTTATATCCGTTAGACATGTATAACGGACATTTTGGTTGTTGATTTAATAGGATTGGATTTTGTTCAATATGGGTATACCCATATTAGTCGATTTGGGCGAAAAAAATAGTCGCAACCTTTAATTAAAGGTTGCGACTATAATAAGTGTATTAATTTTGTATAAGAGTATAAAATTAAAATGGATTTGGTTTAATCTATTTTATAATTCTAGATAAAAAATATATGATATAATATAATTGATATTGCTATGTGGAGGGTATTTATGGAACAAAAAATAATAAATTCAAGTAACATTTTAGAAATGAAAGAAAATATTTTAAATACTGTCAAAATCTTTCAAGAGAATGTGGATACTTTAGATCAAATGGTGAAGCTTAATATATTACCAAAAGAAGATATTGATGAAATAAAAAAACTCATAGAATTTTGTGATGAGATTAAGTTTTCAGACTTTAATATATGTATAGACTTTGAAGCTGAATCCGTAAGTCAATATATCAATTTTATTAATAATAAATTATTAGATTTTAACGATGGATATCTAATTTCTAAATCGTACCAAAATCGTTGGAAAGAATATTTTGAAAATAGTAAAAATAATATATATGCTATTAGAGATTACAATCCAGACAATTTAAAGTATGAGATTCATGTTTTTTCAAAGACAATCCTTGGATATATTAAAAAAATAATGGAGTTTAACAATAATCTACAATTGATAAATAAATTTAAAACAATTAGAAATAATATTGTGATTGTTGGAAGGAATGGTTCTGGGAAAAGTAGTTTAGCTAGGGAATTTAAGAAGATATTCTCTGATGGTACAACGTCATTATCAGCACAACGCATACTTTATTGTAAAAATATTGGTGCAATACCTATATCGGGAGATGAATTAAGAATATTATCTGACTTCCAAAATATGGATAAAGTAAGTAGTGATCCCGGATATATAAACCTTATAACATCTGATATGGAAAAACTTATGACCGCTCTTATTTATGAACATTCTAAAGTTGCAGTTAAATATATAGATGATTCTAATAATCAGTCTAAAACTCTTTTGATGAAAGTAAGAGATATTTGGAATAGTTTAATTAAACATAGACAATTAAATATTGATAAAATGCCACCATATATTACATACAAGGATATAGAATATACGTTTAATGAGTTAAGTGATGGAGAAAAAGCTATTTTTTATTTTATAGGACATATTCTTACAGCACAAAAGAATTCTTATATTATTATAGATGAACCAGAGAATCATTTACATCCAGCTATTTGTAATGAAATTTGGGATAGATTGGAAGAAGAAAGAAGTGATTGTAAATTCATTTATATTACACATAATTTAGGTTTTGCTACAGGAAGAAATGCAACTATCTTATGGAACAAAAAGTTTGTTCCACCTTATAATTGGGATGTAGAAACTTACTCACAAAATAGTATTATACCAAATCAGCTTTTTTTGGAAATATTAGGAAGTAGAAAAACAGTTTGTTTTTGTGAAGGTGATTATACTAGTTTAGATTATAGATTATATTCTGCTTTGTTTCCAAATTTTAATATTATTCCCGTTGATGGCCATAGAGAAGTTATATCTTATGTAGATGCGATAAATAAAATAGAAAGTAAGGATCCTTTGTACGATTATTTACCAAAGGCTATAGGAATAGTAGATGGTGATTATTATAATTCAGAACAGAAAGAAGCCTGGAAAAAGAAACAAGTATTTTCTCTTCCCATTAATGAGGTTGAGAATATCTTGGTAGATGAAGTTCTGCTTAGTTCTGCAGTTAAAATGTTCGCTGCAAAAGAAAATGCATTAAAAAATTACTACAATAAATTTTGGAAAAAAGTATCAGAGGAAAAAGAAACTTTAGCAATCAATTTTGTTAAAGAGTACTTACATTGTAGTTTGAAAGAATCGTACTTAAAAGAAAAATCGGATATAAATAAGTTACAAGATGAATATAATGCACTGGTATCAAAATGTGAAATTGTAAAATTATATAATAATAAATTGAATGATATTGATGATTGGATTAATAGTAAAGATTATGAATCAGCGATGAAATTTTTTAATCTTAAAAAGTGTTTAATTTATGATTTTGCTAGAGTAATAGTCAATGAATATCCAGAAAGAATGATTACAAAAATAAAAGAAGAAGAGCTCAGAAATATACTTATAAATAAATATTTCAATGATGATATATTTTAAAAATTAGGTAAGAGAGAATTTAAATTAGTAAATTTTATGAAAATAGTCGTAACCTTAACTTAAAGGTTACGACTATTTTAGTAGTTGAATGGTGTTATTCATTCTTTATTCTGTTTAACTTACATACATTGTAAATTTTCCCTCTTCGGCAGGGAAGTTGGCAGGGTACTTTATGCCTAAAAGTTTATTTTTGCTTAATTTTTTAAAAGAAAAAGCCTTAAAAACCAAGGCTTTTATCTATATATTTTACTATTATATTATTCCCACTCTATAGTTGCTGGTGGCTTACTAGTAATGTCGTAGACTACGCGGTTAACGTGAGCAACTTCATTTACGATACGAGCTGAGATTTCTTCTAGAACCTCAAATGGAATGTGAGCCCAGCTTGCTGTCATACCGTCGATACTTGTTACGGCACGAACTGCAACTGTGTAGTCATATGTACGCACATCTCCCATAACTCCTACTGAACGAATATCTGGAAGACATGTGAAGTATTGCCAAATTTCGCCTTCTAATCCACGTTTTGCGATAACATCACGTAAGATGAAGTCACTGTCACGTACGATTTGAAGTTTTTCTTCTGTTACTTCTCCAAGAACACGAATACCAAGTCCTGGTCCTGGGAATGGTTGACGCCAAACGATTTCGTGAGGAAGACCAAGAGCTTCTCCCAATGCACGAACTTCATCTTTGAATAGAGTGTTAAGTGGTTCGATTAGAGAAAAACGCATATCTTCTGGTAATCCACCTACATTGTGGTGAGACTTGATTGTTTGAGCGTTTTTAGTTCCTGATTCAATAACGTCAGTGTAAAGAGTACCTTGAGCTAAGAATGGTACGTCATGTAGTTTAGCACATTCTTCATCGAATACATAAACGAATTCATTTCCGATGATTTTACGTTTTTGTTCTGGATCACTTACACCTTTAAGTTTTCCTAAGAATCTGTCTTTAGCATCGACTTTGATAAGATTCATGTTGAATCCACCTTCGATTTCTTTACTGAATGTGTTCATTACAGCTTCAGCTTCACCTTTACGAAGTAAACCGTGGTCGATAAACATACAGATAAGTTGATCACCGATTGCTTTGTCTAGTAGGGCAGCAACAACTGATGAGTCTACACCACCAGATAATGCACAAAGAACTTTTTGATCTCCAACTTCTGCACGAATTTCTTCAATTTTTTCGTCGATGAAGTTTTGGATTGTCCAATCACCAGTACAGTTACACACGTTACGGATGAAGTTTCTAATTAAATCATAACCGTATTCAGAGTGACGTACTTCTGGGTGGAATTGGAAGCAGTAGAAGTTTTTCTTCACATTTTCAGCTGCTGCGATAGGGCAGTTATCACTTGTTGCAACAACTTTGAATCCTTCAGCAAGTTCAACTACTTTATCAGAGTGACTCATTAATACTTGTTGAGAAGCAGGAGTACCCTCGAATAATTTAGCTCCTGGAGTTACATCAACATTGTGAGCTCCGTATTCTCTACTTGTTGCAGATTCTACTTTACCTCCTAATTTATGTTGCATAAGTTGCATTCCGTAACAAATTCCAAGTACAGGAATACCTAGGTTGAAGATCTCATCATCAATAGTAAGAGATTTTTCTTCGTATACTGAGTTTGGTCCACCTGAAAGGATGATTCCTTTAGGGTTCATTTTTTTGATTTCTTCAATAGAAATTTCATTGTCATGTAGTTCAGAATATACACCAAGTTCACGTACACGGCGAGTGATAAGTTGGTTATATTGACTACCGAAGTCAAGAACTAATATAAATTCGTGTTTCACGGTTTTCCTCCTAAAATATACTTTTATTAATATAGTCTATTATAACAAGAAGTTTGAGATATGTAAAATCTTAAATGTTAGAATTTTTGGAGTTTTTTTCTTTGAAAAATTGATTTTCCGACAAAAAAACAACAAAAAACGAATTTTAACTTTATGAAAATGATGAAAAATCCGTAAAATAAGATTTTTAGTTTTCAAAAAAAATGATAATTTTGGTTTATACGAATAATAGGTGAGAGAAAATTTTATAAAAATTTTTTGTAAAATGTTATAATTAATATATAGAAAGTAGGAGGAAAAATAATGGTAAGAGCATATATTGGAACATATACAAAACAAGATAGTGAAGGGATATACTTAGTAGACTTATCAGAAGAAGGGAAAGTGTTAGAAGTTAGAAATGCAGCGAAGGTTGATAATCCAACGTATTTAGCATTGTCTAATGATAACAAGTATTTATATAGTGTATCTAGAGTAGATGGAAAAGGAGCTGTTTCTAGCTTTGAGGTTGAAGAGAATGGTAACTTGAAAGAATTAACATCAGTAGCTCAAGAAGGGAACCCTCCTTGTTATGTAGAATTGAACTCAGAAAAAAATACCTTATTATCAGCCAACTATCATTTAGGTACAATTGATAGTTACTCTGTTGAAGATGGTAAATTAGTGAAACTTCTATCAACTGACCATCATGAAGGAAGTGGAGTACATGAAAGACAAGAAAAACCTCATGTTCATTTCTCTGGATTTACTCCAAGTGAAAAATATGTCTTTTCGTGTGATTTAGGAACTGATGAAATTACATCGTATAAGCTTAATGAAGGAGTTTTAGAAAAAGTAGCTACTTTTAAAGCTAAAGATGGCAGTGGGGTTCGTCACATAGTATTTAGTAGTGATGAGAAACAGGCTTTTGTAATGACAGAGCTTACTAGTGAAATTATTGCCTTTGATTACGATGGAAATGGAAATCTAACTAATCCAAAATATTATCCTACATTACCAGAAGACTTTACATTAGAAAATAAAGGTAGTGCGATAAAAATTTCAAATGATAATAGATTTATTTATGTTTCTAACAGAGGACAAGATGCGATAGTTGTTTTTGAAAATACTAAAGATGGATTAAAACAAATTCAAACTATTAGTACTTTTGGTAAAGGGCCTAGAGATTTTGATTTATCAAAAGATAATAAATTTGCGCTAGCGACGAATGAAAATAGTGGAACGATTACTGTATATCGAATAGATAAAACGACAGGACAGTTAACAGTTGTTGATTCGGAGATTACTGTTCCAGAAGCTGTATGTGCTAAGTTTATATAGAAAAATACCTAAGATGAGAATGATCTCGTCTTAGGTATTTCTTTTATGAGTTTCGTTTTTTTACTACAAAGAACGGTGCTCCAAAATTACAGTATTCTAGAATGTAATCTTCAAGGTTGTTTATGTTCTTAGGATTATTGTTATCCTTTGTTAAAATAAATCCAGTAAGTCGTAGTTTTTCATGAGAAATATCTCCGACAATATAGGGTTTATTTTTTAGTACGTCTACTAATTTCTCTTCAAACGTTTCTTTTTGGAAGGCATCTTTGAAATTATAGACAAGTTCGTATATAGCACCATCAACTTCGAAAACTAAATTATTTTGCTCCATATTTAATCCTTTCTAACAACTTGTCTCATAACATATAGCGCTGCAAAAACAAGTGTATATATTGCAAGTATACCAGTAGCAAAGTACTTCGTACGATTTATAACAATAGTAGTCTTTTCGTAGTTATCTTTTTTAGCAAAGTTTTCATCATTAATAAAGTTTGATTTAACTTTTGCAAAAGTATTAGTGTTATTGTTAGAATCAAATTCAGAGAAAACTGTTCCTTCATTCGCAGATGTAGTTTCATATTTTTGGAAAAGAAGAATTTTCTTATTCATTAGTAAATATGTTACATCTTTTATAGAATGTTTCTCATAGAATAAATCGTAAATATCTTCATTGAAGGTAATTTTTTCATTATTTATTGTATAAGTACCAGCTTTAAGTGCTAGTTTATAGTGATAATTCGTAAATAAGTAGTCGTAAGATTTCTGAAGTTTTTCGAAATAAGCAGCTTTATCATCGCTTTGGTTTAAAACTGTAATTATAAGTTTAGTATTACCACTATATGCATATGTAACACTGTTCTTTTCAGAATAATCTAATCCTAAAACTCTAAATTTATCAGATTCTTTAAATTCAATACTATTTTTAATTTTTTCTCCAGTAGCAAGTGTGTGTTCTGGATTTTTTGTTATTTCTGTTATTTCTGGGTAAGTTTTTAATATTAAACTAGTCAGATATGAAATATTTTTCGCAGTACTAATATTAGTAGAACTGTTGTTATCAAAAGTATCTAGTTTTGTATCGTTAAGAGACATAGTTGCAAGTATATCCTTAGCTTTTGTAATATCGATATTGAAATGACTAAAGATTGCTTGGTTAAGACTATTTGACGCTTCATTTTCTAATAAGAATATAGCATCTTTAACTGTAATAGACGCTTCAAATTTATATTTAGTTAATATATCGTCACTATTTTTAATATCAATTTTTGTATCTAATGTTATTTTATTATTTTTTAAATTATCAGCAAGTAGGTAAAGTGCAAGATAGCTAGGAAGTTTACCTACTGATACTTTTTCATTTTCTCCACGTTTAGAAATGATTTTTCCTGTATTAAGTTCCGAAACAACTAGATGAGAATTAACGTCGCTAAAATCAATTACCGCATTATTATCTAGGAAGTTATCTTCAGCTTTTGTGAAGTTTGGAATTAAAAAAACAAGAAGTAAAATCAAAATACTAATTTTTTTTAGTTTCATTATTTCAATCCTTTATTTCAAACTTGTTTAGAATAGTTTTTTCCTTTTGTTTATTTTTTAGTAATAATGAGGAAGAAAGTAATTCTAAACACATACATTCTAGTATATTACAAAATAAGGAAAAATTCCAATAAGAAGGAGGAGATTTAAGAAATTTTAACTATAGTAAATAATCTTATTATAATTTTCACAAGGAAAAATTTGAAACTAAATCATTACGTGTTATAATTAGATGATGTTTGATTTTATAAGAGAAAGTTGAGATTTAAGATGAAATATGACGTAATTGTAATAGGTCTTGGTAGTGCAGGACTTATGATAGCGGATAGGTTGAATGATAGTGGTTTAAAAGTTTTGGTTCTCGAACAAAATAGAAGAGCGGGGATAAAATTACTTTTAACAGGGAATGGTCGTTGTAATGTTATGAGTAGTGATAATGCTGAAGATTTTGTAGCTGCAGTTCATAACGGTAGATTTTTAAGAAGTGCTTATCATAAATATAATGTTAAGAAGTTTTTTGATAAACATAATTTGAAATTAAAACAGGAAAATAGAAGACTATACCCAGCTAGTGAGAAGGCTAGGGATGTTGTTAATGCCTTCAAGATAGATCATGCGAAGATTAACTATAAGGAAAAAGTAGAAGATTTAGTATTTGAAGATGATAAATTAGTTGGTGTAAAAACAAATGTAGATACTTATTACGGAAAGAATATCGTAGTATGTGCAGGTGGGAAAACCTATCCTCAGAGTGGAAGCGACGGTTCACTACATAGAATTCTGAAAAAACACGGGGTGAAGATTACTAAAATATATCCTAGTGAGGTAGCTTTAGTTTTTGAAGATTTTAAAGAATTATCTGGAGTTGCACTGCAAAATGTGAGGATGTTTCATAAGAAAAATGAGAGAAGCGGAGATTTATTGTTTACACATAAAGGATTAAGTGGTCCGCTATCAATATCTATGGGTGAGTTTGTAGCAAGATACCCGGAAGATAAGTTTTACTTAGATTTTTATCCTGAATTAAATGAAGAAGAACTGTTTGCTAAATTGTGGGAAGATAATAAGTTCTTAAATGGAAAACTACCAAAAAGTTTTTATAACTTTATGATTGAAAAATATTTCCCAGAAAATGTTAGTAAAAAAGAGTTGAGAAAGTTTGTTACGAGAATTAAACGTTATGAGCTTATTGATGTGAAAACAATGCCGTTGGAATACGCGTTTACAACTGCAGGTGGAGTAGACCTAAAAGTGGTAAGTCCGAAAACTTGTAGTCACAAAAAAATAGAGAATTTATATTTCGCTGGAGAGATCCTAGATTTACATGGAGAAATTGGTGGATATAATTTAATGGTAGCATGGTTTACCGGCATGGTTGTAGCAGATGCTATTAAGGAGAAGTATGGAATAGAATAATGAGAAATGCGCTAATAGAGACTTTCTATGTCTCTATTAGTGTTATTTTTTGTTTACTTTTATTAGAAGCAATAGTATAATGGTTTTATTAAAACTGAAGATGAAAGGTAGACGAAAGTGAAAAAACATTTTAAAAAAATATTGGCAACATTACTTATTGTCCTAATTGTTGCATTTGGTTTTGTGGGGAATTATTTCTATAACTTTGGATTAAATCCAAAAGTTGATAAAAGCGGCATAGTAAATCAAGATAGTGATGGAAGTAAAGAAGATAAAACAGCGATAAACAAGTGGTTTGATGAAACTAAGCAAGTTACAGAAATGGATTCTGTTACCAAGAACAAGCTAGTAGGTTATAAGTTTGTTAATCCCAATGCTAAGAAGTGGATCTTTGTAGTTCACGGATATACTAGTGATGCTAAGAAAATGGCAAACTATATTAAGAAGTTTTATGATATGGGATACAGTGTTTTTGCTCCGGACTTAATAGCTCATGGTAATAGTGAAGGTGATTTTATCTCAATGGGTGGCTATGATTCTGATGACCTAGTTAATTGGGTGAAGAAAATATCAGCTGAAAATAATAATGCTGATACTGCGTTATTTGGAATTAGTATGGGAGCTGCTACTGTAATGAATGCAGTAGGTAAAAACTTACCATCAAATGTAAAAACTTTTATAGAAGATAGTGGATATGTAAATTTGAAAGTAGAGTTTACTTATCAATTGAAAAAATTATTTAATTTACCAAGTTTCCCAGTTATCCCAGCAGCGAATACAGTAACAAAAATACGTGCAGGATACTTTTTTGGTGATGTAGATGCTACAAAAGCACTGAAAGAAACGAAATTACCTGCCTTAGTATTGCATGGTGAAGAAGATGGTTTTGTTCCTTTAGAACATGGTAAACAAGCTTATGATTTAATAACTTCAGAAAAAGAATTCCATAGTTTCCCTGGTATGAAACACGTTCAAGCAGAAAGAAAATATCGAGAACAATACTGGAAAATTGTAGGAGAGTTCTTAAAGAAACATTTTGAATAATAAGAGAGAGGCGACTGATAAATTTATCAATCGCCTTTTATTATGAAAAAATTTAGAATTTGAGATTTTCCGTTATTACACTATATATAGTTATTCCCCTACAACAACTAATTCTTTGTTAAGTTTGTTTAGAACTTCACAACCATCTTCTGTAACAAGAACTAAGTCTTCAATACGAACACCGAATTCTCCTGGAAGATAAATACCTGGCTCAATAGAGAAAATCATACCGGGTTCACATTTAGTTTCGTTAACGCTAGAAATGTCCCCATATTCGTGGCATTCAAGACCGATGTGGTGACCTGTACGGTGCGTGAAGAACTCACCATATCCTTTTTCTGTAATGTAGTCACGACAAGCTGCATCAATATCACAGAATCTAACGCCTGGTTTAACTAGAGCAACACCACGTTTTTGAGCTTCTAATACAGTTTCGAATACTTCGCGAGCTTTTTCGCTTGGTTGTTTCCAAAATACTGTACGAGTCATGTCAGAACAGTAGTTATCTTTAATACCTCCCATATCGATGATAATAGAATCACCTGGTTTTAGATATCTATCTCCTACTGTACCGTGAGGATTAGCTCCGTTAGCACCATATCCGATAATTGGATCAAATGATAAACCTTCAACTCCTAGATCTTCGTGGATAGCAAGTAGATCTTTTACAATATCTTTTTCAGATTTTTCAGCAGAAATACTATTGATAACACGTTGACAAGCTTCATCATTTAGAAGAGAAGCGCGACGCATAAGTTCTTTTTCTTCTTCATCTTTAATCATACGAACACGGTCAACGATTTGAGATACATCAACGAATTTACTTTCTGGTAGATAATCCATAAGTGGTAGTAAAAATCTAGCAGGAAGAACTTTATCAATTCCAACTACTGAACCATTTGGAATAGATTTTGATAGAATTTCAATAGGTTTATCTGTATCAGAGTAAACTACTTTTTCTAATCCTAAATCTTTATCTAGTGGGAACAAAGCGTTGATGAAAAGTTTGTGATTTCCGTTCTCATCAAGAAGTACTGCATAAAATCTTTCACCTGGATGTTCTAGGTGGCCTGTTAAGTAGAAGATTGAATAAGGATCACTAATAAGAGCTTGATTAATCCCTTGTTCTTTCATTTTAGATAAAATTTTATTAGTTCTTGAAAGTTTCATATTGTACAACTCCTTTAAAAATATTATGAACTTTAATATAATTATAACATTTAGAATAAGCAATTACAATAGTGTTAAATAAATATTTACAACGATTTTTAAAAAATAGTTGAATGATAAAATATGTTGTGATATAATGAAGAAAAAAAGTGGTTATCCACTAAAGAAAGAAGGGGTTTTTTATGTCAGAAGTAGCGGTTAAACACGGTAAACCGTGGGGCTTTTATATGAGTTCTATTACGTTCGGGATTGAGCGTTGTGCTTATTATTCTTCTAAATGGCTGATTATTATTTATGTTACAGCAGCTGTAATTTCTGGAGGAATGGGCGAAAGCGGTCTTGGATTAGGTAAAGTAGAAGGTGCTGCAATGCAGTCGAACTTAGTAGCATTCACTTATCTTGCTCCCGTATTATTAGGGTTTATTGCGGATAAGTTGATAGGAGCCAGATATTTGATTCCAGTCGGTCTTACTTTAATGGGATTAGGTTATGGTTATGCAGGTTTTGTAGGTTCATACACTTCATTGTGGACAATGATTATTTTAGTTTCAATCGGAACTGGATTTTTCAAAGGTAACCTTCAAGCGGTAGTAGGGCGAATTTTTGAGGGAGATCAAAAACGTAAAGACGATGCTTTCTCAACAATGTATTCATTCATTAACATGGGAGCTTTCGTCGGTACTACAGCAGTTGGTCTTTTATATGTTAAACTTGCAACAGCTAGTTCAAACGGATATTTACAATGCTTCAAAATAGCTGGATTGCTTTGTCTCTTTGGAGCTATTTGGTTCATTTTAGGTTATAAATCTTTAGGTGAAGTAGGTAAACATCCATTTGCAGAAGGTGAAGAAAAACACGAAGCTAAAGTTAAAGTTAATCGTTCATTAGAAAAATATGAAGTTCGTCGTGTATATTCAATCGTTATAATTTCATTATTATCTGTAATTTTCTGGACTTTCTGGTATTTAACTTATGTAATTTTATATGATTACATGCCGAAATTTATTGATGATAAATTAGGAACATTCACAGTACCGACTTCATGGTTAGATGCTCTAAATTCATTCGCTTGTATAGCTTTAGGGCCAATTTTAGGTGCTTTATGGTATAAACTTGCTAATCGTCCACAAGGAGACTGGAGCTTATACAAAAAAGCATCAATCGCGTTATTCCTTCTTGGGGTAACATTCGGAATTCTTGCATTAACAGAGGTTAGCCGTGGTGTTGGAGCGCCTGAAACTCAAAAAGCTAGTATTCTTTGGGTTATATTATTCTTTATAGTATTAAGTGTAGCAGAGATGTTCTTCTCTCCACTTGGAGCTTCATTCGTATCTAAATATGCACCAAAACACATTTTATCAATTATGATGGCTGTTTGGATTGTTGCAACATTTGGGGCTGCTAAAGGATATAGTTTCTTATATGCAGCTGTGGCGGAAGTACCTATTATCAAACTTTCACTAGGAATTGGTGTTGTCTGTGTAGTAGTAGCAGCATTAGTATTCATGTTCGAGAAAAAATTAGCTAGCTTAGTTGAACTACGCGAAGGTGAAACACTAGTAGAAGATTAATTTAATATAAAAAAATAAGTAGGAATTTTATTCCTACTTATTTTCAGATTGTTGACAAAACGACCAAAATATCAATGAACATATTGATGTTTTGGTCGTTTTTCAAAAAAAATAAGCCTTATGACTAAAGCATCAGTAGTATTAAGAGATGATTATACCTCTCTTAGTGCTATTGTTTTCATATTTTGAACGCAACAAGACAACCAAGCGTACGACTGTACTTTGGCTTTACCTCTATATTGTGCATATCTGTATCCATGATTTTGTTTTGAATCTGCAAAGCTACGTTCTATTGTTTCTTTTCTTCTCTTATACAATAGTTTTCCTTCTTTTGATATACGTCTTAACCTAGCTTCATCATAATAATCCGCATTT
>JAWHCX010000027.1:0-14666 GCA_032567735.1 Gemella haemolysans | reverse complement strand
AACATCATCCTTAGAAGCTTTTAACATTACAAAACCATGTTCATGCTGGAGCATATAGAATTTTTGATTATCTTTTAAGCTATCATCTGTAATATCTAACTCTTCAAGGGCTTCTACCTTAATAAAAGTATACCCACTAGATTCTTGGAATTGATTTCCTTCTTTATACTGCACTTCTGCTGATTTTGTTCTATCATCATAAATGCTTTGGATCCCCCCGATACTCATCAGAACGAACAATATTGCAAAGAATAGTTTTAACCATGTTCCTCTTAAATAACTCTTCCTCATAACTTTCCTTCACATCCTTAATTATTTGGATTTTCTATAATTACAGCTCCCTGTTCTGTTCCCTTAATGCATAGTTTACACATATTTAGAAATAAACCATGCTCTACTACTCCAACTATACTTTCTAGTTTTTCTTTTACAGCTTTAATATCAAATCCGTAACCTAAGTGTAAATCTACAATATAATTATTGTTGTCTGTTATAAGAGTAGCTCCATCTTTTAACCTTAACACTGGTTTTAAGCCCGCTTTTTCCATTTTTCTTATAGTATGACTATAACCAAATGGCAAGATCTCCACAGGTAGGTTGAAGTTTCCTAGTTTTTCTACATCTTTACTCTCATCATAGATCCAGATTACTTCACGAGCAATATCAGCAACTATTTTTTCTCTAAATAATGCTGCTCCTCCACCTTTTATCGCATTAAAATCCTTATCGATTTCATCTACTCCATCAACAGCAAGATCAATATGATTAATCTCTTCTAGTTCTTTGATTGAAAGACCCAAACTTTTAGCTAGTTCAACCGTTTGTATCGACGTTGATACCATTTCAACATTCAATCCTTCTTTTACTCTGTCAGCAAGTGCATGAACAAAATAGAATACAGTCGAACCTGTCCCTAAACCAACGATCATACCGTCTTTTACATATTCTACAGCTTTTTTACCAACAACTTCTTTTAGATTCATTTCGGTTCCCCTCTTTATGTATATGTTACTTTTAAATTATTTATATTCTACTAATAAATATTTCTTCTTACCACGTCTAAGTACTGTAAATCCATCTTCTAGTCTATCTTTAGCTTCTACAACATATTCTAAGTCTGTAACTTTATCTCCATTCACATAAACAGCACCATTGTTTACATCTTCACGTGCTTGACGTTTTGATTGAACTAGATTACTTTCAACTAGGAAATCAACGATATTGTATTCTTTTTTCTCTAATTCAGATTTTGGCATTCCCTTAACAGCTGCTTTTAATTCATCGTGAGTTAGTTCTTTAATGTTTCCTGAGAATAATGCTTTTGTAATGTTTAATGCACTTTCTAATGCTTTTTCACCATGAACAATTTTCACCATTTCTTCAGCTAATGCTTTTTGAGCAAGACGTAGGTGTGGTTCTTTTTCTGAACTTTCTCTTAATGCTTCAATTTGGTCTTTTTCTAAGAATGTGAATTTTTTAAGTGCAGGCACTACTTCTGTATCCGCAGTGTTGAACCAGAATTGGTAGAATTCATATGGTGTTGTTTGTTCTGAATCTAACCATACTGCTCCACCAGTAGATTTACCAAATTTAGTTCCGTCAGATTTAAGCATTAATGGGATAGTGAATCCATATGCCTCAACATCTCCACGAAGTTTTCTCATTATTTCTAGACCAGTAGTAATGTTACCCCATTGGTCTGAACCACCAATTTGTAATTTTACATTGTGGTGTTCATTTAAGTAAGCATAGTCAATCCCTTGTAGTATAGTATAACTGAATTCTGTAAATGATAATCCATTATCTAGACGGCTTGAAATTGAGTCCTTCGCTAGTAAGTAATTGATGTTTACTAATTTTCCGTAATCACGTAAAAATTCAATCATAGATAATTTTCCTAACCAGTCACGGTTGTTTACGAATTCGATATTGTCATCTCCACGGAAAATATTACGAAGTTGCGCTTCAAGACGACGAGCGTTATCTTCGATTACTTCAAGGCTTTGTAATTGACGTTCTTCACTTCTTCCTGATGGGTCTCCGATAATACCAGTTCCTCCACCTACTAAAATAACGGGTTTATGTCCATGTTGTTGAAATCTTTTTAATGTTAAAAATGGAAGTAAGTGACCAATGTGTAATGAGTTTCCTGTTGGATCTGTACCACAGTATATCGATACACTTTCTTTCTCTAATAATTCTTTAATTCCTTCTTCATCAGTTTGTTGGTAAACTAAGTCTCTATATTTTAAATCTTCTAATAATTTACTCATTAAAATGCCTCCATATCAATTTTTATACACTTAATTCAATTATATCATATTTTTATTTTTTCTTTTATCTTTTTCTTATATTTTGAATATAAAATCTATTATTCACTTGCATATAATTTAGTCTTTCATATGAAAATATGGTATAATGTAGCTAATAGTATGCAATCTAAGGAGATTACAATGAAATTTAAGAAGATACTAACTTCTATTACTCAAGCCCTTCTTCTTTCAATTGGACTGCTAATCAGTCTAAGCATGGGGCTTGCTATCGGGTATGTAGGTGGCTTAGTTAAAGATCAACCTGTCTTAACCCAAAAAGAAATGAAAGAACAAATAAATAACATTAGTAAGAACAGTGAAGTTTATTTTGGAAGTGGTGAAAAATTAGGTACTATTAATTCAGAATTAATAAGAAAAACTGTTACATATGAAGAACTTGGAGATAATGTTAAAAATGCTATTATCGCTAGTGAAGATTCTAATTTTTATTCTAACAGTGGAATTGATATTTGGGCTGTTTTAAGAGCAACTCATAGTGAAGCAACGGGTGCTAGAACATCTGGAGGAAGTACAATTACTCAGCAATTAGTAAAAAATCAACTTCTTGATAATTCTAGATCATACGAAAGAAAAGCGAAAGAAATACTACTAGCACTACGTGTAGACAGTCACTTCTCAAAAAATGAAATTCTTGAGAATTATCTAAACGTTGCCCCATTCGGGAAAAACAGTTTAGGACAAAATATCAGTGGTATAGAAACTGCAGCACAAGGTGTTTTCGGTGTTCATTCTAAAGATTTAAATATAGCACAAGCAGCATATTTAATCGGATTTGTTCAATCACCATATAAATACACACCTTTTGATGCAGCCGGAAATGTTCGCCCAGATGAAGAACTTCAAGCTGGATTAGATAGACAAAAGTATGTACTTGAAAGAATGGTGGCTAATGACTTTATCACAAAAGAGCAAATGGAAGAAGCTAAGAAATTTGACATTAAAGGTGCATTCACTAAACAAACATATTCTGAATACACTGACTATCCATACATTCGTGATGAGGTAACTAGTTCAGTTGCAGAAATTCTTGCTGAACAAACAGCAACAAGAAATAATAAACAAGAAGAATTCAAGACTAACTCGGATTACAGAAATGAGCTAATCGAAAAAAGTCGAATTAAATTTATTACTGGAGGATATAAAGTAAAAACAACACTTGATAAGAAACTTTATGACACTCTTCAAGAAACGAAAAAACAATTCGCTTCTTATCCAACATATTCTCAAGGAGGAGTTGTTTATCCACTAGAAATTGGTGCCTCAGTAATAGAAAATAACAGTGGTAAGATTTTAGCTTTTATCGGTGGTATGGATTATAACAGACAACAACTTAACCATGCTACAAGAACAAGACGTTCTCCGGGTTCAACAATAAAACCATTATTAGTTTATGGACCTGCAATAGATAAAGGTTATATTACACCTAATTCTACTCTTTTAGATAAACGATTTAATTACAATGGTTGGCATCCTGAAAACTATGATAATTCGCAACACGGTTATCTTCCAGCAAGACAAGCATTAGGAGGATCTCTTAACTTAGCAACAATAAGATTGTATTCTGCCTTCCAAAAAGAAGAACCCGTAAAAAATTACTTAGAGAAAATGGACATTGGTGGCCTTACAGCTAGTGATAAAGAAAATCTAGCTACATCTATTGGTGGTATGACATATGGTCTATCTGTAACAGAAAATACTAGCGCCTTCTCTACTTTTGGTAATAAAGGTGAACACAAAAAAGCTCATATTGTAGAAGAAATTGAAAATAATGATGGTGAACTTGTTTATAAAGCTGATTTTTCACCAGTTAAAATCTATGAGGAATCAACAAGTTACTTAATGGTTGATATGCTTGGAGATGTTATTAATAAGAGCTACGGTACATCTAGGGATATGCCGAGTAAACTAAAATTTAGCTCAAAAAATCTATTTGTTAAAACTGGGACATCTGAATACTATAAAGACCTTTGGGTTGTTGGTGGTACTACTAAGGTAACTGTTGGACTATGGAATGGTTATGATAGTCCTGCAAAAGTACCAAGTTATGACTACGCTCAAAGAAGTTGGATTGCTGTCATGAATGCTATATACACATTAGATAAAAATATTATTTCCCCTGATACGGCATTCACACGCCCTAGCTCAGTTACTGATTCAAGCATTAACCCTTATAATAATGCTAAAGGTGGAACAAAAGATCTTATCCCTACTGGCTTTAAAGAATTATCTAAAGAAAAAACATTAGCTAAATTAGGTTCTAATATAGATAAGAGCGTTTCATTCGGAGATCCATCAAAAGTCGTCGCTAAGAAACAAGAAGCTAAAAAAGAGGATAAAAAAGAAGATAAAGAGAAAAAAGAAACAAATAGTAGCTCAACTACAGTTACTCCTACTGCTCCTACTTCCCCTCCTCCTATATTGAAACCAGTTGCTCCTGGTGAAAATTCAGATTAAATTAAAAAGTCAACATGAATGGCATTTTCATGTTGACTTTTTTATATTATTTTAACTTTACAACACATCATACAAAGCAGGTAAGTCGTGTGCTTTTGCTATATCTCCCCAATTTCCTACATCAGCTAAACCATTTGCATGGGTTACAGTATAAATTACCTTAGTTAATGTATAAAACTCCTGCAATGGTTTTAATAAATTCTTAAGATTCGATTTGTTTACGTCACATATTACTTTTTCATATAGAGTTGTAGCTTTTTTACTTTCATCACAATTTATTACATCATCTGGTATGATGCCGGCATGTGCCAAATACAACAAGTAATTATACACTGCCTTAAATGTTCTATATGAATCTGCAATTCCCACATTATTTTCTGTTTTAGTTCCTTTTTTATATGAAAAATTACTAATTTGATGCTGAATTGGTGTTTTAATTTTCTCCACAAGTAATGCTACAAATTCATCTGTAACCTGTTTTTGATTTTCCACAATATTATTTGGTGTGATATTTTTTTCAATCAATCTATTATAAAAATCCCCAAAGATTTTATCTAATTCATAAGTATCTTCTTCTGTTAAAAATTCTTCTGGTTCTACAAAGTTCTTTATTATTGCGGGAAATTCAATAGTTTTTCCTACATTAAACGTACCTACCGTCATATTTAACGATTGTATAAAATCATTTTTCCTTACAAAATTATAAATATGATGAGCATTTTTTGCATAATAATTAGCAGTAAATTCTTGAAGCTTATTAGTCTCCTCTAAATCTTTTTCTAAAAAATACTCTTCTAATTTTTTATTATATTTTTTATCATATTTTCTTAGTTGTTTTAACTGTGGTAATGCTGTATTAAATGTATAAACTCTCTGATATATTTTTTTCAACAATTCAACAGTAATAGCCAAATGACCACCAAGGGAATGTCCTGCTGCAACTTTATAACACGTATCAAAGTTTATAATTTTTCTTTTCAAAAATTTATTAAAGTGACAGGCTGAATCAATCTGGCTAGTATTTTCACCAGAGACTATTCCTGTGTAATTATAAAACCAATCGCTAATGTCTTCACTCTCACTACCTCTATAAATAAGTAAAAGCTCATTAAGCTCTGGTATATAAATTGCTGTAGCTTGAAATCCATTTTTCGTGATTTTTGGAATTGATAAGCCACTATTATACACTTCGATATTCTCAAAAACTTCTCCGGTAACATCTTTTATAATTCTTTTTATTTTATATTCTACTGTACTCTGTTTCTTGTTTCCTTTAATTAAATAATCATACTCTGCCAATTTTGCTACAAGTAATGGATTATGGAAAAATCTTAACATAGTAAAATCACCTCTTTTATATAAAAATAATTATAACATATTTTATAGAGAATATAAAAATTCTATATCTTCCCACATAATGAGAAAATATAGAATTCTATTTTTATTATACGTTGAATCTAAATAACATAATGTCGCCGTCTTTTACTTCATATTCTTTACCTTCTAGACGTACACGACCTGCTTCTTTAGCTTTTGGCATACTTCCGTATTCAACTAAGTCATCATAACTTACAGTTTCAGCACGGATAAATCCACGTTCGAAGTCTGAGTGGATAATTCCAGCACATTCAGGTGCTAACATACCTTTTTTGAATGTCCATGCACGTACTTCTTGCACACCTGCTGTAAAGTATGTTGCTAATCCTAATAAGCTATAACTTGCTTTAATTAATTTATCTAATCCACTTTCATCGATTCCTAGTTCTTCTAAGAACATTGCTTTTTCTTCGTCTTCTAATGAAGCCATTTCTTCTTCGATTTTTGCACAAACTACGATTACTTGGCTTCCTTCGCTTGCAGCAAATTCACGCACACTTGCCACGTGTTTGTTAGCATCAACGTCTAGTAAATCATCTTCACTTACGTTAGCAACATAAAGCATAGGTTTCATTGTTAATAAATGTAATCCTTTGGCAATTTTTTGTTCTTCTTTATCTAATTCTAGAAGTCTCGCTGGTTTTTCTTCTTTAAGAATATCACGCACTTTAGAAAGTACAGCAAATTCTGCAACTGCATCTTTATCTTTTTGTTTAGCTTGTTTTTCAACGCGTCCAATACGTTTTTCAACACTTTCTAAGTCAGCTAAGATTAACTCTAAGTTAATAACTTCGATATCATATAATGGATCTACTCCACCTGCTACGTGTGTAATATTTTCATCTTCGAAACATCTAACAACTTGACAAATTGCATCTACTTCACGAATGTGACTTAAGAATTTGTTCCCTAGTCCTTCACCTTTAGATGCTCCTTTTACGATACCAGCAATATCAGTAAACTCGAATGATGTTGGTACTGTTTTTTTAGGTTCTACTAATTCTGTTAATTTATTTAATCTGTGGTCTGGTACTTCAACAATTCCTACGTTTGGATCAATTGTTGCGAAAGGATAGTTCGCAGCTAATGCTCCTGCTTTTGTAATTGCGTTAAAAAGTGTACTCTTTCCTACGTTTGGTAATCCTACTATTCCGGCTGTTAATGCCATAGTATTAATCACTCCTTTTCTTCATTAATTTCTTATATTACTTAGGCCTTGCCTACTCAACTTAACTATTATAACATAAAACGCAAAACTTATCATTTATTATTATGCTATTTAAAAATATTTTGTTAATAATCATTAATTTAATTCATTAGTATATTAGAAGATACTAACTATTATAAAAGTACGTACTTTACAAAATGTATTTTAGTATGTAAAATATATTACAAGATATAAATTTCTGTGAAAAAAATTAAAAGGATGGTAATTAACTATGAAAAAATACAATTCGAATATTAAACTTGGAACTGCAACACTTAATGTTGTAAGCTTTGACAGACAACTTAAATTCTACACGGAAGCTATTGGTATGACTATAATTTCTAAAAAAGAAACTGAAGCTACTTTAGGTACTTCTGATAACACTCCGCTTCTTCACTTAAAAAAAGTTGATGGCCCTCTAGTTCGTTCTTATGGACTATATCACATAGCATACCTAGTTCCAGATGAACAAAGTCTAGCTAATATACTACGTCACTTTATAGATTCAAACATTCCTTTAGATGGTGGCTCTGACCATGGTTATAGTAATGCCCTTTACCTAAGTGATATAGAAGGTAATGGAATAGAAGTATACTATGATAAAGATGAAAGTACTTGGGATAGAAAAGAAGACGGTAAAATAATAGGAGTAACTGAACCTATAGATGCTAATCATCTACTAGATATTTCTGAAACTGTAGTACCTTATACTTTACCAGTAGGAACAATTATTGGTCATATTCATCTAAGTGTTCAAAACTCTACAGTTTCTTCTAACTTTTATCAAGAAGTACTAGGATTTAATGATAAATTCACTGTGGCTAGTGCAAGTTGGATTGCTTATGGTGATTATCATCATCACCTTGCTGTTAACCACTGGGGTGGCCCTAATCTAAGTCTTAGACAAAAAGGTACACCAGGTTTAGATCATTTCGAAATTCTATTTATAGACGAAGATACTTACAATAAAGTCGTAGAAAATATTAAAAATAATAATACTAAAATCATTGATGAAAATGATGAAAAAATCATTATTAATGATCCAAATGGCATTGAAATTCATTTAATAAAAGAAGTATAATATCTAAAAGTCTTTACGCGAGTGGCTCATCAAAATCGATTTTCCAAAATGGCGATTTTCGAGTCACTCCCTTTTAGTTTTTAGTCGCTTATTTCTCCAGCTTTATGATATAATAAGAATATTATTTTATCAGAAGGAGGACCTATGCAGGATTTTATATCACAATTTGGTAGCTTTGCACCTATAGTTTTTTTAATACTAGCATCTGTATTACCAATATTTTTATTCCCGCCAGGGATATTTTCTGCGATTGGTGGTTATTTATTTGGTTTTACTCATGGTTTTATCCTTTCGATAATATCATCGATAATCTATACTAGCGTGATGTTTATCATTTCAAGATATTTTGCCAGCGATTATGTTGAAAAATACTTAGCTAAAAAACTATCAAAAAAACAATACGATACAATTTTTGGTATAAGTGAAAATAAACTTATGATATTTTTAATAATCTACAGATTAATCCCAGTACTTCCAAATAGTGTTATTTGTTATTCATATGGTTTAACTAAGATATCATTTAAAAAGTATTTTATAGGTAATATTATAGGTTTAATTCCTGGAAAAATGATTTGGTTACACTTTGGTACTACTCTAAATAATATTGGAAGCATGGAATTTCTATACGGTATAATTATTGTTTTAGCCTTTATTTTTATCAGTTCAAAAATATCGAAAAAATTTAATAAGTAACAAAAAGCTAGTAAATCTTAACTCAAGATTCACTAGCTTTTTATATTATGAATATTTTTCAACTATTTTTTTAATTTTTTTGTTAAACTCACGTCTTGGCATCATAATGTTATTATCACACTTCAGACATTTTATCTTTATATCTGCCCCCATACGTGTAATTTGCCATCTATTTGTGCCACAAGGGTGTTGTTTTTTCATTTCAACTATGTCATTTAATTCATATTCCATAAGCCAACCTCCTATTTTTCTTCATTTGAAGTAAGTAGTGATTCAAACTCTTTATAAAAATCACGTCTTAACATTGTTTCCACTTTATTTTTCTTACCAACTTTCGCCTTACCAACGACTTTTATTGTAATAACATTATCAGCTATATTTTCTATATTATCTATATGTAATTTATCATTTTTATATAATAATTCTCGATATTCTTTACTAGTGTTAGCTGAGTCTATTACTTTGTTTACTCGCTCCTCACTTTTTTCAATAGTTTCATCGATTTTTATCGGCAACTCTACTAAAGCTAAATTATACATTAATGAATAGTTTACAACCTGATTAATAGTTCCATTCGGAATGAAATATACTTCTCCATCTTTAGATCGTATTTTCGTAGAACGTAAACCAAGTGACATGACGTCCCCTCCAGCAATAAAAGCTGCCTGGTTGTATATTTTAACATTATCTCCTACATCGAATTGTCCTTCAAGGATGATAAAGAACCCCGAAATAATATCCTTAACTAAGCTCTGAGCACCAAAACCAATAGCAACAGAGGCAATCCCAGCACTAGCAACTATACTCGTCGTATTAACTCCTAAAATAGACAAAACTTGGAAAAAAGCAATAAAATAAATTGAATAACGAACTGCGCTTTTTACAAGCTTATGTAACGTCTCTGATCGTTTCTCATTAAACTTTATATTAAATTTCTTATTAGCATTATCACTCGTTGTCATCACATAATCAATAATTTTATTAAAGATACGAACTAGAATTGATGCAATAATAAAAATTCCAATTATAAGTAATAGTTTTTCTAAAACTGCAATAAATAAATCAGTATTACTTAATGAAGTTTTAAATTTCTCAATAACGTTCATAATTATTCATCCTTGAATAATGAAATAATACGTTCAAACTCATCATTATCTTTGAACTCAATTTCAATTTTACCTTTTTTATTACGACCTTGTTTAATAGTTACAGCAGTTCCTAGAAATTTTTTAAGAATATTTTCTTGCTCTTCTATAAAAATATCCTTAGCCTTAGGTTTCTTAACTTCTTTTGGTTTTAATAACTTCGCTACATATTCTTCTAACTCACGAACTGACATTTTTCTATCAATTACTAAAGCACAAACTTCTTCCATAGCTTTTTTTGTTTTTAATGAAAGTAAAGTTCTTGCGTGAGCTGCACTTATTAGTCCTTGCTCAAGCTTATTTTTTATTTCTGCAGGTAATTTTAATAGTCGTAAACTATTAGCGATATATGGTCTACTTTTGCCAAGTTTCTTAGCCAATTCTTCTTGAGTTAATGACATTTTATCCATCAGATTTTTATAACTTTCCGATTCTTCTAATGCTGATAAATCCTCACGTTGTAAGTTTTCTAGGACCGCAAAGATCATCATTTCTTCATCTGTCATTTCTTTAATAATAGCTGGAATTTCTTTCTTACCTAGCAGTTCAAAAGCTCTATAACGACGTTCACCAGCTATGATGTAATAACCTTTTACTGCTTTTTTTACAATAATAGGCTGTAATAATCCATTTTTTTCAATAGATTCTTTTAATTCATTTAACTTCTCTTCGTTGAAATAAGTACGAGGTTGATATGGATTTTTCTTAATCTCTTCTAATGAGATTTCTACTATTTTATCATTATCAGTAGTTAATTCTACATTTTCAGTAGCAAAAATTGCATCAAGACCACGACCTAATCCCTTACCTAGTTTCTTAGCCACGCTCAATCACCTCTTTAGCTAATGATAAATATTGTTTTGCACCATTAGAATTTTTAGCATATTCAATAATTGGTTCACCAAAACTTGGTGCTTCACTTAAGCGAACAGTTCTAGATATAACAGTGTCAAATGCTTTATCTTTAAAGTGATCTCGAACTTGTTCAGCTACTTGATTAGATATATTAGTTCTACTATCAGTCATAGTAAGCAAGACACCAAAAATATCTAATTTAGAGTTCAAGTGCTTTCTAACTATATTAAATGTATTCATAAGCTGGCTAAGCCCCTCTAGAGCGTAATATTCAGTCTGCACTGGAATAATAACTCCATTAGCTGCAGTTAGTGAATTTAACGTAATAAGACCTAAAGATGGAGGACAATCGATTACTACATAATCATAGTTTTCTTTAATTTCTGAAATTGCATTTTTCATACGTTGTTCACGACTAATTGCTGAAACAAGCTCAACTTCTGCACCTGCTAAAGCTATACTAGATGGAACTATATCTAGGTTTTCATAACCTGTTTTTAAAATAACATCGTTAATATTAACTTCATCAACAAGTATATTATAAATAGATTGTTCTATCGCCGCCTTATCAATACCTACACCACTTGTAGCATTAGCCTGTGGATCGGTATCAATTAATAATACTTTTTTCTTTAAATGTGCTAGAGATGCTGCTAAATTAATTGAAGTAGTTGTTTTTCCTACTCCGCCTTTTTGATTACATATCGCTAAAATTTTCATCTTTTACCTCTTTATTAACATATCTTGGTATAGTAACTTTAATTACTACACTATCCATATTTTCTTCTTCTTCTTTATTAAGACTAACATTATATTTCTCTTCTAATTTTGCTATTTCTTTTGTAAGTTTAACTATAACTTTTTGTCCGTCATAATTAACTGTAGAATTGAAAACTTTTATATCTTTTTTTATCTTTAGATAAGTATCAATTTTTTCTTCAGTTTGAGAAACGTTTAAATTCTGTGATAAAATCTGAACTAATAATTTCTCTTGAGCAGAAGCATCTAATTTCACCATTGCTCGTCCATGTCGCTCGGTAATTTTCTTAGAGTTAATAGCATCAATTACTTTATCACTTAATTTTAATAAACGTAACTTATTAGCTACAGTTGCCTGTGTTTTACCTAAAGATTTTGCTAGTTCGTCTTGAGTTAGTTTATTTATACTTAGAAGCTCTTGATATGCATGTGCTTCTTCTATAGGTGTTAACTCTTCTCTTTGAATATTTTCAATTAAAGCCAAAGTTGCCATCTGTTCTTCAGTTAATTCTTTTACAATCGCCTTTGTTGTTGGATACTGCAAATACTTAATAGCTCTTAATCTTCTTTCACCAGCTATAAGTTCATAAAATCCATTCCCTATATCACGCACTGTAATAGATTGAAGTAATCCATTTTGTTTAATAGATTCAGCTAATTCCTTTATTTTCTCTTCTGTAAATTCTCTTCTAGGTTGATATTTATTAGGTACAATCTTTTCTACTAAGATTTCTCTAAGAACATCATCATCAGAAATACCGACTTTTTCTGCTCTTTGTGTTAAATCATACAGTTTACTAAATGGTTTTACACTTTCACTCATATTTTACCTCCTATTATACTCTTCTACAATTATACAATAACATAATTAATATATTTTGTCAAAAATATTTCCCAAAGAAAATAACTCAATAACCTATTTATTTTAGCTCTTTCAAAGAATATTTCCTAACAATCTATACTAAAAACAACTATTTTACATAAAAAAAAAGTATAATCACAAGTGATTATACTTAGTACAGGGACGGCAGGAATCGAACCCACACCAAAGGTTTTGGAGACCTTTGTTCTACCGTTAAACTACGTCCCTAAGAATGGTGGGAAGAAGTGGATTCGAACCACTGAACCCTAAGGAGCGGATTTACAGTCCGCCGCGTTTAGCCTCTTCGCTATCTTCCCAAAAAATATAAAAAAATGCCGGCCAGAGGACTTGAACCCCCGACCTACTGATTACAAGTCAGTTGCTCTACCAACTGAGCTAGGCCGGCAACATGGTGCCTCGAGACAGAGTCGAACTGCCGACACATGGAGCTTCAATCCATTGCTCTACCAACTGAGCTATCGAGGCAATATTTAATTTTTTACATAAAAAAATGGCGGTCCCGACGGGAATCGAACCCGCGATCTCCTGCGTGACAGGCAGGCGTGATAACCGCTACACCACGGGACCTAGTTATTAAAAATTGCGGGAGATGGATTTGAACCATCGACCTTTGGGTTATGAGCCCAACGAGCTGCCAGACTGCTCCATCCCGCGATAATAAAAATGGAGGAGGAAAGGGGATTCGAACCCCTGCGAGCTTTTACACTCCTGTCGGTTTTCAAGACCGATCCCTTCAGCCGGACTTGGGTATTCCTCCTTGATAAATGGTGGACTCTGCAGGACTCGAACCTGCGACCGATCGGTTATGAGCCGATAGCTCTAACCAACTGAGCTAAGAGTCCGTGTTCCTAGAGAATTCACTAACAATTATTGGTGGCGGCAGAGGGGATCGAACCCCCGACCTTACGGGTATGAACCGTACGCTCTAGCCAGCTGAGCTACGCCGCCAATAAAGGCTAAATTCATTATTTAAAATGGTGGAGCCTAGCGGGATCGAACCGCTGACCTCCTGCGTGCAAAGCAGGCGCTCTCCCAGCTGAGCTAAGGCCCCTTTTTAATAATGTTAATATTTAAAATGGTCGGGAAGACAGGATTCGAACCTGCGACCCCTTGGTCCCAAACCAAGTGCTCTACCAAGCTGAGCTACTTCCCGTGTATTTAAATGGCGCGCCCAAGAGGAGTCGAACCCCTAACCTTTTGATCCGTAGTCAAACGCTCTATCCAATTGAGCTATGGGCGCTAATATAATGGTGCCGAGGACCGGAATCGAACCGGTACGGTATTGCTACCGCAGGATTTTAAGTCCTGTGCGTCTGCCAGTTCCGCCACCCCGGCACTATATTAACTATTGGAGCGAAAGACGGGATTTGAACCCGCGACCCTCACCTTGGCAAGGTGATGTTCTACCCCTGAACTACTTTCGCGAATATTTAGAAATGGTGCGGGTGAAGGGAGTCGAACCCCCACGCCGTGAGGCGCTAGATCCTAAGTCTAGTGCGTCTGCCAATTCCGCCACACCCGCAAAAGAATGGTGAGCCATGAAGGACTCGAACCTTCGACCCTTTGATTAAAAGTCAAATGCTCTACCAACTGAGCTAATGGCTCTAAATTAAATGGTGCCGGCCAGAGGACTTGAACCCCCGACCTACTGATTACAAGTCAGTTGCTCTACCAACTGAGCTAGGCCGGCATAAATGGTGGAGGTTAACGGGATCGAACCGCTGACCCCTTGCTTGTAAGGCAAGTGCTCTCCCAGCTGAGCTAAACCTCCGAATCAAAAGCCTGGCAACGTTCTAGTCTCACAGGGCGTAAGCCCAACTACATTCGACGCTAAAGAGCTTAACTTCTGTGTTCGGTATGGGTACAGGTGTGTCCTCTT
>JAWHCX010000026.1:0-17985 GCA_032567735.1 Gemella haemolysans | reverse complement strand
AAGGTTTAAGGGCCTCAACCACAGGAGAGTCAGCAGAAGTATTGAACTCAGACACATTGCCATCATTATCAACAACTACCTTATTGCCATTTTCAGAAAATTCATCAACTTTCCCGGTGAAAGGTTTAAGAACCTCAGCAACAGGGGCATCAGTAGGTGTGTTGAACTCAGACACATTGCCATCATTATCAACAACTACCTTATTGCCATTTTCAGAAAGACCGTCAACTTTCCCGGTGAAAGGTTTAA
The DNA here is from genome assembly GCA_032567735.1 of Gemella haemolysans. Classification (GTDB taxonomy): domain Bacteria; phylum Bacillota; class Bacilli; order Staphylococcales; family Gemellaceae; genus Gemella; species Gemella haemolysans_E. Next base: position 17,736 of record JAWHCX010000026.1, on the reverse strand, counting down.
GAGCTTCAGAAATAGGAGCATCAGTAGGAGTGTTAAACTCAGATACATTGCCATCTTTATCGATAACTACTTTATTCCCATTTTCAGAAAGTCCATCAACTTTCCCGGTGAAAGGTTTAAGAACCTCAGCAACAGGGGCATCAGTAGGTGTGTTGAACTCAGAAACATTGCCGTTTTCATCAACAACTACTTTATTTCCATTTTCAGAAAGTCCATCGATTTTCCCAGTGAAAGGTTTAAGAGCATCAGCAACAGGAGATTCATTAGAAATTGAATATTCATATTTTGTGCCATATTCATTTTCTCTTACTTTATTACCGTTTTCTGCGAAAAATGTTTTTCTAATATTTGGGTGCATTATGAATTGATTATTATCTTGGAATAATTGTCCCATTTCAAGAAGTATTTTTTCTGAATTATTTTTTGCAGCAAACATAACTCCAAGAGGAAGATTATTTTCACTCTTATAAACAGGTAAAGATATAGCGGGATTTCCTGTTAAGTTGAATAACCACGTAAATGGTGTTCTTCTCATCATTGGCTCCCATTGTTTTACAAGTAGATTAAATCTTTCTTTTGGATCTTTTATTTCGTTAATATTATAAAGTTTTTCTTCAACAGCGGGATCAACATATGGATCTACTTTTTTATCGTTAGATGGTGCTGTAACAGCGTTTGTTGCCATTAAGAATAAATCGTATTTTTTGTAGAATTCATTCATTTGATTTATATATTCTAAACCAGATTTGGCAGAAGAAGTATCAGTATTAGGAGTTTTTCCTCTAGTTGTAGATGTTCCTAATGCATAAGTAGCGGGATCTAAATCGCGTTTGTTTGCTTCTGTAGCTACTTTTGCGGGTGAAGTGTATGCTCCACCAATAGCACCAATTGTATAAGTTCTGATTCCTTCGTAACCATCGATAGGGAATTCATTTATTTCTTCTACAGTGAAGCCTTGTTTTCTAAGAAATTCAACAGCTTTAAGAACAGCTTTTTTTCCATCTTCACTTAATTCAACATCTTTTAATGGTGTTTTAAGAGTATAAGCAATTTTTAATTTTTTCAAATCAGTTGGAACTTCTTCTAGTGTTTTAGGTTTACTAATTTGTGTTTTGTCAAAATAAGTTTTGGCATCCTCAATAGTTTTCACTAGAGGGAATTTTACTACATGTCCAGTTGGTTTTAAACCAATTAGACCTGTCCATGAAGCAGGGATACGAATTGATCCACCAGCATCACTACCACTAGCGACTGATACCATTCCACTTGCCACAGCACCAGCACTTCCTCCTGAAGAACCACCTGTATTTCGACTTGGATCCCAAGGGTTACCAGCAGGTCCGAATAATTTAGAATCTGTAATATTTCTAGTACCTAATTCAGGGTAGTTAGTTTGTCCAAGTATTACAAATCCAAGTTTGGCGAATTCTTTTGCTACAGCTCCACTACCTTTAGCCACTTTACTTTTATTAAAATAGACACCATTAGAAGCGTCACCATCTTTTAGTAAATCTAATCCTTTGATTAATGTAGGAACTCCTAAGAATGGTTGTTCTTCCCAATTTATAGGATTAGCAGCAAGATTACCTGCTTTTATTCTTTCATCTATTTCTTTTGCAGTTCTATATGCTTCCTCAACGATAGCGTTAGGGATTTTTCCATTTTCAGTAGTAAGTACAGCGTTTAATTTAGGATTTTCATCTGCAATAACTTTATATGCTAAATCAACTAGCTCAGTACTTGTTACTTTTTTCTCACGAATTAATTTAGCAAGTTCAAGAGCACTTTTTTGTTTATATTCTGCTACAGTAAATGGGATTGTAGGTTTAGAAGTTATATTTTCGTTAGTATTAGTAGCAGAAACCTCATTATTACTACTATCTACATTAGGTTTAACATCTGTAGTTGAAGATGAATTTGTAGCAGTGTTAGAAGTTGGGGGTTCAGTAGTTGAAGTTTCTTTGTTGTTGGCTGTATTATTAACTGGTGCAGATACTGTATCACTATTTTCGCTAGCGTAAGCTTGGTTGTCATTTGCCAAGACAGGGAATAGTGTAGTAGCTGCAAATGCTGGTATAAGTACATATTTTAAGTTTTTCTTTTTCATTTTAAACTCCTAATTTAAAAATAATACGTAAGCTGTTATATGCTTTGCTACTTAATTATACTCTGATATTCGCTATCAATCAAGGATATAGAATTAAAAAATAGAAAAAAATATAAGTGTCTTAATATTATCTATCATTAGATAATATTAAGACACTCTAAATTGCTAATTTTATATAAGATTAGTATCCTTTAAGTGCATCTAGACGAGCTTCAGATTGTCCTTTACCGTCTTTTTTCTCACCTTTGTATACTGCAGATTCCCATGATCCGTACATAGGGTTAGGGAAGATAATGAATTTATCCCCAAATTCAGCTTTTAATTGTTCAAACATTTTATCTCTATCAGTTTCTGATTTAGTTGAGAATTCAGCGAAGTCAACTAAGTTATCCCCAAATAACATAACTAGGTTAGTATGTTTAATAACTTCTTGACGACGTCCTTCTTTAGATTTGTCACCTTCTTTTTTGAACATTAAGTGATCGCGTCCTTGAACTGGAAGGCCTTGTGCTTCAAGATTTTTGATAGTAGCATCTACTTGAGAGTCAGTTCTGTCAGAAACATAGTAAATTTGAACTTTGTTTTTATCAGCAAATTGTAAGAATTCTTTTGCTCCAGCTACTGGTGTAGCTTCAGCTTTTTGAACCCACTCATCCCATAATTTAGGATTAAATGCAGTTCCATCTTTAACCATTTTAACTTGGAATGGAATATTACTTAATACTGTTTCATCGATATCTAATACGATAGAATAAGGTTTGCTAGTAGGTTGTTTTAATAGTTCTTTTAACTTATTAGTAGCAACATTGTAACCTTGTTGGTATAAAGCATCTACTTCAGCAGCATTTTGATACCATAAAGCTCCCATTGTATTTTCGCGAGATCTAAGTTGATCGTAAGTAAGAGTTATCTTGTTATCTCCACTCTTATTTTCTTCTTTTTTTTCTTCAGTTTTTTGTGCACATCCTGTTGCAAGAACAACAGTAGCTAAAACTGATGAAATAGTCATAACAAATTTTTTATTTTTCATAATAAATATAGCTCCTTTTATTGTCTACAATTATAAGTATAATTTATAAATTATGAAATTTCAATATAAAATTATTTTTCAAAAATTTATAAATTAAATATTTTTGTATAGAATAATTTAATAACCATTGAAAACGATTTATAAAATGATAATAAAATAAAATTAATATTATTTTTTTTTTATTAGTTATGAACATGAACTTTGTATGTTGAAATAGAAAATTTAATATGCTATACTGAAATTAGGTGTTTTGAAACGCTTACTATAAGATTTCTTATAGGTAATCACAATTAAATAATGAATTAAAAAGTTTAGTTTGTCATATAATTTTACTTAAAAGAAATTCAAGTTGTAAAAGGGATGAGCATATGAGTTATCTTATAGGAGTAAAATAATTAACAGGGGGAAAAACACATGACAATAAAAGTTGCTATTAATGGTTTTGGTCGTATTGGGAGATTGGTCTTAAGACAGATTCAAGCTCAGCACGCAGATGATATTGAGGTTGTAGCTGTCAATAGATCAAGAATGAGACCGATAAATCAAATAGTTTATCTGTTAAAATATGATACAACGCAAGGACCTTTTCCAGGGACTGTAGAAGAAGGAGAGGGAGCGTTTATCGTAAATGGTAAAGAAATTAAGGTTTTTGGAGAACCAGATCCAGAAAATTTACCATGGAAAGAGTTAGGTGTAGATATTGTTCTAGAATGTAGCGGACGTTTTAACAGTAAAGAAAAAGCTGAAGCGCACATAAGAGCGGGAGCTAGGAAAGTACTACTTTCTGCACCAGGAGGCTCAGATGTCAAAACTATTGTATATAATGTTAATCATGAAATACTAACTGGAGAAGAGACTGTAATCTCGGGGGCATCATGCACTACAAACTGTCTTGCTCCAATGGCAAAAGTATTACACGATAACTTCGGTATTGTACATGGTTTAATGACTACTATTCACGGATATACAGGAGATCAGCATACTTTAGATGGATCTCATAATAAAGGAGACTTTAGACGTGGACGAGCAGCCGCAGAAAACATAGTTCCTAATACTACAGGTGCTGCCAAGGCTATAGGATTAGTTATTCCAGAGTTAAATGGACGTTTAGATGGAGCAGCTCAAAGGGTACCCGTTCCAACTGGTTCGTTAACAGAATTATTTGTAACTATTGAAAAAAATGCTACTGTGGAAGAAATTAATGAAGTAATGAAAAAAGCAGCTAATGAATCATATGGATATACGGAAGACCCGATAGTATCTTCAGATATAATAGGAATGAGTTACGGTTCATTATTTGATGCTACACAAACAAAAGTTATTGGAGAAGGGGAAAATCAAATGGTTAAGGTTGTTTCTTGGTATGATAATGAAATGTCATACACTGCACAACTGATTAGAACATTGAGATATTTTGTAAAATTAGTATAGAATATAAATTATAAGGCTAGGAATCTAAAAAAGGTTTCTGGCCTTTTTTGATTTCCATTATTATTTACTTAGTCATTTACTAAAAAAATTATTATTTTTCTGAATATAATGATAATATGATATTTTTTAGTTTTTGATTGTGATATTACAAAGAAAAAGGTAATTAAAATAAAAAAATTACGTTATTTAAACTTATTTGTATAGCCTGAAGAGGTGTTGAAAAAGCATTTATATTGCTATATGATAGTAGGTGTAATACAACAAAAAGTATAAAATAAATTTATAAATATGGAGAAAAAGTATGAAAAATTTATTCAGTAGAAAAGAAATATTTTCAATAAGAAAATTTAGTATGGGAGTAGCTTCAGTAATAATAGCTTCAAGTCTAATTGTGTCATCTCAAGCTAATGTGCAATTGTTAAAAGCAAAAGAAAATATTGAAGTACAGGCTAATAAAGATATTAATATACGTGCCATAGAAAGAGATGGAGGAGCAGTAATTGAGCTAGCTGCAACTAAAGATTTAACAGATATAGATGTAAATGTGATGTTAAATGGAAATAGAGTAGCTTCATATCACATTGAAAATATAAAGGCTGGACAAAAAATAGATAAGAAAGTAACAAAAGAACAGCTAGAAAAAATTAAAAAATTAATATCGAATGGGCAAAAAACTTTACCTAACACAGCAATAGTGGAAAGAAGTGCTACACAAACAATTAATATTGCAGGTAATAATTTAAGAGTAGATGTTAAGTATCATGTAGAAGATAATTCAGTGCCGGAAGTAAAACCAGAAAAACCAGAGGAAAAACCAGCGCCAGAAGTTAAACTAACCCCTGAGATAAAACCGGAGAAACCAGAAGTAACTCCAACGCCAGAAGTTAAACCAGAAAAGCCAGAGAAGAAACCAACCCCTGAAGTTAAACCAGGGAAACCAGAGGCAAAACCAACTCCTGAAGTAAAGCCGGAGAAACCAGAAGCAAAACCAACGCCAGAAGTAAAACCAGAAAAACCAGAAGCAAAACCAACGCCAGAAGTAAAACCAGAAAAACCAGAGGTAACACCAACGCCAGAAGTTAAACCGGAGAAACCAAATGAAAAACCAACACCAGAGGTGAAACCGGAAAAACCAGAAGTAAAACCAATCCCAGAAGTTAAGCCAGAAAAACCAGAGGAAAAACCCACTCCTGAAGTAAAACCAGAAAAACCATCTAATGAAACTATTACGGATAAAAAAAATGAAAATAAAGTAGTGAAATTTGAAGATGAAAATCTTAAAAAAATACTTTTAAAAAAATTAAAAGCTTACAATGGTAAAGATGAAAAAGAAGAAGATTTAGCAGGGGAATATAATTTAAAAATAAAAGATAAAAACTATAGAAAAGATAAAAATGACACAGAAATATATGAAAGAGATTTAGAGCAAATAGAAGCCTTTGCTATAAGAGGATTTGATGAAGAAACTTATGAACCTTTTGTTGGAGAGCAACAAATAAGAAGTATAGTTGGTTTAGAAAAGGCAGTTAATTTAAAACAATTAACTATTTCTGGTAATTTTGAAGATTCTCGAGGAGCGTTAAGAGATATATCCCCTTTAAGAGGTTTGAAAAAACTTGAATTGTTGAGATTATCACATAATGATATTACTGATATATCACCAGTTAAAGGATTAACTAATCTGAAGCATTTATTCTTGTCGCACAATAGAATTGAAAAAATAGATGCTGTTAAAAATTTAACGAATCTAGAATCATTAGATTTTGCGAGAAATAAGGGAGAAGAAAGAATAAGTGATATTTCAGGTTTAGCTAACTTAACTAAACTTAAGTTGTTAGGGTTATCTGACACTAATATACCTGATATTTCTATCTTGAAAAATCTTGTGAACTTGGAAACATTTATGGCGAATGATAGTAACATAAACAATATAGAAGTATTGAAAAATGCCAAAAATCTAAAACTACTTTATCTTGATAGTAACAAAATTACTGATGTGTCAATAGTTAAAGATTTATTAAATCTTAAAGAACTTTATTTGAGAAATAATAATATTTCCGAAATAGATTTTAGTAAATTAAAAAAATTAGAAGATGTAAATGTGCAAGGAAATAAAATAAGAGATTATTCATCATTAAAAAATTTAGATTCACTTAAGTATGTTAATATTTCTAAACAAAAAATAGATTTAAATAAAGAGTATTCATTAGATAGTAATTCTATTGAAATAGATATGCCTATTATAGGATTAGAATCACAAGCAAAAGAAGGAACATTAAAAGTAACGTCAGATAATGAAAAAGTGAAGGCAAGCTATGATGGGAAAACTAATAAGATAACATTAAGTCTGACTAATGATGTTTTGAAAGAATATGCTAATAAACAACTCTCAGTGAACTTAAAAGTTTTATATGTAGATAAAGAAGATTATAAATCTGAGGAAACTAGTATTGATGTAAATAATATTAAATTAAACATTAAAGAAAAAGTTGCTGAACCTAAAAAATTAGTCATTGATGATCTAGTTGTAACAAATGAAAATAAACCTGTAACTGACAAGTTAACATACATACTAGTTAACAAAAAAAATGACAATGAAGTAATTGAAAAAAATACTAATAAAGGCATGTTAAGTGGACTCGAACTTACTAAAGATGAAATTTATACATTATCTCTAAATGATAATGAGAAATATCAGATGGAAGATATTGATGTAGTAGCAAAAGAAGAGGATGGGTTCTCTGTATTATACAATGTAAAAACTAATGAAATTATACAAAATTTAGAAGTGAAAAAAATAGAAAAAGAAGAAACACCTGAGGATGATGTAGTTACATTGGATGGTATTACTGCAAAAGTGACTAATAGTTCAGGTGCTCCAATTAATAATGTTCCATTTAGACTGTTTGAGTATGATGGTATTATTCCAAATATTGTAAAACAAGAAAAAACTAGTGGAGATGGTACATTAACATTTACTGCTAATAAACTTAAACCTAATAAAAAGTATGAATTAAGAATTGAAAAAAGAGATTCAGCATTTAATAGAGAGAATGTTATATTTACAACTGACGAAGATGGAGAAATTGTAAGTATTGATAATAAAGCAGTTACCGAACAAACTACTGGAGTAATTGACTTTAAAGAAGAAAGAAAAAATGATAAAGAAATAAAAACAATTAAATCATATTATAAAGTAGTAGATGAGAATGGAAATCCTGTTGAGAATGTTGAATTGTCTGTAAATGGTATTAGAACGAAAATTACAACATTGAAAAATGCTAGATCTAATAAAAATGGTATTGTAGAGTTGGATTTAGAAACTAAAGTTAATGGTGTAGATTATATAGTAAATGTATCAAAAAATGACCAATTCAACTGGGAATTCAGACCTGATTCAGTGAATTTAAATGTTTCAGAAGAAGGGAAAATCTCATATAATGATTTGAATAAAGATTATACATTAGAAGATTATAATGGTACTAAGATTCCAGTATTTGTGGTGAAAAAAATAGATTTAAATTATTTAAAAACAGATTTAAAAGAAAAAATCAAAGAAGCCGAAGCAGAATTAGAAAAATCACCTAATAAAGAATTAAAAGATATTGTAAATTCAGCGAAAGAGGAACTTGCTAAATCAGAGACTTTACCAATTTATGTAAAAGGTTATATAGGAAACTTGACAACTGCACTAAAAAAAATTAAAAAATCAAAAGCAGATGAGAAACCACTTAAAAAAGGCGCTATTCCTGAAATGTTAGTTAGAAATGGAAAAACACCTGAATTAAATGAGGTAACAGTTGAGTTTATTAATAAAAATAATCCTAAAGATAAAGTTATCGCTACTAGTGAAAATGGTATGTTATCTAATGTTCAGTTAACTGTTGGAGAAGAATATATTATTAAGATAAAAGGAAGAGAAGATGAAGTATTCCATGATAATCTCGTATTAAAAGAAGAAGAGGGAGAATTTATCCCATATAAAGTAGGAACAGATGAATTTTATGATTCTATAGATTTAGGTGAATTAAAAAAAGAAGAAAAACCCAAAGAGGATTTAAGTAAAATACGCGGTGAACTTGAAAAATTAGTTAGCAGAGAATTAAGAACAGAAAAAGGTTATATCGCTAACGAAGGAAATCAACCGGCTAATAATGCGTGGATTTTTGCTAAAACAGAAGCTGAAAAAGTACTTAGAAATCCGAATGCCACGAAAGAGCAATTAGAAAATGAAATAGAAAACCTTACTACAAAAACGAATGAAGCAATAGTAGGAAGTGAAAAAACAAAAGTTAAGAAATTAATTGTCGCATCGGATAAAGCTAATGAAGATAAGTTAAAATTAAGAGCAGAATTAAATGCAGCTAAAACTATAGAAGAAGTTAAGGCTATTGCTGAAAAGGTATTAGGGAAAGTAACTCCTTCTATAGAAAACAAACCTTTAGAAAAGCCAGAAACTCCTGAGATAAGTAATCCGAATAAACCAGGGAACGAAACAACTATAGAAAAACCAAAAAATGATACTCCTGAAACACCATCAGTAGCAACTGCAAAGCCAGTAATAGACAGCTATGAGTTTGATAATAAAATTATAGACAATACAGGAGGAATAGTTACTGTTACTTTAAAAGGTAAGAATTTAACAGATAAAAATGTGAAAATTAAAGTGTTAAATCCTTTTACAGCTGAGAAAAATGAAGAAATATCAAATTCTATCATTTATAAAAAGGTTGAAGAAGATGTTGTAGCAACAATTCATGTACCAGCTAATACTACATCTGATGCAAAATCATATAATTTGGTATTTACTAATGATTTAGGAATGAAAGTAACTACAAATTACATTGAAGAACGTGGAGAAAATGGTAGAGTAATAACAGTTTTACCAACTGGGAAAACTAAACGAGATGCAGTGTTAAGTTTTGTAACTATTAGTTCTTATCAAGCTCACCGAAATACAGTTTTAACAACTACAACTACGGATAAAGGTAATGTTAGTAAAAAAACTGTAGCACATTTATACGGAACAAACTTAAAACCAGAAATTACCAAAGTTAAAATTATAGATCAAAATGGTGTAGAATGGCCTATTCATACAACAGGAAGTAATATAGAGACTTCTATTTATCCAATGATGGTTATTGGTAAACTAGGTAATGGTATTTCAGGTAATGGTACTTATCAAGAAGCGGAAATAGTTTTACCTAACGTCTTAGATAGAGATATGACATTTACTTATGTATTTGCTCCGGATGGTGTTAATTTCGATGAAAAACATAAAGTGACTGCGGTAGTAGAAAAAACAACTAATGTTAAATCAGTAGTAAAAAGAACAATTACTGTAAAATATCAAGATGAAAATGGAAAAACTTTAAAAGATAGTAAAATATTAACTGGATATTCGTGGTTTGATTATAATATTGAGAAAGTATCAATAGATGGATATAAAAACGTGATTGTCAAAGGAAATACGACATTATCTGGAAAATTCGGAGATGTAGATAAAGAAATAGTGCTTGTATATACTAATAAGGGAGTTGCTCAGCCTTCTTCCCCTGAAACAACTATACGTAGAGAAGAGTCATTAGATAGTTTGAAAGCTAAGCTAAAAGAATTGGCAGATAAAGATTTGAAACAAGAATTTAGTTACAACAAAGCAAGTTTAGAACTTCAATCAAATTGGAAAAAAGCTCGAGCGTTAGCGAAGAAATTTTTAGCAGAAAGTGAAAATAAAGAGGAAATTTTTAATCAAATCAAAGCTTTAGAAAAAGCTATTGCAGCGATTAAAATGCCAACTGATGTAACAAAACCTAAACCAGAGATCTCTTCAGAAGAAGGAAATACGACAACACCTTCCACAAAAAATATAGAAGAATTAAAATCAAAATTACAAGATTTAGTAAATCAAGATCCAACAACAGTAGCTGATTATAAATTAAAAGGTAGTTTACAGGAAAAAGCGTGGAAAAAAGCCCGAGCACACGCACAGGCTCTTCTCCATTCAGATAGTACAAGTGAGTTATTAGAAGAACAAATTGGAAAACTAAACAAAGCTTTAGAAACATTAAAAGATGAAAATTCTCAGGGAAATAATACTTCTTCAGAAGAAACAACACCAAACAATCCTTCATCAACGGGAAGTGAAGAGTTGGAGAAAGTGAGAACTGAAGCGAAAAGCAAAGTACTAAATTCTGAGTTTATTCAGGATAAAACAAAGTATATAAAGAGAATTAAAGAGGCAACTACAGTAGATGTCCTAAAAGCTATGATATCTGAAATAGAGAAACTAAATAGCAATGAGGGTATAGAACCTAAAACTGAAGAGAATATATCAGAAACTACTGAATAACTTAAAGCGAAGTTGCAAGCATTGGTAGATAATAATTTAATAAAAACTGATAAGTATACTCAAGTAACTCCAGAATTGCAAACTGAGTACAAGTAAGCAAGAGTCTTGGCTAGAAAACTATTGAATGAAAATACTTCTAAAGAAAAGTAAAAAAGCAAATAAGTTGAACTATAGTAAAATAAATAGACACGAAAATACAAAAATTAGCTAAAAAATTCAAGTGTACTTTGTTTTATACTGAGAAATAGGCATGGTATCTAGTAAGGGAAAAATAGTATTTCCTATTTTCCTACATTAAGAACCATACCTATTTTTAGGTGTTAAAAAAGACTCACAACAAACGTTATGAAAGGATATTCCTTTTTTAAAAAAATGATTGAACAATGTTAAATTCATCCAAAAGATTTCTAAAGGAGGCAGCTGTATACTGAGTATCAGAATCGGAATAAAGTGCAAAACCAGTAGGATAATTCTATTTATTATAAGATTTAATCAAATATACTCATAATAAGGTTACAATAAGTTTTGTTAGAAATGTTTTATGATATAATTTTTTAAGAAATCATTTGATTTTTTCGATTCTAGGAGGTACAACATTTGAATTATACTGTATACTTTTATTAACATTGAATACTTTACATAAAATTTTTATATTGTGTTAATAAATAACGGTTAATCTTTGTTTAAGTATGGTATGAAGATTGTAATCACCTTTATTAGAATTTGATTTTTTTCTCTAATTTGGCATTTTGCATATGAATTTCTTTTATTTATTTAATTGTAAACACATCGCTATCTTTAGTTTGAATTTCAAAATATTGTTTTATTATATATCGATAGCGCTTAAAGAAATACCATAATCCTTACTTAGTTGAGTTTCAGTCTTAACATTTTGATATAGATTAATATCTAATTTTTTTAAACTCTTCATCGGTAGAGATTTTTCGAAAATTTAAACACTTTCTTTCTGCGTAGTATAACTATAAATGAAGTATATAATATAGACAAATTAAAAATAAAAGATGATAAAAAAGAGAACAAAATTTTAGAGGATAGGCATAAAGTTTTATTTCTTGAAACCAAAACAAAGGAATGCAGGCAATGGCAGTGGCTCCAGTAAATAACAGAGGAGAAGTCGATACAAGACGAATAGTAATAGCGTAAGATAGAACACGAATTTCAAGTAATAAGTGAGATTGAGAGTTCTATTTTTTTTACTAGAAATATGATATAATTATTATAAAAAACAGGAGGAAAAACAATGAAAAAAGCCATAAAAATTGCGTTAGCTACAATGACAATAATGTTTGTGTTGCTGGCCTCTATGCATTGGTTTAAAAGTCATCAGGAAGAAAAAAGATTAATAAGACAAGAGCAAGAAAGAATGGTAGAATATACACTTGAAAATTATGAAGATGTAAAAAAGATAGAATTTACGAATTTTGAAAAAAATTTTTCTACACAAACTTGGTATGCATATATAATAGTAAATGGCGATATATATATGAGTTATAATGTATCAAGTATTGGGGATAATGGGAAAATAAGAACTACTTATCACACAGAAAGAAGTAGAGGGAAAAAATTGAAAGAAAGGGAAAATAAATTAAAAGGAGCTGATATAAAAAATATCGAAGTAATTTATAAGAAAGGATAATTAATTATGAAAGATATAGACTATCATTTTTTTTCAGAAAAAACCTATGAAATTGAGAATGGAGTATTAAAAAAGGGTGAGGAGCTAGGTAAATACAAAATCCTTGCATTAGAAGATAACCAAAACAAAGGAATGGAAGCAATGGCAGTAGCTCCAGTAAATGATAGAGGAGAAGTTGATACAAGCAAGATAGTAATAGCGTAAGATAGAACACGAATTTCAAGTAATAAGTGAGGTTTAGAGTTCTATTTTTTTGACTAGAAATATGGTATAATTATAAAAAAAGAGGAGGAAAAATAATGAGGAAAGCCATAAAAATCGCGTTAACCACAATGGTGATATTGTGTATGATGCTCGGTGCAATGTACTGGTTTAAAAGCCATCAAGAAGAAAAAAGATTAATAAGACAAGAGCAAGAGAGAATGGTAGAATATACACTTGAAAATTATGAAGATGTAAGAAAAATAGAATTTACAAGTTTTGAACAAAACTTCTCAACGAGATTTTGGAAAGCCGATGCCATAATAAATGATACATTTGAAATAGGGTATAGTACGAGCAATTTAGGAGAGAATCAACCTATAAGTTCGATTTATAATCTTGAGGAATTGAAGATAAAAAAAAATAAAAAGCAAAAATCAGATAAAGATAATATAGAGGTAATATATTGGAAGGGATAGTTGATGATAACAGATAGAAGTTACAGGGAATTTTCAAATAATGCATATAATATTGAGAAGGATAAAAAAAAGTATAGAGTAGGAGAAGGACTTAAAGTTTTAGAAAAACAATACAAAATCCTTGCATTAGAAGATAACCAAAACAATGGTATGCAAGCAATGGCAGTAGCCCCAGTAAATGCTAGAGGAGAAGTTGATACAAGCAAGATAGTAATAGCCTATGCTGGAACAAGATTTAGTGATTCTCGTGACAGAGACACTGACTGGCAACAAGTAGTAAAAGGAAATAGGGGTGATGTAATAGTTGATACATCGAAAAAAAGTATCCAAATAACAACCAAAAACCAACTCCAAACAGCAAAAGAATTTGCTGATGAAATACTAAAGAAATATCCATCATCGTTAATAAGTGTAACGGGACATTCTTTAGGCGGGTACTTGGCTGTGTTTATAGCTGCAAAGAACGGATGGACGGCAACAGTATTTAATGCACCCGATGCTTCAAATGCTCTGAGTGAAAAAGAGATAGAATGGGTATTAAAAAATAGAGATTTAATAGTAAATTACAGAAACCCAAGAGACATAATAGGAAATCATGGCGGGGATAAGCTAGGTATAGCTCGTTATGTAGATAGTGAGATAGATATTAATTCAATACCAGGAGTAAGCTATGGGATAAACCTTATAAAAAAATACCATGCTTTAGCCATGTGGAAAGATTTTGATAGCGAAGGAAACCTGGTCGATAAAAATGGGGAAATAGTAAGGAAAACAACGCTAAGAGAAATAGACATAGAAAAAGATGGAATAATAGACATAAAGATAGACGCGAGGGGACTTTATCCAACACCATTATTTTCTGGAAAATATGTGGGAACAACAAATGGAGCGCCAGAGATAATAGTTAATCACGACAGTCTAAAAATACTAGCGCAGAACCTAAGAGAGGTTATTAGAGATTTAGAAACTATTCAAGAAATAGTGACCAAGGTAGAGAATTATAATAATAAAATCTCTGCCGAAAAACCAAAAAGAAAAGAAACGCTCCAAGAATATATAGTTCAACACTTAAAAGAAATATCAGTTATAGATACAATAAAGAAAATAGATGAACTATATATTCAATTACAGGAAAATAGAAATAAATATAGACAGGTAGCCAATTACAATATGTACCATTTTAGCAAGCAATTTAATAATTGGAGAAGAGAGTGGGTTGATGAATATAAAGCATATTGGCACTATAAAGGCACTGAAAGAAAAATACAAGCAGTAATAGGTTCATCAAATGAAGTATTGAAAACAATAGAATAGAAGGCTCGTACCTAGGAGGACATTTAGGTTCAGGTGTGAGAGATACCATTTTAAGGATAGATGTAAGAACAGAAATAGCAAAAAGTGGGGAAAAAGTAATAAATAGCTTTAAAGAAAAAATAGAGACTAGTCTTCGAGGAGAAAACAACAGAAGTAGCTATGATGATGGTATAGTAGAGGCTCTTAAAGAAGTAATAAGAGTGGAAAAAGAAAATATAGAAACTCTAAAAAAATGTTTTGAGTATATGGTATCGGCAGTAGAAATATTATCATTTAGCTTTGATAAAACAGACAAAGAATTAGGGATGACGTTAGCGAGCAACAAAGAAGTAACTATGAATTACAAAGCGCCAAAAGTAGCTCAAGATTATAAAACATTTCTAAAAGAAACAAATGTTTTTGATGATGTAGATGTATTGAAAGCATTTGATAACCAAGTGGATATACGGACAAAAGAACTTTCAGAAGAAATGACGGGGAAATTATCTAATTACTTCAGAGAAACACATGGATTGGTAAAAGATACAATAGACAAGGTTAGAAAAAATAAAGATTATGTAGATATTCTAGAAAAAGAATACGGGACAAAACTCTATTATTATGAGCAAACAAGAGGGGAAGAAAATGAAGAACCAATATACTATGGAACAATAGAGAGTAGTTTAAGCGAATCAGGAAATATAAAAGAACTAGGAAGATTAGGGAGAAATATAGAAGAAAGGCACGCTAGAACGGAAACAGAAATAGAAGGTACTCAAAATAATTTGCCAATTATGAGAAGTATGATAAGAAGCTCGTTAGAAGAAGTGATATATGGCTATAATAATTTAGAGGGAATAATAAAGGCAGAAAAAATAGTGGCGGAGTTATTAATGAAGATAAAAACTCAAGCGACGGGGTTGAATAACTTGCTTGAGCAAAACAAAGGGAACGCATTATTAAGTGTTCAACACAGATTGAATGAAGTTCTTAGTACGACTTCTTATGTAAAAACAATGATTGATGATTGTTTTGGTGATAAATAGTACTTTAATAGTTTAAGTCAAAAATAATATATCTTTTTTACAGGCTGTTGGCAAATGCAAAATAAGCATAAGTCAAGCAGCTTATTTTTAGTGGGGTAACTTTTAGAAAGCTTACAATATAGATATCTCAAGAAAGATAGGTTTGATAAAGAAGAAATAAAAAGAAAAGAGGAAACATTGATACTAGAAGTTCTATTTTTATAATCAATTAACTGATACGGTCAATATATGATATAATAAGGGGAAAATGAAACATAGAAAGGAAGAAAGTTATGAAAAAGAATATATTAGTTATACTAAGTATTTTAATAATAATAACGTTAGTAGGATGTCAGGATAAGGTGAGTAATTCGGAAATAAAATCAGAACAAAAAAGAATCACAGAATATACAGTGAAAAATTATGAAGATATCAAGAAAATAGAATTTTTAAATTTTTCTCAAAATACTTCAACAAGAATGTGGAGTGTAGATGCTATTGTAAACGATAAGATATATGTTACTTACAATATTAGTAAAATTTCGACTGATGATAAAATAGGGGTGGGGCAACATACATCAGAAAGTAAAGGAGAACAATTAAAGAAAAAGAAGGAAAAAAATAATAGTACTATTGATATAAAAAATGTGGAAATAATTTATTATGAGGTAGAAAAGTAATGAGAGATAGTGAATATAATTATTTATCCAATAGTGTGTATGAAGTAGATGTAAAAAAAGTATCAAAATCCTGGAAAGAAGGAGATATACTAGAAGAAGGTGGATATAATAACAACTTTAAAATTCTACAAGTAGAAGACAACCAAGAGAACAGAATGCAAGCAATGGCAGTGGTTCCAGTAAATGATAGAGGAAAAGTCGATACAAGCAAGATAGTAATAACGTAAGATAGAACACGAATTTCAAACAATAGATGGAATTGGCAGTTCTATTTTTTTAATAAGAAATATTATATAATCAATTAATTGATACGGTCAATGTATGATATAATAAGGAAAAATAGAACATAGAAAGGAAGAAAGTTATGAAAAAGAATATAGTAGTTATACTAAGTATTTTAATAATTACAATATTGTCTGGATGTCAAAAGAAAGAAGAAGTAAGTTCATACGAACAAGATAGGGTAGCACAATATATTTTGGATAATGTAGAACTGGTAGATGGACAAGAGATAAAAAAGATAAAATTTTTGAGTTTTGAAAAACCACCTACAGCAGCTCAAATTTGGAGTATAGATATAGAGATAAATGATAATATAGCAATGAACCTTAGTGAAAATAAGTTAGGGGATAAACTGAGTATTATATATAGCGATAAGAAAGTCAAATATATTAGTAAAAAACGTGAGAGAAGAAAGATTGAAATAATATATTTGAAGGATGGGAAACATGGTAGATAAAGATTATAGAGATGTATCGTATTTTGTTTATAAGATAGATAATACAGTAAAAGAAAGAATTAATATAAAAGAAGGTAAAAACATACTAGAAGAAAAGTATCAAGTTTTATCTCTTGAAGACAATCAAAATAATGGAATGCAAGCAATGGTAGTAGCTCCAGTAAATGAAAGAGGAGAAGTCGATACAAGACGAATAGTAATAGCGTATGCAGGAACGAACTTTGGAGACGGTAATGACAGAAGTACAGACGTACAAAGTGTAATGTTTGGCAGGAAAGAAAAGTATACTTATAGGGCTTTACGTTTACATGAAGTAAATCCAGGGCAAGTAGAAACGGCGTTAGACTTTGCTGAAAAAATAAAACAAAAATATCCAGATTCGTTAATAGATCCAACAGGACATAGCTTAGGCGGATATTTAGCAATGGTAGTTGCAATAAGAAACAGGTGGGAAACAACGGTGTTTAATGCTCCAGACCCGTCAAATATGCTAAGTGAAAAAGAAATAAAATGGGCAAGAGCGAATACACATTTACTAGTAAATTATAGAAACTACAGAGATGCAATAGGAAACTTTGGAGGAAATCCATTAGGAATAGCGAGATATGTAAATATGGGCTTAGCAGAGGATGATGTATTTATACCAAAGGATACAGTCAGAAGCAGATGTATTAAATAATGTTTCTGATTATTTAAAAGGAGAATACTTGGGGGTAGAACATATATTAAAAAATTCTGGATGGCA
>JAWHCX010000025.1:0-18146 GCA_032567735.1 Gemella haemolysans | reverse complement strand
CTGGAAGAAATACCACGCTTGTCCATCATCATACCACCAGTTCGCTGCTTTCCCATTTGCAAAGTAACGGACTCCTGCATTATCTTTTCCATATCCTGTAAATTTTTTACCGTTTTGGAAGAAATACCACGCTTGTCCGTCATCATACCACCAATTTGCTGGTTTACTATCTACATAGTATACTCCATTCGCATAACCTCTTGTTGGTACTTTGTTCTCTACAGAAACTTCTTTCCCATCTTTGTAATCTTTATTCCCTATTTTTCCATTCGCATATTTTCCATTTACAAAATAATGTGTTCCCGCGCTATCTTTTCCATATCCTGTTAGCTTCTTACCGTTTTGAAAAAAATACCACGCTTGTCCATCATTGTACCACCAGTTCGCATATTTCCCATTATAAAAATAGTGTGTTCCGGTATTATCTTTTCCATATCCTGTTAACTTCTTACCGTTTTGGAAAAAATACCAATCTTTCCCATCACTATACCACCAGTCTGCTGGTCTGTTATTATTATAGAATATAGAACCTCTATACTCTGCCTGAACGTCGTGACTTGCCGCTATATTAATCGCTACTGGTGTAGTCAGTACTGTTAACATACCTAATCCTAATTTAAATTTATCCACTTTCATAATATTACCATTTCAAATCCTTTTATTAATACTTTCTACTCTACTAAAACTAATCTTACCATAATAATATTACAATGTGTTTACAATATTTTTAATTTCCTCTTACATACCATAATTAATTTATCTATACTGTCAATTCCATATATTGAAACTATAATGAATATCGGAACATTTACAAATAAATACCTAGACAAAGATTCAAATATACTAACAAATAAAAATATCCCGATATAAGACACATAGAATAATACCCGATACCTATTCTTTGAAAATACAGAAAAAAATTCTAGAGTTAAGATCAAAATCCACACTACCTGTGATACATAATAAAAATAATAACTATATTCTTTATTATGACCATAAATTTTATGAAAAATATTTGAAATCATAAAAATACCGACCTCCAAAAAGTTAAATCTCTTGGTCTAACTTTTTGAGGGCGGTACATAAAATTATAAGTAGTTTATTATTGTTTATCTCATTATTTTTTACGAATTTTTTCAAAATACAAAATAGGAGCAGTAAAAATCCCACTCCTATGAATAAAAGTTCACCATTTTTTTCCGCTACTTTTGTTTTATAAAAATATCCTATTGTATTTTTATAAAACAATACAAACATAATATAACTATTTACTATAAAAAAAAGATAAACAATAATTTTTTAAACTATATTAGACAACATTCTATACTTTCATCCTTTCCTCTATAACAAGTAATTTTTTAAACTCTTGAATCTGTTTATCTAAAGATAATTTTTTTAAAAATTCTTTTATACCTTTTTCACATTCTTGAGTTTTTTCTACATACCCTATTATTTCTTCTACCGCTTGTTCATCGTTATATATTATTTTTCCAAATTTCCCATCTTGAGAAAGCTCTCCTGCTCCTCCTACATCAGTAGAAACAAAAGGAACATTCAATGATAGAGATTCTACATACACGCCTGGAAAGCCTTCCTGTTTCGACATTGAAACAAGACATTTCATATATTTTAAATATTTATACGGATTATGTTGATATCCTAAAAAATGAACATACTCAGTTAAACCATACTCTTTTGCTTTCACCTTCAAACTCTTTTCTAGTTTACCTTTTCCTATATAATACATGTGATATTTGTATCCTTTTTCATGAAGTATTCTCACTAGTTCTAGGGTTCTATCCGAACCTTTTTGCTCTTCTATTCTTCCTATAGAGCAAATTGATTTTTCCTGTATATTTTCTGAAATTCCCTCTTTTGATTTTTCAATTATCTCATTAAATTTATATCCATTATATATGCGAATCATCTTATCTTTCTGATTAGGATATAAATCTAATATTGATTTTTCTGTTTTATTGGAAATTGATACAATTTTTGTAGCATCCGAAAAATATTCTCTAAATCTATTTTTTCTCCAAGTATTAGAAAAATCTTCTATACTCCCATGTACCCAATATATTTTTTTTATATTTCTCTTTGAAAATGGAATATCTGGATACATAACCTCAAACATTATTTCTACGTCATAATCATCTTTTTTCACCAAATATCTTCTCAATACTTTGGGGAATCTTTTCCCGAATTGTTCTAAAATAAGACGTATTACATTCGGATACTTTTCATGATAATAACTTTTAATCACCTTTATATTTTTAGGTAAATCTTCTAGGCCATTGCACCCTTTATCAATTTCCACTATATCTATTTGGTACTCAGAAAAATCACCATTATTCAAAATATTTGATAGAATTTTTTCCGCACCACCACCCTTAGAGTAAGATGGAATAACTATTAGTACTTTTTTCATCGACTTCCTCTTTACATTTTATTCATTACTCTCATATTTTTTATATTTTAATAAAACATATTTATATAATTTCTCATTTATTCTCAATAATAATATAGCAGCCTTTAAATTTCTAGGTGCTTTTTTATTAACTAAAACTTTGAAACAACTATTTTTCAACTTGTTTTTCAGTACTTTATACTCTTTTTTATTTTTATAACCATCTACCTCTAACAGTTGGTTAAATATAGAAATATAAGCAAAAACTAATCTAACTAACAATTGCTCTTTGAATATAGGAAAATTAGATAGAGTATAATCTTCTATTTGATTCATTATTTCAATATAATCCATATCTTTTGAGCTAAATGGTCTTGTTGTTATACTATTTTCCCTTATATAATAATAATAATAATTTCCACTTATAAGAGTATATTTATCCACAGTTTTCAGAAGTTCCAAAGTATAAAAAGCATCCTCGTAGATCTTTCCAGTTGGAAATTTTATTTTTTTTGCCAAATCTTTATGAATTAATTTACACCATGCTGAACCATACAATCTCTTATTTTCCAAGTATTCTTTTAAATACCCTTCTCTATCCAAAACTAGAAAATAATCTTCACCTTCATAATGAGATCTTAATGTATTTTTATAAACCCTCGTTACTCCGCATTCCACAATAGATGTTCCTGATTTTTTTATAGCTTTATACAACTCTTCATACATACATTCATGAATATAATCATCACTATCTACAAAACCAATGTACTTTCCATTTGCTCTTTCCACTCCATAATTTCGAGCATCCGACAGACCACCATTTTCTTTATGGAAAACTTTTATTCTATCATCGATTTTAGCAAGTTCATCGCATAATTGTCCACATTTATCAGGAGAACCATCATTTACTAAAATTATTTCTAAATTTGTATAAGTTTGTTTTAAAATAGAGTTCACACACTTTTCTAAGTACTTTTCTACCTTATATACCGGAACAATTATACTTATTAATTCATTATTCATAAAATCCTCCTAGTTTCCTGCTATTTTCTTCTTATATTTCATTAATACTTTTCTGTATAAGTCTATATTTAACTTAATTAGTATTACACTTAGTTTCCTGTTACGATTTATATACGTATTTTTTAGTAAACTCATATAATTTCTCTTAAAGTAATTTATTATTTTCGGATAATAGCTATTATTTTTAAACTTATCTTCTAACAATATGCTATTTAAAACAGAAAAATAAGCATACATCTTACGACAATCTGCCGCTTCTTTCAAACTAGGATAATTCTTATAAGTCATTTTGTGAAATTTCTCAACTATCTCTATAAGATCAAATATTCTAGGATTAAATTTTGCATTTGTTATACTATTTTCTCTCATTAAATAATTATATGATGGACTATCTATTAAAACGAAGCTGTTGGCAACATTTATTAAATCATATGCATAGTAAGTATCCTCATACAATTTTCCCTTAGGAAATACTAATTTTTTAGCTACATCACTCTTTATTAACTTTGTCCATACAGAGCCAAAAACTTTTTTTATTGTTAAATACTCTTCCAAATACTCCCACTTTGTACATACTTTGTAATAATTTTGTTCAGTGAATAATTCTACTCTATTTGGATATATTATTTTTAGATTACATTCAGCTACATCTACATCTTCTTTTTTTATAGCTTCATATAATTTCTCGTACATTTCGGGATTTATATAGTCATCACTATCTACAAATCCGATATATTCTCCAGTTGCTCTTTCTACACCATAGTTTCGTGCATCTGATAAACCACCATTTTCTTTATGATAAACACTTATTCTATCGTCTAACTTGGCTAACTCATCGCACATTTCCCCACTATTATCAGTAGCACCATCATCAACTAAAATTATTTCTAAATTTTTATATGTTTGATTTATTATAGAGTTTACACATTTTTCTAAGTATTGTTCAACATTATATACTGGTACTACTACGCTTATTCTTTCTTTCATCATATTCTCCTTTTGTGTATGTCAAATATCCTATATTAAATAACATTATCAGCTGTGTAAATTCGTCACGTATAAAGATAACATCTAAAAATAAAGATACAATCAAAATAAAATATAAACTCATGTGCAATATAGAAAATTCAATACAATTAGTCTTTAACTCAAATTTTAAAAATTCAATCAATAGCTTAGACATCCATAAAAATACTATCAGCATTCCCACTAGCCCCTGTGATAACAATAACGCCAAGTAACTATTGTGAATAGCGATTCCAGCATTTAATATAGGGAATTCATCAGAATCAAATTTCTTGGCAAATTCAGTATTCATCCCTTGCCCTATTCCAAACAAAGGTTTTTTTATATATAACCGTAACGTTTCTTTCCAAATAGAAATCCTTCCATTCCCTAATTCTTCACCAGAATCTTCTTTATCTATTACGATCTTATCCTTTATTTTTTCCTCAGTTTTATCTTTCTTATCCGCTGGATTATATTCAAAAATTTTACCTCTATACTTTTCATATTTAACATTATTTTTAATATCTTCTTCACTAAGCTTTATAATATTACCGTTAATTTTTTCATAAATATAACGCTTATACTCTACTTTACTAACTAATGTTGCTGAAATTACTTTTACTTCATTATACCCCAATACCATTATAAATAGCGATATTATTAACATAAAAACCTGTTTTATTGATACTTTACTATTCCCTTTTACTTTTTTTATAATAATACTAAGAATATACATTAAAAAAACTACTATTATTGAGTATAGTGCGCCTCTAGAATTACATAATGCAACAACAATATACTCAATAACACTAAATACACTCAGTATTATTTTTTCAAATCTATTTACTACTATCTTTTTACTTAAAAGTATATACAATGCAATCATCATTAATGGTATTGCTTGCATTACTTCTTTATTCGGGCTAAAAAATGTACCATATAATAATAAATTATACGTATCATTACCAAGGGATACATAACGTATTCCATAAGTATATGGATTTGATAACTCTGAAATTACAAACATACTTATATTATAAAAATACATACCCAATGAAATTATACTGCTTATAAACTTAAGAAAAATACTCGGATAAAATACATACTTAAACACTATTACATCAGTATATCTTCCTCTAAGTATTCTATAGCTATTAAGAAAAGTAATAATAACAATAGTAGTTAATATTGTAGATCTAATAGAATCAAACCTAATTTGGAATATATTTACAAAAATAGTTATAACACTAGAAGCTATCCACATAAATAAAAAATTTTTTTCATTATTAAATATATTCCTGTTGGTTGTCAAATAATAAAGAATTATTATCAATCCCCAAAAAATTAACAGGTTATGAATAATCGAATCATAAATTTGTATATTATTTATCACATAAAACTGTGATCTAGTTGCATATAAGAAAAATATCGAAAAATATGCTACTGGATATTTGAAAAACAATTCTATAATTTTTTCCTTACTCAATAAACTCTTCATTACTTTATAACCATCTCCTTAATATGTTCAAACAACATTTTATTTCCATCTTCATTATAATGCAATCCATTATTTGTATATTCATACTTCAAATGATAATCTTCAGAAAGTTCTTTGTTTATATCGATTAACTTTATTTTGTTCTCTCTTGTAAAGTTCTCTAGCCATTCATTTAACTCTCTTACTATTTCATTATCCACACTGTCTCTAAATAGTGCATACCCAATTGTTGTTAGGGTTAATTCTATATTTCTTTTATCTGTTTCTAATAATAATTTTTTATAATTCTCTTTTATTATCTCTTTATTATAATTCGATATTATATCATTAACACCTAATGATACTAACATCTTCTTAATTGATACATCATTATACTGCTCTAGGTTTTCTAATAGAGTGGCTAATGTTACTCCTCCTAAACTTAAGTTGCTGTATCCTTCTAACTCTATTTTAGCTAATCTAGAATCACCAAAAATTATATTCTCTTTTAATTCCGTATTTTTGAATTCTTTATATTTTTCCTTATAAAATTTCTTATTTCTTTGTTCTCTTAATTCATAATTAAAGTATCTACTTCCTATTGCTCCTATAAAGTCACTTCTATCGTCAATGTCATATGAGCTTTCTTTATCCATTAAGTAAGCTTTTGTTTTAGGTGTTAAATAGCTTATATTTTTTTCATAGAAATTTTTAGTAGTTATATAAATCGCCCCATTGGTTCTATATAACTTCTTCTCATCTTGTCTTCTATATCCTCTATCTGCCGCGAAGCTTTCTTGGATATAATTGTTATCGTCTAAACTTGTAAATAATCTTGGAGATTTATCTAATTCTACATAACTTACTACATTCTCCACACCTTCTTCTCTTGACTCTTCAAATAGTTTCATCGCCTCTTGGATTTGTTTTGCACTTCTTAATGGTGATGTTAATTGTAATAGTACATAAACTACATCTTCATCAAATCTACTTAGAAAATCTAGTCCTACTGAGTTTGACGGTGTCGTATCTTTTGATAACTCTGGATCTCTTAATATTGTGCTTATTCCTCTTGTTTTACATATATCCAAGTATAGTTGTGAATCTGAACTTACATATATATCTTCTTTGGCAAAGCAACCTGATTCTATTGCTGCATCTATCGTATGGAATATTAATGGTTTACCATCAAAAAATAACATATTTTTATTTTTTAATCCTTTTGATCCACTTCGTGCTGGTATTAAACATACTGCTCTCATTTTTTCTTCTCCTTATTTGATTCTTCTTGCAGGTACTCCTACATAAGTTCCACTTTCTTTTATTGTTTTTACTACCGTTGCCCCTGCTCCTATTATTGTGTATGGTGCTATTTCTACTAATTGTATTATTGTGCTTCCACTACCTACATAAACTCCTTCTCCTAATTTACAAAAATTAAGTATCGCTCCTGGGGTGATGTTACAATGTGGGGCTATTACTGTATGATGTTCTACTATTGCTCCTGTATTTACTATTGAATTATCATAAATTTCTACTTCGGATCCTATAAAACACCTACTTATAAATATTCCTTTTCCTTTTATGCTTGAATCCGTTAGTATAGTTGCTTCTCTACTTACTATGTTTATAAATGCATCTGGATATTTTTCGTCTACTAAGTCAAACAATTCTTTTCTTTTTTCATTGTCACCTATTGTTATGAAGACCTTATCTATTTTTTTCTCATGAAGACATTTTAATACATCGTTTGTTTTTCCTAGTATTGGATATCCTTTATATTCTTCGATATCCTTGTCATCAAAATATCCTACAAATTCATAGTTATATATATCTAAATGGGGTTTTACCGCATCTGAATGGCTTCCTGCTCCTATAAATGCTACTCTTTGCTTCATTATCTCCCCTCCGTCATATCATTAAATTCTTTAATTATACTCTTATCTTTAGATAAATAATCTAATATTACTGCTTTGGCTTTTTCTATTGAATTTTCTTGTTCATATGGATTATAGAAATCTCTTATATTTGATAATTCTTTTAGTCCTTTTTGTATACTTTCTTTTATCGTATCTACATCTACTACACTTGGTCCTCGTAATCTTCCTAATTGTCTATTTCCAATGTTTAATGTTGGAACTTTTAACGATGGAATTTCTATTAAACCTGAAGACGAATTTCCTACTAATCCTTTCGAATATTTCACCAATGAATGATATTCCCTTGGTTTTAAGGAAATAAATGCTTTTGAACTGCTATGTTTTTTAGTATATTCTTCTATCGCACTCATTATCTTATCTGAATCAGTATCCGAGTTCGAT
Source organism: Gemella haemolysans (assembly GCA_032567735.1). Lineage (GTDB taxonomy): Bacteria > Bacillota > Bacilli > Staphylococcales > Gemellaceae > Gemella > Gemella haemolysans_E. The sequence goes on along the minus strand of JAWHCX010000025.1, from coordinate 9,910 downwards.
CCTATAAATATTACTTGCTTGTTCTGTTCTGATAATACTTCTAGAAGTGTTTGAATTTGTTTTAATGCTCCTCCATCTTCTAACGTCACTGGATGGAAAAGTACTACATAGTACTCTTCTTCTAGCTCTATACCTAAAGTTTCTTCTAATTCTTTCTTTGTTAGAAAATCTTGCTTTATTACATTTTCTACACCCATAGCGCCTATGTTGTGTACGTTCTGTTCTTCTTCACCTAGTTGTATTACTCTATTTTTAAATTCTTCACTGGCTACCAAATGCAAGTGACTCATTTTTGTTATCGCATGTCTAATTGATTCATCAAAGTTACCCAGTGTTTTTTCTCCACCATGTAAGTGACATACTGGTATATTATATATTAATGCTACATTTGCCACTGGAAGCATTTCATATCTATCTCCGAGTATAATAATTAAGTCATACTTAACTTCTTCAAATAACTCTGATAACCCTGTTGTTAATATCGCTAGCGATCTGCTTACGCATTTTTTTGATGTATTTTCTAGATTTAACGGGATTTTTCTTATTATATTTAACCCGTCTTCTTCTATCTGTTTGTATGTATTACCATACTTTTCTTCTAAATGCATGGCAGTAACTACTACATCAAGTTTTATGTTTTGTTCTTTACTTAGTTTTAAAAGTAACGCTCTCATTATTCCATATTCTGCTCGTGAACCTGTTACTACACATACATTTTTCATCTATCTTACCTCTTACTCTTGATTTTTAAATCCGCTATGTTTAATTAACATATCTTCTTCGAAGTCATATTCACTAACTTTTCCTAGAATATCATACCAATTCATCGGACTTATTCCATTTCCTGGACGTTTCGTTGTGATATTCTCTTTTGTAAATACTTCTCCTTTTTTTATAGCCTTTTTAGCTATTATTGATTTTCTCGCCACTATTTTATTTTTTATTTCAGCCTCTACTGGCTCTTTTTCGTATTTTCCAAGTGACGTTTCTACTATTCTTACACCTTTTACCAGTCTTTCTAATATATCAGGTGTCGCGCTAGCCTTATGATCTGGACCTGGCATATCATTATCCAATGTGAAGTGTTTTTCTATTATTACAGCACCTAAAGTTGCTGCCGCTATCGGTACTTCATATCCGATACTGTGATCTGAATATCCTATTTTTTGATTTGGAAATTCCTTTTTCAATGTTGATATCACATTTAGATTTAGATCTGGATATTTTGTTGGATACTCTGTAGTACAATGTAGGATTGAAATATCCTCTGTTCCATTGTCTTCTAATATTTTTACTGCTGCATGTATCTCTTCTAAAGTTGCCATACCTGTTGATAGAATTACTTTTTTATTTTGTTTTCCTATTTTCTCTAAGTACGGTAGATTTGTAATTTCTCCTGATGGTATTTTATATACTGGCATATCAGTACTAATTAGGAAATCCAGTGATTCTTCATCAAATGGTGTAGAAAACACATCTACTCCTTTTTCTAAGCAATAGTCTCTAAGTTCTAAATATTCTTCAAAACTAAGTTCTAGTCTTCTTGTCATCTCAAGTTGACTATCTTCTGTTCCTGTTGTTTTCTTTTGATATTCTGCCTTAGGTGCATACTTAGATATTAATAAATCCGCCTTAAATGTTTGGAATTTAACGGCATCTACTCCGCATTCAACTGCGATATCTACCATTTTTTTCGCTAGATTAAAATCACCATTGTGATTACATCCTATTTCCGCTATTATATATACCATTGTTATCTCCTATTTTTTTACTTTTTTTATCAATTCTTCTACATCTTCCTTATAGTATAAAACTAGTACTACAAATACAACTAAACATCCACCCCATCTTATTAGTAGATTATCTACAAATATATTTGCGAATATACCATAAATACTTACTACTCCTGTAAGAATTATATATTGGATAAAGCTTATTTCATTGTATCTATATTTTATTTTAGCTATTAGATGATGGAATACTAATAATAATACATACGAAGCTACTGTGGCTATCGCTGCTCCATATATACCACTTTTGGGAATTAATATATAGTTTAATATATAGTTTATTCCGGCAGCTAAAAGAGTTCCTATTGGGATAAATTTTGTATTTTCATAATAAAATTGAATATTAACAGGGAATGTATATAAAAATACTATAAAACAACTTATCACTATTAATACCACAAAATCTCTACTACTCTTATAATCCGTACTACCCATTATTAACACTAATTCTGGAAAGACAGATAGGAATCCTATTGTTAGAAATACCCCTATTAACAGATATCTTTCCTTATATTTATTAATCAAGTCAACATTTCCTTTTTTCTTTTCCTCAAAAAACCATGGAATCCATGCAGTATTCATACTCATTAACGCTATCGATACTATACTCCCTAGTGAATACCCGAAACTATATATCGCAACTTCTTTTGCCGTCATATAGCTTCCTATCATTATTCTATCTAATTGACTTAGTAAGTTATGCCCTAGAATATGAAATACTAAAGGAATCGATGTGATCAATATAAATCTAACATATGTCTTATCTAGTATCACACTACTATTTTTGTAAATAAATATTAAAAAAATTATACCTACAACTATCCCGGGTATTATTCCTCCTAATATTCTAGCTAAAAAATCATTTTTTAATGTGAATAAAAATAATAGTGATAATACTACATTACCAAATGACATAAAGAATGATAATATAAGTTGTTTTTTGGTTTCTTGTGTTTGAATATAATATTGTGATAAACTTCCTTGTAAATGACTGAAGTATCCTTGGATTAGAATAAATAGTAATATTCCTGTGGAAAATCCTAATATTTTTTCTAAATATGTACTAAATACTAAACAAACTGTTGAAAATAATATGAAAAATATTGTAGCTACACTTGTACTTGTGGCGATATATTCTTTAAATCTATTTTCATATTTTATTTTCGCTATACTGAAACTCCCTACTATCTGAAGTCCAATGAATATAGAAAATATTCCGGCCCAAGAACTATATAAATTATAGTTACCATAATCTTCTTGAGTCATTACTCTTGTGTATATTGGGAGGGTTATAAAACTTAATCCTTGTATTAATAAATTACCTATTGTATAGGCCAAACTAGAACTTAATAGTTTGTTCTTCTTCATTACAGTTCATCCTTATTTATATTGTATTTTCCTAATAATTTTTCATCATACTCTCTCGTATTAAAATCAAAAAATATTTCTTTTTCTTTACCACATGTTAAGAAGTTTATAGCTGTTGATGAGTGTGTTATTATTCGTTCAAATTTGACATCACTCACCATCTCAATTAATTCCATTGGCACAGTCTGTGCAATTAGTTTTACTCCATTAATATTCTCATAAGTAATAGTGTCTCTTGGATGTGGTTTTAAGTATACTTCATACCCTTCAGATAAATATTTATCACAAATCTTCTTATAAAATTCACATTGTTTATCATCACTATTCATAAGCCTGTCTAAACTAAGTGGTTGCGTTAAAATCAATACTGATTTATCAGTTACTCCAGAAAGTTCTTCTACATCAAAGACCCTCAATATTAATTGTTTTCTCTCTTCACTTATATTATTAAATAAGTCTTTTCTTGGAACTTCTTTAAACTTATGATATCTTTCATCTTTTGGAACAACTGATATGTCATTTACCTCTATGGATTGACAATATTTACCAAAACCAGGTTTGTATTTTTTGCAAAAAATCTTATGTTTAATAAATTCTTTATAATCTTGAATGGTTGCCTCTTTTGTAAAAAGTTTGTCCCTAAAGTCTCTATATTCATACATAAAAAAATTATAACCATCTTCAATTGTATTATATGAAATTTTATACTTATCTAGATAAGCTCCTATTGTAAAATGATCAATAAATATATTTACTTTATCAAATTTTTTCAATTTTTTTTTCAATTCTCGCCTTTTAGGTATAGATTTACAAAAAGCAAAAATACTCTCATCTATATGTATAATATCTTTTACAACTTTTTCTGTCATCAATATTCTTTCTATACGTTCATCTAATCTTCTATTAACAATCGCTAATGAATCTGTACCATCCTCTTTTACTTTTATCAACGCTATTAAAAATTGATATTGAGTATTAAAAATATACAATGTTTCCTTATTTAACATAATTTATTTCCCCATCAGTTTTCTATGATGTTTAAGTAATATTTTTTTATACATTTTTTTATTTATTAACATTATCAATAATCTTATCTTCCTATTAATTGAAATTTTATTATTAATAAACAACTGTAAAAAATTTTTATAAAAATATGATTTTATATTATTATAATAAACTTTATTGCTATAATCCGGGCTCACAATTATTGCATCTAATGTATTAAAATAAGAATACATTTTTCGTCTGTCAGCCTCTTTTTTTAGATAAGGATATGTCGAAATAACATAATCATAAATATCATCAGCAATTTCTATTAAATCTAAGTTTTTCTCATTAAATTTTGAATTTGTAATACTATTTTCTCTCATTACATAATTATAATAAGGGCTATCAAATATAACAAAATTCTTAGCTTTTTTCATTAATTCTAATGAATAAAAACTATCCTCATACAGCTTTCCTTTTGGAAATTTAATTTTCTTAGCCAAATCACTCCTTATCAATTTTGTACATGCAGAACCAAAAAGTTTATTCATAATTATATATTCTTTTATATATTCATCTCTATTCATAACCAAATAATAATTGTCTTCTGTATAATTTGAAACTCTATTGGTATAGATAAACTTAAAATTACATTCTGCTACATCAACATCTTCCTTTTTTATAGCTCCATACAGTTTTTCATACATTTCTTCGTCTATATAATCATCGCTGTCTACAAATCCTATATATTCACCAATCGCTCTTTCCACACCATAGTTTCTTGCATCTGATAATCCACCATTTTCTTTATGATAGACTTTTATTCTATTATCAGTTTTAGCTAGTTCATCGCACATTTTACCACTATTATCAGTAGCTCCATCATCCACTAAAATTATTTCTAAATTTTTATATGTTTGATTTATTATTGAATTTATACATTTTTCTAAGTATTGTTCAACATTATATACAGGTACTATTATGCTTATTAATTCATTCCCACAACTACTCACCTACTACCTCCTCGACTATTTCCTTGAAGTTAGAGATAATAACAGCTACATCTTCATCACTAAGTCTAGTGTGTAGAGGTAATGTTATTTCTTTTACATAGTAATTATACGCATTAGGATAGTTTTCAATGTCAAATCCTAAGTTTTTATACGCAGTTAATAATGGTAATGGCTTATAGTGAACATTACAGCTAATTCCTCGCTCTGCCATTTTTACAATTATTTCACCGCGTTGTTCAAATGTAGCACCTTCAACATGAGTTATATACAGGTGTCCACAAGATTTATAGTCTTCTGAATTGTGACTTAGAGCTGTAATTCTTGTCCCTTCAAATCCTTTATTGTACTGACTAATAATATTCTCACGACGTTCTAAAAGTTTAGGATAACGATCTAATTGAACTAATCCTATAGATGACGCAATATCAGTCAAATTACATTTATATCCAGGGATAACAATATCATATTCCCAAGATCCAGCTTTTGTTTTAGCTAGTGCATCTTTTGTTTGACCATGAAGTGAATATATTTGGTATTCTCTATATAATTCTTCATTATCAAAGTTTTCATTTTCTTTCCATGTTACACTTCCACCTTCAGCAGTAGTGAAGTTTTTCACAGCGTGGAAAGAGAATGTAGTAAAATCAGCTACAGAACCAATTTTCTTACCTTTATAAGTACTTCCTAAAGCATGCGCCCCATCGGCTACAACAGCTACTCTATCAAGTTTTTTTTGATATTCGCTATTAGCTTTGAACAGGTGTTTCTTGCTTTCAACAACTTCAAAAATTTTGTCATAATCACATGGAATACCTGCTAAATCAACAGGAATAACAGCTTTAGTATTCTCAGTAATAGCATCAGCTAAAGCATCATAATCCATTTCGTGACTATCTTCAGCGATATCAATGATAACAGCCTTCGCTCCAACGTGGTAAATCACACTACAAGAAGCTGTGTAAGTCATCGCAGGAACGATAACCTCATCACCTTCACCAATACCTAGAACACGTAATGTTAATTCTAACGCTGCAGTTGCAGAATTAAGACAAACAGTCTTCGGTGTATCCGTAAATTCTGATAGTCTTCTTTCTAATTCTTTTGTCTTAGGTCCAGTTGTAATCCAGCCTGATTTTAAAGTGTCTATTACTTCATTAATTTCTCCATCACTAATATCTGGTGGAGAAAATGGTATATTATATTTTTTCATCTCAAACTCCTAATTATTTTTAATTACTCTTAATTAATATTTCAATTCTATTTAATTACCGCCATAGCAGTTCTTACCATTATTTTAATATCATTTATAACACTGAATTCTTCAATGTACTTTAAGTTATATTTCATCTTATCCGGAAGAATTTCCTCCACATAGATTTCATCTACACTTCTTCCGCTTCCTTTAAACTTTTCGATAACTTCATCTTCGTCTTTGTATTCAATACTCGCTGGAGAAGTTATCCCCGCAGGAAGAAGTAATGTTGCATTCATTTCATCAGTGTATTTATTTACATATTTCGCAACCTCAGGTCTTACTCCAACAAAACTCATATCACCTACAAGTACGTTGATAAGTTGTGGAAGTTCGTCAACACGCAGTTTACGAAGCTTGTGTCCTACTTTACTAATACGCGGATCATTTTGCTGAGTAACAGCTGTTCCAAGCTTATCTGCATCTTTAACCATAGTTCTAAACTTAAAGATTCTAAAAGTTCTGCCATATGTAGTTATACGCTCTTGCCTGTAAAACACAGGACCTTCACTATCTAACTTTATCCAAATAGCTATTCCCAAAATTATTGGTGATAAAGGGATAAGTAACATTAATGCCAACACCTTATCAAAAAATAACTTTAGAAACAACGATATTTTCTTCTTTTCAATCAAAGCTCTATATCTTTTTACCGCTTCGGTTTCAAATCTTTTATCAATTTTCATTTTTCACCTTACTTATTAACTGAATGTTTACAAACAGTTTTTTAAATTTATTCTATCCTCTTATTATAACATATTTCTAGATATAACAGAAGAAAACCCAGTAAAAAAGATAACTAAAAAAGACAACCAAATTAGGTTGTCTTAATGCTAGTTTTATTAATTATTAAATTTACTAACCATGCTAAAATAATGCTAATAATTAAAACTAAAATAGAAAAAATTACATCATTTAATCTAGAAGTAAAAAAATACTTTCCAACTATTGATATCACTAATCCATGGATCATATATAACTCAAATGAAATCTTACCTAAAAACAGTAAATACTTATTAGAAAAATCTATTTTTCTAACTACCAAGATAAAGAAAATAGTAAAGATAACATTATCTAAATTCGCTACTAACGCCAAACTATATTTATTCACCAAATCCATTCTTCTCAATAAAAAATCATAATGATGAGATATAAATAATAATCCCGTTAATATCATTAACAACATAAAGTAATTATTATTTAATAAATCATCAATATTTGCTTTATATTTCCCCCAAACTAATCCAACTACAAAAGGTAAAGTACTGTTATACCACCAAAAATCATATTTTAAAATTATAGCTAAAATAATATAAATTATCACAAAAATTGTATTACAAAATATTGCACTTCCTTTATTACTAAAAACTCTAAACGATATATAAAAGAACATGTACAATAAAATGATTACATCTACAAACCAACCATTCGCTATTATCGTTACCCCTTTTACAAAAAGATTAATAAAATAACTAATCGATAATGTTTGTTTATTAAATACAAAATAAACTATATATATTCCTGAAACAAATAAAGCTGGAATAACAACTCTAGCTAACCGTTTGGTTAAAAAGTTATTTAAATAATTCTTTTTTCTTTCATTTTGCACGTATAATCCATATGCAGATAAAAATAAAAAAATCGAAACTATATACGTTCCCATATATTTAAAGTTAATAAATTCTCCTCCAGTACTCACCGACTGTGATAAGTGATGAAATACTATTCCTATGGCAAGAAATCCTTTTAACCCTGTTGTGGACTTCACACCCAAGTAATCATTATTGTTTGGCAATAAATATACTAATATCGAAAATAATAATAATACAAAGATATCCATAACTTCTCCTTAATCCTAAATATAAATAGATTGTACCACACATACTGAGCATAGCACAATCTATTATCACTATTATTAAATATTTACATTTAAATAATTTAATTAAAACTCACTATATACATATTCTTGAACATTTGAAAAATCAGTTACAAAACAATAAATAATTATTCCCATAATTAATATATAAAAGAATACTGTCCACAAAAATAACTTTGAATTATCGCTAATTTTGTTTCGCAAATTTATAAAGCTCTCTTTCAACTTCCATCCATCCTTTCACACCTACATGCATTACATCGAACAAGAAATAATCATCATATTCACGATTACCATAGTTTAAAACTTTAACATTATCATACTTTTTTGCCATTTCTTCAATTTTTCTATACGCCTGTTCTCTCATTTCTTTAGATACCCCAGTGTAATCATTCCATTTTCCATTAACAGGAAAAATTATTACCTCAACTTTCATCCCCAACTCTTTTGCAACATCAAGAAATATCTCATAATCAATATATTCTGGAGATTCTAAATAACTTATCCCTTTATTTGAATCTCTAAAAGTTGAATAACTTTTAGCTAAATACGTATTATAATATTTGTTATCTACTGCATATTCGTTATTATTTGTAGTTTTCTTAACTTCCTCTACAAAATCATTAGTAAGTGAATTCCAATCATAATTAGGAGTATTTTTACCAGAGAAAGGATAATCTATTTTTCCTTTATTCGTATAAAACTGAATCTTATTCTTAAATGAATATATATCCTTATCTAACTCTAAAACTTTCTCTCCTATAGAGCTCCCCTTATTTTCAATAAAGTACTCTTTATATTTCTTGTATATATCATTCTGTACTTTATTATTACTTGTTAGTTCGATTATTCTATTAATTAATTTCTCTTTTGTTTCTTTACTAATTTTATCATTTGTCATAGTATTATATATATGCTCTTGCGAAGCTTTATTTAAAAAGGCATCCTTTTGCAACCCCCCCTTAGCAAACCATTGGACAGATTCTACTATTGCAACTTTTCTATTTTTCATAGCACCTTCTATAGAGCCCAAAGTTGATGCTTGAATAATATTTTGTGAATATCCTGTTCCAATCTGCATAATATTAAAGTCTTCATAATTAAATATTTTATTAGGATGATATTTCTCATTAATTGTTGCAGTCAACTCTGAAGATCCTAATAATACTAGAGTATTTGGCGTTATATTTTCTGTTATTATATCCTTACTCTTATATTTCTCATAAGCAGTACTATATCTGACACTATTATCATTTACTTTATAATAGTCTTCTATCTTTTTTATATACGTCTTATTTAAAATTACAAGTGTAATTAATACCAATACTATTGATATTAAAAATGCTTTTAATCTTATCATCTCTACTTCCTATTTTCTATATATGCAATTACTTTATTTGGTGTGTCGATTTCTTCATATGTTACTTCTGTTGGTGCTATACTTAATCCAAATATTTCTTCAATTTTCACTAACATTTCTACGAAAGCTAATGAGTCCATTAATCCTTCTTCTTTCATGTTTATGTCTAAATCTTCTCTTACAACTTCATCTTCACAGATTTCTTCTAACATTTCTAATACCTGTTCTTTTATCATGTTTGTTCTCCTAACTCTATATTATTTT
>JAWHCX010000024.1:0-25705 GCA_032567735.1 Gemella haemolysans | reverse complement strand
TTCTTCTTTAATAGCTTTTTCTAATTCAGTTTTATCACTATTTTTCGGTACTACTACACCTTCTGGTTTAACTTTTGGTAATACTGTTACTGGTACTGTTACTATTTCTTCAACATTGTTAGGATATGTTACTTTTGTAGTTACATTTACATCTTTATCTCCAACTTTACCATCAGTTGTTGGGATAGCTTTGTTGATGTCTTCATCAGTTACAGGTGTTGCAGTTCCATCTGTATCAGGAGTGATTGCTTTGTTTACATCTTTAGCTTCTGGTTTGTCACCTTCTACAACGTATACAGGTTTAACATCTGAACCTTTAACATTTACTGTTACTGGGATTGTAGTTGTGTAGTCTTGTCCATCAACTGTGTATGTTACTGGTACTTCTACTGTTGTTACTCCAGTTCCTTTGTTAGCTGTTACTTTGTCTTCAATAGCTTTTGTTACATCACCTACAGTTACTGTTGCACCTTTTGGTAATTTATCTGTAAAGTCTTTTGCTTTAACTGCTTCTTCAGCTTTTGCTTTAGCTAAATCTTTTAGTTCTTTAGGAGTTGTTCCTTTAGCTACTGTTACTTCACCTTTTGCTACTGGTAATACTGTTACTGGTACTGTCACTTTCTCTGGATCTTTCATTCCTGGATAAGTTACTGGTACTTCTACTGTTACATCTGTAGCTCCTGCTTTTCCTTTTGTATCTGGTAATGTTGTTGGTTCTCCAACTGTTCCACCTTGTCCTGGCGTTACTGCATCTTTAGCTTTTGTTGGTTTATCACCTTCAAACACAACTACTGATTTTGGAGTTGAACCAACTACTGTTACTGGTACTTCTACTTCTTTTGTTCCAATAACGTTTCCTTTTTCATCAGTATACTCAATAACTACTGTTGCTGGTTTTGGTTTACCTGTCTCAGTTACTTCAGCTGTTGTTGGTGTAGTTCCTGCTTTAACTTCTTTAACTTTTACAGTTACACCTGCTGGAATTTTATCTTTTGGTAATGCAGCTACTACTTCTTCAGCTTTAGCTTTAACTGCATCTTCTAAGTTTTCGCTTCCTTTAAGAACTGTTAGTCCTTCTGGTTTCACTAATGGTAATACTTTAACTACTGCAGGTACTTCTACAAGTTCATCAGTTACACCATCTTTTTCTACTTTAGCAACTACTGTTACTTTCTTATCTCCAGGTGTTGTTGTATCAACTGGTTCTTTATAAGAGAATGTAGTTCCTTCTGGGTATTGTTCAGGATTAATACTCTCACTTGCATCCGGTTGTGGTTTCTTAGGATCTTCGAACACATATTGTGTCTCAGGATCTACTACCATTACTTTAGCTGGTACTTCTACAATTGTTTTACCATTTAATTTAGCTACAACCACTACATCTTTTTCACCTGAAGTTGTTGTATCAACTGGTTCTTTATACTCAAAAGTAGTTCCTTCTGGATATTCTTCTGGAGTAATGCTTTGTTTAGCATCTGGTTGTGGTTTCTTAGGATCCGCAACAACAAATTGTGGTGTACTATCTACTACACGTACTGTTGCTGGGACTCTTACTAATTCATTACCATCTTTATCTGTAACGATAACTTTGACTGGTTTATCTCCAATTGATGATGTATCTGGTTCTTTTTCATACTTGAATTTCGCACCTTCTGGATAATCAGCTGGATCAATGCTATCTTCTGCTTTTGGAGCAGTTTTTGGATCTACTGGTACGATTTGTGGAGTACCTTCTACTACTGTTACTGGTACTTTAATTACAGTAGTTTTCTCTTCACCATTAACAGTATATTTTACAGTTACTGGTACTTCACCATCCTCTGTTAATTCAGGGATTTCTCCAACAGTCATATTATCTTTATCAAACGTTACTCCTGCTGGAAGTTTGTTTGTATAAGATTCTCCTAAAGCAGCTTTTGCTTTTTCAAGAATTTTAGCTTTTGCTTCTTCTTTATCGCTATTTTTAGCAACAAGAATTTCGTCTGCTTTTGGTTTTGGTAATACAGTTACTGGTACTTCAACGTTCTCTGTAATTGTAGTTTCACCTACATTGTAAGTAACTGTTGTAGGTACTTTAAGACCTGTTTGACCAACTTTTCCATTAGTATCAAAGATATCAGTTGCTTGTGGTTCGTTAGCTTGACCAGCTTTTTTATTGATTTCAGCTGGAGTTACATTTTCTTTAACTGTTGTTGGAGCAATTTTATCGCCTTCAAATACTACCACTGGTTTAGTTGTTGATTTAACAACATTTACTTCTACATCAACAGTAGTTTCATAAGTTTTACCGTCTGCTGTATAAGTTACAGGAACTTTAACAATTCCACGTCCATCTTCAGCAATTTTAGTAATTTCAACTTTATCTTTAGAGCTAATTTTAACGTTTGAAAGACTTCCAGTAGTATCACCAAGTGCTGCTGTTGCTTTCATTTTTTCTAATAATTGAGTGAAGTTTGCAGATGCAACTTCTTCTTTAGCTTTTGCGATTGCTAATTCTTTTAATTGATCATCAGTCGTATTAATTGGAACTGTAACAACAGTACTTCCTTTTAAGCTATTGATAAAAATTACTTTTCCATATACATAGTCAGGGTTGTCAGAATCTGCAAGACCATTACGGTTAAATTGATTTGAATAAGCAGGATCTGTTCCTAGTGCAGTATAAGAATATAATCTATTTCCTAAAGCATCAGTATCTCCAAATCCACTCTTCACAGTTACTTTGAAATCAGCTGGTCCAATGAAATTATCTGAAGTTGTAAATGGAATCTCAGTTTTACGTGATCCACCTTCTGCAGCTGGCATACGATTTCCTGCAGGAACTTTATATGTGATTGTTCCACCTTGTGTTTTATCAGCAGGGTCATTTGGTGTCCAGACAATATCATTTGCAAAAGTATGTCCTAAATATGCACTTCCACCATTTGCGTTATAAATTTTATCTTCTAAAGTTACACCTTTTGGAACTTTTACTGTTACTTCTACTTTTTGAGCTGTGTAATAATCAATATTCATTCCACCAGTGTTTTTAATATCGATATCAAATACACCTTTTTGTCCTTTTTCATAAATAGTGTCTTTTGTATATCCATACTCATCTTTTCTATTTTCTGAACGTACATTTGTTACTACTTCTGCAGCAGGTGCTGTCGCAATACCAATACCACCAATAATATAACCATCTTTTAATTTAATATTATTATTGTTTATTAAAGAATTTGTCCCTTGTTCTCCTGCTTCAATTAACACTTTAACTTTAGTAGTACCTTCAGGAATATCATATAATCTATCTAAGTGAGTCCAACCAGTTCCAGAATACGGTCCTTGTTCTGTTGTTAATGCTCCATCTTTACTATCAACTGGTTTGATTTCAGCACCAGTGAAAGCATCCACAATTTTTAATTTAACGCGTTCCCCAGCATCTGTTGCTGTAGAACCACCATATGCTCCACTGTGAATCATACTTACAGTTAAACGAGAATTTGCATTTACATCATACTCTTTAGAAAGAGTTGTTCCTTGACTACCTAATTCCAAGTAATAATCGCGGTTCTTCACTTCTCCAAATGTATTATTTTGCATTCCTAGAACTCTTTTAGTAGGATCATCTGAAGCTCTTCCAGTTATTGTTGGCATTGCTAGTGGTACTAAACCACTACCATTAACGTAACTTACTTCACCTGAAGTTTGATATTTTAATAATTCTCCATCATTTGTGTAAACTTTAGATTTCCATACTTCACGGTCACTTGTATTACCATCTTTATCTGTAACATTCGTTACATCAAGCGGTTTAACAGCGTTAACTTTTTCACCAACTTCAATTTTCCAACCATTTAACATACCAGCCTCTGCATCAGCTTTTGTAATAGCTTTTTCTTGCCAGTTATATGTTGCACTACCGATTGGATCTTTTGCATCTGGTAAATTTTTGATTTTATTTGTTAAATCTCGTCCACTTTCATATTGTTTAGCTACTGTAAATGATTTTTTATCTGCATCTGAGAAAGTTACTTTATCTCCAAAACCTTCTTTTAAGCTTTCAAATACACCGTTAGAAGGGTTATTTCCGTATCCAGCATGGTTTTCACTTACTGGAGCTCCTAAATCAGCTTTTCCATTCAAGTATAGTGCTAATAAATCACGTTCAGATTTAACAGCTTCCGCTTGTTTGCTCATTTCTTTAGCTGATGTTGCATCTGCAGCTTTTGCTGCTGTAGCGATACCTTCAGCTTTTTCAATAACTCTTTTATATGTATCAATTTTTGCTAAATCTTGTTTGTTAGCTGCTTTACCTTCTTCTGCTGCAAGTTCAGCTTTAATTTTAGCTATATTAGATTCTAATTCAGGTAAAGCTGCATCTCTTACACCTTTATATTTAGTTGCTTCTTCTGCTGAGTTAGCTGCAGTTGTATCTACTGCTCTAAATCCACTTTCACCTTGTCCAGGGATAGCTTTTCCATTACGAGAATCTTGGTTTTTATTTACTTTTTCTTCTTTTTTATCAGCTGTTGCTTTTGGCATACTTTCTAGTATAAAAGTTCTGTTTTTTAAAGCTACAGTTGCTTTATCTACTTCACCTTGTGTAGCTGCTTCACTTGCTACTAAAGCTTGAGCATTAGCTAATTCTGCTTTACCTTCTTCAATTGCTGATGCTGTTTTTTCTGTTACAGCTGCTTTTGCGATTGCATTTTGAACACGCGCGATTGCAGCACTTAGTTTTGTTTTATCTGCTTTTGCAACAGTTGGTGTAACAGGTTCTTCCTTAGCTGTTGTCGTTACTGCTGGTGTAGCTACTGATTCATTAGCATTATTCACTGCAGTGTCATTACTCGCTAAAGCGCTACCTCCACCTAAAAATGCAAATCCAGCGGCCACTAATACTGACGCTGTTCCCACATTAAATTTCTTTATTCCATATTGGTTAACTTTTTCAAGTTCTTTTTGGCTATTCATTTTAATATTATTTTTTCCGAACATATTTGCCTCCTTCTCTATTTTGTTTATGGAATTTTAAATAAATTAATTATAAATACATATATTAAAGTTAACATTATAATCAACTAAGTTAAAATTAACTTAAAATCATTGTAATATTTATGTACTTAAACATTACATAAACATTTAGTTTAAAGAAATTATATAATTCATTTAAACATACGCTATATTATACTATAAGATTTACTATTACACAATAATTTTTTATAATTTTGTACTTAATATCATTAAGTATTGATATCTATTTTATATTAAATAATTTAGTATAGTTTATATATTATTCAAAAGTTAACACTTTAAATTACTCGTACGTTTTCATTACTATTTTAAAAACATTCTTTAATATATTTTATTTATTCTATTATTCAGTATTTATTCTCTTTCTAATAAAAAAAACTACACTACTTAATGTAGCATAGCTTTTTTCTTAATTTTTCCATTAATCATATTGATAAAAAATTGAAACAATCGTTATTATTATTTATATTATTTAATTTTCACAGCTACCTTACTTTGCCTTTAGCTTTCTTCTAGATACTTCTATTCCTATCAAGGCTAATAATCCTAATGTTGTAGTCTCTGTTGAGGTACTTCCAGTATTTGGAAGAGTCTTACCTTTTATATTTTCAACACTTTTACCCACAACTTCCGATTCTTTTATAAATAACTCATTATTGTTTTTATTTTCTATAACTTTTGGCATCTCAGATATTATATTGATTTCATCTCTCTTCTTCACTTTATAATAGTGCGTTATTATGCCATCATCTTCACTCGTAAATTCATAAATATATTCTTTATCTCCGAAATTAATGATTCCTCTTTTATGAGGATAAACACCTCTTTCTATCGGTAAAATTTCTAAACCATTTTCTTCAATTATGTGTTGAGTAATGCTTAGTTTTTCTATTTCATTTATCGTAGAATCACCTTTTCTATAAAGAAACTCTGTTTTTTCTAGTACTTCGGGTTCTCCTTTTTCACTTACGATTCCCTCTGGTAGCTCGGGGTGTACTTCGGGCTCACCTTTTTCACTCACGATTCCTTTTGGTAGCTCGGGGTGTACTTCGGGCTCACCTTTTTCACTCACGATTCCTTTTGGTAGCTCTGGTTGTACTTCGGGCTTCCCTTTTTCACTAAAATATTCTACAAAATCATAAATAACAGTTTTCTCGTTTTCACCAACTACACCTTTTTCTGATGCTGACGTTGAACGATGACCCTTATAGAAATATTTCTTACCATCTTTTGAAAGCATCATTCCCGCTTCTGGAGCATTTGATATATACTCATCTCCAATCATTGCTTCTTTGGTTAACTGTTTTGTAGCTACTAACTCGGTTTCAGTTCCTTCAATCATATATTTCTCATAAACATTTCCACCATTAGCAAGTTTATATACATAAGTTATCACCGTAGTACCTAGAGTAACTTTTCCTTTTTCTGGAGAAGATGTATTTTTCAATCCAACTAACTTATATTTTTTACCACTTGTTGATGTTATTTCTGATAATTTTAATTTTGTTGTGTCATAATCAACGGTTTTCGGTGTTTTTACCTCAGAAACAATTATTCTATTTCCTTCTTTATCTAAATAATATTTAGTCTCAATATTCTCTATTACTGAATCTTTAATTACATCAGTATCATCCTTAATAGAAGTGCCATCAAGTAATTCATATTTTACTTTCACACTACCTTTATTTTCAATTACTTCTTTTTCTTCTTTTGAATAAATGTTTTTCACTTTTGTTAAATCATCACTAACGTGATAAGCACGAGTTGGTTGGTATAAGTTGTAATAATGAAATTCTGTAATTACTGGCCCTGACACATAAGCATATTGATCATATTTTGTTGGTGAAGCTACTCTATATGTAACGCCATCTTTTGTATATTCTTTATATAGTTGTCCTATTCCATATTGATAGTTACTATGGTCACTATGGTATCTAACTTCTCTAGAACCTGTTGTATACGCAAGATATTTTTTACTTGAACCTTCAGTCTCATTTTCATCACTTGGATAATTTTCATCCTTATCTTTATTACCTAATTTATAATCAACATTTACTTCAAATACATTTTTTACAAAATTCGCATCACGAGGTGCTTCATTTACATATTGAATGTTTTTATGAGATTCTTTAAATTTTTCTACATTTGCTTTTTCTACTTCATAATTACTAGTGTCTTTAAATTCTTCAATATTCCCAATAAATTTTGGCTCTATTTTATCCCTAGCATTATCCCAATTAGTTTTAATCGGGGCTTCTCCAAATTTTTCTTTTAAAATTGAGATATATTTTTCAATATCACTGTACTCTTTAAAGTCCCCATCTGTTCTTATATAACCATGGAATGTCTCATACTCGGTATAGATAGGTCTGTTTTGTTTATCAACTAGATGCTCATTTATTAATTGTTTTTTATATTGTTCTTCCCAAGTTTCTTCTTTTTTATTAAGCCGTTTGTTTTCAATATCTCGTTCTTTTTCTTCATTCAGTTCTCTTAATTGATTAGATAATAAACCATTCAGTCCCTCATATAATGATTTCTCATTGAAAAATGCTCCTGCTGTATATGCTTCTTGTTCTGTTGCAGTTGATGCTGCTCCTATTTTTAAAGAAACTTCATTTTTCTCAACAACTAAGATTGTATCCCCTTCTTTTATTCCACCTTCAGAATTTATGTTTGCTTTCGTGAAATCTTTGGCATTTTCTTCTCCTTTTTTAAAAGTTTCTACTACCCAAGAATCATCAGCATTCGTTGGTTTTGTTGCCAAGACATATTTCCCATACTGATTTTCAGATGTTTCTGAAACAAGCCATACTCTACTACCTTCTTTAATATTATTATGACGAATACTTCCATCTTCATTATGAAGATTTCCAGGATTTGCATGAACAGTTATATCATTGAATGTAGTTTCATTTGAAGTGCCTTCATGATTTTCTAATATAGTATCTACTTTATGATATTTCTCTCCATCTTTCTCTATAACTTCATCATCTTTTTTTAGCTTGTTTAAAACTTCATCATTTAGACTTGTAATTTTACCTTCATAACGTTTACCAAAAAGTCCACGAATTTTATAATTTAAAGTTGAACTAGAAATACTTTTATTGTCTTCATTAATATTTAAATCAACCTCATCTTTTAGTACCTCGCCTTCTTTTGTTACATAGGCTACTCTAGTATCTTTAAACGTATCGGTACCTTGTTTTTTTATGTTACTATCTTCTACACTTTTTAATTCTCTCTTAGCAGTTTCCTCAAACTGTTTGTGCTTTTTCTCATACCAATTTTTGTCACCCTTTAGTCGTCCACCACCGTCTGATAACGAAAATACATGCATTTTCGGCATAGTATAACTGCCTGTAGCATTACTTAGTGTTTCCATTTTAATATTATCATTAGATGTTTCAATTGTTTCTTTAGGTGTTGTAGTTGTATCTTGAGCAAATACTGGTGTTGATACTATACAAAATAAACCTAATAAAACAGAAGCTGCTCCAATTCCTTTATATTTTCTCAACGAGAATTTTTGAATATTATTTTCTCCTTTATTTCTCATAATTTCTCTTTCTCTCCATCAATTATTTTAGTAATTTTTCTAAGTTTTTATCCTTAAAAATTACTGTTTATTAAGCTATAACATTATATCATTATGTATATACAAAATCAAATATAAACACAAAATAATTACATTTTTTTATACCATAAAACAAAAACACACTATAGAAATAAATTTTATATAGTGTGTTTTCACAATTATTTTTATATTTATTTTTATAATTTATTATAATTCTACAATTCTAAAAACCTTTCCACAACATTTTCTATAGCATACTTTTCTACAAAATCTATAGTATTCTGAGTATTAATATTTTCACTATAAAAGAGATATTTTAGAATACCTATTAATTCCTCATTATTATCGAATAGAATAATATCTTTATTTTTATGTCCATAATAACGATGCGCTATATCTACATTTGATAAAATACAAATTAAACCAAAACTCATAGCCTCTACACATGCATTCGCAAATAATTCTCTTTTTGAAGCTGATATATATCCATCATGTTTCCAATATGGTACCTTATCTACATAGCCAGCCACTTTTATGTTCGGCGTAATATCTATAAATTTCTCTCTTATTGATTGTTCATCTCCTCCGTACAATGTAACTTCAACATCTATCCCCATACTATATAATGTGCTAAATGCTTGAATAACCATTTCCAATCTTTTATTTTCTGTCATATTTCCTACATAACAATACGATCTTGGATTATTTCTGTTCGTTTTTACTCGTGAATTCTTATCTATTACCACTGGGGGGATAAAATTAGCTTTATATCCTTGTGACTGTAAAACTTCAGTCAACATTTCCGATGCTACAAGATATTTTGTTTTCTTGCGTAAATTACTCATTAGACTACTAAGTACATTGTGATGAATATATTCGTAATAATTTCTATTAGTATTTTCTACAAAGCGCCATAACTTTGGATGCACAATTTCGTGTTGATCTCTTATGATAATATCATTTGTATCTGTTAAATTAATTAGGACTTTTATAAGTAAATCTTCATCAGTTAGCCACATACCATCTTTATAATACAGATATTGTTCTGACATAATATGGATTGGTGTTGGTTCTCTTCTTGGATTATATTTTCTAGCTCTCAACACAACACTACCGTCTTTGTTATACCATTCAAGTTCATTGTTTTTATTTTTCTTTAAATATAAACCTGAAGTGAAATACATTGTTTCCCCATTCTCTTCTATACTGGCCACAAATCCATTAATTAAATTGATTTTTCCATTAGGATACTTTGCAATAACACTCTCTTGTGAGACGCTTAAGTCATCATGACCAATATCAGATTGATAATTACAAATGTTAATTATCTCACTACTTTCAAAGCCAATCTTTTTATATCCTTTTTTCCAATCTTCTCTAGTTTGCGGTGCTGTAAGTATGTAAAAATACTTCCATCCTAAATGGTCAGCTATTTTTTTCCTTGATAATTGAGAAGATTCATATCCATATTTTTTCACTTCTTTTTTCCACATCCCTGGATGAATCGTAATCAGTTTCATAATTATTCTCCTTTTAATATATCTATTCAAATCTAATTCATGAACTTACTATGTTTTCATGACAATTATTACTTCACGTTAATTGTAATCTTTTTATTGTTTCAACGCAAGAAAAAATAAGACCCAAAACTAAGTTTCCTTAATTTTGGGGCTATATATTCTATACTAAAACTTTATCGTTTTCTTTTCTCTCTCTTGGAGATTGACGAACACTTACTTCGATTTTTCCTTTTTTATTTAATTCACGTACTTTTAACACTGCCCATAATTGTGCTGCGATAAATAGTGATGAATATAAACCAAAGATTAATCCAATAAGTAATGCTACGTTGAATGAGTAGATTGAACTACTTCCTAATAACAACATAACTACTACTGTGATTATAACTGTTAATACCGTATTAATAGAACGAGTTAATGTTTGTCTTAACGATACATCTACAAGTTTGTAAATTTGTTCTTTTGATGTTAATACTTTCTCATGACGCATATGTTCACGAATACGGTCAAATGTAACGATAGTATCGTTGATTGAGTAACCTACAATCGTTAATACCGCTGCGATGAATGTGATATCTATTTCTAAGCGTAATAAGCTCGCGATGAAAATGATAATACATACGTCATGCAGTAATGCGATAACACTTGTAAGTCCCATACGCCATTCGAATCTAAATGCTACATAGATGATGATACCTATAGATGCATACATTAATGCGAATAATGCATTTTTAGCTAATTCTTTACCGATTACTGGAGATACAACACTTAGGTTAGCATCTTTTTCATATTTTTTAGCAAAGTATTCTTTTATTTCAATTGATTTATTTTGTTCAAAGCTCTCTTTAGAATGAATTGTCGCTTGTTTTTTATCTGGTGATAAAACTATTTTTTCATCTTTTACTTTTAAATTATTTAAGTCTTCTTGAATTTTTTCTACAGATAATTCTGTATTTGCAGCTACATCAATACGAGTACCACTAGAGAAGTCAATTCCTAGATTAAGTTTATTCATTCCTAGAGAAATAGATCCTGCAATCATGATTGCTATACTTAATGCAAAGAATTTCTTCATGTGCTTAGTAAAGCTTAACCATTCAAATTTTGTACTTAAGTTAAGTGAGTTAATACCAAACTTAGTTTCATGAATACTCTTCTTACTTACACCGAAGTACCCTGGGTGATTATTAAAGATGTTAGAGTTTACTAATAAACTTAGCAATAATCTAGTACCAAATACCGCAGTTATAAAGCTGACAAGAATTGATAGTAATAACATTGTCGCGAATCCTTTAACACTACTTGTACCAAAGATGAATAGTACTACTGCAGCGATAACTGTTGTGAATTGCGAGTCGAAGATTGTCCATAATGATTGTTTAGCACCATCTAAGTATGCCTTTTTCAGTGGATATCCAGCACGTACTTCTTCTTTAATTCTTTCGTACATGATGATATTGGCATCAACTGCCATACCAACCCCAAGAATTAAGGCTGCGATACCAGGAAGTGTTAGCACACCTGAAATCATATTAAAGAACACTACTGTGATATACACGTATGCAACCATCATTACACTCGCTACAAATCCAGGTACACGATAAATAACTAACATGAATAAGCAGATAATAGCTAATGAAATAGCTCCTGCGAATACTGTTTGATTTAACGCATCAGCCCCAAATTGAGCCCCTACTGAGTTAGAGTAAATTTCTGTTAATTTAACTGGTAATGCACCTGAGTTTAATAAAGCTGCCATTTCTTTAGCTTCTTTTACAGTAAAGTTACCAGTGATTTGAACATCTTTAGAATTAATAGTTTGAGCTACTTGTGGTGCAGAAACATATTTAGGTTTTTCTTTTGCTGCTTCAGCTTTGAATGAGTTTCCTTCATTGAAATCCATCCAAATAACCATTAAGTTTTGACCTTGACCACGTTTACTGATTTCTGAAGTTATATTACCGAATTTATCAGCATCTTTTAACTTCAAGTTAACATCTGGTTTATTATTTTGATCAAATCCTTGAGAAGCACCATTTTCTTGTAAATCAGATCCATCTAAAAGCACTTTATCTTCAATATCACGAATAGTAAGGTTCGCTTGTGTTGATAGTACTTTACGAGCTGATTCTTGATCTTTAACACCTGCAAGTTCAACACGAATTCTATTTCCTGATTCAACAGTAATAACCGGCTCACTTACCCCAAGAATGTTAATACGTCTACTAATAGTGTCCGCAGTTGCTTTAACAGCTGCCTCATCTATAGTTTGACCTTCTTTAAGAGGTTCCACTTGGTATAGTACCTCAAATCCTCCTTGAAGATCTAGTCCAAGATTCACTTTCTGCGCATTAGATTTTGATGTTAATCCTATTGAAGTAAGAATAATAACAACTAATGACAGGAAAGCAATAATTCTACTGAACTTTTTCTTCTCATTTCTTCTTCCTCTCATGAAAGTTCTCCTTTATTTTATTTTTCATTGTACAATTTATAGTAATCAAATATAAAATTATTTATATGTAAATCGCTATATAGGTAATTAATACGCTACCTTCTAATTTATCAAATTTTCGCTAAGTTATCAAGTATTTATTTAATTTTTTTATAATAATCTTCTACATATTTAATGACAGAAAAATCATTATTATTTCCGATAACTTCATCGCACATATTTTGAATCTCTTCTTTTGCATTGCTTGGGCAAACACTCCATCCTGCTACATCGAACATTTCTTTGTCGTTAAAATTGTCACCAAATACTACACAATCTTCTATTGATGACTTGTAATATTCGGCTAGTTTTTCAATTGCAGTACCTTTGTTACATCCTTTCGGCATGATATCAAAGAAATTAGTCGCTGAAAATGTTCCATCAACTTCTAACACTTCGCTAACTCTGTTAAAGAAATTCACCACTTTATCATGATCTTTAGCAATCATCATAATTTTTTGACAATCTTCATTGTTTTTCTTAAGCTCACCAATAATGTCTTCGTGAATATACATCGGTGTTTTTAATTCCTCTGGCATATCCGCTTCTATACGTTTCATACGTGCCATGCTAAATGATAAATGTGTACAGTATATATAGTTTAATGTATAAACATGGAATTCTATCTTGTCATCGTTTAATTCTTTAAACATACTGTATATTTTTTCTATTTCTTCCATTTTAAAACTTTTTTGATATACTATTTCACCTGTTAATAGATTTCTAATTAAACTTCCATTGTTAGAAATAACCACATCGTTCATCCCTAAGTTGTGATAATAATGTTTTACAGCAATATCAGGTCTTCCTGTGGCAATTATGAATTTACTTCCCTTATCTTGCAGTTTTACAATCACATCTCTTGCATTTGGTGCAACTTCTTTTTTGTCATTTAAAAAAGTTCCATCCATATCAGTTATAAACCATTTCATTAGTTATTTTTCTCCTTTGTGAAAACTAAAAATTTACTAATTACATAATTAGCAACAAGTACTACGAATTGAATAATAAATTTACTTAAATATGCGTTCATTCCTAAGTATATGAATAACTCAACTCCGAATACTTCTATAACAAGTGTAGATAATCTAGCTGTGAAAAATTTTGTAAGTTCGTAGAGAACTTTCTTAAATCCAACAGCCTTAGAGTTAAATACGTATTTAGCATTAACAAAATATGCGAATAAAATTGATAATGTTATAGATATTAAATTCGCTGGTCTAACTTCCATCCCATAGTAATACAAAATAAAGTATGTAACTACATTTACTAGTGTTGTACAAACTCCAAAAAATATGTAATTTACTATACTTTTGTATTTAGGTTCTTTGTAAAGATCCAGCATTTTATTTATTAATTTTCTCATGCTATCCTCTTTATATTAAAATTTTGCCAACACCTAATTATATACCTATAAAGAGTTTTTTTCAAATTTTTACATGTGAATCTATAGTAGCTAAGCCATAAATTTTTTAACTTAATCAAATTGACAGATATATAAGATCTATATCGAAAAAAAATAAAAAGAGTATCTCATTTTTTGAGACACTCTCTTTAACCTACAGTTTACTGAAAAGTTTCACTTCTGGGTATTTATCGCTGAACCAGTTCATCGCGAAGTCATTTTCGAATAAGAATACATAGTTATCATATAAGTCTTTAACTAGGATACTTCTTGAACTTGACATATTCTCATTGATTGAATCTTCATTTTCAATCCAACGAGTAGTTTTTTGTCCGATACGCTCCATTATTACTTCTGTATTATATTCATTCTTCATACGATGCTCAAACACTTCAAATTGTAGTTGTCCTACTGCTCCTAAGATAATTTGGTTCGTATGCAATGTTTTATAATATTGAATAGCTCCTTCTTGTACTAGTTGCTCTACACCTTTATGGAAGTGTTTTTGTTTCAGTACGTTTTTTGCTGAAACTTTTACAAAAATTTCCGGTGTAAATGAAGGTAGTGCTTCAAATTCAACTTTTTTATTTTGATATAAAGTATCACCGATTTGATAGTTTCCACTATCGTAAAGACCGATAATATCTCCTGCATAAGCCACATCTACAGTAGCTTTATCGTCTGCCATAAAGTTAGTTGAACGTGAAATTTTTAATTTTTTACCTGTTCTTGCTAGGTTTACATCCATACCACGATTAAACTCACCTGAACACACACGTAAGAATGCGATTCTATCACGGTGTTTAGGGTCCATATTGGCTTGGATTTTAAAGATAAATCCTGAGAAGTCTTCTCCTGTTGGTTGAATATCTTCTTCATTTACTCCACGACGACCTTTTGGTGTTGGTGCATTGTCTACATAGTAGTTTAAGAAACTTTCTACACCAAATGATGATAATGCTGATCCAAAGAATACTGGAGTTTGCTCTCCTTTTAGTTGTTTGTCATAGTCGTAGTCAACACCTGCTTCAGTAATAAGAATCATATCTTCTACACATTTTTGATACATAGTGTCTTGAGCAAGTGGATTATCATCAACAATATTATACTCTTCATCTAATTCTACGAAATCACTATCTTCTTTAAATGGTTCGATAAAATGATTTTTTCTATCCATAATACCGAAGAAGTTTTGTCCCATACCTACAGGTAGATTCATTGGATATGTTTCTATTTCTAATTTTTCTTCAATTTCAGCTAATAATTCTAGTGGATCTTTAATTTCACGGTCAACTTTGTTGATAAATGTGAAGATTGGAATTCCGCGCATACGACATACTTTGAAAAGTTTTAAAGTCTGAGCCTCAATCCCTTTTGCTCCATCTATTACCATCACTGCACTGTCAACAGCCATAAGTGTACGATATGTATCTTCTGAGAAATCTTCGTGCCCTGGAGTATCTAAGATATTGATAATTTTGTTATCATAGTCAAGTTGCATTACTGAAGATGTTACAGAGATACCACGTTGTTTCTCTATATCCATCCAGTCACTTTTTGCATATTTTCCTGTTTTCTTACCTTTTACCGTCCCTGCTTCACGAATTGCTCCACCAAATAAAAGTAATTTTTCAGTTAATGTAGTTTTACCAGCATCGGGGTGAGAGATAATGGCAAACGTTCTTCTTTTTTCTACTTGTTCTCTAATTTTTTCTACCACGTTATTTTCCTTTCAATTTTTTATTTTATATTAAATTTCTTTTTCGCTTCTTCTACAGCAACGATTGGATCTGAATGCCAAACTTTTTTACCACCTTGAAGAATTTCATAATCTTCACGCCCTTTTGAAGCTAAGATTACTACGTCCCCTGGTTCTGATAATTCAATTATGCGTTTAACCGCATCTGTTCTGAACCAAACCTTTTCATAATTTTTATGAGTCATACCTTTTTCAATTGAACACATAAGAACTTCTACATCTTCATCACGTGGGCTATCTGTTGTAATAACGACATAATCCGCTTCTGAGATAATTTCTCCGATTAATGGCCCTTTGGAAATATCTCGTCCTCCACCCATTCCTGTTACTAGAAGGGTACGTTTTCCTTTTCTTATTTCACGAGTTGCTTCTAATAACTTCTCATATCCATCTGGAGTATGAGCAAAGTCACTGATTATATCTATCGGTAAATCATCACCTAAAATTTCCATACGACCGTATAAAGCTCCTAGTTTCGGTAATATATTAACTAGTTGCTCTACACTATATCCTTTTATCCAAACAGCACTAAGTGCAGCAAGGACATTACTTACCATAAAGTCTCCGATATAATTAGTAGTACATTCAAACGTACCTTCTGGAGATTTTAGTGTGAAACTTGTTTTATAGATTTTTTCTACTTTATATTGTTTAATATTATACGCATAAAAATCAGCAGTTTCATCTTTGATAGAATAATTAATTTCTTGTTGATATAAGCATTTAGAAATAATTTTATAGTAACTATCATCTTTGTTCAACACACCAAACTTCGCTTCTGATAGATTATTTCCTAAAGTTGAGAATAATAAACTCTTATCATAGGCATATGTTTGCATATCTCCATGAAAATCTAGGTGTTCGTGTGTTAAGTTCGTAAATATTGCTACATCAATATCCACATTATAAATACGCCCTAAAGCCATTGCATGCGATGATGCTTCGAATGCAAGATTCTTGATATTTTCATGACGTAATTCTCCGATTTGATTATGTAATGTTACTACATCAGGAGTTGTATTACCAAAATATATCGGTTCGTCATCATTTTTACCAAAACCGTTTGTTCCGATATAAGCGCTACTTTCACCAAGATTTCTTAGCATATTATGAACTAATGTTGATATACTCGTCTTACCATTTGTCCCAGTTACTGCAACTGTGTGAATATCAGACCCTTCATTAATCTTTTTGGCTATCATACTAGCAATTTTTTCAATTTCATGCTCTCTAACAACAAGAACAGCACAATTTTCTACATTATAATTTTCATAACGACTAGCTATTACTAACGCCGCCCCTTGTTCAATAACTTTTTCTATAAAGCTGTGACCATCTACAGTATAACCTTTAATAGCGACAAATACATCCCCTTTTCCAATTTTTCGTGAATCTTGAGAAATGCTGTTAACACTATCTGGTAATTTTCCATAAATAGTTTTTATTTTTATATTGTCAATAATATCTAAAATATTCATACTATCTACCTTTTTCTTATTTTCTAACTACTAAATTATACCACGCATACTAGTAATACTCAACCAACAACGGTAATTATTTTATTTTCACTAGTAATATTGATAATCTTTTTTACTTTATTATTTAACGAATTTCTGTAGACGATTGACTTTATATTTCAGTTATGTTGATAATTACTAAAATCTAGTGTAATATATATAAGAAATCATTATTAAAGAAACTTTAAGGAGCAACGATGGAACACGAAATTATTTCCGAAATATTAAGTCATATAGCTAATAACAACATTAACAAAATAACTTTTTCAAATATTCGCAATAAAGAATTAGAACTTGATAAAGTTATCGGAAAATTAGTTAACATAAAAAATAATATTAATCTGCAGTTAGAATATCGTTATAAAAGAATAATAAAACACACGAACCTTGTTACTACTGATTCTGAAGGTATCAAAAAAGTTATTATTGAACTTTTCGAATTAGCAAAAGACATAAATGTAGTTACTATTAATGAAAATATAAATATTAAAGTATCAAAAAAATTCAAAATAAGCATAAATAGAAAAAAAATGGCATCAAAAGTTATTTTATTTGATCACAATAAGAAAAAAGAATACTTCCTAGATGAAAAACAAAAATATCAATTTTTAATTGAACTAGGAATTCAAAATAAAGATGGTAAGGTTGTTAAAAGTAAGTACAATAAATTTAAACAAATAAACAAATACCTTGAATTTATTAAGCAAGCTACTACTCAGTTAGATTCTAATAAGCAAATTACAATTTTAGATTTCGGTAGTGGTAAGAGTTATTTAACATTCTCTACCTATTACTATTTAACTGAAGTTTTAAAAATGAATGTTAAAATCATTGGTATTGATCTGAAAAAAGAGGTCATTGAACACTGTAATAATATCGCTGAGAAACTTAATTTCACTAATCTTAGTTTCATTTACGGTGATGTAATTGATTACGAGAATAAAGATGAGATAGATATGGTTATTAGTCTGCATGCATGTAATACTGCAACTGATATAGCTATACTAAAAGCTCTAGGTTGGAATGCGAAAGTATTCTTCGCTGTACCATGCTGTCAAAAAGAAGTTAATGGACAACTTAATGCTGATTTCCTTCCATTCATGCTAAAACATGGAATTGTTAAAGAAAAATTCTCCACTCTTCTTACTGATTCAGTACGTAGTGAAGTTTTAGAAGCATTTGGATATAAATCTGATATAGTCGAGTTTATCTCAGCAGAAAATACACCTAAAAATCAACTTATCCGTGCTTATAAAGTATCGGATAATATTAATAAAGATAAAATAGTTAATCTTGAAAAATTCACTTCATCTTTAAATGTGAAGATGTTCTTACTAGAAGAAGTAAACAAACTTATATAAAAATAAAGCATTAGCTCTTATTTCGAGCTAATGCTTTTAATATTTTTAAAATTATAGTTCACTAAAGTCGTAAACTTTACCTTTTTGTCTATTTGGTAATACCGCTGCAATTACTAAGCAAACTACTGCAGGTACTAACCATTCTAAGCTTTGTGCTGCTAATGGAAGTTTTGCGATTAAACCACTTAAAGACGCTACTTTAAATGTGCTTCCTACTACAGAAAGAATAGAGATTAAAGTTACTACTGCCATAGTTAATTGCATTCCTAATTTTGATAAAGCAACATATTTGTTTACAATAACGATTAGTACTAATGCAATTGTAATTGGGTATAAGAATAATAGCATTGGTACTGAGAATTGAATAACACTTTGTAGTCCTACATTTGCGATAGAAAAACCTACAATTGTGAAAATAGTAGCATACTTTTTGTATGAAAGTTGTGGGAATTTTTTGTTAAAGAATTCTGAAGTCGCAACAATCAATCCTACTGTTGTAGTGAAACATGTAAGAATTACCATGATTCCTAAGAATACACTTCCGAAGTTTCCAAATACTAAACGAGCTGATTCAGATAATACGTAAGCTCCTTTATTAACTTTAGCATTAGATAATACTTCTGCAGGTACGGCAAACTTATTACCTAATAAACCAAGACCTACATATAAGATACTAAATCCAATTCCTGTTGCAATACCAGCAATCCAAACACTAGATAAAAATTCTTTTTTATCTTTGAACCCTAATTGTTTTAAAGCACTCATCGCAATGATACAGAACGCTACTGAAGCAAGAGCATCAAGAGTGTTATATCCTTCGATAAATCCTGTACCGAATGCTAATCCGCTAGTGGCATATGTTTTAGCAGCTTCTCCTGTTGAGTTAAATTTAGATACACCTAAGATTACTAAAATTACGATTAATAAAGCAAAAATAGGTGTTAAAATTTTACCTACACTATTTAAAATTTTAGTTGGGTTTACCGCTAATAAAAACGCACATACAAAATAAATAACTGTAAAAATTAATAACCATGGTAAACTGCTTCCTGCTACAACTGGTGCTACTCCAATATCAAATGCTGTTGCAGCTGTTCTTGGAATCGCAAATAATGGTCCAATTGATAAATAAAGTAAAACTAAGTATGTAGTTGAGAATAATGGTGAAATTTTTTCATCCATCTCTGCTCCATAACCATTTGGATTAAGTGCTCCAACGATAAGTGTAACGATTGCTATCCCTACTCCAGAAACAACGAATCCTAAAATTGCAGGCCAGAAGTTTTCACCTGCACTTACTCCTAGTGCTGGTGGAAATATTAAGTTTCCAGCACCAAAAAAGATACCAAATAATAACAGTCCGGTTAATAAACCTTTTTTCATATTAAATATTTTCCTTTCTTAATTTATATAATATAACTATAATACTATATCTCTCGAAAAAAGGCAAACACTTTTTTAAAAATAATTAAAAATTTTTTTATTTTACTTAAAATTATCAGAAAATAATAGTAATATAAAAGAAAACGAATTCACACTTGTTATGATAGTAATATTATAGATTTCTTTATTTTAGGTAAATTACTACTTTACTCGCTTTTACACACCAACATATTTTATTATAAATTTATAACTATAGTATATAATAATACCCCAATTACTGAAAATACAGTAATTGGGGTATATATTTATTAA
This sequence comes from Gemella haemolysans, assembly GCA_032567735.1. Taxonomy (GTDB): domain Bacteria; phylum Bacillota; class Bacilli; order Staphylococcales; family Gemellaceae; genus Gemella; species Gemella haemolysans_E. The sequence continues at coordinate 5,361 of JAWHCX010000024.1, read as the reverse complement.
TATTAAATTTATTTTGCACTATTAAACATGTAACCAAAGTAATTGTATTACGAATAATATCGCAAATACATACATTAACGGATGAATATCTTTCCATTGTCTTTTTGATAGTTTTAATACTACATAGAAGATAAATCCAAATGCAATACCATCGTTAATTGAACCTGTAAGAGGAATACCTACTATTGTTACAAAAGCTGGGAATGCTTCTGTAATATCAGACCAATCTATTTTCGCTATACTTTCCATCATAAATGATCCAATGATGATTAATGCTGGTGAAGTAATCGCTGGTACTGCAGCTAAACTACTTGCTAATGGGAATAAGAAAATTGATATTACTACTAAGAAACTAGTTGTTAAGGCTGTTAAACCTGTACGTCCTCCATTTGCTACCCCAGCCGATGATTCGATATAAGCTGAAGTTGGAGTAGTTCCGAATAATGATCCTGCTAATGATGCAAATGAGTCAGCTAATAAAGCTTCTTTTGCTTTTTCCATTCTTCCATTTTTTACTAAACCTGCTTGTGTAGTTACTGCTACCATTGTACCAGTAGTATCAAATAATGTAACCATTAGGAATGTGAAGACTATTCCATATAATCCTAATTGTAATGCATTAATACTCTCACTAACTGGATTATAAAGTAAACTTAAATCCATATGAGGGATACCAAAGACTTTTTCTACTTTTAACATTCCTGTAAAGTATGAAATAATAGCAACTACTGCCATTCCTATAAAAATAGCTCCTTTTACTTCTAAAGCTAATAAAACAAGAATTATAAAGATACCTAAAATTGTCATATAAGCTACAGGATTTTTTAAATCACCTAGTGAAAGAATCGTATGTGGATTGGCTACAATAAGAGAAGAGTTTTTAAGCCCTAAAAATGCTATAAATAAACCAATTGCTGCTGATATCCCATACTTTAAATTATTAGGAATAGAATCGATTAAACTTTCACGGAATTTTGTTGCCGATAATATTACGAAAATAACAGCACCTAAAAAACACGTAGCAAGTAAAGTTTTATAGTTATAACCTGATGTAGCTGCTAATGTTGCAAAATATGAGTTAATTCCCATACCTGGTGCTACTACTATAGGATAGTTCGCTGCTAACGCCATAATCAAAGTACCTACTAAAATTGCAATGATAGTAGCTGTAAATACTCTATCTAATGGAATACCTGCTGCTGATAGTACAGCTGGATTTACTACTAAAATATAACTCATTGAGAAAAAAGTGATTAAACCAGAAACTACTTCAGTTCTAGCATCTGTTTTATTTTCTCTTAGTTTAAAAAGACGTTCTAACATATATAGAAAATTCTCCTTAGTTTTTATTAATGCCTAAGCACATTAATAATAATATACGTTTCTATTATAAAAGTCAAGACTTTTTATTTTTAAAGTTCATATTTTAAGAGTTTTTCCAATACTTATACAAACTAATTAACGGATTTAAAATTAATTAATATACATTAATAAAGTTTACATAATTCATTTCATTAAAAACCGAACTTTTAAGTTTTATTTTTTTATTAAGATACGCATTTAAATAAAAAATTCTCTAAATCACATGCTTAACTAGCTTTATAGTTTATCATAATGATTTAAAGAATTTTGTGGATACTATTCTTTATCCTCAGGTTTTACACCCATTAATTTAAGTAAGCTCGCCCATTCAAAAAGCATCTGTAAAGCATATAGCATTAAGAACAAATAGACCATTTTTGTAATTGGAAAGTCATGATAATCAAAAAAGAAAAATCTTAAAAAAATAACGAATATTAACGAGACAGAACATATTTTGAAATGTTTATCTCTTTTTATTTTAACATTAAACAAAATAAGAAATATAGGAATTAAACTCCACCTTGCTAAACTTACTGATATATCCATAATTTATCCTCCTTATAAAAAACAATCCCTCTTACTACTATAATTTCTACTTACATTATATCATACAGTTAACATAACATAAAACGTTTTCATTATGCTTCTACATAGTATAATGAAAAAAATATCACTAAGAAACATTATATATTTCTTAGTGATACTCTCTTTATTATAATATTTTTGAGAAGAATTCTTTAGTTCTTTCTTCTTTTGGATTATCGAAGATTTCTGATGGAGTTCCTTCTTCTAATACTACTCCTCCATCCATAAATATTACTTTATCAGCTACTTCTTTTGCAAAGTTCATCTCGTGAGTAACTATTAACATAGTTAATCCTTCTTCAGATAATTCTTTAATAACATCTAGTACTTCTTTAACCATTTCTGGATCTAGCGCACTAGTAGGTTCATCAAATAGTAATACTTCTGGTGAGTTAGCTAAGGCACGCGCGATTGCAACACGTTGTTTTTGTCCACCTGAAAGGCTGTTTGGATAAACATCTTTTTTATCTTCAAGTCCAACTCTTTTTAATAATTCTACTGCTTTTTTCTCAATATTTTCAGTAGTGTCATCTCCAAAAGTTTTTGGAGCAAGTGTAATATTTTCTAGTACACTCATATTTGGGAATAGGTTAAAGTTTTGGAATACCATTCCTACTTTTTTTCTATATTTATTAATATTTTGTTTAGTAATATCTTCCCCATTGTATAAAATTTGTCCACTTGTAGGAGTTTCTAATAAGTTCACACAACGTAATGCTGTACTTTTTCCGCTTCCACTTGAACCTAGAATTACGATTTTCTCCCCTTTTTCAACGTTGATATTTACACCTTTTAATACTTCTAATTTTCCGAATTTCTTATGTAAATCTTTTATTTGTAATAACAATTTTTTCACCTACTTCGTTAATTTTTTCTCTAAACGTTTTACTAATAATGATAATATTGATGTAATAATAAAATATATTGCAGCAGCTACTAAGTACGGTCCAAATGTTTGGTAAGTTGCATTTTTTACAGTGTTTGCTGTAAACATTATATCCGCTACCCCTACAAAGTAAACTATTGAAGATTCTTTTACTAATGAAATAAACTCATTACCTAAGGCTGGTAAACTATTTTTTAAAGCCTGTGGTAAAATAACTAATTTCATAGTTTGGAAATAACTAAGTCCTAATGAACGACCTGCTTCCATTTGACCTTTATCAATTGCTAAGATTCCAGAACGGAATATTTCACTAACATATGCTCCTGAGTTAATTGAAAGAGCAATTATCGCTGACATAAATGGTGTAAATGAAATCCCAATTTCAGGTAATGCAAAGTAGATAATCATAATTTGCACTAAAATTGGAGTATTTCTAATAACTTCTACATAAATTGCTGCTATTATATTAAGTACTTTAAACGTACTAATTTTTGCTAAACATATTACAATACCAAGTATTAATCCTACTAGTAAAGCTATAAGTGAAACTTTTAAAGTTGTTACCGTAGCTTCTAAATATGTTGTGTAATAATTTGGAAGAAAATCAAACATTCTATTTTATACCTCTCTTTTATTCGCTTTGTGCAGCAATTTTAGCATATTTATCAAGTTCTTTTTCAAATACTTTTTGATCTTGAATTTCTTTAATTACTGCATTTACTTGTTCTAATAATTCCTTGTTACTATCATTTTTTCCTTTTTTGAATGCTATTGCCATACCTGTTGCTTCTGGATCATTATCAGCAGTAAATGTGCTAATTTTGATATCTGTATATTTATTCATTGCGATTTTTGCTACATCATCTGGAATTAGTACCGCATCAATTTTTTTATTTTTTAAATCTTGAAGTAAACTTGGTACGTCAGTTAAAGCTTGGATATTTTTCTCATCCATTTTCAGTTGTTCTTTAGCATAAGTTTCATAAGTTGAACCTTTTTGAACACCGATTTTTTTATTTTTAAGATCAGCTACTGATTTAATTTCTTCGCTATCTTTATTTACTACAAAAATACCTTTACTTGTGTAATAAACATCTGAGAAGTCAACAGCTTTTTTTCTTTCCTCAGTTGGGTTAACACCAGAAATTACCATATCAACTTTATTCGCATTTAAAGCTGCGATTAAAGAATCGAATGCCATTTCTTGAATTTCAACTTGAACACCTAGCTTTTTAGCAACTTGCTCTGCTAAATAGATATCTGCACCTACAACTTTTTTGTTACCATTTTCTGTAGTTAGAAACTCATATGGTGGGTAATCAGGTGACACTCCTAATACAATCTTGTTTTTATCTTTAACTTCTTGTATTTTATTTTTTGTACTGATACTTGAGCATGCTGTTAATGTTACGACTGTTATGACTGATGTAATGAATAATAATAATTTTTTCATTGTCTTGACTCCTTTTTTCTTAATTATATTATATTTTTTAGAAAAGAACTAATTATAAATAAAAAATCTCTTTGTAACTAGAATCCTAGCTACAAAGAGACGAATTTTCGCGGTGCCACTCTTTTTGATATACTTAATAATAGAAATACAGTCCATGGTCTGTGTAACTTCACGAGATAAATAAAAAAGTCTTTTTATAATTTCCTAAGAAACTATAAAAAGACGAAATCAATTCCGCGTTGCCACTTTTCTTGGTATTTAGTATACCCACTCAATCTCTTTAAGGCAGAGTTACCAATTATCTTATAATTGCCTAAAAAGTGCGTTCATCTAGAAAAATTACTAACCTCACACCAACGTTAGCTCGCTAAAAATTTTTTACCAAATTACTATTCTTTTCTAAGGTTTTGTTTTTATTGATATTTATTTTACACCGTTAATAATTACTTGTCAAGTAAAAATTTAAATTTTTACTATTTTTTTTGTAGTGTTACAATTGATGTGAGACAAAATATAAAAAAAGAAGAGTAAATCCTGTATAATGAAATTACGACAAATCAAAAAAAGGAAATTACTCTTATGAAAACTATTATAACAGAAAACTTACAAAAAACACAACGATATATACCTCATACTTTAGAAACAAGATTAGCCGTGGTAAAAACATATAGAAATAAAACTCTATTAGCTTTATCTGTAGACGTTACAAAGTTTCTAAGGCATCTTTAATGCGTTGGAATAAAAAATATGATGGAACTAAAGAATCACTTATGGATAAGTCTCACAAACCACATTCTCAACATCCAAATGCTCATACTTCAGAAGAATTATCTTGGATTAAAAATCTAATTAAACGAAATCCTAATATTTCTATGATTGAATTATATGCAAAACTAAAATTTAATAAAAATTATAACAGACATCCTTGTTCATTATTTAGGATCCTTAGGAAATTAGACTTCTATAAAGATGCCGAAAAAAAGGCTAAACCTTATATACCAAAACCTTATAACACTCCAAAAACTTTAGGAGAAAAATGGCAACTTGATGTAAAATATGTCCCTAGACAATGCTA
>JAWHCX010000023.1:0-26282 GCA_032567735.1 Gemella haemolysans | reverse complement strand
TTAAGCTCTTTAGCGTCGAATGTAGTTGGGCTTACGCCCTGTGAGACTAGAACGTTGCCAGGCAACAGTGAGAGCCTTCCTTTTGGAAGGTTCTTTTTTTATACTTTATTTCATATATTTTGATTTTCTTAACAAAATAGAGTATTATTATATAGTAATATATTATTGGAGGTTTGGGAATGTTTTATTTAGAAGATGAAAAGACATTAGTGCTTACAAGTGAAAATAAAAAAGATATATTAAAAGCATTAAAATTAGTTAATAATATTTCAGATAATAAAAATATTAAAGTTGCTTATATTAAAATCTTAGGTAAAGTTTTAGAATTTAATAAAGCTATAGAAACTTATTATCACTCACAAAAGCCAGGATACAATGAAATTTATCAAGAAAGAATTGATAATCTTGATAATAGTAGTGATGAGTTTAGACGTGTAAAAGCTGAACTAAAACCAGCTTTTGATGAAAATAATTATAATGAAGATTCAGAAAAAGAGTTTAATTTAATTCTTACAAGAATAGAAAGTAGAACGACTATACTTTTTGAAGATGAGAAAGAGTACAATTTTAATAATTATTTAATCACATTAATTAACAATAAAAAATTGGAAGAGTTTATATGGTTAAATACACTATATAATATTTATAAAGAAGGTAAGAGTTTAAATTCTATAGTTCAAGATTATCAAAAACTTAGCGATGTTGAGTTTTCAGATCTTTATAAAATATATCTATTTGTAACTGATTATAATATTAATAAATTACTTTTACAAAATGAATCTAAGATTATTAATAATGAATATTTAGAGGATTTTGAATCATTTTTCAACTATATGTATGAACTTATAGATGATTTGAGAACATTTGTTGCCAAAAATGATAAAAAAAATATACTAAGTTTCTCAACAAAACTAGAGAGTTATACTAATATTAATACACCTTCAAAAGAAGAGTTTCTAGAATGTGTATATAAAGTTTTTAACTTTTTAAGAGCTCTTTATGAAAATGACAATGCTAAATTGTTATTAGATAATATTTATCCAATCTTAGTAAAATCGTTCTTCGCACCTTTAAGAAATGATGATAAAATTAAGTATGACTATAATCAAGATTTCATATATGCTTTAGAGTATACTCAAATTATTATAGAAGTTATGGATGATAAAAATGAATAATACCTTCTCAGAAAAGGATTTTTATTGTGTGTATAATGACTATGATATTTCTAAACGCTCAAAAGAATTAAATTTATTGTATCTTCCTTTATTAGGAAATGATGCAATAAGTTTATATAACTTTTTAGGTAGTAAGATACTTAGTGAAAAAAATTTTTCTAAGAATTATTTACATTATGATATTTTAGATAATCTTGCTTTATCAAATCATAAATTTATACTCGCACGAAAAAAATTAGAAGCAATGGGGTTAATTCAATCTTTTTATATTGATAATGCAGGTGTTGGACAATTTGTCTATAAAATTAAAGAAGCATTAGATTTCACAACTTTTTTTAATACACCAGTATTAGCTCAATTATTAGAGAATACGCTAGGAAGTAGTGAATATAAAGAAATAGTTAATTATTATTCATTTGATAAAGTTAGCTTTAGAAGTTTTGAAGAAATTACAGCTAAATTTTCTGATGTATTTCATTTAGAAAACCTAAATAATTTTAGTTTTGATTACTTATCAAATAAAAACTCTTCAGGACCTAATTTCGATGAGTATTATTTTGATTTTGATAAATTAAATTACTATTTAGCGAATAGTTATCTAACTGATGTAATATCTAATGACGATATAAAAAATAAAATTCTAGGTCTTGCACACATCTATAAGATGGATCCACAAGACATGGCGAAGGCTATTGAAAAATCAGTAGAAATTTCCAATGGTGCGAGTGAAATCAATATTAAGATATTAACGGATTATATTATTCAATTAAATGTTAATGTTAGAAAACAAGAAGTTCCAACTTTAGAACGTATGGTAAATAAAAATCTTAGTATTACAAAAGATAAACATGAAACAGAAGAAGATTTGTTTATTAAAGAAGTAGACAATACAAACTTTATAACGTTCCTTAATAAACAAAAAGGTATAGTCGTATCTAACATAGATGCTAAAAGTATAAGTGATTTACAAAGTAAATATAATTTTCCAACAGGGGTATTAAATATATTATTAGAGTATTCTATTAATCAAACAGGAAAAAACTCAATACCGCATATTAATTATATAGATAAAATTGCAAGTTCATGGAGTGCGCAAAAACTTTTAGGTGCAAAGGATGCAATTGATTTTGTTAGAAATAATAGAAACTATAAACAAAGTAATATCACTAATACTAAAAAGGTGTCTAGAAAACAAACTAATTATACAAGTGTGAAAAAAGGAAATTATGCACCGTTTCCTGAATATTTACAAAGTCGTCAAAGTAATTTCAATGGTGCGAAAAAAATAGAAGATAGAGTTGTTACAAAAGAAGACGAAGATGCATATAATAAAATGATGCAAGAATTAAATAATAAGAGGGATGTGTAGTGAAAAAATTATCTAATATTGTAGCTAGTAATACACAAGACTCATTCAAGAAGTTTATGTCAGAAAAAGTATTAAATGATCCTGAAATAATTAAATTTATTTATGATAATAATTTTTCAAAAATTGATATAGAAAATAATCTTGAGAAGTTCTATCAATTTTATATTTCAAAAGATAAATTACTAAATATAGAGCATAAACCAAAGTTAGTTTATAAGAATGAAGAAGTCAATATTTTATATGAAGAGACTGAAGAATATAAACAAAAAGTAGCGAATTTTAAAACATCAAATAAGGTAAAAACAGAATTCATACCAAAAAGAGTTTTAACATATACTTTTGAGAATTTATCGAGAAATAGAGAAAAAGGTATTCTAGCAACAGAAATAATAAAAATATGTAAAAGTATTATGAATAAACAATCTACAAGAGGTGCCTATGTTTATGGACCGACAGGAACTGGAAAAACCTACTTAATGGGATCTATTTATAACTACTTTAAACAAAATGGGAAAGAACCTGCAATCTTATATTATCCAGAATTTATTAGAAAGATTAAATCTAAAATAAGTAATAATAGTTATGATTTGTATATTGATTTAATCAGAGATGAAGAAATACTTATAATTGATGATATTGGAGCTGAAAATATTACAGAATTCATACGTGATGAAGTACTAGGACCAATTATTAATCATAGAGAAGCTGAAAAGTTACCGACATTTTTCTCTTCTAACTTAAGTATAGATGACCTGGCAGAATTACTATCAAATGGTAAAACAACAGTAGATAGAACGAAAGCTTTAAGGATTGTTGAAAGAATACATTCGTTATGTTCTTCTCACTTTTTAGATGGTGAAAACGAAAGAGAATATTATAATTAAATAAACCAAGTATTTATAAAATTTTTATTTTATAAGTACTTGGTATTTTTTTTGGTAAAAAATTCAAAAAAATTCATTTTTTTTTAGAAATTAGTGGAAAAAAGTGGGGAAATGTGGTAAATTATAAAGGTAAGGTGGTGAGAAGTAGTGTTTATTGGTCAATACAATAATAAAATGGATGCCAAAGGAAGGCTTAGTATTCCAATTAAGTTCAGAGATGAACTAGGTGAAAAATTTATTATCACAAGAGGTCTAGACTCTTGTTTATTTGGCTATTCACTACAAGAGTGGCAAAAGGTGGAAAGTAAGATAAAATCACTACCTATCACTAAGAAAAATGCTCGTACTTTCCAACGTTTCTTCTTTTCTGGAGCCACTGAAGTTGAGATAGATAAACAAGGAAGAATTAACATTCCTAACGCACTAATAGAACATGCTTTCTTGGATAAAGAATGTGTGGTAAATGGTTTATCTAATAGGATAGAAATTTGGGACAAAAATCGCTGGGAGGACTTACTTGTTGAAAGTGAAGCTAGCGTAGAAGAAATAGCAGAAGAATTAGAAGATTTTGATTTTTAGGATGGATGAAAATGTTTAAACATTATAGTGTATTATTAAATGAAGCTGTAGAAGGCTTAAATATAAAAGAAGACGGTATTTATGTAGATTGTACCTTAGGAGGAGCAGGACATAGCTTAGAGATTTTAAAACGTTTAAAAACTGGTAAACTATATGCTTTTGATCAAGACAATGTAGCATTAGAAAATGCCAAAAAAAAATTAGCTGAGTACAGTGATAAAGTTGTCTTTATTAAATCTAACTTTGTTAATTTAAAAGAAAAATTAGCAGAGCATGGTGTTCATGAAGTTGATGGTGTATTATACGATTTAGGAGTTTCATCACCGCAACTAGATACACCTGAAAGAGGTTTTAGTTATAATTATGATACAAAATTAGATATGAGAATGGATACTGATGCAAGAATCAGTGCTTATGAAGTAGTTAATGAATACAGTTATCATGATTTGGTTAAAATATTTTACCGTTATGGAGAAGAAAATTTTTCAAAACAAATTGCGAGAAATATTGAGAAAAAACGAGAACAAAAACCTATTGAAACTACTTTTGAATTAGTAGAAATTATTAAAGATTCCATCCCTGCTGCAAAAAGAAGAACTGGAGGACATCCAGCTAAAAGAGTATTCCAAGCTATTCGTATTGCGGTAAATAATGAACTATCAGTATTTGAAGATTCACTTGAACAAGCGATTGAAATTGTTAGTGTAGGAGGAAGAATATCTGTTATTACATTCCATTCCTTAGAAGATAGAATTTGTAAACAAATATTTAATTCATATGCAAAGGCAAAAGATATTCCGAAAAATCTACCAATTATGCCAGAAGAAAGTTTATCTAAATTAAAAGTAATTACGAGAAAACCTATATATCCTAGTGATATTGAATTAGAAGAAAATAATAGATCTAGAAGTGCCAAATTAAGAGTGGCAGAAGTTCAGATAAAATAGAGGGGAGGAAAGTTTAAATGGCAACACTAAAGGTATATAGTAGAGAATACGGAGTAAGAAAAGTACAAGAAAAAGTAAAGTTTAACCTTTTGGAAAAAACGGCTTATGGAGTTTTTGTAGGAGTTATTTTACTTGCTAACGTAGTTATGTTAAACTATAAAGGAGAGATCTATTCACTACGAAGTGCTCAACAAAAAAATGATATTGTAATATCAGAAAAACAAAAAAATAACAATGAACAAAAAGTTATGATAAACAATCTGTCGTCTTACGAAAGAGTTAAAAAAATCGCTGAGACAGTAGGAATGAAAACTCAAAAAGATAGTATAAAGGTAGTGAGATAATTGATAAAACTTTTTAAGAAAATATTAACTTTAAAGTTTTTGGAAGATAGAAGAAGTTTAGAAAGAAAAGATTATATCTCTCGAGAAAGAACAAAAATTGTATTTTTTCTAATTTTTGTTTTTTTCTTTGTATGGATATTAATATTAAACATTGGACAAATGATGTTAATTGGAACTGTTAGGGGACATAACCTATCAGAGTTAGCAGATAAAAAGTATAAAATTGACAGTAGTTTACAACCTAATAGAGGGAAAATTTTCGATAGAAATGGGAATATATTAGCTGATAATATTGAGTCTTACAAAATTGTTGCGGTAGTGTCTGATAAAGCAACAGAGGATGATACAAATCCTCGACATGTTATTGACGTAGATAAAACCGCAGATGAATTATCTAAATTTATTAAATTAGATAAAAGTAAGATAAAAGAAATACTTAATAAAAAAGGTGTTTATCAAGTAGAATTTGGAACAGCCGGTAAGGATATTAGTGTTGAAGATAAGAAAAAAATAGAAGAGTTAAAACTTCCAGGTATTGAATTTATAGCAACAACAAAAAGATATTATCCAAATGGAAGTATGCTTGGAAACTTTTTAGGGTTTGCTCAAAATTCACCTGACAGTGACTTAATTACTGGTCGCTTAGGGGTTGAGAAAACTTTTGACTACTATCTAAGAGGAAAAGAAGGACATATTACTTATGCTAAAGATGCATGGGGAAAAGTCGTTTCTAATATTCCAAAAGTAGAAATAAAACCAGTTGATGGAGCAGATATATATTTAACAATTGATAAAAATATCCAAGGATTTATAGATAATACACTAAAAGACATTCATGATAAATACGAACCAGAAAGTGCATTTGCAATTGCTATTAGTCCCAAAACAGGAGAGATACTTGGATTAGGACAAACACCTGCATTCAATCCAAATACTCAAGAAAATCTTTCAAGTGCATGGTCTAATATATTTTACAACTCTGCATATGAACCAGGTTCTACAATGAAGACTTTTACAATGTCGTTAATGGTTGAAAATAATATATATAAACCAGAGGGGTATTACAAATCAGGTTCATATCAAGTGGAAGATGCAACTATTTTTGACTGGAATAAAACTGGATGGGGAACAATAACCCAACGTCATGGATTCCAACAATCTTCAAATACCCTGATGTTAACACTTTTAAATGAATTAGGAACTGAAAAACTAAAAAGCGGTTTGGAAAGTTTTGGATTTGGAAAAAGTACGAATTCACTTTATGGAAATGAAGCAACAGGAGATTTAGTATTTAATAATAAAGTATCTGCTTCTACTACTGTATTTGGTCAAGGTAGTACAGTTACGGCAATGCAGATGGTTCAAGCGGAGACAGCAATTTTAAATGATGGCCAAATGTTAGCACCGTATTTCTTACAGAGAGTTCATGATAAAACATTGGATAAAGATGTTAATATTGGGAAAAAAACAGTGGCAGGAAATCCAATATCAAAACAAACAGCTGAGATAATGAAAGAGGAACTATACGGGGTTGTTAATGGTCCTTGGGCACAAGGTGGTAAGCGATATGCTGTGGATAACTACAGTACATCTGGAAAAACAGGAACTGCTGAGGTAGTAGATCCTAAGACCGGGACTTATTTTAAGAGTCCATTTAAGGTTCTGCACTCGTTTATTGGTTATGCACCAAGTGAAGATCCCCAAGTTATTTTGTATGTTGGTATGAAATTACCGACAAAAGAGCTTGGAGCTAGTAGTGCATACGGAGCATCTGAGATTTTTAAACCGATAATGGAAAATACATTAAATTATTTAAATGTGAAAAAATCTAATGAAAATAATGTAGTTCAAGCTTACCAAATGGAGAATGTAGTAGGCAAAGAATTAGATACTACAATATTAAAAATACAGCAGAAAACGAAAAATATCATAACAATAGGATCAGGTACTAATATTATAGGACAATATCCTTCTGCTGAAAATGTAATAAAACAAGATGAAAGAGTATTTTTATTAGTTTCAAATGAAAATATTTTAATGCCTAATTTTATAGGCTGGTCTAAAGTTGATGTACTGAATTATGCGAAATTATCAGGTTTAGATATTGAAATTGAAGGTAATGGATTTGTAAAACAACAATCTATTCCACCTCAAAGATTTGTGAAAAAAGGGGACAAGATAAAAATAAAATTTAGTTAGGAGAACGAAATGAGTAATTCAGATACAGTATTTGCTATATCGTTATTACTGGTAGCATTTTTTCTGACAGTGCTAATGCTACCAAGATTAATCAAATATTTACATGTTCTAAAATTTGGACAAGCAATTAGAGAAGAAGGGCCACAAAGTCATATGCACAAAAAAGGCACTCCAACAATGGGAGGAATATCTTTTATAGTTTCAATAGTAATTTCACTTATTGTTGCAATGATTTTGGATAGTGGAAACATTCAATATTATATTTTATTCATTTATACAACTATTTCATTTTCAGTTATAGGTTATATAGATGACATGCTTATTGTAGTTAAGAAAAAAAATGATGGACTTGCTCCAAGGAAAAAATTAATGTTACAAATACTATTTTCTGTAATATTTTATATCTTAGTAACTTATATCTATAAAGATATAAATTATATACACATTCCAGGATTTGATTATAAGCTTAATATTTCATATTTATATCTAATCTTCTTAGTATTTTGGCAAACAGGATTTTCTAATGCGGTTAATTTAACTGATGGATTAGACGGTCTAGCAACAAGTGTTACAATTATTACCACTAGTACATTTGCTTTATTAGCGTATAAGGAAAATAATTTCCCTGTATTAGTTTTCTGTCTGACTATTGTTGGAGCACTTTTAGGATTTTTAAAATTTAATAGAAATCCAGCAAAAATCTTTATGGGGGATACTGGATCTTTAGCTTTAGGAGGAATTTTAGCAGCGATTTCAGTAATCCTGCATAAAGAAATAGCATTTTTATTTATAGGTTTAGTTTATATATTGGAAACTTTATCTGTAATTATTCAGGTGGCATACTTCAAAAAAACAGGTAAAAGAATTTTTAAAATGTCACCGTTACATCACCATTTTGAGTTATCGGGATATGGTGAAGTAAAAACTGTGTATATTTTTGTTGCTATAGCAGTGGTATCATCAGCTATAGGATACTTTATAGGGGTTATTTAAAATGATTAATTTAGAAGATAAAAAAATATTAGTGTTAGGATTTGCAAGAAGTGGTTATTCTACTGCAAAAATTCTAAAAAAACTTGGATATGATGTTACTTTAAATGCATATGATGATTTAAGTACCGATGAAAAAGCAACTGAGTTGAGGAAATTAGGAGTTAAAGTAATTGATGGTGGGCATCCATTAGAACTTTTAGAAAATATTGATTTAATTGTAAAAAATCCAGGAATAAAATATGAAATTGAATTTTTACAAAAAGCAATTGAGAAAAATATTGATATAATAACAGAGATTGAGTTAGCCAATACTTTGTTTAATATCGATATGGTAGCTATAACTGGAACAAACGGTAAAACTACAACTACTCAGATGACTTTTGATATATTAAAAGCAGCCAATAAAGATGTTTATTTAGCAGGAAATATTGGTTATCCAGCTATAGAAGTTGCATACATTCATCCTAATTCTTTAATAATTACGGAAGTTTCATCTTTCCAATTACAAGGAATAAAATATTTTAAACCATCTGTTGCTGCTATAACAAATCTAGGTGTTGGTCATTTAGATTATCATGGAAACATTGAAAACTATAGAAATGCAAAAAGAAATATTTATAAAAATCAAACAAATGATGATATTCTTATCCTAAACATTAAAGAAAAAGAAAAATATGATTTGGAAACGATTCATTCTAATGTTCTTTTCTATGATACTAATGAAAATAATGAAGCTAGCATATTTGTAAAAAATAATATCGTTACATATGAAGGAATAGAGTTATTTGATATTACTAAGCTTTCATTACCTGGTATGCACAATGTAGAAAATGCAATCAATGCCGCTGTGATTGCATTTACTAAAGGTGCAAAAGTAGAAGTTATTCAAGAAGTATTATATTCATTTAGTGGAGTTAAACACAGATTACAATATGTAGGAGAGCATAACGGGGTTAAGTACTACAATGATTCGAAAGCAACGAATCCAGTAGCGACAACTACGGCGCTTTCGGGATTTGAAAAGAATATTATACTTATTTGTGGTGGAAAAGACAGAGGAATTGATTTTAAAGAAATAGTTCCATTTTTCCCAAGAATTAAGGCAATGGTTGTTGTAGGTGAAAGTAAAGAAATTTTATATAATTTAGCTGTTGACAATAAAGTTGATTGCCATAGAGCGATAAAAGTAGATGATGCCACTGTTTTAGCTAACACACTTGCAGCAGAGGGTGATACAATATTATTATCACCAGCGTGTGCATCATGGGATCAATATAAATGTTTTGAAGATCGTGGAGATGAATTTATAGAAACGTTTAAGAAGATTATACAAGAGGACTAAAAAACTATGAACAAAAAAAATAAAAAGTTACTAGTAAAAATGAACAATGAAAAAAGAAAAAGTTCATTAGAAAAAATAAAAAGAAAAAAGAGACGTGAAACTCTATTTATAGTAACTTTATTTTTAATTGTAATAGGAGTATTTTTACTTTTATTCAGTAGTTATTTGAAATTGAAAACTATTGATGTAGAAGGTAACAATCAAATTACAAAGGAAGAAATTCTTGAAGCAGGAAACATTAACAATGATCTTCGAACATGGTCGATAAAGGATGATGAAATCCAAAATAATATAAAATCAAGATTTGAGATTTTTAAATCAGTCACAGTAAAATCAACCTTACCATCATCAATAAAAGTACATGTAGAAGAGTATAGTTTTATAGCACAAATAAAAAAAGATGATGGCAATACAGAAATAATAATGGAAAATGGAAAACCATATTCTGGCAAAATTAGAAATAATTATAATTTACCTATTTTGGAAAATTTCAATAATGATAGTAATAAACTTGAGGAAGTATATAAAAATCTAAACAAGTTAAAACAAGAAGTTCGATTACAAATTTCTGAAATAATAAATGATGAAAGTGATAGAGTAATAATTTATATGAAAGATGGTCAAAAAGTTAAAGCCTTAAGAGCAAACTTCGCGGATAAGTTAAATTATTACGAAGAAATATCTAAATATATTGAAGACAAAAATAATACTACTTTAAACTTAATAAATGGTGCGTATCTTGAAACATTAAAAACGGAAAAAACTAGAAATGATAATATAAAAAAATTACTATCAAGACAAGGATTAAATGATGATGATTCATCAAATAAAGATAAAGATAATGTAGAAAAAAAAGATAAAGTACAACAAAATAATAAATCTGAAAATTCTACTACAAATAAAAAGAATAGTAATTCAGTTAATAACAAGAATATCAAACAGCAGTCGTCAAGTAATAAGAAAGATGAATAGTAAAAAAAGTATCCAAAAATTTATATTTTGGATGCTTTTTTTAGTGAAAAATAATATAAAATAAAAAAATTTAATTATTATATTACAAATTGAAAATATTTTAATAAAATTTAATTTTTTTTGGTGTTTTTCATATTTTTTTTTTTAATTTTATGTTATAATTTAGTATGTGTAAATAAAATATGTGTGTATTTACAATTTTATTATAATAACAAAGTTTTAAAAGGAAGGAGTGTTTGACTTGAGTTCACAATTGTATACTTCAATAGATCTAGGATCATCTAGTATAAAAGTGATTATAGCAGATGTAGTATATGAAAAATTGAATATACTCGGTGTTGGTGTTGTTAAAACGACGTCTATTAAGCGAGGAAACATTATTGATGTAGAATCTGCTTCTAGAGATATTCAAAAAGCAATAGATATTGCGAAAAGTGAAGCTAATAAGGACATAAGATCATTATATGTAGCAGTTCCAAGTATACACACTCATATTAAAAAAAGTGTAGCGGAAATTAAATTTGATACAAAACACGATATTGATGGTAGAGATATCGAAGAAGTAATTGAAGAAGCAAAAATACTACCATTACCACGAGAAAGAGAAGTGGTGCAAGTAATTCCAGATTACTATCGTCTTGATGATATTGAAAATATTAGAAAACCAAAAGGAATGACTGTTCATAATTCATTTGAAGTAACAGGAAACAGAGTTTTAACTTCTAAGACTCATCTTCATACAATATATAAAAGTATTGAAAATCTAAGACTAGATTGTAACGAAACTTTTTGTACATCTCACTCATTAGGAGAATTACTATTAAATGATGAAGAAAAAGATTATGGGTCAGTGATAATCGATATTGGAGCAGGACTAACGACTGTGAGTTATTTTGAAGATGGTATTCTTCAATTATCACAATCAATAGAGTTGGCTGGTGAAGATATCACACGTACAATATCTGATGTGTTGAATGTCCCATTAAAACGTGCAGAAGAGATTAAAGTAACTCAAGGTCATGCTTTTTATGATTTAGCATCACCACAGGTAATTATTGATTTAGATAACCTAGAACCAGATGAAGAGCCATATACTCAAAAAGAGTTGGCTGATTACATAGAAGAAATCGTAGAAGAAATTATTTTACGTTCATTCGATGTATTGAGAAAAGCTGGTATAAATAGAGTAAAAGGAAATGTTGTATTAACAGGTGGAACGACTCTTATGCCTGGTGTTCTTGACTTAGCAAAAGATATGCTTAGAAAAATGAACGTTAGAATTGGATCGCCAAAAATTATAGGAGCTAATTCACCAGAATTATCAGTTGTTGTTGGTACATTAACAAGTAGTTATAAAATAGAATCATTATTTGGTTATCAAGTAACTGATGAAGTGCCAACAATAAAAAATACAAATTCAACATTTGAAAATGTCTCTGTAGTAGAAGAAATTGCAGTGAATAATTCAAAAGTTGAAGTTCCAGTAATGAGTGAAACTCATGAGGAAAATCATGAAGAAGAAACTTATTATGAAGAAGAGAAAAAAGAAGAAGATAAAAACTTTTTTGATAAAATAACTAAAATGTATAATTCGTTTTTTGAATAATAATCAGGAGGAAATAAAGAATGTTTGAAGAATTTGATCAATCAGCAGTAATTAAAGTAGTAGGTGTTGGTGGCGGTGGTGGTAACGCCGTTGACCGAATGGTAGAAAGTGGAATTCAAAACGTTGAGTTTATCGCAGTTAATACAGATGCTCAAGCTTTAAAACGCTCTAAAGCAGATGTTAGAATTCAAATCGGAGAAAAATTAACTAAAGGTCTTGGAGCAGGTGCTAACCCAGAAGTTGGGCGTAAAGCTGCTGAAGAAACTAAAGATAAAATTGAAGAAGCATTAGCAGGTGCGGATATGGTATTCGTAACTTCTGGTATGGGAGGAGGAACTGGTACAGGTGCAGCTCCAATCGTAGCAGGTATTGCTAAAGAATTAGGTGCATTAACAGTAGGTGTTGTTACTCGTCCGTTCAATTTTGAAGGTAAAAAACGTCAAGTACAATCTACAGCTGGTATTAACTCACTTAAAGGTGCTGTAGATACACTTATCGTTATTCCTAATGATAGATTATTAGATATCGTAGATAAATCTACTCCAATGATGCAAGCATTCGTTGAAGCTGATAATGTATTACGTCAAGGGGTTCAAGGTATTTCTGACTTAATTAACGTTTCAGGTACAGTTAACCTTGACTTTGCTGATGTTAAAGCGATTATGGCTGATCAAGGTTCTGCATTAATGGGTATTGGTGTAGCTTCAGGTGAAAACAGAGCTATCGAAGCAGCTAAAAAAGCTATTTCATCTCCATTATTAGAAACTTCTATCGTTGGTGCTAAAGGTGTGTTATTAAATATTACAGGTGGTCCATCACTAAGTTTATTTGAAGCTCAAGCAGCAGCAAGTATTGTTCAAGAAGCAAGTGATGACGAAGTGAACATGATCTTCGGTACAGTATTCAACGAAGAGTTAGAAAAAACTGATGAAATCATCGTAACTGTTATTGCTACTGGATTTGAAGAAGATGGAGTAAGTGTTGAAAGAGATATCTTAGCACAACGTCCTGCTCAACCAGAAGCTAGCTCATTTACAAGTGGTTACGGTAAAAACGAAGTAGAACAAGAAATGTACCCACGTCCAAGAAGAAGAACAAGAAGAGAAATCTAATAAAAAATAAAGAAAATCGGATACATATCTGATTTTCTTTTTATATATTATTTAATTTTAGGAAGATATATTTTATAATATTTAATTAAAACATCCTGATAAAGTTTTTTTATCAGGATATTTTTGAATTTTATTCTATTAAAATAAATTTAATATCAAAATTGATTACATGTTTTAAAGTGTTGTATATAAATGATTTATTAAGAGAAGTATTACAAAATTTTAGTAAATCATTTTCATCATAATCAGCATATAGATAATAAGTAATATTACAAAAATCTATTTTTGGCTCTTCGTTGTATCCTTTAACACCGATTAGAGAAAGTGGATTTTTCAAATTTAGATGTATTTTTCCTTCAAGTTCTTCAATATCAATGTTAAGTTGTTTGCTTTGCGATACAATACTATGGGCAATTCCACCTAAGATAGAAGCTGCAAAATAATTAATACTACTTGCATAATCATCATTAATGTCAAAACTAATTTCACTAGATATATTTATACAATCATTATTAGTGTACATCTTAAATATATTACTAGATAAAATTCCTCTAAAAGTTAAATCATAATTTTTAGATTCGTATAGATTACTCATATAGTTTCCTCAATGTAATCTTAGCTTCATCTAGACGAGATAATTTTTTATTTATTATATCCATAGTGCTAACGGGTCTATTAGCGAAGGTTGCAAAACCACAGTCAGGATTTAACCAAATTCTTTCTTTTGGAATATATTGTAAAACTTCTCCAACTCTTGTAAGAATATCTTCTAATGGCTCAATAGTATCACTTCTAGGGTTCATTACACCAAGACCAAGTATACAATTTTCTCTAATTATCTTACTACTGAATAAAGATGAAATTTCTCCCGCTCGAGGTGTTGAGAATTCTAGTGTTAATATATTAGGCAAAGTTTCTTCAAATAATGGTAAGAGTGGAGTATAAGGACCGGTAAGAAGTATGCTTTCATCACGACTCCAATTTCCACGACATACATGTAGAGATGTTAATATGCCTTTCTCTTTAGCATAGGAGATGATAGATTTTATCAATTTTGTAGCAAATATTAATTCTTCAGTAGGATCTTTTTTTTCAGAAAGTGCTGCGCACATGAAAGATCTTGTTTTTCCCTCAGAAAATACTACTTCAGTTAATACAGGTTCGTCAAACTGAACTACATCAACTCCTATATCGACTAAAGCATCAATTTCTTGTTTTAATACTTTTATTACATCTTCTCCAAGATTATCTTTACTTTCATAGTATTCTTTTGAAAGAGCGGGTAGCCACATGGAACGAGTCATTAAATATGGACCAGGAAGAGTAGCTTTAATTTTCTTCGAAGTTATTTTTTTTAATTCAATCATCTCATCTGCGACTAGAGGTTTATTGTATTTGACTTTACCTGTACAAATTGCATTTTTTATACTAATTGCTGGGACATCTAAAATGTTAAGAATTTGTTCAAAACCTTGTTTATCTTCAATATAATCAAACATATCAGCCATACTCATCATAGAAACCCCTTCTAATCGTTCAGCAATAAATGAAACGTAGTTATCACGATTTAATTCACCACTTGTTATAATATCTATATCATTATGTTCTTGAAGATTTACCACATACTTAGTTTCTTCGTCTAATATTTCATGATAAGAGTTGAAATCAAGATTACCTTTATTAAATTTTCGTTTTGCAGTCAATAATTTCTTACTTCGGGGCATACTCCCTAGAAGTGAAGTTAAAAATGATGAACTATTCATAACTATTCTCCGTGAAAATCACTAAAAAAGTTTAGATATTCATTAGCTTCAGTAAGTTGTTTGAATCCTGATGTGCGACCAGAAATCCATTCTTTTAATCCTTCCATATCCATCATTTCTTTGTGGTCAGGATTACTATAATCCATTTTGTGTAGAACTTCTATGAATTTTTCAAATTTCGAAACTTCTAATTCAGGATGACCTGAGAAGATACAGTGGTCGAATAAATCAGTTTTTGATAAAATTTTAACTTGATTTTCATCAAGAGTACCATCTGCTATCCAAGCATTATAGTTTAAATCTAGCATCCACGTACCAGACACTTCATCATTTTTTAAGGCAATTGCAGAATCAAGCTCACCGCCAACGTGATCTCCATGTAGACCAACACCGATATCAAAACGTTTTTCAACATAATCTTTTCCGAATTCTAATCCATGTTTGTGGAGATGATTAATAGGGATTAATCTAGCTTGAGGTGAATCAATTGCACCAAAACCAATTTTTTTATCTTTTAAATCGTTGATACTATCTATGTTACTGTTAGCTTTCACAACCAGGTAAGAACTACGATCACGGTCAGTATCACGCATTGAACCGTTTAGTGCAGTTCCATTTGTTCGAATATTAGTATCTAACCATGCTAAAGGTGAGTTCCAAGCAACATCGATTTCACGTGCTAATAAACCGTCTACTTGAGCTTTGTAGTCTTTATAATAAACAGGTTCGATAGGGAAGTTTTCATCTTCAAAGAATTTAGCAATAATTCCCCAAATTACAGTTACTTTTGGGTCATAGATAACAGCTCCAACTTTTAATTTTGACATAGTGATATTCCTCTTTTCTTATATATTAATTTCAAGTTTAGAAATAAGGGGGAAGTGCACTCATCCCCCTTATATAATAATTTTAATATGGTTTTTAAGGTAATTGTTGACCGGTAATAGCTTTTCCTAACCAAATAGTTAATACGTCTACACTTGGTGCCATAATATGGCTAGCGAATGCATCTCTTAAGTAGCGTTCCATATTACCAACACGATTATAAGCTTTACCACCACCAATACGCATTCCAAGACGAGCTAATTCGATAGCAGCTTCACTCGCAAAAATTCTAGCAGATAAGATTTTTGCTAACATATCAGCATCTTTATTTAAGAAGCTGCGTACAGCTTCATTAGTTCCAAGAACTGCTGCATTTGTTTGACTATAAATTTTAGATAGGTGAATTTGTACAGTCTCAATTTCACTTAGTGATTTACCAGTTGGATATTTTCTATTAGTAGTATGAGCAACAGCTTCATCAAGTATTGCTTCACAAAGTCCACTATATACAGCAGCAAGTCCTGTGATGAAGTATGTAGCAACAATAGTGAATACTTGATCAACTCCTGATCCAGCTGCTCCGATTCGTAGTTCTTTGTCTAATTCAACATTGTTAATAGCCATTTGACAGGATACATTACCACGCATTCCAAGTCCGTGCCATGTAGATGTTTTGAATTCTAGTCCTTTGCTTCCAAGTGGGAATACCCAGTTATCAATTCCCCCCTCAACATCAGAAGGAGTAAGTACTAAGTAATAAGATGCAAATTCAGCAGATGTTACCATACTTTTTAATCCATTGAAAATCACTGAGTTATCTTTGAATTCAGTTTTCACATCAGAAATGTAGAAGTGAGTACCAGTACCTAATTCGCTGTAAGCAAGTGCCATAAATTTTTCATTTTCTACGATATCTTTACAGATTTTTGATTTAAGATTATTATCTGCATAAGATAATACACAATTTAATGCAACATTGTGCATCATATAGCATAAACCTACTGTAGCGCTAGATTTAGCAAATGCACGACAAGCATCTGCGTGTTCTTGCATATCTTTTCCTAGTCCACCAAGTTCTTTCGGAATCATAAGTTTAAAATATCCAGCTTTGCCTAATTCTTTAAAAACTTCCTCTGGAAATTTTTCTTGTTCATCAATTTCTTTAGCGATAGGGTCAATATATTTTTTTGCGAATTCCCTAGCTTCATTATAAAATGTTGTCATAATAATGCCTCCTAACATTAATAGAATAGTGCTTTCTACAAAAAATTATATAGCTAAAGTGAAAATCTGTAAATGCCTTAACTTTTGATAAAACAAGAACTTTAATAAAATACTTTTTTAAAAATAAATAATATTATTGTTAAAATTGGTGATGTAAAATGTAACTATTTTAACAATAATATTATATTCTAAAATATAAAATAAAATTTATATAAATGATAACACTTATCAATTAATTGAGTTTTATGGAAATGTTTTCTGAAATTTTTCAAAAATAACAATAAAATTTCAGAAAATTATTTACAAAATACAAATCTTCTAGTATAATCTATATTTATATACTTATAATATAATTTTAAGAAAGGATGAAGAGTATGACAGATTCAAAAATGGAAAGAAAGTTACAAGCTCGTCATATCAGTATGATTGCCATAGGTGGGTGTATAGGTACAGGATTATTTATGGCAAGTGGAGCAGTTGTTAGTAAAGCAGGTTCGTATGGAGCGGTTGTTACATATGCATTAATCGGTGTTATTATTTACTTTTTAATGGCATCAATAGGAGAATTAGCAACATTTTATCCAGTTTCAGGTTCTTTTGGAGCTTATGCTACACGTTTTATAGATCCTGGTGTAGGATTTGGAGTTGGTTGGTTATTCTGGATACTGTGGATATTAGTAGCTAGTGTTGATATTATTACACTATCTAAGATATTACATTATTGGGAATTCTTTAGACAATTTTCAACATTTTCTATATGTATAGTATTTTTAGTTATTTTGTATTTATTAAATCTAGTAAGTGTTAAAGTTTTTGGTGAAGTTGAATATTGGATAACAATAATTAAAGTATTGACTGTTATTGCTTTCTTAATAGTAGGTGCTGCAATCATTTTTGGAGTTACTGGAAATAGCGAAGCAGGTATTGCTACTTTTATTAAAAATGGTGAAAAAACAAGTAACGCCGGTGCGTTAGGTTTATTTGGAGTTTTATCTACAGCAGCTTTCTCATTTGGAGGAACAGAGGTAGTTGCAGTTACAGCAGGTGAATCACCTAATCCAAAAGAAACAATGCCTAAAGCGGTAAAACAAGTATTTTGGAGAATATTAATATTCTATATTGCTACAATGTTAATTATATCTTCGATTGTTTCAGCAAATGATCCTAGATTATTAGACACAAATAATGTTACTGCATCACCATTTACTATTGTTTTCCAAAATATTGGATTAGAAATAGCAGCTGTAATTATGAATGCCGTAATCTTAACATCAGTATTATCAGCTGCAAACTCAGGTATGTATGTTTCAAGTAGACAATTATTCTCATTGAGTTCACATGATTACGGACCAAAAGTATTTAAGAAATTAAATAGTAATTCAATTCCTGTATTTGCTTTAACAGTATCTGCATTATTTATGGTTCTTTGTTTCATATTTGAAAAACTTAATCCAAGTGGATACTACATGTTATTATCAATGGTTGGAATTATAGTAATGATTATTTGGATGGTATCGCTAGTTTCACAAATTCGTTTACGTAAAGCGATTGCGAAACAAGGAAAAAAAGCCGAAGAAGTATTACCATATACATCAAAAACTGGTGTGGTAGGTTCTTACATTGCATTACTATCATTTGCTACAATAATTTTACTTCAATTAGTTTCAGATTATGCAACTGGTGGTTTTGTAAAAATGTCGTATAACCTAGTTTGTCCAGCAATCGGTGTACTAATGTATTTAACATTTAAAGTGGTTACAAAACGAAAATTTGTAAAATTAGAAGAAATGGATATTCATCCGTATAAGGAAAAATAAATAAAAATTTTTACACACTCTATCAGATAATTTAGATTCTGATAGAGAGTGTATTTTTTATACATTATAGTTTTGAATTAACTTGTAAAATGTGGTAAATGATTGCGGTTTATGATAAAATTGTATTTAAGTAATTTAATGGAGATGATATTTTTGAATATTGGAATTACAGGTAGTATAGCGTGTGGGAAGAGTACGGTGTCAAATTATTTAAAAGAAAAAGGTTATACAATAATAGATGCTGATAAACTTGGTCATATAGCCCTTACTAGTGAAGAAGTAAAAGAAAAATTAAAGAAAAGTTTCGGGTTGAAAATTCTAGAAAATAATGAAGTAAGCCGAGAAAAACTAGGGAGATTAGTCTTTGGTAACGATGGAAATTTAAAAATTCTTAATAGTATCGTGCATCCTTATATTAGAAAAATAATTCTGCAATTACAAGAAAAACATAAAGATGAAAGACTTGTTTTTTTAGACATAGCATTGTTATTTGAAGCTGGATTTGAAGATTTAGTTGAAAAGATTATTGTAGTATATGTCGATGAAAAAATTCAATTAGCTAGGTTGATGAGTAGAAACGCATTATCAAAAGAACAGGCAATGTTTAGAATTGAAAGTCAAATGAGCTCAAATGATAAATCAAAGCTTGGCAACTATGTAATTAACAATAGTAACACTAAAGAGGAAACTTATAGACAGATTGATTTGATAATAGAAGAGTTAGAGAGAGGAATAATAAATAATGACAAATGTATTAGAAATAAGTAATTTAGGTGGTGGTTATAATCGAAGAAAAATTATCGAAGATATTAATATCCAAATACCTAAAGGTAGTATAACTGCATTAATTGGTCTTAATGGTGCAGGTAAAAGTACAACTATTAAACATATTCTGGGATTATTAAGACCAATGGAAGGTGAAATAAAAGTTAATGGAATTACAATCACTGGAGACAATGAAAAATATAGAAAAAGTATAAGTTATATTCCAGAGTCGCCAGTTTTATATGAAGAGCTAACTTTAGAAGAGCATATTAATCTTACAGCAATGGCTTATGGATTGAATATGGAGGATACTTGGAAAAGAGCTGAAAAATTATTAGATTTATTTAAATTGAAAGATAAGAAAGAGTTCTTTCCTGTACATTTCTCAAAAGGTATGAAGCAAAAAGTTATGATAATTTGTGCCTTTTTAGTAGAACCGAATTTATATATAATTGATGAACCATTTTTAGGATTAGATCCTATTGCTATAAACGACTTAATTAACTTAATGTGTGTAAGAAGAGCTGGAGGAGCTAGTATTCTTATGTCTACACATATTCTTGCAACAGCAGAAAAATATTGTGATAACTTTGTAATAATTCACGAAGGAAAAATTTTAGCAAATGGTAATTTAGAACAACTAAGAGCCGAATTCAATATGGCAGGTGCGTCTTTAGATGAAATATATTTATCATTAACAGTGCGAGGAAATAATGAGTAATATAGAAAATATTTTTTCTGACAGACGAAAGAAAGAGCAAGAGTTAAAGTTAACCTATAGTAAGTACATTTTTAATTCGCACCTTATAATGTTTCTTATTATAGTTTTGGGAGCAGTGCTTATAAATTATTCGAAATGGGTTGCTATTGCAAGCAAAGTGGAATTATACTCAGTTTACATAGCAGCAACTGTTGCCTTTAGTTATTATTTAGTAAGTTCTAAAATAAAAACTCATATTAAAGAAGCGGATGCAGTATTTTTATTACCATTAGAAAAATATTATAGAAAAGTAGGATTAAAAACTGTAATAAATAGCACGGTAGTTCATATAATTACTGTTATAATTTTCTATTTTGCTACAAAGCCAATTACTAATCTTATCGGTAATATAGATAGACTAAGTATTTGTATGTTATTAATAGTACTAATTTGGAACAATTTATTAAAATATCTCCAAGTTATCCACTACAAAGAAGTGATTTGGAGTAAACTACTACTATTTATTGTAATCTTTATCCAGTTGATAGTGTTGTTTATAGAGAATACAGCTATTCGTGTTATTTATATTATTAGCATAATTGTATTAGCTATATTTACTTACTATATTATGAAAAATTCAGAATATAAAGTAAACGATAAATATCAAGAGAAATATGTTGTGAATTGGTATCAAGCGACTGACTATGATAAGCATCGTATGGAAAACTATTTAAAATTTGTAAATATGTTTGTTGATGTACCATTGAGTGGGGTAAAAGTTGCAAGAAGAAAGTACTTTGATGTACTATTACCAAAATTGACAAAAGTTAATTTCAAAGAAGAATATAGTTTTAAATACTATTACTATAGAGTATTTCTAAGGCAAGAAAATACAATTTACCTAGCATTAAGATTAATGTTATTAGCAGCGCTTGTGATTTTTAGTTTTAAAAATGCGTACGTTAGTGGATTAGCTATTATATCATATAGTTACTTAACTATTATTCAGCTAGTTCCGTTATATAAACAAATGAGTAATAATATTTGGCACAGTATTTTACCTGTAAGTGAAGATATAAAAATTAAAAGTTATAAAAAGTTGTTAACAATCGTTATCTTTATAACTACGGTTATTTTAACTGTGATTTCTATATTTTTGACTAGCTTCAGTGGAGTTAATATGGTAGTTATAGTTGGTTCATTAGTGATAGCTAACATAATATCTAAAATTTTTATCGAGAAAGTTAAATAGAAGGATGTAACATGAAAAATATAGCAATTATAGGAGGGGATTTATCGGGAGTTAGCTGCGCTTACTTTCTAGATAAGTTTTCAGGAGTAAACTCAAAAAAGTTTAATATTGATTTAATTGAAAGAGATTTGGAATTTGCAAATGACAGATTTGGAAAATTTCAAATTGGGCAAGAAATCTATGATAATGGATGGCATAATTCAATTAGCGAACAAGGTGTATTATTTTATCTGATGATAGAACTTGGCTTACATAGGTATTTAATTAAGAGTGGAGCAACGAAAAAGGTATTTTTTACAAATGAAGGAATTAAATACTTGCCAGAAAAAATGCTTTACGGCTTACCACTTGACAAAAGAGAATTGTTAATGTCTGATTTATTCACATTTAAAGAAAAATCATCTATATTATACAATTTATACAACACCTTAGAAGATGAAGACATTAAAGAATTAACAGTTGAAGAGTTTTTTAGAGCTATTGTTAATGAGAAAATCTATGATAAACTGATAGAACCATTGTTAACAAGTTATTATGCTAGTGATATTTCAAATCAAAGTATGGTAAGTTTGATGCCAGAATTGTCATTTTTAACAATTCAAAAAGAAGATATTAATAAAGTGCTAGAAGACATGTATAATAGAAATGTTATTGATAATATTACAGTAGGAGCAGATTATCGGTTAAAATTCACTTTAAAATCTTTTATTGAAACCTTAGAATCAAATTTTTCAGATAAAGTATTTTTAGAATTAAATAGAAAAGTTGAAAAAATTGAAAAACGAGGGGATAAATATTTAGTTCATTCAAATGGTAGTATTTACTATTATGATTATATAGTATTAACCTTGAGTCAAAAAAACTTTTTACCGTGGTTTAATGATGATGAGAAAATTTCTGAGTTCTATTCAGATATGCATTATGTATCGAATATAGTTGTAACTCTAGTCTATAAGAGAGATGATCTACATATTAATCGTGAAATAGGTGAAATAATTTTTCCAAAAAACGAAAGTGAGTATGTTACAAAATTAGAATACGTAAGTAATAAGTGGATAGATATAAAAATGAGTGGTATTCAAATTGTAAGAGCTTATATTAGTAGAGAAGAAGCTGTTATGAAACTCATGGATAAAACCGATGATGAGATTAGAGAAATTGTTGAAAAAGAAATTATTAAAGTGCATGGAGTAGCAGGAAATGTTAATAAGTATTATGTTAGTAAAATAAAAGATAATTATCGTTTTTGTTGTAGGGAATATAATAAAAGAATTAACGAGTTTGATGAGTATATGAAAAAACAGTATCCTAATGTGTTTATAATAGGTAAATCAAAAAAAGGGACAACATTAGAAAATACAGTGCTAGAAGCTAAAGAAATAGCAAAAGAAATTCTAGAAAATATAAGATAAGAAAGGACGTACTGAGTACGAGGATAAAAAAATGAAATTTAATACAAATAAACTAGAAGGTGTAAAAGTATCACCAATATTTGAAAATGAAAATTATGACAGCAAACTTTTAGAATATACAAAATCAAAAGAATTATTTCTAGGAAAGTTTAATGAAATATATGTGAATTTACCATATAATGGAGAAAAAGAAATATTAATAGGATTAGGAAAAAGAAATGAATTAGAAGAAGATCAAGTTCGTGAGATATTCTTTAAACTAGTTAAAGTATTAGCAAAACACAAAGAGTTTGAAGCTCAAATTACTTTACCAAAACTAGAAAATATCCCAACTCAAAACATAGTGAATGCTGCGGTAGAAGGTGCTTTGCATGCTACTTACAAATTTGATAAGTATAAATCAGATAGAAAAGACTTTCCAGAAATTACCATTAACATAGCAACAGAAGAAAAAATTGATAACATTGAAGATATAGTAAATGAAGCTTTTGATATCATGAGTGGTGTATTCTTTGCACGTGATTTAGTTAATGAAAGAGCGGAGTATTTATATCCAGAAACACTTGCAAATATAGCTAATGAAGAATTATCTGCATTAGGTGTAGAAGTTGAAGTTTATGATGAAAAACAATGTGAAGAACTAGGGCTAAAAGGGTTACTAGCCGTAGGTCGTGCATCTGATAGAAAACCAAGATTTATCGTTATGAAGTATTTAAACAATCCAGATGAAAGTGAAGTAGTCGGACTTGTAGGTAAAGGTGTAACTTATGATACAGGAGGTTATTCAATTAAACAAACAGCCAATAGTATGGATATAATGCACTGTGATATGGGTGGAGCTGGAACAGTTATTGGAACAATGAAACTAATTGCTACAAGAAAATTAAAAACAAATGTTATTGCTATTGTAGGAGCCTGTGAAAATATGATTGCTGGTGGTTCATATAAACCAGGTGATGTTATTTCAACTTTATCAGGAAAAACAGTAGAAGTAGCAAATACTGATGCTGAAGGACGTATTACTCTTGCAGATTCGGTTTACTATGCTACAGAAAAACTAAAAGTTAATAAAGTTATTGATTTAGCAACACTTACTGGAGCATGTTTAGTTGCATTAGGAGAGTTTTATACTGGAGCTGTGACAAACAACCAAGATTTTTATAATGAACTGAGTGAAGCGGCTAAACAAGCAGGAGAAAGAGTATGGCAAATGCCAGTAGATAATAGTTTTAGAAAATTGAACAAATCATCAGTAGCTGATGTGAAAAATACAGGTGGAAGACTTGGGGGAACTATAACTGCGGGATTATTTATTGAGAATTTCTTAGCGAATAATGTTCCATGGATTCATTTAGACATCGCAGGAACAGCATATTTATCAAAAGGTGAAAAATATCTTCCAAAAGGTGCTACAGGAGTTCATGTTAAAACTTTATATAACTTATTAAATAAATAATAAATTATACGAAAGAGCTTAAAGGGAGTGACTCAAAAATCGTGATTTCGTAGAAATTGATTTTTCAGAGTCATCCCCGCACAGTTTATTAGATATCTAAAAAGCTTTTATAAAGCGAATTTAGATATCAATAAACTACTGCGTCTATGAATTCTCATATACACTTTGTTAAAATTTAGGTCTTTTGGGTTAGCCCCTTTTTCAAAAAGGGATATAGATAAAGTAATTAGAAAAAAATATTAAAAATTTAAATTTTGTATATTTGTAAATGATGTGAGACAAAAAAAGTTAAAAATAAATACCTGATATGATAGAGTTACAGAGAAGTTAACTTCTCTGTAACTCTTGTCTTTTTTTATAAGAATTAACTAATTTAATGTCTGAAGATAAAGAATATTAAAGTAGGTTTCTTGTTAGGGTTGTTGTAATTTCATTATACTGGAGCTATTCTTTTTTTTATAATTTTATCTTATATTAATTATAATACAATAAGGGCTATTTTTATAATCAATTAACTAAAAGAGTTAAAGTATGATATAATAATAGAAAAAAATAAAAAAGAGGAGTAGGGAAATGAAGGAAGAAAAACATGAGAAAGAAAGCAGAGTGAAAAAGAAAATAACAAAAATTATAGGAGCAGTAATAGTAGGAGGAATGTTAATGATGACAGCAGGTTGTGGAATAATGGGAATGGGAAGTAAATCATGGATAGAAAAACAAGTATCAGATATAGAAAAAGTCTATCCAACAGAAACTCCAGAAGATTTATTTGAGAAATTTCCAATTGGATTTATGATAGAACAACGAAAGATATTTAAGAAAGATGGGAAAAATTATAGTGTAGAGATAGTAATGAGAGGGAATCCTAAAACAAAAAAAATAGAAGGTATAGCGAGGGAGAGTTTTAGAGAATATAAACCCTTTAAGGAGACAATAGTAAAAGAAAGTAAAGTGGAATATGTAAAAGGCGAAGGTTTAGTTTTAGAAAAACCAGAGTTAGAAGATAGTTTATTGTTTAAAAAACATTTCTTATTCCAAAAGTTAAAACTGAATAAAGATATATTGAAGAAGTTAGAAGTAAAAGATAAAAGTTTTAGTTTTGAAACAGGTAAGTATAATATAAAGTATTTATTTACAAACGAGGAGATAGATAATTATTTAGGATTAAATAAACAAAAAGTAAGTTTGGATATTATAGGGCAATATAGTGAAAAAAATAAACGATATTTCCATTCATTAATCATAAAAGAAGAGGATAACGAAGATAGTTTCTCAGAGAAAGTAGTGGAAGATAAGATAGGTGAGGAAAATGAAGAATAATACACTCTATGCATCAGAGATAACTTATGAATTTGAAAAAGCTAGGATAACAGGAACTAGTGATGCTTTAGCAATGGTTAAAGATAAGTATGGGCAGGTTTATCCGAATAACCTAGAATACCTAGATGATTTTTATGATAAAGATACAGGTTCGAGTGGGACAGCATTTAAAGATAAAGATACAGGAGAAGTAATTCTTGCGTATACAGGGACAAATCCTGATAAT
>JAWHCX010000022.1:0-31043 GCA_032567735.1 Gemella haemolysans | reverse complement strand
GCATACTATGATAATAATGGTAACGGTAAATACGATCCAGGTGTGGATGAATTAATTGGTACAAGTGATATCTTGAATGGTACAAATGGACGTAATGGTACAAATGGAGCTTCTGGAGCAGACGGACGTAATGGTGCTGAATTACTAAGTGGAGTTACTGCACCAACTGCAAAAGATGGTAAAGACGGTGATACATTTATCGATGCTAACACAGGTGATGTTTACAAGAAAGAAAATGGTTCTTGGAACAAGATTGGTAACATCCGTGGGCCTCAAGGTGTAGCAGGTGAAAAAGGTGAAAAAGGCGACAAAGGCGAAAATGGGGCTAATGGAGCAGACGGTAAATCACCAGTTGTAAATGTAACTGACAACGGAGATGGAACACACTCTATTACTGTTAGAAACCCTGATGGTTCAGAATCTACAACTAAAGTTAAAGATGGTAAAGACGGAAAAACTGCTAATATCACTACAAAAGAAAACCCAGATGGAAGTCACACAATCACTGTAACAAATCCAGATGGATCAACAAAAGAAACTGTTGTTAAAAACGGTAAAGATGGTAAGACTCCTAAAGTTGAAGTAACTGATAACAATGATGGAACTCACACAGTTAAAGTTACTGATGGAGATGGTAATGTTACTAACGCTATCATCAAAGATGGTAAAGATGGTAAAGCTGCAACAGCAACAACTACTGAAAATCCAGATGGAAGCCACACAGTAACAATCACAAACCCTGATGGAACTAAGAATGAATTTGTTGTTAAAAATGGTCGTGATGGAGTAGATGGACGTACTCCAACTGCTTCTGTTCGTGATAATAGAGATGGAAGTCATACTATTGTTATTACAAACCCAGAAGGTGTTACAACTGAAACAACAGTACGTGATGGTAAATCACCAAAAGTAACAATAACTGACGAACAAAATGGAACTCACAAAATTACAGTTCTAAATGGTGATGGAACTACTACTGAAACAATCATTAAAGATGGTAAATCACCAGTAGCAACAGTAAGAGATAACCAAGATGGTACTTACACTATCCGTGTAGAAAATGGAAACGGAACAGTTTCTGAAACAACAGTACGCGATGGTAAATCACCAACAGCTAAAGTAGTAGACAATGGAGATGGAACTCACACAGTTACAATCGTTAACTCTGATGGAACTACTACAACTACAACAGTACGCGATGGTAAATCACCAAAACTTGAAGTGATCGATAACAACAATGGTTCACACACTATTAAAGTTACAGGAGCAGACGGTAAAGAAACTAATACTACAATCTTTGACGGTAAATCACCAAAAGCTAATATCGTTGATAATGGAGATGGAACTCACACATTAACAATCGTAGATTCTGACGGACGTGAATACAAATCTGTTATTAAAGATGGTAAAGACGGAAAAGATGGAGTATCGCCAACTGTAACAGTTAAAAATAATAATGATGGAACTCACACAGTTACAATCACAAATCCAGATGGAAGTAAAACTGATATGGTTATCAAAGACGGAAAAGATGGAAAATCACCAAAAGTTTCTGTTGAAGATAATGGAGATGGAAGTCACACAATAACAATCATCAACTCTGACGGTTCTGTAACGAAAACAGTTGTTAAAGATGGAAAAGATGGACGTGACGGAAAAGATGGTAAAGATGGACGTGATGGTAAAGATGGAAACTGTGGATGCAATGACAAACCAGTGCCACCTGTAAACAATAATCCAGCAGGACCAACGTTTGCAATGCCAGTGCCACCAGTTCATGAATTACCAGAATACACAGGTGGGGTAACACCACTTGATCCTCCGGTTTATGACAAACCAGAATTTAACGGTGGTGTACCAGGAATGCCTGAGGTTACTGAAGTACCAGAATTAAAAGTACCAGAAGTACCAGTGCAACCAACACCTGAAAAACCAACTCCAGAAGTGCCAGTTCAACCAATGCCGGAAAAACCAGTAACTCCAGAAAATGGAACTGTACCTCCAGTAAAAGTTAGTCAACCAAAAGCTCATGCTCGTGTTGAAAGATTAGCTGAAACAGGTGAAGAAGGTTACAATGCTTCTATCTACTTAGGTGGAACTCTATTATTCACATTGTTCTTAGCAACAAGAAGAAAAGAAGATTAATATAAGGAATATATATCAGATAGAAGTACTGAAAAGTATTTTAAAGACAGATTTTTATACGATAAGGTAATATAAAAGATCTCGAGCGATAATTTCGTTCGAGGTCTTTTTTTGTTTTTTATCGGGTTCTTTATAATATGGATTAGAGAGCCTGAACCAAAAGTCCTAGATTTTAACAAGGTGTATATGAGAACTCACAGATGCAGTGGTTTATTGATATCTAAATTCGCTTTATAAAAGCTTTTTAGATATCTAATAATCTGTGCGGGGATGATTCGACGAAATCGTTTTCTCCGAAATCATAATTTTTGAGTTACTCCCTCTTTTCTACTAATAAAATAATTTTAAAAGGATAAATTATATCAAAAAGTTATCTCAAGTTTATTTTGTTATAACAGTATGTTAATGTTTTTTATTTTTCTTTAAAAAAACTATGAAATTTGGTATAATAATAAAGATACCTATATAGTTTAATTACTTATGAGGGGTATTATAAAAATAAAAAAGGAGTGTTAATTTGGATAATAACATTTCAGATCTTTTGAGTAAAGAAATTGAAAAATTAATGGCGAATAAATTTTTCTTTAGAATGCCTAGCAATTTAAAAATATTGGCGTATTCAGTCAGTTATTTAGTATTGATATTATTAGGTGCACTATTGAATATTGAGATTATTGCGGCATTTCTTTCTGTGTTCCCACTTACATATGTACTTGGGGCGAGAGGGTTGAAATCATTCCTGCCATTGATAGTTTCTGGAGGAATTATGTTGTCAGTATTAGCTTCTCCAGTTATGATGTTTTGGTTTGGAATTCATATGGTAGTAGCATATATAATATACAAAACAATATATTTGCGTGCTTCTAAATTATTCCTGGTAGTAGCTATGACAGCAATATTATTTCTAGCTATAGCTATATATGTATTTTTATCTATAAAATTTGGTCATATAACTATCGATAGTAAAGAAATTTTAGAGTTTATTAATAACTATGTTAATTCTATGGTAGAGATGAATCAAAATGTTGATAAAAATCTAGTATTAGAGAGTTTTTCGAATATACAAAAAACATTTCCAGTGACACTATTTATAATGTTGTTTGTATACAGTCTATGTTTAGTACAATATACACTTTCTTTATTGGCTAGAGAATATGTCATTATTCCTGCTTTTCCGAAATTTAGTCGTATAATGTTAAGTCCGAGAAGTGGTTATATATACATAGGTGTTTCTTTAGTCACTCTACTAATGGAAATGCAATCAACTGGTAATACATACAGTTTTTGGAATATTTTATTACAAAATATATCGGGTATATTAGCATTAGCATTTATATTAAATGGTTTATTCACTGCGTTTTTCTTTATCGAACAAACAACACAGAATAAATCTACGATTACAAAACCTATTGTGTTCATGTTAATGTTAATTTTTAGTCCCATCTTTGAATTGCTTGGATTTGTTGACAGTATATTTAAGCTAAGAGAAGGATATATCATTATGAAGAGGGGGAGATAAGTATGAATGAAAAAAGAAAATATGAAATAATAATTTCAACTATTTTTCTAATAGGTGCAATATTCTGCGGTATACTG
Organism: Gemella haemolysans; assembly: GCA_032567735.1. GTDB lineage: Bacteria > Bacillota > Bacilli > Staphylococcales > Gemellaceae > Gemella > Gemella haemolysans_E. Next base: position 27,302 of record JAWHCX010000022.1, on the reverse strand, counting down.
GATATTCTTAGCTTAGTAATCTATTTATTAATAGGAATACTTATTTTCACATTATATATTCTTCAAAGGAAGAAAGCTGTAGAACAAACGGACAGATATATTAGTAAACTTACTAATAGAATCAAAGATTCTTCGGAAAAAGGAATTAACAAGTTTCCTATTGGGATAATTGTAATAGATGAAAATAAAAACATTGAATGGGCGAATAACTTTATTTATAAAAATATTAAAGTTGAAGAGATAAAAGGTTTAAATATCCTTGAACTTATGCCTGAAATCTCAGAATTATTCGAACTGGAAACACCTGTAGATAATCAGTTTGAAATTTTTGGTAAATACTATAAAGTTAATTATCAAAAAGATAGTGGTTATATTTACTTCTTTGATATTACAGAAAGTAAAGTAGTAATGCAAAGGTTTAGAGATACTAGACCTATTATTCTTAATCTAAGTCTTGATAACTATGAAGATGTCTATGATTCATTAGACGACGAAGTAGCGAGTAGACTGGATGCCACTATAGTTATTACTTTGACAGATTGGGCTAAAAAGAATAGTATTTATCTAAAAAGAATCGATGAAGATAGATTTATCGGACTTTTAAATGTTAAAGATTTAAAGAAAATAGAAAAAGAGAAATTCCAAATTTTAGATACAATTAGAAATCTAAAAGAGGAGTTTGATGCACCGATTACTTTAAGTATAGGTGTAGGTATGGGGACGGATTTCCTACCAGAACTAGGAGAACTTGCGAAAAGTTCACTTGATTTAGCTTTAGGGCGTGGAGGAGATCAGGTTGCTATGAAAGATGTTGATGGTACGATTAGATTTTACGGTGGTAAAACAAATCCACAAGAAAAACGTACTAGAATTAAGGCGCGTGTTGTATCTAATGCGTTAGCTGATATTGTAAGTGACAGTGACAAAATAATTGTAATGGGGCATAAACGTCCTGATTTTGATGCTATTGGAGCATGTGTAGGTATATATACTTTTTCTAAGTTTTTAGGGAAAGAGTGCTATATTATCTTAAATGAGAGTGATCGAGATGAGACTATTAAAAAGGTAATGTTTGAGATTGATAGTCAAGATGAACAACTATCAAAAGTATTTGTAGATAGTGATGAAGCTTGGGAACTTATGACGCCACAAACAACATTAATTGTTGTGGATACTTCTGATGCATCGCGTGTAATAGATGCAGCGATACTATCTAAAGCTAATAGAAAAGTTATTATTGACCATCATAGACGTGGTGAGGATATAATTACGAATCCATTGTTAACTTATATCGAACCGTATGCATCGTCTGCATCGGAATTAATCGCAGAATTGATAGAATATCAAACTAAGATAGAAAAAATTACTCCTATTGCTGCAACAGTTATGCTCGGAGGAATAGTAGTAGATACGCAGAATTTCTCTGTAAGAACTGGGTCTAGAACGTTTGATGCAGCTGCATATTTACGTAGTAATGGAGCGGATCCAATAAAAGTTAAAACAATTCTTAAAGAACCATTTGAGAACTTTATGAATAGGGTAGAAATCATTAATAACTCTATTCAAAAATCACCAGAGATTATCATGGCAAAAGCCCCTGAAGATAAATATTATACTAATGTAATGCTTGCCCAAAGTGCAGACTTACTTCTAACTCTTAAAGGAATTGAGTGTAGTTTTGCTATTGGATATTTAGAAGAAGGAAAAGTAGGTATTTCAGCAAGATCATTAGGAAATATAAATGTTCAATTAATTATGGAGGAGCTTGGTGGTGGAGGACATCTTGCCAACGCAGCAACTCAAATAGAGGGAATTAATTTAGACGAAGCTTTAGAGCGACTAAATGATGCCATCGATAAAATATTATCATAAAATAAAAACATAGATAAAAGGAGAAACTGTAATGAAAGTTATATTTTTAGAAGACGTTAAAGGAAAAGGGAAAAAAGGAGATGTTAAGGAAATTGCTGATGGATATGCAAAATTCTTAATAACTAATAAAAAAGCTGTAGCAGCAACTAACGCTAATATGGCAACACTTAAAGGACAACAAAAACGTGTTGAAAAAGACAAACAAGAAGAATTAGTTCAAGCTAACTTACTTGCAAAACAATTAGAAGGTCTTGAAGTGACAATTAAAGTTAAATCTGGAGAAGGTGGAAGATTATTTGGATCAGTTTCTTCTAAACAAATTGTTGAAGAACTTAAGAAACAACATGATCTTAAAGTTGATAAGAAAAAAATTGACTTACCACACGGTATCCAATCTTTAGGATATACAAATGTTAAAATTAAACTACACAACCAAGTAGAAGGAACTATTAAAGTTCATGTAGTGGAGCAATAGTAAATAAGTTGAAGGTGACAATATGAAATATCATATAGATTCTGTTGTAATGGCAGAACAATCGTTATTAGGGGCTCTGATGCAAGAGCCAGAGAAATTAATAGAAGTTAAAGCGACGGTTGATCCGGAAGACTTTTATGACGAACGAAATAAAGATATTTATAGTGCTATTTTACGTTTAGATGAAATGGAAATAATACCTGACACCACTACGATTTTTGAAGAAATAAATAATAGTGGGGCATTCAGAACAGTGGATGCCTCATTATATATAGTGGACTTGTATGATATTACCCCAAGTTCTCGTAATATTATGCACTATGCGAACTTAGTAAAGAGATATTCAATATATAGAGAAATTCGTGCGGCACTTTTAAGTAGTACTGAAGAGATGAATCAGGGGAATGCTGATATAGACTCTTTAACTGCTACATTATTTGATCAAGTTGAACGTGCGATGGAACGAGCGAAAACATCTCAGTTTAAAAATATGAAAGATGTTACCGATGAAGTTTTTAAAGAAATTTTGGCTCGTATGGCTGGAGAAGGTCAGAATGTTGCTGTACCTACAGGATATGGAGCACTAGATAAAATTGTAGGTTTCGGTAAAGGAGATTTAATTATCCTTGCAGCTCGTCCTGCGATGGGGAAAACAGCATTTGCCCTTAACATCGCCCTTAATATTGCTGGAAAAAATCCTCGTTCAGAAGAAGAGAAAAGAACAGTTGCGCTATTCTCATTAGAGATGGGTGCTGATCAACTTGTATCTAGGATGATCTGTAGTGAGGGAATGATAGATTCTGAAAAGATCAAAAAAGGTGATTTAGATAATGATGATCTAATGAAACTTGAAACAGCGGTTCATTTCTTAAATCAAAAAAATGTCTTTATTGAAGATAGTGCTTTTATCAAAGTAAATGAAGTAAAAGCAAAATGTAAGTTATTAAAAGCAGAACATGGTCTAGATCTTGTTGTTATCGATTATCTACAACTTCTTCAAGGAAGTAAGAAAACTGATAATAGGCAACAAGAGGTATCTGAGATTTCTCGTAGTTTAAAACAGATGGCAAGGGAATTGGAATGTCCTGTTATTGCTTTATCTCAGCTATCTCGTAGTGTGGAATCTAGACAAGATAAACGTCCTATGATGAGTGACCTTAGGGAATCTGGTAGTATTGAGCAAGATGCGGATATAGTTTCATTCTTATACCGTGGTGACTATTATAGAAGTGAAGATGCTGATGAAAATGAAGCTCAAGAAACGAGCGACGTATCAACTATTGAAGTAATTATTGCTAAAAATAGGCATGGACAGACAGGGACTGCAGAACTTGCATTTATGAAACGATATAATAAGTTCGTATCAAAAACTTATGGTGAATAGGAGGGAAAGTAATGACAAATAGAGACGCTAATTCTCAAAACAATGAATTTAATAATGATTTAAATGGTTATTATGATCAAAATGGAAACTATATTCCTTTTGGATATTACGACGAAAATGGAAACTATGTTTCAAACGGTTATTATGACCAAGATGGAAACTTTATTCCGAATGGCTACTATGACCCGAGTGGAAACTACATTTCAAATGGTTATTACGATCAAAACGGTAATTTTATTCAAAATGATGGAAATAATCAAAATAATAATGAATTTACACCAGCGGGTTACTATGACCAAAATGGATTCTTTATAGTAAATGGTTATTATGACCAAGATGGTAATTATGTTGAGAATGATCAAACTAATTTTGAGCAAGGAGTAACTGGTCAGTATAATCAGTTTGCTAATGATTATCAGAATAATGATTTCCTAGGAAATAATAATTATTCTAATCCAAATCAAGAAAATATTGAGGAACAAAATAAGGAAACTAAAAAAGATAAATCTAAGAAAAAATCATCAAAACTTGGATTTATAGCTGCGTTTCTTTTAGCATGTGTTATTGCTGCGGGAGTTTATTATTTTAAATTCTACAAGAAAGATGATAAGGTAGTTCATCTAGATCAATATAAGGTTGAATTAGCAGCATATGGTACTAACAGACAAGGTAAGGTGAATGTTGATATTGTAGAAATTCCAGAAGTGAAAGATGCAGATGATAATATCAAAAAATTCTTGAAAAAACCTGAGATTAAATATAATCCTACTGAAAACTTAGAGAATGGAAGTAAGGTAGATGTTGAAATCACTCTTAATAAGGATGAAGCTCAGAAAAAAGGATTGAAAGTCAGCGGAACGTTTAAACGTACTCTAACTGTTACTGGATTATCTGAAGAAAAGACTGAGAAAAAAGAAGAAGCTAAAACTACAAGTACAGCTTATTGGAATAAAAACAAAGGTGACAAACTTTATCAATTTGTGAAAAGTTGGGAAAAATCTCTAAACCAAAGTTATAAAGAGTATACACCGAGTAACCAAGTGAACTTCCATGGATTAAAACTTCCTACTGAGTCAGAAATGGCAGGGGACTCACGTTTAGTTTTAGAAGGTGATAAACTGATTAGTATGAAATGGTCACCTGAAGGGAATTATAAAGACGTTTATAATATAGTTGCTGTATTTTCAGATATTGATAAACCAGTAAATTCTGTAGCGCATTTATACTATTTCACTATTTTAAATGGTGAACCTATCGTGTTAATAACTGAACAAAATCAAGGAAATTCTAAGAAGTACGTTTACTTCAGAAGAACTGCTAATGTGGACCTACAAAAAGGTTTTGAAAATATAGTTAAGAGTTCATAATAATATGCTAGGGACAGATAGCAAAAGTGTTATTTGTCTCTGGCTTTTTACAAAAATATTATAATAAAGTTTTGGAGGAAAAATATGAATTTTAAAAATAAAAGATTGATATCAACAGTGATTGTCGTTGTCTTAGTAGTGTTTTCACTAATTAAAGGTACTATAACATCAAGTAATAATAATAAAAAAGATGAGTCAGAATTAAATGGTTACTTAACGGAGTTTTTACAGGAGCAAAGTATTACTAAATTAACTCTTAAAAAAGGAGATAGTAGCCAAGTAATTCAAAAGATTTCAATTGAAGGTGAAATTAATGCTGAGATGACGAACACTTATTCGAGAGGATCTGTGTTAAATCAAATCAAAGAAGCTAAAAATAATCCTAATGTTAAAGCTATACTATTATCAGTAAACTCACCAGGTGGAGGAGTTTATGAAACTGCTGAATTATATAATGCTTTAAAAAATAGTGGCAAAGATGTTTATGTTTCAATGAAGAAAATGGCTGCTTCGGGTGGATATTATGTATCTACGCCAGCTAAGAAAATCTTTGTGAATACTGAAACAACTACCGGTTCTTTAGGGGTAATTATGAGTTATGTATCTGCACAAAAATTCTTAAATGATCATGGAATTAAACAAGAAACTGTTCGTTCAGGAGATCAAAAAGCAGTTGGAGGATTAACAGAAGATTTACCAGAATCAACTAGAAAAATCTTACAAGAACAAAATAAAGAAGCATATGAAAGATTTGTAAAAGCTATAGCTGAAGGTAGACACTTAAGTGAAGATGAAGTCAAGAAACTTGCTGATGGTAGAACTTATACTGGTACGCAAGCAGTAGCGAATAAACTAGCTGATAAAATTGGTACGGAAGACGAGCTTATTGAATTAATAAAAGAAGAAAAAGGATTATCTAATCCAACTGTAGTTGAGTTAAGAGCTGATAAAACTACAGAAAATTTAATTTCTAGATTTGTTAAAGCTACAACAAAAAGTTTTATCTCTGAATTAAATAGTGAAGTGAATTCAAATAAAGTTGAACGTAGCTACTTAGGATAAGGAGGTTTTTATATGAATAATGAATTAAATAATAATAGACCTTCATATGATCCTAATTTAAATGAAACTTCTGCAGAACTAGAGAATGATACGATACAAAATGAAGAATCTACTAGAGAACACGAAGAGGCTAAAGAAACAGAAGAAAGAGTTGATAAAAAAGAAAAAGATCTTTCGTTGCCAACAACAATGGAAGATTATATGACTCTTTCAAAAAATTTCTATGCAGGCTTTTGGTCGAGATTTGTTGCGTATTTAATCGATATGATTGTTATTTATGCTATAGCTAGTTTATTGAATACTTTTAGTTTTGGGCTTTTGAATAAGCAACTAGATTTCCCAATTTTAGGAGAAGAATCTCTGAGTTATGTTATCGTTATGTTCACTTATTTTATCTCGATGACTTACTTCTTTTCTCAAACTTTAGGTAAGATGATTATGAAGATAAAAGTAGAAACTAACAAAGGTGATAAGTTAGGTCTTATGGATGTAGTTTACCGTGAGGTAGTTGGTAGACTATTAACTATATTTTTAGTGTATATCCCATATCTAGCTGTTGCTTTTACTAATAAGAAAAAAGGACTTCATGACTATATTGCTGACACTGTAGTAGTCAAAGAAGATTTTTCTAAACTTCGTCGTCAGATGAATGAAAAATTAGAAAGTAAAAATTAAATAATATTGTAAGGGGTGACTCAAAAATCATGGTTTTATAGAAATTGATTTTGTCGAGTTATCCCCTTTAAAGTACTCTATGATAGCTTTTGCTATATATCATAATGATAGCTGTTATTGATTATTTAAAATATTGTTGACAATAATTTTAGATGGTAGTATACTTAATTTATAACAAAGACTACAATTGTAGACAAACAAAAATATTTAAAAGATAGGTGTGATTAATATATGAGTAAAAGTGAGACATATATAGTTGAGGGGATGAGTTGTGCTTCTTGTGCGGCGCATATTGAAGATAGTTTAAAACAAGTTGATAATTTATCAGATGTCAATGTAAACCTTGCGACAAGTAAACTTACGCTTACTAGAGGAGAGGGAATAGATAGAACGGAAGTAGAAAAGATTGTAGAGAAATTGGGATATAAGCTTACTTATGTTTCTAGTATTGAGGAGCGAACATTCATATTAGAGGGAATGAGTTGTGCAACGTGCGCGAAAAATATAGAAGATACGATTTCATCTTTAGATGGGATAGAAAAGGCTGTTGTAAATTTCGCTACTGAGAAGATGGTAGTAAAATTCGATAAAGAAAAATTAAGTGTAGCTGAGATTGAGAGAAAAGTAGAAGAAGCGGGCTATAAAGCAAGATTAGAAATAGATAATTCGGTAGATGACCAAGCTGAGAAAAAACAACAAGAAATAGATGGTATTTGGAAAAGATTTATTTATTCAGCTATATTTACAGTGCCTGTGTTGTATATAGCGATGGCTGAGATGGTAGGATTACCTATGTTGGAAAGTTTAAGTCCAATGGGAAATCCAAAGTTATTTTCAACTGTACAGTTTATTCTGGTGTTACCTGTTTTGTATTTTGGTAGAAAATTCTTTAGTGTAGGAATTAGAGCTATTCTTAGAAGAAAACCTAATATGGATTCTTTAGTAGCGTTAGGAGCAGGGGCAGCATTCTTATATAGTGTTTATTCAACCGTATTGGTATATTTAGGTGATGAACATGCAGCTATGAATTTGTACTATGAATCTGCAGCGGTAATCTTAACATTGATTACACTAGGTAAATACTTTGAAGGAGTATCGAAAAGTCGTACTACAAATGCTATTAGTAAGTTGGTCGGATTGGTACCAAAAACGGCTAATTTAATTATAGATGGTGAAGAACATGTTGTAGCAGTAGATGAAATATCTACAGGTGATATACTACTTGTTCGTCCTGGTGAAAAAGTACCTCTTGATGGAGTCGTGATTGAAGGTCGTTCGACTGTAGATGAATCGATGTTAACAGGGGAAAGTATCCCAGTAGAAAAAGACATAAATAGTAAAGTTGTCGGAGCTAGTATTAATAAAACAGGTGTTTTTAAAATGAAAGTTACTAAAGTGGGTAAAGACACTACTTTATCACAGATTATTAAACTTGTTGAAGATGCTCAAAATTCTAAAGCTCCAATCGCAAAACTTGCTGATAAAATTTCAGGAGTATTTGTTCCTATTGTTATTGTTTTAGCACTAATAGCTGGAATTTTATGGTACTTTGTTGGAGATGCATCTTGGAGTTTTTCTCTAAAAATTATTATCGCAGTGCTTGTTATTGCTTGTCCTTGTGCCTTAGGTTTAGCTACACCGACAGCTATAATGGTAGGTACAGGTAAGGGAGCTGAACACGGTATTTTAATAAAAAGTTCAGAAGCTCTGCAGTTAGCTAAAGAGGTCAATACTGTAGTATTTGATAAAACTGGAACATTGACAGAAGGTAAAATTTCAGTAACTGATATAATGACATTTAATAATTTATCTGAAGAAGTTCTATTGCAACTTGCAGCGAGTGTAGAATATCTTTCAGAACACCCATTAGGTCTAGCTATAGTAGATGAAGCTAAAAATAGAAATTTAGATTTGTTAGAAGTTAAAGATTTTAGTTCATTAACAGGATTAGGTATTTCATCAATGGTTGATGGAAAGTCAGTACTTATCGGTAATGAAAAACTAATGTTGGAAAATGATATTGATACAAAAGATTCAGTTGAAAAAGCAGAGAAATATGCTTCAGAAGGGAAAACACCATTATTCATAGCTGTAGACTCTGAACTAGCTGGAATTATAGCTGTTGCCGATCAAATAAAAGCAAGTAGTTTAGAAACTGTTGAAAAATTACATAGCTTAGGGTTAGAGGTAGTTATGTTGACTGGTGACAATAAAAAAACTGCTGAGGTAATTGCAGAACAATTATCGATAGACAAAGTTGTTAGTGAAGTTTTACCAGAAGATAAAGCAAATGAAATCAAAAAACTTCAAGCTCAAGGTAAAAAGGTAGCAATGGTCGGTGATGGTATTAATGATGCACCAGCACTAGTACAAGCAGAAGTCGGAATAGCAGTAGGAACAGGAACTGATGTAGCAATCGATGCGGCAGATATAGTATTGATGAAACCTGACTTAAATTCTGTTGTTAATGCTATAGTTTTAAGTAAAAAAACTATAACAAATATTAAAGAAAATCTATTTTGGGCATTCTTCTATAATGTTATAGGTATTCCTTTTGCGATGGGAGTATTCTATATATTCGGAGGACCGTTGTTAAATCCGATGTTGGCAGGAGCTGCAATGAGTTTTAGTTCTATATCTGTAGTATTAAATGCTTTAAGATTAAAAAGAGTAAAATTAAATTAATAAAAAGAAAGAAGAATTAATCATGAAAAATGAATATAGTATCGAAGGTGTAAAATGTGGTGGTTGTGTCGCTGCAGTTAAAGAAAAATTATCAAAACTAGATAATGTTGATAATATAGAAGTTAATATTCAAGAAAAAACTGTCGTAGTTGAAGGAGAAGTATCAAAAGAAGATCTTCAAGCTGCATTAGAAGGAACAAATTTTAAATTAGATTAGCAAAAAGTGGGATTGATTCGACAAATTTGATTTTTTTTGACATCGTGATTTGGAATCAGCCTTAATAAATAAATACCTAAGAATTAGTTATAATCCTAATTCTTAGGTGTTTTTATGTTTTTATTTGTCGTAACCTAAATATCCGATTGCTATAGCTTTAGGTCCTGCGTGAGATCCAATTACAGGTGATACGATTTCTGTTTCTACTTCGATTTCTCCGAAAGTTTTTTCGATAGATGCCATTGCTTTTTCTAATAACTCATCATTTGTATAAAGAACAAATAAACTCTTTGGATTTTTTTCTTTTATTTCTTCACACATTTTTGAAAGAACTTTATTCATTCCTCTATGTTTTCCACTTACTGAAAGTAGACCATCTTTAATAGTTATAATAGGAAGAATATTTAATAGATTTGACAAAACGAACTGAGCTTTTGTAAGTCTACCACCTGCGTATAAATATTGCATAGTTTCTACTGTTACAAGAACATTGTGTTGCTGTGAAAGTTCTGCATATCTTTTTTCTATATTTTCAAATGTTAAACTTCCTTCTTCAAATTCTTTGATAATTTTTTCGATCGCTATTCCTACCATTCTTGCTATTTGAAGAGTATCGATTATTTTAATTTCAATCCCATCAATAAGTTCTTTAGCTTGTACAAAAGAAGAGTATGTTCCTGATAATTTAGAAGAAACGCTGAAAGCAATGATACGCTCAACACCTTGTTGCTTTAATTCTTCATAGACACTTAGTATTTTACCTACAGCTGGTTGGCTTGTGCTAGGTTTTTGTCCGTTGTGTATCCTCTCGTAAAATTCATCGGGAGTAATAGTTATGTTATCCTCAAAAATTTCATCGTCAAGACGAACCTCTACTGGGATAACTGTAATTGGATTGTTATTCGCAAAATTTTTATTAATTTGTAATGCTGAATCGCACACAAAAGCTGTTTTCATAAATTTTAACCTCATGTTTTATTTTATATTCAAAATTATTGTAGCTTTACTACGTTTTTATATAATACACTAAAAATAAAATTTTTTCAAACAAAAAGTGAAATAAAAAATTTACTTTTATATATAGATGAAGTATTAAAAGTTGAATAAAATAGGATGTTAAGGTTTTAATAATGTTGAAATTAATTTAGAAAGTTACATACTTTATCCCTAATTATATTTATATTTATTGATGGAGATATTTAACAACTATCAAAGAATGATAAAAAGTATTACTAAACCTATAATAAAAACGAATACTTAAGCTAGATTAATTTATGTTATAATGATATTAATACAAATAGATAGAAATAGGAGGGATAAATATGATTTTAGAAAATATTTCAGGACCCCAGGATCTTAAAAAATTAACAATAGAAGAATTACATTCTCTGGCTGATGAAACAAGAACGGTATTATTAGAAAAAATTAGTTCTCACGGAGGACATAGCGGACCAAATTTAGGAATGGTAGAGATGACGGTTGCCTTACATCATGTATTTGATTCACCTGTAGATAAGATAATTTTTGATGTATCGCATCAAACGTATATTCATAAAATGTTAACAGGACGTCAAAAAGCATTTATGGATCCTAAACATTATGATGATGTTTCTGGATATACAAATCCAAAAGAAAGTGAGCATGATCTTTTCACTATTGGACATACATCAACCTCACTATCGTTAGCAAGTGGGATTTTACATGCTAGAGATTTAAAGAATGAAAAAAGTAATGTTATAGCGATTATCGGAGATGGCGCGCTATCTGGTGGAATGGCTTATGAAGGATTGAATACAATAGCTACACTTGGAACTAATGCAATAATTATTATAAATGATAATGATCAGTCGATTGCTAAAAATCCTAAAGGTGGTATATATACTGCATTAGAAAGTTTACGTGAAACTAAGGGGCAGGTGACAAACAATATTTTTAAAGCCTTAGGATATGACTATCATTATTTAGAAGATGGTAATAATTTAGAAGAGCTAATTTCACTGTTTAAAGAAGTAAAAGATATAGATCATCCAGTAGTATTACATATTTATACAGAAAAAGGGAAAGGTTTTGAACCTGCAGAACGAAATCATGAAAAATTCCATGCTGGAGGGCCGTTTAGTTTAGAAACAGGGGAGTATATTAAAAAAGGTATCGTGAGTCAAACATATAATAGTATCACCTCTGAATATTTAACGAAAAAAATAAAAGAAGATCCACTAGTTGTCGTTATCAATGCAGGAACGCCAGGGATAGTTTTTAATAGAAAGCTAAGAGAGCAATTGGGAAGCCAATTTGTCGATGTAGGTATTGCGGAAGAACAAGCGGTAACGATGACAACGGGACTAGCTAAAAATGGAGCAAAACCAGTGTGGACTGTATTATCAACGTTCTTACAGAGAACATATGACCAACTTTCTCATGATATGGCATTAAACAATCAAGCAGGGGTAGTATTAGTATACAGTGCTTCTATAAATTCAATGAATGATGAAAGTCACTTAGGATTTTTTGATATTCCATTTATATCGCACATACCAAACTTCGTATACTTAGCTCCTACTAATAAAGAAGAGCACTTAGCGATGTTAGAATGGGCAATTAACCAAAATGAGCATCCAGTTGCTATACGTGTTCCTGTGGGAAGTGTTGTAGAAACTGGGAAAGAAGATAAAACAGATTATTCTATTTTAAATAAAAATAAAGTAGAAAAATTTGGAGAACAGGTTGCAATATTTGGAGTAGGTAATTTTTATAACTTAGCAGAGGAAGTTTCTGAAAAATTGAAATCAGAACATAATATAGAGGCAACATTAGTAAATCCAAGATTTTTAACTGGTCTGGATAAAGAATTACTAAACTCTTTAAAAGAAAATCATAAATTGGTTGTAACGGTTGAAGATGGTATAGTAGAAGGTGGATACGGTCAAACTGTAGCGAGTTATTTAGGGAATACTGAATTAAAAGTTCAAAACTACGGAATAAGTAAAAAATTCTATGATAGATATAATCTAGAAGAATTAATGAAAGAAAATGGCTTAACAGTAGATAATATAGTAAAAAATGTTATAGAAAGCCTATAAAATAAGTAAAAGCATCCTCAATTTTTTAAGGGTGCTTTTTCTATTTAAAACTATATTATATAAATTATATTGTTTAGAAATATATGTAGTTAAAGTCATGAAAGTAGGGTTTTATAAAAAATTAAAGCGTTTTTCTTTTTAAGAGAAAATAACTGTATTAATTTTTTGAAACGCTAACATTATAATAAATGTAGGTGGTGAAGCAAATGGAGATTTTTAATTATGATAATAGAAGTTTGAGACTACTGAATATACTAGAATCTAACTTTTTAGTTCAGGATCAATACTTGTTAGATGTATTAAAGGTAAGTTCAAAAACTATTAGTAATGAAATAAAATCTTTAAATGAATTATTTGAAGACTGTGCATACATAGAAAATAAAAATTCAAATTATAGTCTTTTTATTACAAAGTTAGAAGAATACTTAAAGAGAAAAAGATCTATATATGAAGCTAGTGTTAATTTTGATTCTAGTAAGGTAAGGCTAGTATATATATTTAAGACATTAGTTTCATCGGGTGAAAGTACACTAATAGACGATTTAGCTTTTGAAATGATAGTTAGTAGAACAACTTTAAATTCCGATATAAAAAAATTAAATGACATTATAAGTAGTTATAATCTTGTTATAAAAGGAAAACCTAATACAGGTATTAAAGTAGTTGGTCTAGAAAAAGATATTAGAATTTTTATCTTAGAAAATATTTTTAATTATATGTACAAGGAAGATATTTTTGATAAAGATGATAATATGTTTTTTGATGAAACATTTGAAAAGTACAAAATTGATAAACAGGCAAAAGCTGAATTTTTCAGATACTTAACAGTGTCTTTAGATCGATTTGCTAATGGTTTTTATCTAAACTTTGAAGAAAAGCAATATGAAGAGTTATTAAACAACTATGCACAACCTTTTATTAAAGAGATAAGTGATTATATAGAGAATAAATATAAGATATGCTTAACTACTGATGAAATCAAATTTTTAGCGATTTGCTTTGCTACGATGAGAGTTCCTACAAAAATAAATAAAATAAGAGAAAATCTAAAATATACTGAAGAGTATACAAAACTTGTTCAGGAAATTTTAGAAACAGTTGTTTACGAGTATGGACTTGAATTTGATACTTCGGATATAATTGAAGAATTTATCTATCACATATACTTCTTAATGGAACGATTAAAATACGGTGTTAGATATAACAACAATATGAAAGAGAAAATTAAAGAACAATATCCGGTATCATATAAAATTGCTAAAACTGCTAGTAAAGTAATTAACAATAAGTATAACTATATAGTTTCAGAAGATGAAATTAGTTATCTAGCAATATATTTTGAAACGTTATTGAAGAAAATAAAAGTTCAATCTGAAAATCTAAGTATCTTGTTGATAACTAATTCAGGACCAGCATATAGCAAACTTATGATAAATGAAATAGAAAGTATAATAGTAAATTCACAAGTATCAGCATACACCACTTTTGAAAAAGTTGATTATAGTAAATTTAATATTATAATTTCTACTGAAGATATAAAGTTTGAAACAGAAATGCCGGTTATTTATCAAAATGAAATTTTAGATAAGATGTACTTGAAAAAAGAAATTAATTTTCTACAATATGTTAATAAAATGAATAATCCTAGTATTCGAGGAATGGAATCAGTATTGCTAAGCTCGATGAGAGAAGAGACATTTTTCAAATGTGATAGTAAAAAAACATATGCTGAAAATATTGATTTTATGATAGAAGAGTTAATAAAACAGCATTTAGTAGATGATAAGTTTTTAAAGAGAATCAGAGAAAGAGAAAAAAAATCGTCTATGATTTTTGAGAAAAGTGTAGCATTTCCACATACGATAAATAAACTGGGAGATGATTTAATAATTGCTCTAGGGGTAAGTGAAAAAGGATTTAAGGATAATAAAGACTTAAAACTAATATTTATGGCGTGTGTACCTGAAGGAGAAAAAAATGGGTTGATTTTAGCTAAAACCTATGATGAATTAATTTCTATTATTAAAGATGAAAAATTAATTACAGACATATCTAAAATAGATAATTATGACTTATTAGTAAATTACTTTATAAAAAATACTAATTTATATAGATAGCAATTAGGAGGACATATGAATTTAATAGTTTTAGGAATACTCTTTATTTTAGCGTTTATTTTACAGTATGCTCTAACTTATGTTCAGTTAAATAGTTTCAAACGAAGCTATAGTAAACTTAGACGAATAGGTAGAGTAGTAATAGGAAGAAAAAAAGGTGCTGCACGTGCGGGAGCAATTGTTATGCTAGCTATAGACGATAATGATAAGGTTATCACTGGAGAAGCTATGCAAGGAGTAACAGTACTTGCTAGATTTAAAAAATTTGAATATTTCAATGGTCTTAAAGTAGGGACTATAAATAGAGAAGATTGTAAAGCGATAAAACTATCAGCATCTCTAACTAGTGCAGTGCTTGACGGAGTTGTTAATTATAAAACAATTTCTGCTGGTGGACAGGTTGAAATGGAGCCAAGTCCATTTGGGAAATTAGCAAAAAAATTAAAATTAAATTAAATATTATAAGGAGGACAATATGGATTATATTGTTAAATTAGCATCAGGCTTTACAGGTTTATTTGACGAAGGTGCAAAAGTATTCGTAAGTTGGGTTGGAGGAATCGTACCGAAAGTATTATTACTTCTTGTATTTATGAATGCATTAGTTGCTTTTATTGGACCACACAGAGTAGAAAAATTTGCTAAAGTGTGTTCTAAAAATGTAATTTTAGCTTACGGAATTTTACCATTCGTTTCTGCATTTATGTTAGCAAACCCTATGGCATTATCAATGGGTAAATTTTTACCAGAACGTATGAAACCTAGTTATTATGCATCTGCATCATATCACTGTCATACAAATAGTGGGATATTTCCACACATTAACGTTGGTGAAATTTTCATCTACTTAGGTATTGCAAATGGAATTACTCAATTAGGATTAGACGTTACACCATTAGCAATTAGATACCTTCTTGTAGGGTTAGTAATGAACTTCTTTGCTGGATGGGTTACAGATTTCACAACAAAAATAGTTATGAAACAACAAAAAATTGAATTAAGTAATGAATTAAAAGCGTAGGATTAGGAGAAATAATTATGACATACGGAACAATTAAAATAGAAAAAGGTAGTGGTGGTTTCGGTGGACCTTTAGTAGTAACTCCAAAACCAGGAAAAGATAAAATTTTATATATCACAGGTGGTGGAGCTGAACCTGAAATCGTAGAAAAAATCGTAAAATTAACAGGTGCTACTGCGGTTAATGGATTTAAAACATCAGTACCAGACGAAGAAATTTTCTTAGCAATTATTGACTGTGGTGGAACATTACGTTGTGGTATTTATCCACAAAAAAGAATTCCAACAGTTAACATTATGCCTGTTGGACCAAGTGGACCACTTGCTAAATTTATTAAAGAAGATATTTATGTTTCAGCTGTAGGATTAGATCAAATCTCATTAGCTGAAGGTAGTGAAGAAGTAGTAGTTGAGGAAAAAACTCAAGAAGAACCAAAACGTGAATTTAAATATAGTGCAGATAAAAAAGTTTCACAAAGTTTAGCAGAAAATGCTAAATCATCTGTTATTCAAAAAATCGGTATGGGTGCTGGTAAAGTAGTTCATACATTATACCAAGCTGCAAGAGATGCAGTTCAATCAATGATTACAACAATTTTACCATTCATGGCATTTGTTGCGATGTTAATAGGGGTTATCCAAGGATCTGGATTTGGTAACTGGTTTGCTAAATTATTAACTCCTCTAGCAGGAAATATTTTTGGATTAGTAGCTTTAGGATTTGTATGTTCTATCCCACTATTATCTGCGTTACTTGGCCCTGGTGCAGTAATTGCTCAAATTATCGGTACATTAATCGGGGTTGAAATCGGAAAAGGAACTATTCCACCACAATTAGCATTACCTGCATTATTTGCAATTAATACACAGTGTGCTTGTGACTTTATTCCGGTTGGATTAGGTCTTGCGGAAGCTGAGCCTGAAACAGTAGAAGTAGGTGTAGTATCAGTACTTTACTCAAGATTTATTATTGGGGTACCAAGGGTTATCGTAGCTTGGTTAGCAAGCTTTGGAATGTACTAATTATATATATATTTAATAGGAAGCGGTTGTCGCTTCCTACATAAACGACAAAGTCGACCGTAAAAAATGAAATAAAAGATTAATAAAGGAAGAATGAGTATGATAATTTATGAAAATACAGTAAAAAGTAAAGGTAGTCTTGTAGGTGAATTTGGGGATGGTATGTTTATCCTTTTTGGAGATAATGCACCCGATATGTTAAAAGATTATTGCTATGGTGTTGATGTAGTACCTACTAATGAAACTATAGAAGTTGGTCAAACATTAATAGTAGATGGAGAAGAATTTGAAATTCTTGGTGTTGGTGATGTAGCAGAGAAAAATTTAGTAGATTTAGGGCACTTAACAGTTCATTTTTCAGGAGATTTAGATAACTTATTACCTGGTGCGATTGTGGTAGAAAACAAAAGTTGTCCTAAGATTGATATAAATACAAAAATTACAATAAATAAATAATATAAGGAGAAAAAATTATGAGTTGGTTAAATTTAGAAGGAAAAACAGTAGTAGTAACAGGTGGAGCATCAGGAATTGGTGCAGCGGTAGTTGATGAGTTCTTAAATCAAGGATGTAATGTTGTAGTAAGTGACCTTACAGAAATAGAATCTGATAATGATAAATTACTATATGTAAAATGTGATGTTACTAATAGAAGCGATGTTAAAGAAGTTGTGGCTAAAACTGTAGAAAAATTCGGAACAATTGATATCCTTGTAAATAATGCAGGGATTAATATTCCTCGTTTATTAGTGGATAAAAATGCCCCTGAAGGAAAATATGAGTTTAGTGACGAAGTATATGATAAGATTATGGATATTAATGTAAAAGGTTTATTCATTTTCTCTCAAGAAGTTGGACGTATACTGGTTGCTAAAGGTAGTGGTGTAATAGTAAACATGTCTTCAGAATCTGGATTAGAAGGATCAGAAGGACAAAGTATTTATGCAGCAAGTAAGAATGCTGTAAACTCACTTACACGTTCTTGGGCTAAAGAACTAGGTAAATTAGGAGTTAGAGTAGTAGGTGTAGCTCCTGGTATATTAGAAGCGACAGGACTTAGAACATTAGCTTACGAAGAAGCCTTAGCTTATACTCGCGGTGTAACAGTAGAACAAATTCGTGCGGGGTATACAAGTACAAAAACTACTCCACTAGGAAGAGATGGGAAATTATCAGAAGTTGCAGATTTAGTTGCATACGTAGCAAGTGATAGAGCAAGTTATGTTCATGGTGTTACGTATAATGTAGCGGGTGGAAAAACAAGAGGTTAATAGATGAAATAGGGGAGATTCCCCTATTTTTTGTAGTTTGTAAATTTCAATTATATTTATTATAATAAATATATAGAACTAAAAATGAGGTCGATGATATGAATATAAAAGCTGTGTTATTTGATATGGATGGACTGATGGTTGATACGGAAAGTTTAGCAACTGAAGCGTTTATTCATAGTGCGAAAAAGCAAGGATATGATATGACAAAAGAAGAAACACTTTTGGTATTGGGATTTACTACGAAAAGTATTTATGAGTTTTGGGAGAATTATTTCAAAAATTCTGATGTTAGTGGAAAACAACTAGTAGATGATCATTATAAATATATAGAAAATATTTTATTTACTACAGGGCCAAGGAAAATGCCATATATCGAAGAGTTATTAAAATATTTGAAAGAGCATAATTATAAAGTAGCGGTAGCTTCATCATCTAGTATAAACCACATAATAAATAATATGGAAAAGACTGGCTTGAAGAAATATATAGATGAGTTTGCCAGTGGTGCTGAAGTTGAAAATGGGAAGCCGGCACCTGATGTGTTCTTATTAGCAGCAAAGCGCTTAGGTGAAAAACCAGAAGAGTGTTTAGTTTTAGAAGATTCTAAGGCTGGTGTGATAGCGGGTAGTTCGGCAGGAGCTAAGGTTATTATGGTTCCTGATATGTTTAAACCAGATGAAGTTTGTAAAGAAAAAGTTTATAGAATTGTTAATAATCTGGGAGAGGTTATAAGCATTTTAGAGGAGAAAAATAATGAAAATTTTAATAGATAGTGCAGATGTAGAAAAAATTAAAGAAATATCGAAATATAGAGAGATAACAGGGATAACGACTAATCCAACAATATTATCAAAAGTAGAAGGGGATATAAAAAATATTTTAAAAGAATTAAAGAAATTTACTTATGATAAATATGAAATTCATATACAAACAACAGAAAGTGAAGTTGAAGGAATATTAAATGAAGCAAGAGTACTACGAAAATTTTTTGGGGAAACATTTTATATAAAAATTCCTGTAACAAAGGCTGGTTTAGAAGCTATTAAACTTTGTTCAAAAGAAGGAATTAGGGTGACGGCTACAGCAGTTCTAAGTCCTATGCAAGCATTGGCTGCAGCCATGAATGGAGCAAGTTATGTAGCGCCGTATGTAAATAGAATGGAAAATGTCGGGCAAGATGCAACAGAAACAATCTCTGTAATAAGTGATTTATTAATAGATTATCCAACAGAGATTTTGGCTGCGAGTTTTAAAAATATAAAACAGATTCAAGAAATCTTGCTTCAAGGAGCCGAAGCGGCAACTATATCTCCTGAATTAATAGAAACAAGTGTTTGGCATCCTTATACCGATAAGTCCGTTATAGATTTTGAAATTGATTGGAAAAATAAATTTGGTGATAAAAAAATTATTGATATGATATAATAGTAAATAGAATAAAATATGTTTAGAATTGGAGATTAGTATGGATAACATAAATAATGTAGAAGGTATGACAGATAAACAGTTTATGGAGTATAAAAAAACACTTCTAATATTAGTTTTAGAGAAGTTAGAAAATAGTGAGACACTAGAAGAAGCAAAAAATAAAATAGAAAAGTTAATAAAATAATGTTTAAAATCAACTCAATGAATAACTAAAAATACTAAGTTATTGAGCTTAGTAGTGGAGTTATAATGATATTGAGTTGATTTTAATATAAGGAGAATAAAATGATTGGTCTTGTTTTTGATGTTGATGATACTCTATATGAACAGATAGTTCCATTTAAAAATGCGTATAGGAGTCTCTTTGATATAGATATTGATATGGAGAAATTTTATCTTTTGAGTAGATATTATAGTGATGTGAAATTTGAAGCCTCTCGAAATGGAGAGATGACTATGGATGAATATCATATTTATCGGATTCAAGAAGCGGCGAGAGACTTAGGTGTCTTTCTAACTGATGAACAGGCATTAAATATGCAAAAAGAATATAAAAAGAATCAACAAAAATTACAAATGTCTGATATAACGATAAATATTTTAGAACTTGCTAAAAAGAATAATGTGAAGTTAGGAGTAATAACTAATGGTCCTAGCGAGCATCAATGGGCGAAAATAGATGCTTTAGGTGTTGAAAAATTGATTCCTAGAGAAAATATTATTGTTTCAGGTGATTTAGGAATAATAAACAAGCCGGATGTAAGAATATTTGATGCTATGCAAGAAAAGTTACAACTAGATACCGAATCTTTATATTACATAGGTGATTCGTTTGAAAATGACATAGTAGGAGCAAATAATGCAGGCTGGAAATCGATTTGGATAAATCGTTATAATAAAGAATGTTCGCCAGGTACTGAAATATATGAAAAAGTTGAAAATAATTATGAATTATTTGAAATTATTAAGAAAATAATTGAAAAATAAGACAAAAGTATTTTAGGATACAGATTTTTATGGTAAAATTAGTTATATATATTCAATAAAACATTTATTTTATTAAACAATAACAGTCTTGTATACAGGAGGAAAAGATATGAAATTAGTATTTTTTAATTTAAGAGAAGATGAAAAGAGTGCTTTAGAAAGTTGGAGAAATGCTCATCCTGAGGTTGAAATTGATGTTTATACAGAAGAACTTTCATCTGCTAATAAACACTTATTAGAAGGAAAGCAAGGTGTAGTTTTAGCGCAAAATAAACCTTTTGAGAGCGATGTATATGAATATGCTCACGAACAAGGTATTAAAGTCTTTGCGACTCGTTCTGCAGGATTTGATATTTATGATTTAGAGTTAATGAACAAATATGGTATTAAAATGACAAACGTACCATCATATTCACCTAATGCAATTGCTGAGCATGTACTTACAACAGCACTTAGAATTAGTAGAAACACTAACAAAATCCAACGTAATTTAGAAAAACATAATTTCTCTTGGAATCCAGGGATTTTATCTCGTGAACTTAGAACTTTAACAGTAGGAGTTATCGGTACTGGAAGAATCGGGACTCAAGCTGCTAGATTATTCAATGCCTTAGGGTCTAAAGTTCTAGGGTATGATGTTTACAAAAATGAAGCAGCAAAAGAAGTTTTAACTTATGTTGAGAATTTGGATGATTTAATTGCAAATTCTGATGTAATAACTATTCATATGCCAGCTATTAAAGAATACAATCACATGGTAAATGATGAGTTTATCTCTAAAATGAAAGATAACTCGATTTTACTAAATGCTGCTCGTGGTATGTTAGTTGATACTAAGGCTGTGTTACGAGCATTAGATAGTGGAAAACTTCTTGGAGCAGGATTAGATGTATATGAAAATGAAAGTAAATATGTTCCTAAAAACTTTGAAGGAAAAGAATTCGATGATGAGTTATTACAAACTCTAATCGATCGTGATGATGTAATTTATACACCACATACAGCGTTTTATACAGAAACTGCAATTCAGAACCTAGTAGAAGGTGGATTAGAAGCTGCTGTAGATGTAATTACGACAGGAACATCTGCGAATGTTGTAAATAAATAAAGAAAAACTTAATAGAAAATATAAAAAGTTAGTTTTGCAATGCATTACTTCCTTGATAAGAGAAATGTTTTTTTCTTGAATGTTAAAGAAGGTCTTATTGTAGAACTAATTTTTTATTTTGTAGAGACTAAAGATAAATTTTTCTCTATGATGAATTTATGTAAATCAAAGGCTGGTAAAATATTATTTTATTAAAAAGAAGATAAGGATCATCTATTGTTTTAATGTTATATTTTGATATTTAATATTTTATGATTTTTTTATTAATACATTAAATGTATACGTGATATTGTCTAGTCTTATTTATATTTATGATTTTATTGTTAGTAATTGTAGTTAAAATATACTTAAAAATAATGTAAAAGTATTGAAACTCTAAAGGGAAAGGTATATAATGGATTTATCATTGTAAATTTTAAGTATAAATATAGAAGGAGAGAAAAATGTTATTTAATCGACAGGGTGTCCAACAAAAAAATTGGCGCATGGTTAAAAAAGGAAAACAGATCCTTTTTGGTTGTTCGTTATTTTTTGTTGTTGGAGGAATGAGCATTAGCAGTTCACAGGTGACATATGCAAGTGATGCAAATAGTTCAGAAGTGATTGCTAAACAAGAAAAAAACAATAATTTAGGTGAGCAGAACTCAACTGTTGTTATCCCCGCGTTAGAGAAGCAAGCGCAAAGCTCTAATAAAAAACTAGAAAAAACGACTGTAAGTGAAGATAATAAGAAATTTACAGAAAAAAAAGAAGTTAAAGAAGTTAACAAAAAAGAGTTAAAAGATTTAGTTGATAAGATTAAGGAAACTGATATCAGCAAAAAAACTGAAAAATCAGTAAAAGAGCTTAATCTTATTTTGTCACGTGTAGAAAAAACATTAGATAATAAAGAGATAACTCAGGAAGAAATTGATAAAGAAATAAGAGAACTTAAAGAAGCTTTTGATAAATTAGAGGATAAACCTAAAGAAGATAAAAAATCAGAAGTTAAAGAAAAAGACGAATCAAAAAAAGATAATAAAGTAAGTTCTGAGAAAGATAATAAAGAAAAACAAGAACAAAACAGTACAGAAGATGTTGCTAGAAAACACAACGAAAAAATAACTAAAGTGACAGAAACTGTAAATGAGATTCACAGTATAGCTAATCAAATAAATTATGAATTTAGTGAATCTGAAAAAGAATTAGTTAAAACAGCTGAAAAACTACCAACAGCTTATAATAGTGATAAATATAATGAAGAAGCTATTCAAAAACTATTAAAAGAAGTAATTTATTTACGCAATAAAGTAGCCAACCGAATGACAAGAGCTCATTCTGGTAAACGTGATCCACGAAATGGACAACCGATTAATGGAAATGGCGAGAGTAGATTTAGGGCGGTATACTTTTTACCTACGCAAAATCAGCATGGAAGAGGAGAAGCTGGATTAGTTACTGAAGCAAGAACAGACTTGACATATTATAATTCTGATGAGATATACTCATTTATGAGAGTTTTAGGTCAAAGAGGTCCAGGAGAACCTTTATATAAGTATGAATATGGAGAAAATAGAGGTAAGGAAGATGGAACACCATATTATTTAAAAACTGTAGGTGTTATTAGTGGTTTAGATAAGCTTAAAGGTATAACATTGAGAGTTGCTTATAAAAATCCTCGTACTGGAAAGGAAGACTTTCAGGATATCACATCCGGTGCATGGCCTGTTAATAATCCAGAAGTTAAAGCGGTTATAAGAGGTTGGCTTGGGCGTTATGATAAAACGGGAGAAGCTGTTGAACCGGGTGATTATAGAGTGACTATCGCTGCAGGAAGACAGAGACCAGAAAATAGTATTACTTATACATTTCATATAAAGGCACAAAGTGAACGTAATACGGTTAATGATTTGGCAACACCAACTTATGTAGATGATGTCCGCCATTTAACAGAAACCGAAAAAACAGCTTTAATTAAAAAGTTTGAGGCTGCACACCCGGGAGTAGTCAATAGACCAGTGCATGTAGACTATGATCACGCCGAAGTTTCTGCTGATGGTGCAACAATGACTATTCACTTTAAAGATGGATTTGCACCTAAAACGATCCAAACAAATGCACAAAATGATGCCGTAGCAAAATATCAAAATCTTACGGCATTATATGGAGACCCACATGATTTCTATAAAAATCCTAGAAATTTAGTGAAATCAATAACTGGAAATGAACTTCCATCTACTGTTGATGTGCAATGGAAAACACCTTTTAATCTACAACAACCAGGAACACGAAATGCGGTTGTTACAGTAACATATCAAAACGGAACGGTTAAAGATGTATCGACACCGTACACAGTACTAGATTTTGTAGGGAAACAAGATAAACGTATTAATCAATATCAAAGTGGTGAACTAGGAGATGCTAGAAGCTATATTACTTTATCAAATGGAACTGCGCCTGCGACTGATTTGACAATTCGATGGAAAGGTGGCTCTACTGTAGACACTTCAAGACCAACTATTCATCGCAAACAAATTGAAATTCTTCGTGGAAATACTGTGATGAAAACAGTGGATATTCCAGTTGAGATTGTTGATAATATTAGACCAACAGTAGAAATTCCTTATGATAATCCAGGTAACCAAGAAGTTTATCTATATTCACATGAAAACAATAATATTACTTTAAAAGCAAAAGATAATAATGGAAAAATCTCAAAAGTTTACTTAGCATTTCCAGCGGATAATAGACAGGGATTAGGACAAGAAGATACTAGTTATTTAGGTGGAGGAAGTTCAGATGGTTTATATTTAACAGCCACTAAGATTAAGTCAGAAACAACAGGGTCAAATACTCAGCCAGCGACAATTACTGTAAGTGGGAATATTAATAATCAACCATTTACTGGTGAAAAATCAATTACTCGTTATTTATACACAGAAGACCCAGCAGGCAATGCGAACTATGAGCATGTAGGACATGCGAATGATAAAGGGGCAGCAGGACGTATTCGTTTTGTATGGAAGCCACAAACTTTCAAATATACAGCAACTCCTAATGCACAAAAACAAACGGTGAGTTATGGTGCTACACCAGATGCAGGAACAAGTATTAATAAAACAGGTTTACCTGTAGGAACAACATACACATGGGCTACAACTCCAAGTACAACAACAGGACCTGGAGAAAAAGCTGGTGTAGTAACTGTGACATATCCTGATGGTTCAACAGATACGGTGAATGTAACTGTAAATGTTCGAAGATTAGCTGATGAATATGCTCCTACAGGGAATAAAATCGTAAGAAATCAAAATACTCCTGTAACAAATGACGACTTAAAAGCAGCGGTTAGTATTAATAATAACGGTAAGATTAAGGTGAAATCAGTTACTCCTGTTGGAATAATAAGTACAACAAATTCTGGAACGTCTACGATCAAAGCGACTGTTACTTATTTAGATGATACGACAGATCCAGTTGATATTCCTTTAGAAGTTAAAGACGTAACTAAACCAACAATCCAATCACCAACAGATAGACAAAATTGGAATTTAATCGCCTTAGATAGAACACTGCCTGAAATTAAAGTAACTAGTACAGATAATCCGGGAGGAAGTGGCATTAAATCAACAACGGTAACTGGTTTACCAGATTTCTTAGTATTTGACAATACAACTAAGACAATTAAATTTAAAAATGGTGTTCAAGAAGTAACAAAATTACCTGTTGGACAAGATAGTAAAACTTATACTGTATCTATTCAAGTAACAGATAATGCAAACAATCCTAGTCAAAGACAATTTACGATTACAGTTAAATCGATGACGACGAAATATAATGCAACTCCTAATGCACAAAAACAAACGGTGAGTTATGGCGCTACACCAGATGTAGGAACAAGTATTAATAAAAATGGATTACCTGCAGGTACGACATACACATGGGCTACAACTCCAAGTACAACAACGGGACCTGGAGAAAAAGCTGGTGTAGTAACTGTAACATATCCTGATGGCTCAAAAGATACAGTGAATGTGACTGTAAATGTTCGAGAGCTAAATGGTGAATACAAACCTACAGCAACTAAAATTACAAAAAATCAAAATGAATCTGTATCAAATGATGAATTAAAAGCAGCGGTTACTATTAATAATAATGGCAATAGTAAGGTGAAATCAGTTACACCTGTTGGAACAATTAGTACAACAAATGCTGGAACGACTACGATTAAAGCGACTGTTACTTATTTAGATAATACGACAGATCCAGTTGATATACCTTTAGAAGTAAAAGACGTAACAGCACCAACAATTCAATCTCCTAGCGATAGACAAAATTGGGATTTAATTGCATTAGATAGAACATTACCTTCTATAACAGTGACTTCTGTGGATAATAATGGAGGAACTGGTGTTAAATCAACAACTGTAACAGGTTTGCCGGATTACTTAGTATATGACAATGCAACTAAGACAATTAAATTTAAAAATGGAGTTCAAGAAGTAACAAAATTACCTGTTGGACAAGATAGTAAAACTTATACTGTATCTATTCAAGTAACAGATAATGCAGACAATCCTAGTCAAAGACAATTTACGATTACAGTTAAATCAATGACTACTAAATATGATGCTACTGCTAACTCTGAAAAACAAACAGTGAGTTATGGAGAGGCGCCAGATGCAGGAACAAGTGTAAACAAAACTAACTTACCTGCCGGAACAACATACACATGGGCTACCACTCCTAGTACGACAACAGGACCTGGAGATAAAGCAGGAGTAGTAACTGTAACATATCCTGATGGTTCAAAAGATACGGTTAATGTAACCGTAAATGTTCGTGCACTTAACGATGAATATAAACTTGCAGCAACTGAAATCGAAGTTAATCAAAATGATCAGGTATCTAATGATAGATTAAAAACAGTAGTGTCTGCAACTTCAAAAGTAGGGGGCGTTAATGGAATTGACAAAATTTCAACAGTAACAGCTCCAACAATTAACACAGCAAATTATGGAAGTCAAAACATTACAGCGACAGTTACATTTAAAGATGGAACAGTAAAAGAAGTTACAATTCCATTAAAAGTAAAAGATGTTACGGATCCAACAATTCAATCACCAGCAGAAAAAACAAACTGGGAAATGACAGCATTAGATAAAACTTTACCACCAATGGAAGTAAGGGCAGAAGATAATGCGAATGGTAGTGGAATAAAATCAATTAGTGTAACAGGTTTACCTGATTACTTAGAATACGATAAAACTATAAATTCTATTAAATTTAAAGCAGGAAGACAAGAGGTAGAAAAACTACCGGTAAATACACCTAGCAAAGAATTTACATTAACAATTCGAGTAGAAGACAATGCAGGAAATATAAGTGAAAGAAAAGCGAAAATAACTGTTTATTCGATGAGCAAGAAAAACAACCCAACTCCGCTTCCACAAGAAGTGGACAATGGACACGTACCAAACGCAGAAGAAAGTGTAAACAAAACAGGGTTACCAGAAGGAACAACTGTAACATGGAAGACAACGCCAGAT
>JAWHCX010000021.1:0-31374 GCA_032567735.1 Gemella haemolysans | reverse complement strand
AATTCGCTTTATAAAAGCTTTTTAGATATCTAATAAACTTTGCGGGGGTGACTCGACAAAATCGATTTCTACGAAATCACGATTTTTGAGTCACTCCCTATTGAGTTAACATTAGTTTTATACTAATTTTGATATTGTTATTCTATATTTTAAGCTCTTTTTATTTTGTTTATACTCTTTAACTACAAATCTTCCATACTTTCTAATAGAGATTACATCTTCTAAAGCGCAGTTTTTTTCTCCATTTCTCACTATTACATGATTTAATTTAATAAAGTCTTGTTCTAAAAACTCTTTAATCTTACTGCGCGATTTATTAGTAATCTTCGCTACTAGCGAATCCACCCTGAATGAAGAACTAACTATTTCAAAATCCTCATATTTCTTTTCTATAGAAACATCAGTAAGATTTATTCTTTCAAAGTTTAAGTTCACTCTTCCTGCTTTTGTAAATTCCATAGAGATAACATCAGCAATTTCCTCATCAACAAAAATATAAACTTCATTTTCAAGAACAATTATATCTCCAAATCTATTAAAATTAATTCCTAGATTATGAATTGCTCCTAGTATATTCCTATGTTCAATCTTGTTAAATTTATTATTAAATTTAGCTTTAAGACAAACAATATCATAATCTACATCATAATATTCATTAGAAATAATTTTTGCTTTTTTCCTCTCTGCTCCACTAAATCCACCAAAAAACTCAATTTTAAAATCACTATAATTATATGCAACTATACGTTCTAAAATAATCTGTTCAAAATTTGTAAGATACTTTGTCACAGTATTTCTATTTTCTACAAAACTTATAGTTTGTAAAAGCTTTTCAGCTACTTCTTTTTCTTCAGTAGATGCATGTTGTAAAAAATTTAATTTTTTCATGATACTAAACTACTTTAAATAATAACACTTTTATTAAGTTTTCTATTACACCTAATACAATAAGTGCTGCTACTGGTGAAATATCTAACATACCTATTGGTGGAATTATTTTCCTAAAAACTTTTAAGTATGGCTCACAGATTGTCTCTAAAAATTCCACAATGAAATTATTTTTTAATTGTGGTACCCATGAAGTTAAAATATACGCTAGCATACTATATTCATAAAAATTAAATAGATATGTAATAAATTTATATACCCAAAAATACTCTGTTATATTTAACAAAATTAATACTCTCCTTCGTAAAAGTCCCCTGATACTTCAACACCATTAGGAACACAAAGGTAGATATCTTCACCTATAGTTTTTAATCTTGCACCAAGAGCATAGATACCTCCTGATATAAAATCTAATAATCTATCAGATGTTTCCACATCTAATTTGCTTAGGTTAATAATAACAACTTTATTACGTTTAATATCATCTACAATATCTTTGCTATCAGCAAAAACTAAAGGTTCTGTTAGTATTACATTATTTGTTCTTCCAGCTGGTTGACTTTGAACATTTGCTTTAGTTTGCACTTGATTCTCCTTTTTTACAACTCTTGGTTTTGGTTGCTCTTGTCTTACTTCTTCTCTTTCTACTACTTCATCCTCAAAATCATCTTCATTAACGAATAAATTATTGAATTTTTTCATCATACTCATATTCTCAAACCTCAACTTACTTATATTTAACTACATTATTATAGCATATTTCTAACGTTTTTGAAAATGATTTACTAAGTATTTGTTCTTTATTTTAAAAATATTAATAATATTTCAAAATATAGTGATTATATTTCATAATCAATTCTTTTCAACAGTAAATCTTTTTTTACGAAGTTTACAAAATCAAAAAAGCCTTAGAGTTTTATACTCTAAAGGCTTTATTTTATCCATAAAATTTGTTATATCTTTCTTTAATTGAAAGTAATAATTTTGAAATTAATACTTTTAATATTGAATAAACAGGTATTCCTAGGATTGCACCAACAACTCCCGATATGTTAACACCTACTAAAATTACAAAAATAACTGTAAGAGGATGCATATTCATACTTCTTCCCATTATATTAGGAGAGACAATATTTCCTTCTAGGAATTGTACGATACCCCAAACTACTAACATCTTAACTACCATAACCCAACTTGTAGATGCCGCAACTAACATGGCAGGTGTAATGGCGATAACCGGTCCTAAATAAGGAACTATACTTAAAAATGCTGCAATAGTAGCTAGTGAAAATGCATAGTGTAACCCAATTACATTATACCCTATAAATAACATCACTCCTATGCATAATGACACTAACATTTGTCCTTGAATATAAGATCCAACTTTTTCATCAATTTCATCAATTGTTTCTGCAACTGGTTTTTCTAATTTTTTAGGTAATAAACTTATTACAAACTTATTGAATTTAGATGCATCTTTTAATAAGAAAAATAGAACAAATGGCATAGTTACCAACACCGAAGCTGTTGAAGAAATAGATGAAACTATCCCCTGAGCAACCGATGTTACAATCGTAATCAATCTTGCACTAATTTTCGAAGCATTTAAGTTCGTATTAACATACTCTACAACTACTTGAACATAAGCATTATCAGAATATTCTTCTAAATACCCTTTTACAATTTCAATATATCTAGGCATTGCTGTAATAAGGTTTTGCGTTTGCTCCACAATAATTGGCACCACTCCAATAATAACTACAAGTATCGTAATTACACCTACTAAAATGGCAAGTAGACTAGCTGAAAACCTTGAAATTTTCTTAGAAAAGAAATTCACAAGTGGATTAAGCATATAATAAAATACATATGCTACTATTATCGGCGTGATTATACTAGATACTATCGTATTTATTGGTGTAAAAATATACGATATTTCTGTATAAAGATAAATAGCGATTCCTAAAAGAATAACTATTAATAGTATATAGATTATGAATTTGCCTCCAATAAAAGCTAATAATTTATCTTCTCGAGACTTTTCTAATCTTGATTCTCTTTTATTTTTTTCTAATTCTTTATCCATACAATTTCCTTTCTATATAAATTATCTAACAATACTTAAAGATAACTCATAAATTGTGATAATTGTCATATAAGCAATATACCCTAATCCAAGGGCTACTAAACTTACAAATACTTTAATTTCTCTAGTACTATTTTTCTTGAAAAATTTCCCAAAATCTATTCGTATTAAAGAAAAATTTGCAAGTAATATCATTGAAAATAACACTGTCATTTTGAAAATACTCATAAAATACCCCCAATTCAATATGCTATTTAAACATATCAAGCCAACCTTTTTTCTTGAATACCCAAAGCATTCCAAGTACAATCCCGAACATTATAGCAACAACTAGAAAATACCCGTATTGCCATTCTAATTCAGGCATATTTTTAAAGTTCATACCGTACAATCCTACTATGAAGGTTAACGGAAGGAAAATTGTAGATATAACCGTTAGGGTCATCATAATATTGTTCGATTTCAATGAGTTATATGTCATGAAGTTTTCACGGATATCACTAGCTAACTCACGGTTCGCTTCTATAATCTCTGTTTGTTGAACAAGGTCATCATATATATCGTGGAAATACTTTCTATCATTATCTGTCATCTCAACACGACGAGAAACTAAGAATCTATGAATAAGCTCTCGAGTCGGTAATAATCCACGTCTAAGTTTTAATAAATCACTTCGAAGGTCAAATACCTCATCCATTATCTTACTTCCTGAAGTATATGAGTCTGTTTCTTCTATTTCATCCAAACGATTTTCGATTTTTGAAATTATAGGTATATATCCTTCTACAATTTCTGAAACAAGCATGTGCATTACATGTAAAGGTGAATATTCTGCACCACGTTGTAAAATCTTCGGTATAATTTTATTAACATAACGTATATGTGAGAGGTGAAACGTTACGATATAATTTTTTCCAACAAACATATTCAAAGTTTCATAATCATCATCAATATTTTTCAAAACATGAGATACTAAAAATATTTGTTGTCTTGTAATTTCAATTTTCGGTCTTTGTAAAAGTGTCAAACAGTCTTCTATTAAAAGTTCGTGGAACTTGAAGAATGTTGATAGCAAATTGATTTCACTACGTGTTGGCGTATCAAAATCAACCCAAAACCATGCTATATCCTGATTTTTAAGTCTTTCTAAACTAACATCAGTAAGTATGTTTCCTTTTTTATCTACTGCTATAGTTTTTAACATTAGATTTCACCTCTCTCTTTATTTTTACAATTACAATAATACCACACTTATAAAAAATAGTAAATTTATTATTTTAAATTAGAAGAAATATAATGCATTACAATACCAGCAGCTATTGAGACATTCAAACTCTCTGCTTTACCAGGCATCGATATTTTAAGTAAATTATTTACTTTATCTAAAATTTCTTCACTTACTCCAGCACCTTCATTGCCAAATATCACCGCAACATTTCCTGTAATATTATTTAATTGTTCTATATATTTATCAGCTTTTAAACTTGTTGCAAAAACACTAAAACCTGTCATTTTTTCAAGTAAATTCACTAGTTCAATATTGTCAAAACAATCTATATGGAAATTACTTCCTTGTGTGCTTCTAATAACCTTTTGTCCATATAGGCTCGTTGTCCCTTTTCCAAGGATAATACAATCAAAAGCAAATGCATCAGCAGTTCTGATAATAGTACCTAAATTCCCCGGATCTTGAACTTTGTCTAGAATAAGAACTTTCTTATATTTTTTAATGTCTAGTTCTTTTTTTTCTATATTACATACCCCTATTATTCCCTGTGTAGTTATAGTATCAGATAAATGTTTCATTACACTGTTTGCAACTTTAATAACTTCTCCATCAAAAGCATCTATAAGACTATACTCCTCAAAGTCTTCTGAAATCACTATTTCATCAACTACACTTGCTTTCATAGCCTCTTCAACAAGATGCTTTCCTTCTATTAAATACTTTCCATATTTTTTTATATTTTTATTTTCTTTTAATTTTTGTATATCTTTAATTTTCTTATTACTAACTGATGTAATCATTTTTTCTCCAATAAATTTATTTTATACTTTTAGTATTCATAATAATTATAAACAATATTGAAGAAATATTCAAATTATGATATAATTCATTTACAGATATTACAATAAAAAGGAGTTCATTATGTCATCATTTTTACTATCAACAATAGTTTTAGTGGTTGTTTTAGGAGCAGTTGGACTTTTTAATTATTTTAGATTAAAAGGTGCTGTAACAAAACTTCCTTATGAAGAATTTAGAAAAAATCTTAGAAAAGTTCAATTAATTGACGTTAGAGAAAAAGAAGATTTCAAATATGCTCACATCAATGGTGCTCGTAACATGCCATCTTCTCAATTCAATTTCCTTTATACATCTTTAAGAAAAGACCAACCCATTTATCTTTGCGATAAAAATGGAACATTAGCTCCTCGTGCAGCTTTAACTCTTAAAAAACATGGTTACAAAAATGTCTACATGTTAAAAAATGGTCTTCAAGATTGGAAAGAAAATCTTAAAACTAAAAGATAATAAATTAGTACTTAATTTAATCTCGATGAAGATTATTAAGTACTTTTTTATTTCAACAATTTAAATTATATGAGCATCCTCTGTTGTATCCTATATATTTTTGTGGTATTATATGCATAACTAATCCAAATGGAGGTCAATTTATGACTAAATATTACTATGATCCTAATATGAATCGAGGATATATTCCTGGAAGATACGTTAACAAAGTTGTATATCTTCTAATTACATTCTTCTTAGGACATTTTGGAATTCAATATTTTTATATTGGTAAAAATTTTAAAGGAATACTTTGCCTATTATTTTGTTGGACATTCATTCCATCGATTATAGCTGTTTTCTCATTTATAATTACACTATTTAGACCAGCTAATGAACATGGTGATATTTTCATCCACTATTAGATATTAATTTCAAATAGTACATAAATACTAAAATAACAATAAACTCAAGGCTATCACATCTGTAATAACCTTGAGTTTTTATTATTTTTATCGTTTTTAAATTATCTGTTAAGCTACTTCAGCTTCTTTTGTTTCACCTTCAGCTTCAGCCATTGCTTTTGCTTCTTCTTCTAATTTATCAATGTGCATATATTTATTTAAGTATCCTTTAAGTAGAACTAATATTGCACCTAGAACAATTACTACTCCACCGATATATGTGAATACTTGAGTATAGTTTAATTGAACTGTTAATTTAGCTAAGTATCCAGAGATAATGTTAGCTAATGAGAATGTTAAGTACCAAATACCCATTGCTAATGAAGCATATTTTGCTGGAGCAAGTTTATTGAACATTGCCATTCCGATTGGAGATAAGAATAATTCCCCAACTGTTAATAATACATATGTTAAAAGAACATACATGATGTTAATTTTCATTCCACTTTCAACATCACCATTGATTGTGTTTAACCCTAATACCATTACTACGAAAGCTAATCCTGAAATTATCATTCCTAGACCCATTTTAGTACCAGTATCTAAGTCTCCTCGTTTTGTTTTACTTAATTTAACCCAAAGTGCACCGAACACTGGAGCTAAGATTGCACATAATAGACCATTGAATGAAACTAACCAAGGTGTTGGTACTGTCCATCCGAAGATATTTCTATCCACCGCTTTTTGAGTTAAGATAGCAAATGATGTTTGAGTTTGGAACCAAGCTGCCCAGAATAATGTTGAGAATACAAACATTACTGCCATAGCTTTCATTCTATCCATATCAATTTTTGTTAATGGATGGTTAACAGATTTTTTAGCAGCTTTACTTGCTGTTGGGTATTTACCTTTATCTTTTAACCAAGTAGGAGCAAAGAATGCGAATACTGCAAATTGTAAGAATGCAAGTGCAGCAGCAGCTAAGAATCCAACACGATATCCGTATGATACAATTTTTCCGTCATTAGCAACATTAGCAAACCAACTATCAGTAATTAATCCAAAAACGATTGGTCCAAATAAACTACCAATGTTTATTGCCATATAGAAAATACTGTATGCTGCGTCTTTCATTGTAACTTGGTCACGTTCATAAAGAGCACCAACTATAGCACTAATGTTACCTTTACCAATACCTGCCGCAACTAGTAAAAGAATTAAACTTGAAATTACTGTCCATAATTCACTAGTTGAGAAGTATAATGCAATATAACCTATACAACTAAACAATGTCCCTAAGATGATAGATTTTTGAAGACCTAGGTATTTATCGGCTAACCAACCACCAATAAGAGCCATCATATATCCTGCAGCGGCATAGTAACCGTATAAAGTTACCGCAAATCCTTTTTCAAGACCTAATCCACCTTCTGCAGTCCCTGTTGTGAAGAACAGAATCATGAACCCGATGATACCATAAGCATAAAAGTTTTGTATAACAGTTGTTAAATTTACTAAATGAAGACCTTTGGGATGTTTCATTTTTTCTTTTTTTTCCATAACATTTTCCTCCTTAATTTATTCTCGTTATGTATTCACAATTACATTATATACTAAGCTTTTATAAAAATCAATTTATTTCTGAAATGTTGCGTTAACGACAATTTTACACCATAAATATATTTTCCTATTTTTAAAATTTTATGTACTATAACAGCAAAATGATACATGATTATTTTACTTTTATTCTTTTATTATTTTATAATACGTAAAGTTGAATTTAAATGATAAATTATATCGATTACATTAAAAAAATGTTAAAAAAATTTATATACAATAATATCTTAATTTCAACAGATATATATTTTAAAATAGAAATTTCTCATAAATAAAAAGACAGTCTTTAGACTGCCTTTTTACTGTTATAATAATTTCTTTAAATACTATCCATTGCCATTATTATAAGTTTAATCAATTTTAAGCAATTCAATTAAATATTACTCCATAAATCCTTTTAATTTATTAAGCTTAGATGGGTGTTTTAATTTTCTGATTGCCTTCGCTTCAATTTGTCGGATACGTTCACGTGTTACACCAAATGCACTACCTACTTCTTCTAGTGTATGAGTCTTACCATCTTTTAGACCAAAACGTAATTTTAATACATTTTCTTCACGATCAGTAAGTGTTTCTAAAATTTCTTCTAGTTGTTCTTTTAATAGTTCATTTGCTGCATGTTCAACTGGAGATTGCGCATCTTTATCTTCGATAAAATCTCCTAAATGTGAATCATCTTCTTCACCAATTGGTGTTTCTAATGATACTGGTTCTTGAGCTATTTTTAATATTTCTCGTACTTTTTCTGGAGTCATATTCATTTTCTTAGCAATTTCTTCTGGTTTTGGTTCACGTCCTAAATCTTGAAGTAATTGTCTTTGAATACGAATCAGACGGTTAATTGTTTCAACCATGTGAACAGGAATACGAATTGTTCTTGCTTGGTCGGCAATTGCACGTGTGATCGCTTGACGAATCCACCATGTTGCATATGTTGAGAACTTAAATCCTTTAGAATAGTCAAATTTTTCAACAGCTTTAATTAATCCCATATTTCCTTCTTGAATTAAATCTAAGAATAGCATTCCACGTCCTACATAACGTTTTGCAATACTAACCACAAGACGTAAGTTAGCTTCAGCTAAATCTTTTTTAGCTTGTTCTTTTTCCGCTTCTGTTCCTGTTTCAATAATCTTAGAAAGCTCTAATTCTTTTTCTTTTGATAATAATGGAACTTTACCAATTTCTTTTAAGTACATTCTTACAGGGTCATTAGTTCTAATTCCAGCTGGAACTGATAAATCTTCTAAATCTAGTTCTTCTTCCTCTTCTTCTACGTGATCCGCATTGATTAGAATAATATCTTCATTATTTAATTCCTCATAGAAATCATCCATAGCTTCAGAAGAAATATCTAATTTTGATAATGCATCTACGATCTCTTCTTGAGTTAATTCACCTTGTTTTTTACCTTTTTCTAACAATTCTTTTTTTATTGTTTCAAAATCTTTTACTTTCTTAGCCATGTTCTTCTCCTTTTATTTCTTATACTTTTTCAACTGAAGTAGCAATTCTTTTTGAGTATCGACATCCATCTCTTGAATCGCAACTCTAAGTCTATCTTTTATCTCTTCTAATGTTATTTGTTTATTTGAAAAATACTCGATATAATCACTTACAACTTCTGACGTTGGATTTTCTTCTATTAGAAAATCAGTTTCATCAATATAAGTTGCAAGTCTAACAACCTCATCATCTTCTATACTATGAATAAATTTATGGATATGAAATTCAAGATTATTATTATAATAAATAACCAAATAATCCATAAGATTCACAAATACTTCTTGTGGAAAATTACATTTTTCTAAATCATTGTATTTATCAATAAACAATGCCCTATCTACAAAAAAGTATTTAAACAGCTTACATACTTTTTTGTCATAATTTGTTACTCTAAACAACTGTTCCGGATTACTCGGTGCTACCCATTCTACAGCCGCTTGTTTTCTTTTCACATTCACTTGACCTAATTCTCTAAGAAGAACTTGTCGTTCGATTCCGAACTCCTCTGCCAAATTAGTAAGCAATATGTACCTTAATGATTCATCTTCTATATATGCAATATTTTTAAGCAATTCATTTTTATACTTAATTCTTTGTTCAATATTACTTTTAGAATCATTTTTGCAATATTCAATTTTATAGTTAATAAAGTGTTCTTTATTATTTTTTACATAATTTACAACATCAAAATCTTGATTTTTAGAATTTTTATCTGATAAAAACTCATCTAAATCTTTGGCTCCTGAAAATTTCAATTTATAGACATTATCTGTTGACTGGATAATCCTATTCCCAATTTCTATCTGTGCTTTTGAACCAGCATCATCATTGTCTAAACTTAATGTGATCTTTCTCACAAGCGATAAAATCTCTTTTAATTTATTATTGTCTATATTTGTCCCCATCAATGCAACAGCATTTTTTATGCCATTTTGATGAGCTTTTATTACATCCATATAACCTTCACAAAGTATAACTTCATTCTCTTTAGCTATAAAAGCTCTCGCATCCGAGAAATTATATAGAACTGTTCTTTTTTCAAAAATTTTCGTTTCATGCGTATTGTAGTATTTCGCAACACTTTTATCTGTAGACATAGTTCTTCCCGAAAATGCTACAACCTGATTTTGATTATTCTTTATAGGAAACATTACTCTGTCTTTAAATACATCATAATAAATACCATTTTCATTTTTCCCTAATAGTCCCGCTTCAACCATTAAATCTAAATTAATATTATTCGAATTAAAAAAGTTTAAAGCTATATTATTATCACGAGGAGCATAACCAAGATTAAAATGTTTAATAACATCAATGCTAAGTCCCCTATCCAATAAGTAATTAAGTGCTTCTTCAGCCTCTTTTGTATTTAGTAAAATATAGTTATAATAATCTGCTAAAAGCATGTGCCCATAATACATTATGTCCAGCTCATTATTCAAATCGTAATTAGCTTCTAAATTAACTTTTGACTCTATATTCAGTCCTAACCTTGCTCCAAGCTTTACGATCGCCTGATTATATGTAATATTTTCAATTAGCGAAACAAATTGGAAAATATTTCCACCTTTACCACATCCAAAACAATGGGCTATTTTTTTCTCTGGAGAAACAGTAAACGATGGTGTTTTCTCATTATGAAATGGACATAATCCTAAATAATTTTGTCCTCTTTTTTCTAATTTGACATATTCACTAACTAGACTAACTATATCAATATTATCAAATATATAGTCGATGTCTTGTTTAGATATTCTTGCCACCTTATTCCTCCTCTTCCTCAATTTACCATTAAGTATAAATGAATAAATTATTTCCCAACACTAATTATAACATAAACTAAACTATTTTAATAGACTTTGTTAAAATATTTATATTATCACTCTAACCTCATTTCTCATTTCAAAATCAATATTCTATTATTTGTTTAAATATTAGCTTAAATATTAAATAATTAAGTAGTCTTTAATATAGCCACATAAATCATAATCTACAATATGTCTCTAAAATAAATATTTTAAAACTTCTATTTTCTATATATCAAGATTATATTTTTTTTATAATTAATCCTTATACTTTGTTAAGTATGCATTTTATTTCTAAAAGTATATTTTTTTCTTGTTAACAATATCATAGCTACAAGCTTATGGTAATTTATCTTATTTTAGGTTATAATATGAATATCATTTAAAAAAGGAGTATGAAAGTGAAAGTAATTATAGTCGGTGGCGGAAAAGTCGGAGAACTTCTTTGTGATGATTTTTCTAACACATTTGATGAAGTCACAATTATAGATACAAATGAACGTCGTGTTGAAAAACTTGTTGAAACCTACGATATTAATGGACTAGTCGGTAACGGTGCTAATTCTGATATATTATCTGAAGCAGATGCAGCAAATTCTGATATGTTTATTTCTGTTACTTCAAGTGATGAAATCAACATGATAGCTTGTATTGCAGCCAAACAAATGGGTGCAAAATATACAATCGCGAGAATTCGTAACCCTGAATATTCTAAAACAAAAGAATTTATTAAACAATCTCTAGGGATCGATCTTATGGTTAACCCTGAGTACGAAGCAGCCAAACAAATTTTTTATATGTTAAAATATCCAACTGCTACTAAAGTTGAGAGTTTTTCTAACAATAAATTTAATATTCTTGAAGTAATAATAAACGAGAACAGCTTACTTAAAGGCGTATCTCTTATAGATAGCAAAAAATATATCGACTTCCCTTCACTGGTATGTTTAGTTGAAAGAAAGGGAGAAGTTTTTGTACCTCGTGGAAACTATATTTTTGAAGTTGGAGATAAAGTTCATATAACTGCTTCCAATAAAAACTTAAAAAATTTCTATAAACTACTAGGAAATAAAGATAATTTAGAAAAGAAAATAACTTCTTCTCTTATTATTGGTGGTGGAAAAGTTGCTCATTATCTTGTAGAATTTTTACAAAAAGTTTCATTTTATACTAAAGTAATAGAACTTGATAAAGAAAAAGCTATTTCATTTAGTGAAACATATCCTGATATCGATGTTATTTGGGCTGATGGAAGCGATCGTGATACCTTAATCGAAGAAGGGATTCAAACATTTGATAGTTGTATCTCATTAACTGGACTAGATGAAGAAAATATAATAATTAATCTTTATGCTCACAAGCTTGGTATAAAGAAAACTATCGCAAAAGTTAACCGTGCTTCTTTAAAACAGATAGCTGAAGATATTGGGCAATACTCTTACATTACACCTAAAGAAATAGTTAGTAATATAATAAAAAAACATACAAAATCTTTACAATGTAGCCGTACAACAGATATAGAAAACTTCTATAGGATATCGAATAATAAAGCTGAACTAATTGAATTTAAAATCTCTAGCGAAAATTCAAAAGTTATCGGTATTAAATTAAAAGATCTTGATATTAACGATAATACTCTTATAGCATTTATAATTCGTAATAATAAACAAATCTTCCCAAATGGTGATGATGAAATTAAAGTGAATGATAATGTCGTTGTAGTTAGTTATCAACAGAAAATTGAACATATCGATGATATTCTTGTTGGGAGGTAACCTATGAATTTTAAAATGATTTTTCACGTTCTAGGAAAAATGATGATACTTTTGGCTGGATTACTAATTCTCCCTACTATCGTATCATTGGTTTATAAAGAACCTTTACATGTTACAAATTCATTCTTCATAACAATTTTGATATGTTTCGTTCTTGCAATAATATTACATTTTTCAACAAGAGATGTTACCGAACGTGATTTTTATAAAAGAGAAGGATATGTAATAGTAACACTTACTTGGGTTATTTTCTCATTACTAGGGGCTTTACCCTTCTATTTATCAGGAGAAATACCTCATTATATCGATAGTTTTTTCGAAACAGTTAGTGGATTCACTACTACAGGTTCAACTATATTAGAAGATATTGAAGCTTTAAATAAAAGTTTATTATTTTGGAGAAGCTTCACCCACTTTATCGGAGGAATGGGGGTTATCGTCTTTGCATTAGCAATCTTACCACGATCACCTCATACTATTCATATAGCTAAAGCTGAGGTACCAGGTCCATATTTCGGTAAAGTTGTCTCTTCTATGAAACAAACAGCAATTTATCTGTATGGAATATATATATCACTAACAATTATGCTGTTTTTATTTTTAATGTTTGGTGGAGTTGGATTTTTTGATAGTATTAATCTGGCTTTCTCTACTGCTGGAACTGGTGGTTTTTCAGTAAGAAATGCAGGAATTGCATATTACAACAGCACTTATGTTACAGTTGTAATTGCGATATTCATGCTTATTTTTTCAATGAATCTAAGTTTACTTTATTTTATTATTTTTAAAAGATATTTCAAAGTATTAAAAAGTGAAGAACTAAGATGGTTCTTTGGGATGATTGGAATTCTTTCTGTCATCATGTTTTTAGATATCTATCGTTCATATGATACACCAAACCATAGTTTATTAGATGTATTCTTCACAGTTTCGTCAGTTGTATCAACTACTGGTTTTACATATAACGACTTTAATATTTGGCCGGTATTTTCTAAAATGATAATATTAATACTTATGATTGTTGGTGGCTGTACAGGAGGTACAGCTGGAGGTATAAAAATTCCTCGACTTATTTTCTTTGTTAAAAACGCTAAACTAAGTATTGCTAAGGCTCTAAATCCTAGAAAAATCTCTATGGTTAAAATCGATGGGAAAGTAATTAAGGATACTACTCCACTTTCGAATTATTTATTATTATTCGGATTTGTATATGTTATAATTTTATTTTTAATAACTTTCCAAATAAACGATTTTGAAGATGCGATTTCATTAACTGTAACATCAATCAGTAATGCTGGTCCTGCATTCAACCACTATGGTCCAATGAGTAACTTTTCTCAAATCCCTCACTTTACTAAAATGATATTATCAATATCTATGTTATTAGGTCGTTTAGAGCTAATGCCATTAATAGTATTCTTCTCTGCTAAAACATGGAAAAAACGTAGAAAGAAAATTAGAGAACACCAAAGAATCACAAATAATTGTAATGAATAATTAAAATTTTTTTGATAAAGATTGTAAGTAATCTTATCAAAAACAAAAAGACGAGTTCTACTTATAGATCTCGTCTTTTATCATTGAAACTATTTCTTGAATCTCTTCATTGATTCTTTCATCTAGTTCTTCTTTTGTAATTAATTCATCATTATGTGCTTCAGTATATCCTAGAATTACACCTAAAGAATTCTTAACATTATGCAACATAATTTTTTTCTTCTGTTCATTTTTATCTAAATCTGAACTTTTTCTATATATTAGATATATATTTAGGAATACAAATACAGTTAAAGGTAGGAAAAATATTTTAATATGGATTGCAGCAATTAGAAATATTACAATTAATATATTTACTATTATGAAACTAATCATATTTTTCATGATACAAACTATAAACCTCTTTTTTATTTATGCCATATTCTTTAGCAGTATTTTTAATAGCTTCTGATTTTTTTACACCACTTTGTACTTTTTCGTATATTTCATCTACAATATTATCTAGGTTAACTTCTTGAGATTCTTCTTCTCTAGATGGAGAGATAATAACAACAAACTCCCCTTTCTCTTTAATCTTGTCACCTAGCATTTCTAATATCACATTAGCTTCAAATGTTTCAATTTGTTCGAACATTTTCGTAAGTTCTCTCGCTACCGCAATTTTTCTTGTCGGTGAAATTTTTGAAATTTCTTCCACTAAGTTCTTCACTCTATGTGGACTTTCATACAAAATACCAGTTGTTTTTGAGTTCAAAATAATTTCTAACTTTTGTTTAAGTTCTTTAGTTTTTCGTGGTAGGAACCCATAAAAAGTATAGTTATAAGATTCTATTCCACTAGCTACAAGCGCTGTAAGTCCTGCATTAGCTCCAGGTAAAGCAACAACGTCAAGCCCTGCACTTTTTACTTTATCTACTAATACATAACCTGGATCTGAAATACAAGGCATACCTGCATCAGTTACTAACGCTATGTCTAATCC
This sequence comes from Gemella haemolysans, assembly GCA_032567735.1. Taxonomy (GTDB): domain Bacteria; phylum Bacillota; class Bacilli; order Staphylococcales; family Gemellaceae; genus Gemella; species Gemella haemolysans_E. The sequence continues at coordinate 16,299 of JAWHCX010000021.1, read as the reverse complement.
TTCTTCTAAGTATTCTATTATTTTGTCACTCATCTTATCCTCATTATGTTCGTGATAACTAAGTAGTTTTTTACCTTTTATTTCATAATGATTCAATAATTTTTGTGTATTTCTTGTATCTTCACAAGCTATAATATCCGCTTCTTTTAGCACTCTTAATGCTCTTAATGTAATATCTTCTAAATTACCTATCGGCGTTCCTACTAAATATAACATAGTTATTTATCCTTTATTTTCATATTAAAATCTTTTATTTCTTGCTTTTTATTTGTATCCAAATTTAATAAAATATACTCTTCCTTTTTTCCTCGTGTTAGTTTTTTGAATGAACTTTCTGCACGTGTTGCTTCACTCTTAGTATCAAATTCTTCATAATATATGAGCTCTACCGGTACTCTTACTCTAGTATATTTCGCACCTTTTTTGGCGTTATGAGTTTTTATTCTTCTAACAATATCTGTCGTATATCCAGTATACCAAGTTTTGTCACAACACTCAACTACATACATAAAACTACTCATAAATACCATACACTTTCTTCATTTCATCTGTATAACTACCATCTTCATTGTAAATATAAAACGGTTGTTCTACTTTAATATCACTAACTTTCGAGATACTTCCTTCTATTAATACAATTTTACTAGTATCACTTGTTGCTTTACTATAAACAAATCTTATTCGTTTAATAGCTAATCCATTTTTTTCACATTCAGAAATAATATCACTTATTCTATAAGTTCTATGAACCAATGAAAATTTACCATTCTGTTTAACAAGATATCTAATCGCTTGAACCACATCACTTAGATTACATAAAATCTCATGTCGTGAAATATTATGATTAAATTTTTCTCGTTGATTCGGCATATTCTCTACAGGAAAATATGGAGGATTACAGATTACATAATCAAATGATGATGGTCTATAATACTCTTTTACATTTTTTATATCCCCATTTTTCACATCAACATTAATTATATCATTTAATACTAAACTTTTTTTAGTTAATTCTACTAAATCCTCTTGTATTTCTAACATTTCAATTTTCGCGTCAGATTTTTCTCTAAGAATAATTGAAATTCCACCATTACCACTACAAAGTTCGATAATATTTTTCTTAAAACTTCTAGGTACATTTGCAAAATAAGGTAGTAAAAAAGAATCTGTTGACATACTATAATGATCAACTTTTTGTAAGATTTTATAATTTTTCGAAACTGTATCAATTCTTAAATTATCTTCCATACTAACCTCGCAATAAAAAATCTAAATTATTATTATCTAATAAAATTGTAAAAAGAAATTTCTCTAAAACTAAGGTTGCATTAACATTAGAATTTAAATTACTTAGAGCCAATAAAATTTTTTCCTGAACTTTACTAATATTAACTACATCATGTGAATTATTATCAGTATAACTAGTAGTTGTTTGAATGCTCAAGTGTTTAAAAAATTCAACTATATCTTCTTTTGTTTTTAATTTTTCTAAAATATAAATATTTGCTAAATGAGGTTTTCTACTGTATTTCTTAGTATACTCAGCTATTAATTTAGTTAACTCCTCATTAGTTTCAACTCCATCATTTTCACTCTGTCCAACTAATTTTATTTGCTGGCAACGGGAAATAATAGTTGGTAAAACTGCACTAATATTTTTACAACTAAGAATAGCAATAATATCATCTTCTGGTTCCTCTAAGAATTTAAGAAGACTGTTAGCTGCTTGTTCTGTCATTTTTTCTATATCTTTTATCCAATATATTTTTTTTCCGTAAAATGATTTAACGCTTAAATCCGATTTTAATGTTTGAATCTCATCTTTTTTTATTGAAGTTTCACTAGTTAATTTATAAAAATCAACATAGTTACCATGATTTATACTATGACAATTTTTACATTCTTCACAACTGAAAAAATTTTTTTCTTTATTTTCTAAACAAAATATTGCTTTAACAAAACTTAAAATAAACTCATCAGAATATAAACTATCCTCGCCTACTACTAGATAGGCATGGGATAGTTTATTTGTTTTTAATGTATTTGTTAAAGATTTTATTACAACTGTATCTTTACTAAAGTTCATTGTTCAAAAATCCTTCCAATATAGAAAGTGCCTTTTTTTGCACATTATCATACGTATCACCAGCATCAATTACTTTAATACGTTCACTATATTCTTTTGAAAGATCATCATAACCGCGTTTGACATTTTTATAAAAATCTAAACTTTCTTGATCCATTCGATTATTATCATCTCTATTTTTGGTACGGGCTAACCCTACTTCAACATCTACACAAAAGTATAATGTTAAATCCGGCTCTAAATTATCAGTTGCATATGCATTAATATCTAAAATATCTTGCTTATTAAGACCACGACCATATGACTGATAAGCTACTGAACTATCAACAAACCGATCACAGATTACAATATACCCATCATTTACATATGGTAGTATTTTTTTTACTATATGATCACGACGACTCGCACAAAATAGTAGACTTTCAGTTTTAGCGTCAATGTCGTTTGAACTATCAAAAAGAAGCTCTCTTACTTTTTCACTAAAATCTGTACCTCCTGGTTCACGTGTCGTGATAACTTTATAACCCTTCTCTTTTAAATATTTTGTAGCAAAGTTGATAAAGCTCGTTTTACCTGAACCATCTGAACCTTCTACTGTTATGAATTTACCTTTCATTTGAATAACCTTTCTACTATATTATTTATTCATAAATTGAGAAATTCTTTCGACAGCCTCTTTAATATTTTCTATGCTCGTTGCATAACTAATTCTAAAGAAGTCGTTGTACGCTTTCCCAAATGCTGTTCCAGGAATAACCCCAACACGAGCTTCTTTCGCTAATAATTTGCAAAATTCCATCGCACCTAAGTCACGATACTCAGCTGGAATTTTAGCGAAGATATAAAATGCTCCATCGATTTCAGGAATTTCAAATCCTAATTCACGAAGTTTTGGAACCATATAATCTTTTCTTTCTCTATATGTTTCAATCATATTTTGGTTGTATTTATCTACATTTGCATTATTTAATGCTACTACCGCTGCATCTTGAATAAATGTAGCTGCACCAGATACTGTGAACAGATGGAATACACCAATTTTTCTAATCATTGCTAATGGAGCAGCGATAAATCCTACACGCCATCCTGTCATAGCATGAGATTTAGATAATCCACTGATTAGTACTGTTTGCTCTGGTATGAACTCTGCTAATGATGTATGTTTATAGTTATATGTAATATCACCATATATTTCATCACTAATTACAAATATATCGTACTTTCCTAATACATCGGCGATTTCTTTAACTTCTTCCCTAGTATATGACACCCCACTTGGATTGTTAGGATAGTTAATTAATATTGCTTTTGCGTCTTTATTTTCTTCTAAGGCTTTTTCTAGATCGCTAGGAAGAACTTTAAACCCATTATCAACAGTATCGATAAATTTAATATTACATTTATTTAAAATACCAACACCTTCATAAGCTGAGAAGTAAGGTGTTACAACTAAGATAGTATCCCCTTCATTTGTAATAGCTGAAATTGTGTGCTCTATCGCTGCAGAAGCACCAATTGTTACGATAACTTCATCAGGACTGTAATTTAAATTATATCTTTTCTCTAAGTTATCAGCCCATGCTGTTCGTAACTCTTCAATACCATTATTTACTGAATAGTGTGTTCTATTATTATCTAAAGCATGTTTTGCTGCTTCTTTTACTTCTTCAGCAGTATCAAAATCTGGTTCACCTAATGTCAATTTAATAATACCTTCTATAGAAGAGGCATATCTGTCAAATTCTCTTATCGGTGATCCCGTAAGGTTCGCTAAAGATGTGTTAAATTTGTTTTCTAATGCTTTTTTAATTTCCATATATCTATCTTCCTTTTTTTGTTTTTTAGATACATTGTTAATGTAACATCTCTAATATTGTAACATATTTTCAAGAAAATTTGAATTACTATCAACAATATTAGATCAAATAATAAACAATGATTTAGTAATATTTTATAGCATTTTCAAAAAATTTTCAACAACAAATATCGGATAGTTTTGATGAAATTTCAGAAAATTTAAAGAAAAGTATTGAAAAAAACTTAAATTAGTATTATAATATCTTTAACAAATTTTTAAAATTAATTGTTTATAAAAGGAGAAATATAATATGACAAAACTAACAGTAAATGACATAAGAGTAGAACTTACTAAAAATCCAAAAGAAAAAACACCAGATGACAAATTAGGATTTGGTTCAGTATTCACTGATCACATGTTCGTTATGGACTGGTCATCAGAAAAAGGTTGGTATGATCCACGAATCGTACCTTACGGACCAATCCCAGTATCACCAGCATTAAACGTGTTACACTACGGACAAAGTGTTTTCGAAGGAATGAAAGCATACAACGCAAATGGAGAAGCTGTTCTATTCCGTCCAGAACAAAACTTTAGACGTTTAAACAAATCATCAGACCGTATAGCTTTACCACAATTGGATGAAGAGTTCGCATTAGCAGCTCTTAAAAAATTAATCTCTATCGATAAAGACTGGATTCCAAAATCTGAAGGTACTTCACTATACGTTAGACCATTCTTATATGGTTCTGAAGAAGCACTTGGAGTACACCCTAACCATGAAGTTAAGTTTATAATCATCTTATCTCCATCAGGAAGCTACTTCAAAGCTGGTCTTCAACCAAATAAAATCTTCGTAGAACACGAATATGTACGTGCTGTACGTGGTGGATTCGGATTCGCTAAAACTGCAGGTAACTACGCTGGATCTCTTAAAGGTCAAAAGAAAGCACAAGAACTTGGTTACTCTCAATCTCTATGGCTTGATGGAGTAGAACAAAAATACATCGAAGAAGGAGGAGCGATGAACATCTTCTTCAAAATCGATGGAACATTCGTTACACCTGAATTAAACGGTTCTATCCTTCCAGGTATCACTCGTGCATCAGTATTAGAATTACTTAAATCATTAGGTGAAAAAGTAGAAGAAAGAAAACTATCTCTAGAAGAAGTTTATGAAGCATATGACAACGGAAAACTTGAAGAAGTATTCTTATGTGGTACTGCTGCAGTAATCGCTCCTGTTGGTGAATTATTCGATGGTACTAAGAAATTAGAACTTATCAAAGATGATAAACCAGGAGAATGGACTCAAAAAATCTACAACCTACTTACTGGTATCCAATTAGGAAAAGTTGAAGATAAATTCGGATGGGTTGTTAAAGTAGAAGAATAATATAAAAATAAAAGATTCCAAGTTTAATGATTTGGAATCTTTTTTTCACAATATGCTACAGAAAACCTAACTATATAATAAAAAGATGAAGTAGTGAATTGACTCTACTTCATCTTTTATTTGCTAATACTTTTAATGCAAATCTGTATTTATATAACTATTTCTTATTTTTTATAAGCAAATGTGTAAAGAGCAGAAACTAATGTAACAGCACCTACAAAGTTACCTAAAAATACAGTACCCATGTTTTGGATAAATTGTAAAACTGAGATATTTGCACCTTCAAACATAGCAGCTGGGATTGCGAACATATTCGCAACCAAGTGTTGGAATCCAATAGCAACGAATGTCATAATTGGGAACCATACACCAAACATTTTACTACCTACATCTTTAGCAGCGAAGTTTAACCACACTGCCATACCTACTAACCAGTTACAACCTACAGCTGAGAAGAATACTTGCCAGAATGTTAAGTATACTTTTGATTCACCAGCTGAAATAGTTTTAGCTGCAATAGCTCCACCAGTTAATCCAGTTAAATGCCCTAAGAAATAAGCAATAACTAGTGAACCTACAAGGTTTGCAAATGTAATAACAACCATGTTTTTAGCCAATAGTTTAAAACTAATTTTCTTATTAAACCATGCAACAGTTACAGCCATCATATTACCTGTAACTAACTCTCCACCACCTACTAAAATACAAATAAGTCCGATTGGGAAAACAGATGCTCCTAATAATGCACCAATTCCTCCAAATTCTTTAGGAATTGATCCAGATACACGAAGTAAAGCTAAGAAACCTACCCCGATAAATGCACCACCTAAGAATCCTAAACTTAACATGTATTTAAGGCTTGCAGTCGCTTTAGCAACACCTTTTTTACAAGTTAACTCGTAAGTTTCTTGTGGCTCTAAAAATACTTTAGATTCTACAGTGTTTGTCATAATAACACTCTCCTTAAAAAATTTATAATAATTACATAGATACACCTTTTTTATATCTACAATAAAGATTATACAATAACAATGATATTTTTTCAACCCCTGTTTTAATACAGACTTCATTAAAATGTATACAAATTAATAAACCTTCTACATCTTTATTTATCTAAAGTATACAAATATATCTATATTAATAATTTCCCAAAAAAAATAATAACCATTAGAAATAAAACGTTTTCCAACAGTTATTATAATTATAATATTTTAATCATTCTTTTTATAGGCTATTGTATATAAACCTGCAACTAGTAGCGCTCCACCTAAAAAATTTCCTAAAAAAATTACACACATATTATTAAAAAACTGCATTAGTGTAATATTAGCACCACCAAACATTGCTGCTGGTATAACGAACATATTGGCTACAACGTGTTGAAAACCAACAGCTACGAATGTCATAATTGGAAACCATGTCCCAATTATTTTTCCACTTACGTCTTTAGCGCAGAAAGATAACCATGCTCCCATACCTACTAACCAGTTACACCCAACACCTGAAAATACACCTTGCCAAAAAGTTGAGTTAACTTTTGATTCAGCAGTAGCTAAAGTTTTTGCAAATGTCGCCCCTTCAGTCAATCCAGTCACATGTCCTAAAAAATACGCCACAAAAACAGCTCCTACTAAATTTGCTAAAGTAATAATAATTAAATTTTTCACCAGCATTCCTAGACTAACTTTTTTATTAAAAAATGCTAATGTAACTGCCATCATATTACTAGTTATTAATTCTCCACCACCTACTAATATACATATTAATCCAATTGGAAAGACAGCTGCACCTAATAAGACACCTAATCCTCCAAACTCATGAGGGATAGATCCTGCAACTTTTAGATAAGCAAGGTAACCTACTGCTATAAAAGCACCACCTAAGAAACCTAAACTTAACATATATTTTAAGCTTCCCGAAGCTTTAGACACACCTTTTTTACTAGTGTATTCATATAATTCTTGAGGCTCTAAATAAGCCTTTGTATGTATATATTCTGACATAACTCTTGTCTCCTTATAATATTCTACAGATATTATACAACAACGAAAATTTATTAACAAACGCAGTATCTATAGCATCTTATTATATATTTTTATTTTAATATATATCAAAATTTATTAATTAAATATCATTTCACTTACTTCATTACTATTTGACTGAATTACTCTATATTTCATCGTTATACCCCCTCATAAAATATAGATATATATTTTTATATTTTCAAATATTCATATTTATTATTTTTTAATTATAAAGTTTCCAACTAAAATATAGAATCGATATCAACTTATTATCAAATTGCCTTCTTTTATATTATTTTATACGAATATTATTAATAATATAGAAAATTAATTATAATTTTTATACGATATAAAAGTAATAATTATTTAATACTATATAAATATAATCATACAAAAAAGCGACTGGACAATCCAATCGCTTAATTTATTATCTTGCAAGCTTAACTGCTCTAACCTCACGGATAACATTAACTTTAATGTTTCCTGGGTATTGCATCGTTTCTTCGATTTTATTTTTAACTTCTTTGGCAATTTTGTAAGTTTTTGTATCATCTACTTCTTCAGGATTTACAATTACTCGAATCTCACGACCTGCTTGAATAGCGAATGTTTTTTCAACACCTTTGTGTTCATTTGCGATTTCTTCAAGTTTTTGTAGACGTTTAATATAATTTTCTAATGACTCTCTTCGAGCTCCTGGGCGTGATGCAGAAAGTGCATCCGCTGTGGCAACAATGACAGAAATAGGATTTGTAGGTTCAGTATCACCATGGTGTGAAGCAATTGCATTAACAACAATAGCATTTTCTTTATATTTAAGTGCTAAAGCAACACCAATTTCTACGTGAGAACCTTCAATCTCGTGATCAAGTGCTTTACCGATATCGTGTAGTAAACCTGCACGACGAGCTGTAGCAACATCTAAGTCAAGCTCAGCTGCGATAAGTCCAGCGATATACGCTACTTCCATAGAGTGTTGTAGTCCATTTTGACCATAACTTGTTCTATATTTTAACTTACCAACAATTTTAACTAAGTCTGGATGCATATTGTGGATTCCAAGATCAAATGTAGCTTGTTCCCCAGCATCTCGAATAACTTGATCAATATTTTTACGCGCTTTGTCAACAGCTTCCTCAATTTTTGAAGGGTGAATACGTCCATCATCGATAAGTGATTTAATCGCTGTTTTAGCAATTTCACGACGAATTGGATCATAACCAGAAAGGATAACTGCTTCTGGAGTATCATCAATAATTAAGTCAACACCAGTTAATGTTTCTAAAGTACGAATATTTCTTCCTTCACGACCGATAATACGACCTTTCATATCATCACTAGGAAGATCAACAACAGATACTGTAGTTTCACTAACCACATCTGTTGCAAAACGTTGTAACGATTGAACGATAAGTTCTTTAGCACGTTTATCAGCAACGCTTTTCGCCTCTAGTTCTTTATTTCTTATATATATTGCCATATCTTTAGCCATATCAGTTTCAACTGCGGCCATAATCTCTTCACGAGCTTGTTCTTCTGTTAAGTTTGCAATTCTTTGCAACTCTGTTTCTTGTTGAATCTTAAGTTGATTAACCTCAGTACTTTTTTCTTCAAGTAATTGAGATTTTTCTTCCAATTTCATCTCTCTTGAACTTAACAATTCATCTTTTTTATTTAAAAGTTCTGTTTGACGTTCTAATGAAGATTCTTTTTGAACGATTCTATCTTCTTGTCTTTGAATATCTTGTTTTTTAAATTCTGCTTCTTTATTAGCAATATTAATTATCTCTTCAGCTTCTTTTTTAGCTATAGTAGTTTCTTTTTCTACTATATATCTAGCCTCTTTTCTTGCTTCTCCAATAATATGGTCAGCATCTTGCTTAGATAATTCTAATTTTTTTTGAATAGAATTTTTTGAAATGATATATCCAAATAAAAGTCCAACAAGTAAAGCTGCAACACTGATTATTCCATAAATCATCTTGCAACCTCTTTCTATTTTGAAAAATTTTTTATTATGATATGCATTATTGTCAACATTTAAAACATTAACAATTTCTCACATACCATAACTACAATTCTACACTACCTATAGAGAAATGTCAATAGTTCACTTAGGGAAAACCTCCTATCTATAATTTTTTTCTACTATATAATATATAAAATAATATATAAATTATGAACTTGAACAATTCGAATACTTATAGCAAATTTTTTATAGTTATTACTTGAATAATTATAAACTTAGTTGTATTATTTTACTATCTACTCAATAACTAAGTAGAAATATTTTTACTCATGATTATAAAGTTAGAATTTTTTTAAAAAAACTTAAAAAAAATACTTGCAATTCCACATTCGCTATGGTATTATAATTAAGTATGTAAAAATACAAAACTTGATTGAGTGGGAGAACGAAAAATTTCAAGTCGTTCAAATGACCACATCACGAAAAATATATAGGAGGTTTTATCGTGGCTAAAAAAGTTATAAAAGTTGTTAAATTACAAGTACCAGCAGGTAAAGCTAACCCAGCTCCACCAGTTGGTCCAGCATTAGGTCAAGCTGGTGTAAACATCATGGGATTCTGTAAAGAATTCAATGCTCGTACACAAGACCAAGCAGGATTAATCATTCCAGTAGTAATCTCAGTATATGAAGACCGTTCATTTACTTTCATTACTAAAACACCACCTGCACCAGTATTACTTAAAAAAGCAGCTAAAATTGAAAAAGCATCTTCTGTACCTAACCGTGACAAAGTTGCTACAGTTTCAAAAGCTCAAGTTCAAGAAATCGCTGAACTTAAAATGGCTGACTTAAACGCAGCTTCTGTAGAAGCAGCTATGCGTATGATCGAAGGTACTGCAAGAAGTATGGGTATCTTAGTAGGAGAATAGGAGGATAATTATAATGGCAAAAAAAGGTAAAAAATATCTTGAAGCAGCTAAATTAGTAGATTCTTCTAGTCTATACTCTGTAGTAGAAGCAATCGAATTAGCTAAAAAAACAAGTACAGTAAAATTTGACGCAACTGTAGAAGTTGCATTCCGTTTAGGAGTTGACACTCGTAAAAACGACCAACAAGTTCGTGGAGCAGTAGTTCTTCCTAAAGGAACTGGTAAAACTGCTAAAGTTTTAGTTTTTGCTAAAGGTGATAAAGCAGCAGAAGCTGAAGCAGCAGGAGCTGACTACGTAGGACAAGGTGAATACATCACTAAAATCCAACAAGGTTGGTTTGATTTTGACGTAATCGTAGCTACTCCAGACATGATGGGAGAAGTTGGTAAAATCGGTCGTGTATTAGGACCTAAAGGATTAATGCCAAACCCTAAAACTGGTACTGTAACTATGGACGTTACTAAAGCAGTTAATGAAATCAAAGCTGGTAAAGTTGAATACCGTGCTGAAAAAGCTGGTGTTGTTCACACTCCAATCGGTAAAGTTTCATTCTCAACTGAAGACTTAGTTGAAAACTTCAACGCTGTTCAAGACGCTTTAGCTAAAGCTAAACCAGCTGCTGCTAAAGGAACTTACTTCAAATCTGTAGCTGTAACTACAACTATGGGTCCTGGAGTTCGCGTTAATACTGCAGAATTCAAATAAGAATTATATATTACAAAGAAGATTTGGTTATCCAAGTCTTCTTTTTTTATCCCATCTTCTCTTTATAGTGTTTTTTAAAACAAAAAACAGTGACTAATTTATTTAGAAGTCACTGTTTTATTAATATTCTGTTTTCTTATCTTATGTTTTTTTGTTCTTTAATTGAATTTTCATATATTGTTACAATACCTGTTTTTGATGCTTCTTTTACTCCTTCTACAAAATCTTTACTAGCATCTTTATAAAATTTATATCCAATTGAACTTAACAATAGCACCAAAATTAATATAAGTGTTATTCTATCCTTTTTACTTACTTTAGTATCCCTTTTACTATTGCTTATAATATTTACACTCACAAAGTGATAAACTATTGTAATTACTATTAACAATAATAATTTTATAATATTAAATTGTGCACTATCATATTTTGGTCCTGTAAATCCACTATAAACTCCAAGTAATGAAAATCTAAATATGCTTACTATTAATTGGTTAATTAAAATATCTCCTAAAATAAAGTATATAAATGATTTTTTAGTATATATCATCTGTATTATCGCTAAATTAGATAAAGCTATAACTACAACTATAGCATAACTATACTCAATCGGATTGACTCTACGATACAGAAAATCAAGCACAAATGCAACCAGTCCTCCTACAAATAGACTTATATATGTAGTATAATAAATGTATCTTGCTTTATTATTAAATGAAATAGGAAGGTATTCAATAAACTGTTGCTCAGGATCATCATATTTTCTTCCATTTATGACTATAATTAATGAGCTAATCAGAGCTAATATTATATATGTTTTATCAAATAATAATTCTAGTATAGTAGTTATTGTAACAAAGTAATATAAAATATATAATCCTTTGTAAAATAATGGCATACTATAATTTCTGCTTGATATTAAATTCCAAATTGCTCCAAATTTAGTTTCATATTGTTGTTTAATCATTTTCAACCTCTCCTTTCAATACAGAAAGTAAAATACTCTCTATATTAGTTGTATTAAATCGTGCTTGTAATTTGACGATATCTTCGTTAATCGTAATTCTCCCATTTTCAAAAACAATAATGTAATCTGCTAAACTCTGTATTATGTATGGTTCTTCAGTCACTATAATAATAGTTTTATCTTCATCCATATATTCTCTAAGAAGCGCTATCATTTCTTTTCTAGCTATTAATCCAACACCAGAAAATGGATTATCTAAAACTAAGATTTTAGAATTCGTAAAGTATCCTATTGAAAATAGTAATATTTTTCTCTCTCCTTGGGATAATTCATATATTTTCTTATGACGATACACTTTATTCTTACTTAAAAATCCAAAGCATTTTTCCACATTAAATCTTTCATCTAATTTATGAAGTTTATAAACAATCTCATCTACTTGTAAATTGTCAGAAAATAGTGGTTTATCTGATACATATGAATAAAGATTTTTTATAGCTACTGCATTGTCTTCTAAATTTAAATTATCGTACGTAATAGCATTTTTTTCTGAAAAAATTCCTCCTAATAGTGTTTGTAAAAATAAAGTTTTTCCACTTCCACTGTTACCTGTAATTGCATAGACATACCCTTCTTCTAACTCCAAATCAATTGGACCAAGTTGAAATGTTCTTTTATTAATCAATAATTTATTCACTTTTATCATTACTCTTCTCCTCCAATACTCTATTAAATATTTCCTTAATATCATTTATATTAAGTCCATCATTAACAGCCTTATCAATTATACTCTTAAGTTCGTCTAAGTATTCTTCTTTTTTTATCGTTAAGATAGTAGCTAAATCTATATCATTTACAAAATATCCAACAGCACCTTTTGAATATATTAGCTCTTCTTGTAACAATACCTCATATGATTTTTTTATTGTAATGATACCAACCTCTAACTCTTTTGCTAAGCTCCTAATAGAAGGTAATTGATCATTATATTTTAAGCTACCATCTAGAATATTACTTTTAATTTGCGTTGCCACCTGCTGATATATCGGAACAGATGACATGTTAGAAAGTTTTATATTCATCATTGTCCTCCTTATTAATTTATTTTAAGCAAACTACAACATTATTCAGATATTAAAAACGTTTCCTTGTATCTACTGTGATTATACAATAGATACAGTTAATTTGTCAATAAATATTTTAAAATTAATTTTAGTTTTTATTAAACACAAATTTAATCTAGTAATTTATATATATTTTTTTATTTTGAAAAATTTCTTATCATGTTATAATTGTATTAACTATTATTTTAGGAGTGTATTTATGATTACTATTATTGTGCCAATTTATAACGAAGAAAGAACAATACGTGATTTCGTTTATAATCTATATTGTTTGCATAATATTAAAGAACACGAAGTACTTTTCATTGATGGTGGTTCTACAGATAAAACAAAAGAAATATTAGATGAACTCTCTTATTTTGGTTACTCATACCACTTATCAGATAAAAAAGGACGAGCAAACCAAATGAATTACGGTGCTAAGATCGCAAAAGGAGACATACTATGGTTTGTTCATTGTGATAGTGTTCTTCAGAAAGATGTTATTGAAAAAGTACTTGCTTGTCCTACTGAGGTCGGTTGTCTAAAGATTAGATTCTACCCAAATAGTTTTCCTATGTGGGTTAATTCACTAGTTTCTAATATGCGAGCTAGTATTACTAATCTAGCATTTGGAGATCAAGCTATATTCATAAAAAAACAAGTATTTGAAGAAATTGGTGGATATAAAGATATGCCTTTAATGGAAGATTACAAACTATCAGAAGATTTAAGTTCACGAAGTTACAAAATTACAGTAATCGACTCCCCTATTACATCATCAACTAGAAGATATAAAAATCATACAGTAAAAACTATGTGGCAGATGCAAAAATTTCAAAAGATGTATCGTCGTGGGGTACCCGTTGAGGAACTAGCAAAGATGTATAAAGATGTGAGGTAATTTAATCTATATGGTGTTAAGACAAAATCCTCAATATTAAAAAAGTTTATATAAATACATATAATTACTGATATTTAAGTTCAATTCATATAATCTCCTTAGATATCTACTAAACTTTAGAAGTTGACTCGTCAAAATCAATTTCTTCAAAATCAGAATTTTTGAGTCATTCCCTTTTTAATTTAAAATTATACATTTTTTTATACATTATATATAGTTCAATTTCATTGATTATTTATGGAAACTAACTTATAATTAATTTATATACAAATTTTATAGGAGAGAATAAATATGGCAGAATATTTTAAAAAGAAACATTTAATAGAATTTGGTGAAGGGAAATTTGGTGAAGATGCACCTGAACATTGGAAAAACTTCATGAATTACTACGGTAATGTAATGGCTGAAGGTGAATTAACAACACGTGAGAAAGCTCTTATTGCTCTTGCTGTAGCTCATGCTGAAGCTTGTCCTTATTGTATTGATGCTTATACTAGTACATGTCTTGAAGAAGGTTGTGACCAAGATCAAATAGCGGAAGCTATTCATGTTGCAGCTGCAATGAAAGCTGGTATTACCCTAGTGCACGGTCTTCAAAGTAAAGAACTTTCGGATAAATTAACAAACTAATTTTTTTATGACTGAATTAAATATTCCTAAATTTATTAACCAAGTAGAGGAAAAACAATACTTATTAACCGAAGAATTTCCAGAAGTAATGCAAATTAACGTAGGTAGCTTGTGTAACATTACATGTAGCCACTGTCACGTTGATGGTGGACCTACAAGAAAAAATAACATGGTACGAGAAACTTTTGAACAAATAATCGAAGCATTCAAAGTTGGTAAGTACAAAACTATAGATATTACAGGCGGAGCTCCTGAGATGAACCCTAATTTCAGATGGTTTATAAAAGAAATCTCACAATATGCAAAAACTATAATTGTAAGAACAAATCTAATCATCCTTGATGTTCCAGCTTATAGAGATATACCAGAACTATATCGCGACCTAAAAGTTCAAGTAGTAGCATCATTGCCCTACTACAACGAAAAAGTTGTCGCTAAACAACGTGGTAAAGGTGTTTTTCCTAAATCAATAGAAGTACTAAGAAGACTTAATGAATTAGGTTATGGTAAAGATAAAGACCTTGTATTAAACCTAGTTTATAATCCAAATGGAGCATTTTTACCTCCTAAACAAGAAGCACTAGAAAAAACTTATAAGAAAAAACTATATGACAATTTCGAAATTGTTTTTAATAACTTATTCGCTATAACAAATAATCCAATAGGTAGATTCTCTGAATTTCTTCATAGAGAAGATCTATACGAAGGATATATGAATAAATTATATAAAGCATATAATCCTGCAACACTACCAGGGCTAATGTGTAGAAATATGATTTCCGTAGGACCTGATGGATCTTTATATGATTGCGACTTTAATTATATTGAAAAATTAAAAATATCTGGAGAAATCAACCATGTAAGTCAGCTTGTAAATAATCATACAGGTGTACGTAGAATCGTTACAGGTATGCATTGTTACGGGTGTACAGCAGGAGCAGGTTCTTCTTGAGGTGGAGAAACTTGCTAGCATAGGTTATGCTAATAATAAACTAAAAGAAGCCATGAACTCTGGCTTCTTTTTTTTTCTAAATTATTTTTTAATTAATGTATTAATAATATTCCCTGCAATATCACTAATTCCATTGATACTTGTAAGTTTGACTAATTCATTCATATCTGGAGTTAGTGAATTATCTTTTGAATATGATTCCAGAGCTTTATTAATCATTGATGACACTAATCCCGCACCTTATCTTGATTTAATTATTTAAGTGCCTTATTTAAAATTTCACCAATAAAAGATGAAACTTGATTACTACCAATAATACTATTAATTAATTATTTAATTTTTTCATCAGATCCATTACTTTCTGAAGATAAAACATTATCTAATATATTTTTTAACATATTACACCTCACAAATTTAATAGTATTATTTTATAAAATAATACATAAATGTACTATAGATATGAGAAAGTTTCTAAAAATTAAAATTCAGAGCTAGATTTTTATTCATGCTACGGCTCTGATAAAGAACCGGATTTAGTATAGCAAAAAAGCACTCTTGATTTTCATCAAGAGTGCTTCTTCATTTGCTACTTCAAAGTAATATTACTTTGAAAATAGTTTTTTTATTTTTGTTTGCGTCTTCTTGCTGCCGCTGCTAATCCGAAGATTGCTAATCCTAAACCTGCTAATGCAGAGTTATTATCTGCGATACCTGTGTTTGGTAATACTTTTTCTCCTGCTTTAGCTTTTGGTGTTTGTTTTTCTTTACCTGGAGTTGGTGTAGATTTTGGTACTACTGTTACTGGTACTTCTACTTCTACGATTTCTCCTGTT
>JAWHCX010000020.1:0-32076 GCA_032567735.1 Gemella haemolysans | reverse complement strand
TATTATATCATACTTTGACTCTTTTAGTTAATTGATTATAAAAATAGAACTTCTTACATTATTTTATAATTGATATTCGACAAAATCATAATAAAAAAATAACTCTGGTATAATTAATTACAACAAGCCAAACAAGAAACTTACTCTGATATTCTTTATCTCCAGACGTTAAATTAGTTAATTCTTATAAAAAAAAGACAAGAGTTACAGAGAATACAACTAGTTGCATACTAAATCCGGGGCTGGAGTTTTTCCATGCCCCGGACTTAGTATACAAACCGTATTTTAATTATGTCTAGATTATTTGTTTCTGAACATAAAAATAATGTTAAACTTAGTAAAAGAAAGAAAAAAACTAAGCAGCAAAATGCTGCCTAGAGCTCATTTCCTATTTTTCTCCATACACCGAATTTGACAAAGAATCAAAAAAACGAGAGTGACTCAACATATCAAAATCGATTTTGTCGAGTCACCCCCGCATAGGTTATTAGATATCTAAAAAGCCTTTATAAAGCTAATTTAGATATCAATAAACCACTGCATCTATGAGTTTTCATGTGAATTTTTTTAAAATCCAGGACTCTTGGATCAGCCCAGTTATTTTAACTTATTTAATCCATCGTTAACTAAAATATTATTTTACTACTCTTACTCTTGAAGTTCTTTCAATTGGTGCAACTTCTTGTAATTTTTCACCAAATGGCATTTGTGCACGTAGCACTAAGTTAGCTGGAATATCCCATTCTGCAGCAACTTTTTCATCAATTACTGGGTTATAGTGTTGAATGTTAGCTCCGACTCCAGCTTCTGCTAATGCATTCCAAACTGCAAATGATACAATTCCTGTTGATTGTTCTGACCAGATTGGGAAATTTTCAGCATATGATGGGAATTGTTCTTGAAGACCTTTTACTACATCGTGATCTTCGAAGAATAAAATAGTTCCATATGCAGCTGCGAAACTGTCAATTTTACCTTTTGTAGCTGCTTTAGCTTCTTCATTTGGTAAGAATTTTTCTAATTCACCAAAAGTAATATCCCATAATTTTTGGTGGTTTTCTCCTAATAATACTACAGCATGTGCAGTTTGTGAGTTAAATGCACTTGGTGAGTATTTAACAGCATTATCAATAATTTCTAACACTTCTTGTTCAGATACTGGTAAACTTTTACCTAATGCATATACACTTCTTCTATTTTGATATAAATTTTTTGCTTCTGTCATTATTATGTCCTCCGTTTTTTAGCTATTGCTAAACTTTATTATTTGTTTTATAATTGTTATATATATTATTATAATATTTACCCAAAAAATAACAAGTACGTTTTTTTACAATAGTAAGTATCTTTTTAGATAGAATTGTATAATATCAACGAAATTTTAAGGAGATTTTTTTATGGAACAACAAGAACCTTTTGGAAAATGCCCCTTTTTTACAACTCAAAAAATATTATCTGGAAAATGGACAATTCTTATTCTTCATCTTCTAGAAGATAAAAGTGTTAGATTTAATGAGTTACAAAGATCACTAGGGACAATTACTCAAGCAACATTGACAAAACAATTAAAACAATTAGAACAAGATGGATTAATAAATCGTAAAGTTTATGCCCAAATACCACCAAAAGTTGAATACAGCCTAACGGATATTGGTAAAAAATTCCAAGCTGTACTAAATGAATTAGAAATTTGGGGCAACGACTATATTGAATATTTAAAAGAAAATAAAGAAGCAGTATAAAGTTATGGAAAAACTAAAAGAGATTAAATCAAAACTTCACTTACTTTCAGATGAACAATTAGATATAATACATAAACTTATTTCAACTTGGAAGATTGAAGAAAATAAAATTCAAACAGATGAAAATCTTGTCAAAAAAATATATGAAAGTACAATATCACCTATAGAAGATCCTTTAAAAGATTATTCAAAAGAGGAACTCTTAGAAGAATACGGTGTGTTATTTTATAACCCTCAAAAAGCAACTAACGAAAATTTTGGAGAAGTTTCAATAGAGTATAATTACGATGATAGTAATGATATAACTTCACCATTTATTAATAATTCTATTCAAACTAAGGACTTTCATATTGAAGAATACGCCAATAACAATATTAAAATAGATAATTTGATTTCTAAATCTTCTGATACTGTTTTAAAGACTACCACATCAAACATTGAAGTCGATGACTTCGATCCCCTATTTCCAGATACAGATTTCGATTCATTAACTGGCCTTAATAAAAGCAAATATGATGATTTAGACTTTTCAGCATTAATATCGAAGAAACCTAAATAAATTAATTCTTTATACAGTTATATTTCTAGGAACACATCGCTTCCACTTTATTTAATAATATATTATTACAAAAAGATATCAACAGCTCTATATAGCCCTTGATATCTTTTCTGTTTACTTTAAAATTTTATTTTCTAAATAATCGCAGTATTTCATTTCTAGATTTTGAACATATAAATTGGGCGCTTTATTTTTTGATTTTCTAGCTTCAGCTATTAATGCTAAAGCTTTCTCATCATCTAACTTCACTCCATATTCGTATGTTGCTAAGATATTCTTAGTTTGTGGATTTTTTTGTTTAAGCCTTGCTAATAAAGTTTTATCCTTCATAAGTTCTTCTAATAGTTCATCTTCTGGATTTACTAAACTTATTAATTTTACTAACAATGCCATAAGTTCAACTTTATAAACTGGTAACAAATCGTCTCTTTCAATATATAGTTTTCTTGATTCATTATATAAAGCATCGAACTCAAAGAAATATTCTAATCCTTCTAATTTAATAAATTCTAATGAATCAGTTAGATAATTAGTATTAGTTATTTCTAATGAATTTATTTTCTCTACTATTTCAGGTTCTTCTATTAATAAATTTTTACCAATACTTTGATAATATACGTATTCTAATTGTAAGTATAGAACAAATCTAGTAGTTTCATCTTTAATAGCATGATAAAAAGTCATACCATCATTGAATCCCATTGGAATCAAGTTTAGAAAAGCTAATGTGAATCCTATTAAAGCAAATAATAATGTATAATAACTAGGTAATACTAACCAAAATATTATAGAAAAAACGAGATTAAACAATACTCCACCTAATAAGTATAATTTATACTTAAATTTCCCTTCAATATATTCAGAGGCTCTCATTAGACACTGACCACCAGTTCCAGCTAGTCTTTCATATCTGATTTTAAATTTTCCATTTTCATCCTTCATAATTTTAAAATCGAATACTCTAAAGCTTATAAATTTATATCCAGATAATAACCCAAAAAATAAATGTCCTGCCTCATGAACTACGATATGCAATACGAAGGCTATTACTCCTGTTATTAAGAACAAAATAATATTTGGTTTATCAACCCTCGAAAGTGTATCCCCTGCAATTTTACCAACTGCATATCCTATTATCCCGCCTACAATCATAATTCCTAATATTTGTAACAATCCATTAATAATCTTTTTCTTCATAAATTGTCCTCCTATTCATTTTTTTCGTGAATATAACTCATAATATTATTGATATTTTCAATATTTTCATCTACAAATATATACATCCACTCTCCCATAGCTGTTGCAAAAACTGCCGGTACTCTATCAACTAAGCGAATTTCTTTTGAGTATTTATTATAAATATCTTCATTAGAATATTTATAAGTATATTTATCACGTCTTGATAAAGCAATACCATTATAGTTATTATTTACTTTTTTCGGTGAATTACCAACTACAACATCAGCATACATTTCAAATAAATCACATTCATAAGTATGATTATATAAATCAACTGTATATCCACCCGCTATTCGGTTATTATATTCTAAAGCGATATAATCGTTATTTGGCAATTTGAAGAACTCAATATGGAAAAATCTCTCTTTCATACCAAACTCTTTAACAATCTTTCTACCGTATTCTTTTAATTTAGGATCAATTTCTTTAGAAATTATATTTCCATAATCTAGACTATCATTTAATAAATCTAAAGTAGGTTTTGTATAATAAAAACTAGTCTCAAATACAACCTCTCCTTTGGAATCAATTAGCCCATCATACGTACAAAGGACACCATTATCTACATAACTCTCAATGAAGTACACAACATCTTGATTCCATTGATTTTCAAATATTTCTACATCTTCTTTTGATAATAGTTTAAAAGTATTATTAGCTCCTACTCCATTATCTGGTTTAGCTATTACCGGTAATTTAATATCTTTTATCGCTTTTTCAAGTTCTTTAATATTCCTTACAGCACGTCCCTTAGCTACTGGAACATTGGCTTTAATAAATCTTTCTTTCATTTTCGATTTATATTTTGTAAAATCTAGTTTTTTCGGTTTCACACCAGTTATATTAAACTGTTCTCTAATTATTGAATCTAAAAATAACCAATGCTCATTATTAGACTCCACTCTATCTATAACTCCATATTTATAGATTAAAAACGCTACTCCTCTTAAAACTTCTTCATAATTTTCTAAATCATTTACTTTGTAATATTCAGTTAAAGCATCTTTTAAACCACTAGAAAGATTATCATAACTCTCACTTCCTATCCCTAATACTTTAACTCCTTTTTCTACTAACTTTCTTGCAAAATTTTCCTGTGAACTCGGAAAATTTGGTGATACTAATAAATAATTCATAACAATCCCTTCCTTCCTGATTTCATCTACTAGTTTAACATAAAATTTACTTATTTTCTATTAAAAACATAAAAAATACGAATTATTTTCTTGATTTTTAGAAAATAATTCGTATTTGATTTTATTCTTTTACATTTACTGTTAAATTCTGTAGATATGTCTTGAATGTTGAATTTACTTCTTCACTTAATCCTTTTGTAGCATTTAAGTCAACCGTAATTTCTACTTTCTCGTTATATGTTTGCGTCATAATAATATTACTTAATACACAAATATTAGAAACTAAACCACAAAATTCCACTTCTTTATAGTCACTACGTGAGATATAATGCGCTAAATCGATACTACCAAAAGATGTTTTATTAAATACTCTTTTCGCATAACTTTCATAATTAGCAACATCTCCATATAAGTTATGACCTTCACTATCTATTATACAATGCTCAATTGGTAAATGTTTACCTTCACGAGTTGAAAGATAGTTTGTGTAATGTGTATCTTTTGTAAATATTACATCTTGACCCGCTTTTAGATATTCATCAATTTTATTAGCAATGACTTTATCTAATTGATCGGCAGTTTCAAACCCTAATGCACCATCAACAAAATCTTTTTGATAATCAACAACTACAAGTAATTTCTCAGATGTATCATGTTTTAAAGTTACTCTTAGATATAGTAAAAATGCTACAAATGCTAAAAATCCTAAGCAATAAAATATAATATCAGATTTTAATTTAGGATGTGCTCTTTCATCTAATACTACAAATTTAATTAGTACCGCAGCCTCTACAATAAGCAGTACCACTAGATATTTAAATCGTTTTTTAAAGAAGATCGCAAAATCTTTTGCACCTAATTTTTTAAATATTAAGTAAATAAACAACCCAGCTATACCAATAATGAACAACATTGTTCCATATTTATGTAATAATTTAAATGCATGTGGAGCACTTGGCCCTAATACATATCCTAAAGTAATAAACACTACTACCCAGAAAATCCCTCCGATTGTTGAATATAGATGGAATCTTTTGGCATCAATTCTTGAGATACCTGAGAAATATCCAAGTATATGTCTAACTCCTGGTAAGAAGTATGCAATTACTATTACTATGTTGCCGAATTTATTAAAAAATTCAGCCGCTTTCGTCATTCTATACGGCGTCAGTCCAATATACGAACCATATTTATCAACTGCTTTAGTTCCCAATCTTCTCCCAACTTCATAAGAAAATTGCATCCCTATTACAGTTCCTAACGCACTTGCAATAATCATCCCTATATAACTACCATGATTATTATATGCCATTATTCCAGCTACAACCATCATAGTTTCACCTGGTAAAGGTAGAGCTGCAAACTCCAAGATAAGTGACACAAATAATATTAAATATACATGCTCAGCTAATAGTTTAAATAACATATCCATATATAAACTATTCTCCTTTTTATTTATTTTCTAATAAATTATATCATATTTTACTTTTAGTTAAAAGCTAAAAAGATAAATTCTATATGATATAAATAATATTGGAAATTATCTTATCATATTTAACTTATAACTAGTTAAAAAATTTTAATTATATTAAATTCTAGTAGATCTTTAAATATAGCAATTAGATTCTATGTCTACACCAAATTTATTATGTATTTTTTATAGTAACTATCCTTTTTAATATAAATTTATTAAACTAATATTTTGTTAATACAGGTTTCCTTTTATCTGGATTATCTTTTATATTGAACGCTTTAGCATAAGCTGAATGAAATTGAAAATTACCACTTGATTTAACTGAAGGTCTAATATTCGTATATCCCTTCTCTTTATATGACCACTTCATATTGCTTGTCTTATCTTCATTATATTCTACCATACATATTAAACTTGCATCATACATTGTTTGCAATAATAAGGTCTTATCTTTCATTAACTGTGGAATATTAGAACTCTTATTTTTTGAGATGAAATTATTATAAGTATTACAATACTCTTCATAAGTAAACTGTTTAAATTCGAATGATTTAATAAATTTTTCGAAAAATTCATATTCATCATAATTTAAATAGACAAGCATATAGTCTTTCAACTCACCTTTAACATATTCAGAATATTTTTTTTCAATTTTAAATATATCACTATATTTAAATTTATTACCTTTTTTATTCGAAATCAAAAGATTACAAATAGTCAATATATCTCTTGGTTTATAGAATGTTCTCTCTAAAATACCTAAAAAACTATGACGATTTCTAACCTTATAAGGAAAATAATAATTCCAACATGTTCCAGTTGAATATATGTTATATTGTTGCTTTGAAAAGAATGAATCTGCAACCTTAAAAATATTTGAATTATAAAACTGTTTATACGTTGTACACCAGTTTAATACTACAGAATTATTATTAATTATCTGATTCATATTATGCATAGATAAAGTATACATAATATCTGGTCTGATTAATACTCTTATTTTAGTATTGATTTTATTTAATATACCATTATTTAACTCCACAACAGCTTCTGCTAAACCTTTAATACAATCCCTATATACTTCTGCATCAATATTAGATGGCCTTGCATCTAGACCATCTAAAAAAATAATTCTCATTTTATTAGGTTTATAATTTAACAATAATTTTTCAAATCTTTTTTCCAAGCTACTTAAACTTAATTCATAGTTACTATATACGGATTTAATTTTATTATCATTTTTATATTCTCCTTTGATATCAAATATTTTAGTTTTTAATCCCAAGTCACTTGAATTTATAATTTCTTTTATCGATTCAAAAGCAATAGGTATCTCGGGTTTAAAAGCTAGTTTATCAAAATCCTTTTCTAATTTTCTATATTCTTTTAAAAACTTATTATTTCTAGAAAAAATCATAAATATATTTTTGGGTGAAGAGTCATATATTTCCTTTGAAATAATTAATAGTAAAATATCTGACCATATATTTTTATATGTCGACATTTGCAACATCCCATCTTTCTTCATAACTACAAACTTCTCATAAATAGTATCAGATACTTTTTTTATTTTTGAAATATAACTACTATCTGATTTATTTGATATATGCACTGCATATGCTGTTTTTCCAGATCCTTTATCTCCTATAATGAAATGTTTATTACCATTTTTTATTCCTTCTAATAAGTTATTATCAAAAAACATTTTCTCAAATAGTTTATTACGATTATTAATCTCATAATAATAATCGTATGCATCTGTATATACTTCTTGTAATTTTTCAATTTTCTTAAAACTAATCTTATTATTCATTTCTATAATACCTTTTCTATTGACACCTAATTTTTACTTCTCATATCATCAATATATTCTGTCTTATTCAAATACATTTCATCATTTCTATCTCTTACAATTCCAAAATTATAACTATGTTTTTTAGCAAATTCTTTAAATTCTTCAAACTTATTTTCAAACTTGAACATCAATATTTTTACTTCGGCCATTTTTCCCCACCTTTAATTTCTATTATCCAGATTGAATTATACTGCAACTGAATAATATAGTCAGGATAAAATAACCGTTCCTTTTCAAAATACGTTCCATAAACTATCGAAAAGCGTTGTTGACCACAGTCACCGTCCTTATACACATATTGATGTTAGAATTTTTATCACAATATTTCTCAAATAATCTTTCTGATTTCAACCTAAAATCATCTGTAATCATAGAAGTATTATCCCCCATTTAAACATTTGAATCCAAATTAATAATATTGGATTCATAAGGAAGCCAACGATAATGTTCCTCAGATGGGATTACAAAATCTTCCTCTCTAGTTAATTTTAGTTTAACATAGGAAGAGTTATTTTTACACTCTTTTTTTACGTGCTCTAAAATTTAATTTACAATATTTAACTATTTAATTTCAATCAAAAAATTATCTTTTTAATACCTATTTAAAAAAAGGAATCATGAGCTTAAAGCTCATGCCCCCTTCTCATCAGTCTAAAGTTTTGTAGAACCTGTATAAACTCTAGTATCTTCTTATTTTCTTTCTTCAATAACTCTTACTAGGTCTTTAATTTCTACAATGTTTTCTGCATCTTCATCTGAAAATTCAAAACCATATTTTTCTTCAATATCCATTACTACATCTGCAACATCAATTGAATCAGCATCTAGATCTTCGTTTAATCTTGATTCTAATGTTATTTTATCTGCATCAACTTTAATATATTTAGTAATAATTTCTTTTACTTCTTCGAAAATTGCCATTGCTTTTATTCTCCTTTTTCCATCGTTTCTATCATTATATCATAAAGTTTTGTTTTGTGTATTTGTTTTGCTTGCTGAACTGCATAATATAATGCATTTTCATCAGCTGAACCATGAACTTTTATACTTGGTTTCTTAATCCCTAGTAGGAATGCTCCGCCATATTCACTATAATCAAATTTCTTTTTAAATTTCGTAATTCCACTTTTTACAAGTAATGCTGAAATTTTAGTTTTAATGTTTTCCATAAAGATTCCTTTAATCATAGAACCTAATGTACTAGCAACACCTTCTATAGTTTTTAATAACACATTTCCTGCAAAACCATCTGCGATAACAATATCATATTTATGCTCAAGAATTTCTCTAGCTTCAATATTCCCTTTGAAGTTATTAATATCTTCTTTAAGTAACTTATGCGCTTCTTTATATACTTTATTACCTTTACTTTCTTCAACACCAACATTTAGTAATGCTACTGAAGGGGTTTCTATGTTATAGATATATTTCATATATAATTGACCCAGTTTAGCATAGTTTAGTAAATCATCAGGCCTTGCTTCTACATTAGCTCCTAAATCTGTAAGTAAAAACTTATGTTCACTTTTTGTAGGTAATAGTGACGCTAATCCTGGTTTCGAAATTCCCTCGATTCGACCTAACATAAATAATGAACTCGCCATGAATGCTCCTGTACTTCCACCAGAAATCGCTACATCAATTACTCCTTCATTTAAATCAGACAACATTCTAATCATTGAGGCATCTTTTTTCTTTCTATGAACACGCGCCGCATCATCAGACATCAATACTTCTTCAGTACAAACATTCTTAATAATATTTTTCGTTTTAGTTATTTGATTTAAGTTCTCTTCAAGTCCATAAACATAAAGTTCTACTTCATCATCTTTATAACTATTTACAAAGTTAATAATTCTACTAGGTTCATCTACTCCTAGTATATCAATACCTATTTTCATAATATTATGCACTTTCTTCTCCTATTAATTTTGCTTCTACTACAAATCGACTTTCCCATACACCTGTTTGTGGATTGAAATTATCACATGTAAATAATTTTAATATTTTTGGTTCATTTTCATGTTGTTCTAAAATTTCAACTTGTGTTGGTACTACATCATAAAGTTTATTTACTTCATATGTACGTAATTTATCTTTCGAAATAATTTGAATTTTAGCACCATTTTTTATTTTGTTTAAGTTATTAAATCTTATTCCGACACCTTGAACACTGTGTCCAGCTATTACAACGTTTTGTGCGTCTAGAGTTGATGGCTCTTGTGATGTTGCTACTCCATTTATTAAGTTGATTTCAGTAACATCTTGGAAAATTGGTTCTTCTATTTCTACGCTATCGATTTTTAAAATTCCTAACATTGAATCTGTTAGTTTAATTTTTGATTCGTTATCTGTAAACATTTTTTGCCACCATGGTATGTCTACTTCGCCTTTACCGTTTTTATAAGCTGTAATAATCTTATCGTTAGCATTTCCTGTTAAATACTCTCTAATTTGATTTTTGAATATTAACACTACTGACGTACATAGCAACACTACAATAAGAATATTTAATATTGTATTTTTAAATTTTTTATTCATTGAATCCTCCTAAATTATTGTCTCTTCTAATCCAACATACTGTAATAATCGTTCTTTATTATCGGTTACTTCAATAATTTTCACCGCTAATTTTTTAGCTAAATACATTAAATCTACGTCATTTATTAAATCTGCAACCTTAAAACTAGGAACACCGCTTTGTTTCGTACCAAAGAAATCTCCTGGCCCTCGTTGTTTTAAGTCAAATTCTGCAATTTTAAATCCATCATTTTCTAAACACATTATATCAATTCGTTCACTTTTAGAATCTGTCACTAAAATACAGTATGATTGATACTTACTTCTTCCTACTCGACCGCGAAGTTGGTGCAAAGTAGCAAGACCAAAACGGTGAGCATCTACTATTATCATAAATGTTGCATTAGGCACATTTACTCCCACTTCAATAACTGTTGTGGAGATTAATATATGTATTTCTTTATTTAAAAATTTTTCAACAATTGTGTCCTTTTCCTTATTACTCATCTTACCATGAAGTATTGCAATTCTATAATTATCTGGTAGATAATTTTTAATATTTTCGTATGTTTCTTCAACATTTTGAAGATCCATTTTCTCAGATTCTTCAATTAATGGACAGACTACATAACCTTGTCTTCCATTATCAAGTTCCATTCGAATATTATCTAGTACCTTATAAAAGCTCTTATTATTAGCTTTATAAGTCTGAACTTTTTTTCTACCTGCTGGCAACTCATCTATTGTTGAAACTTTAATATCAGTAATTAAAGTTATTGCTAAACTTCTTGGTATTGGTGTTGCTGTCATCATCAATGAGTTAACAGCTTCACCTTTATTACTTAATAATTGACGTTGTCTTACTCCGAAACGATGTTGTTCGTCTGTAATTACATATTTTAAATTATTAAACTTTACATCTTCTTGAATTAAAGAATGAGTTCCAATTAATAATTCTATCTCACCTACTTCAAGTAGACTTAAAATAGTGTTTCTTTCTTTCTTAGGTGTACTACTTGTCAACAATGCTACTGAAATATTCAAATCTTTAAAAAACTCAAAGAATGTTTCAAAGTGCTGATTTGCTAATATTTCCGTTGGTGCCATAATAGCTGTTTGATATCCTGCTTTTATTGTTGCATATAAAGTTGCCGCTGCAACTGCAGTTTTACCACTACCTACATCACCTTGTAACAATCTATCCATTTTATATGGTTCATTTAAATCCGCAACTATTTCATCTATAACTCTACTTTGTGCTCCTGTTAATGTAAAAGGCAAACTATCTTTAAATTCTTTAATATCTTTCTCATTCACACCTACAGAATATCTATTATCTTCAATTCTACTATTGATATTTTGAAGTTGCAATTTTAACTGATAATTAAACAACTCATGAAAAGCAAACATCTTTCTTGCCTTATCAAACTCTTCTGAATTTTTTGGATAATGTAAAGTGTAAAGTATTCTTTCTAACTTCCAAATCCCTTTAAAATTTTCAGGAACCAAATCTAATATTACATTTTCACCATCTATCATTTTAAATGATTCATCAACAAGTTTTATAAACTTTTTTTGTGTAATTCCTTGTTTCAGATGATAAAAAACTTCGATAGTGTCACCTTTAGGTTTTTCTTCAGTTATATTGAAACTTACGCTAGAAGCCGTTATAGTGTTATTAGCCGCATTATAAATACCTTTAACTACTACATCTCTACCTTCAACAAGATTTTTCTTCAAATAATGCTGATTAAAAAATACTATTTTAATACTGCCCGATGAAGTTGACAATGTAAAAAAAGATCTACTTCTTCTGTTTCCATAAAACTGTGTACTTACCCTTGTTTCTACTTTTCCTGTAGTTATTACTTTCTCATTATCTTTTACAGAAGAAGAAAAATCAGTAGAACTAGATACTCTGTAAGGAATATTGTACAGAATATCACGAATTGTATATATTTCTAATTCATTTAAAGTCTGTAAATATTTCTTTCCAACACCTTTTATAGTTTCTACCGATTTTTCTAAAATATTAATCATTACCGAATAATAAACTCCTATATCTTTCTCCAGTTTTTGTGATTGCTAAACCACCTTTAGCAGTTTCTTTTAATGTAGTGGACATTTCAAGTCCTATCTTATACATTGCTTCTAACACTTCATCAGCTGGAATACGACTTTTTATCCCTGCTAGAGCTAAATCCGCTGCCATTAAAGCTGTAGAAGCTCCAGCAGCATTTCTTTTTACACAAGGTACCTCTACTAATCCTGCTACAGGATCACAAACAAGTCCTAACATATTTTTTAAAGCTATAGCAAATGCATGAGCACTCATCTCTGCATCTCCGCCCATGGCTTCTACTATTGCTGCTGCTGCCATTGCACTAGCAGAACCAATTTCAGCTTGACATCCTCCTTCTGCTCCTGAACATGAAGCATTATTAGCTACTACAAATCCAAATGCACCAGCTGTAAATAACATTCTTAGCTGTGTTTCTTCATCAATATTGAATTTCTCTTTAAGGGCATGAATACATCCAGGAAGAACTCCCGCTGATCCTGCAGTAGGAGTTGCACAAATTAATCCAAGCGAAGCATTTACTTCGTTTGTCGCTATTGCTGCAGCAACTCCATTTAAAAAATCACTACCCGTGATTGACTTACCACTATTGATGTATTCTTGTAATTTTTTAGCATCTCCACCAGTAAGTCCAGTTTTGGAACTCACTCCAGCTAAACCTTCTTCAACAGCTTGCATCATTACAGCTAAATTTCTCTTCATCAATTTTTCAACTGCAGATCGAGTTACTCCATTCACTTCTATTTCTTGCTCAATCATTAATTCAGAAACAGGTTTTTGTTCTAATTTTGATTTTTCTACGATTTCTTCTAAACTAGTAAACATTTATGTACCCTCTACAATTTATCTGCAAATTTTACTTCATTAACAAATTCTAGTTCAGTTAATTTATTTATACTTTCTTCATCTAACTTCTCTAGCGACTCAACTACAAGTAAATTTGTTCCTTCTAAAATAGAACTAGAGTATTTCTCACTTACTTTCTTATCGCCAAATAATTCATCAATTTTTATAGAAAGAGTTTCTTTATTTTCATCTTTGAACTTATAAAAAATGAAATAAGTTGGAAAGTCTCCTGATAAATTCACATCAAAGCCTAATAATTCAAAAATAACCATCTTACCTCCACCTATTGATTTACCAATAAGATCGAGAGTATAACGACCAGCTTGAACTTCAATTTTTGCTGTATTCGGATGGATATGTTCAATTCCACTTTCAATGAATTCGAACTCCATTCCTGCTAATTTTGCATCATCCATACTTGTTCTTATACGTTTGTCAGATGTATTATAGCCTAATAGTCCGCCAATCAGAGCAATATCTGTTCCGTGCCCTTTATAAGTTTCTTTAAACGAACCGTATAACGTTATTTTTACATCTTCTGGTTGTCTTCCAAAAATATATCTTGTAAAGAGACCTATACGGACTGCTCCAGCCGTATGTGAACTTGATGGTCCTACCATTACCGGACCTATAATATCAAATACACTTCTGTATTTCATATTTACACCTCCAATATTGTTGGTAAAATAACAGGTTTTCTTCCTATCTCACTTTCTAAAAATTCCCCTAGAGATTCTAAAATTTGTTGTCTTACTTGGTACACTCCACATTCTTCGTTTGATAATGCTGATAAAACAGCTTCTTTAACAACTGCTTTTGATTGCCCAAATAACTCCATCGACTCATTAACATTAACGAATCCACGACTTATTATATCTGGATTATTCATTAATTTCTTATTTTCAAAGTCGATTGCAATTGAAACAACGATAACACCTTCTTCAGATAGTTCTTTTCTATCTTTAATTACGACACTTCCGATATCACCAATTCCAAGTCCATCAACATAAACATCTGATGCATCAAACTTACCAGCTATTCTTGCACTATCGCTTGTTAATGCTAGTACTTCTCCATTTTCCATAATAAATGAATTTTCTAATGGAATGTCACATTCTGCTGCTGTTTGAGCATGAATAACCTGCATTCTATATTCACCGTGAATAGGCATGAAATATTTTGGCTTAATAAGTCTAAACATTAATTTTTGTTCTTCTTTCGAACCGTGCCCAGACGTATGAACATTGTTAACACTTGAAGTAATAACATTTGCTCCAAGTTTTGATAATAAATCTATATTTTTATTAATAGAAAGTGTATTCCCTGGAATTGCCGAACTCGCAAAAATTACAGTATCCGTTGGCATTATTGTAATTTTCTTATGTGTTCCATTTGCTATTCTACTTAACGCTGCTAATTCTTCTCCTTGAGTTCCAGTACATAAAATTAGTAGTTTATTAGGATCTACTTGATTTAAGTACTTACTATTTACAAATGTTTCCTTAGGTGCTTTAATATACCCTAATTCTGTACCAATTTTAATAGCTTTCTCCATAGAGCGACCAAATACAACAATCTTTCTTCCATGTTCAATACAAGCCTCTACAACTTGTTTTACACGATATACGTTTGATGCAAATGTTGCAAATATTACTCTATGTTTCTCTTTACGAAGAATATTAGAAATAGTTTTACCTACTTCTTTTTCACTTTGAGTAAATTCTGTTCTTTCTGAGTTCGTTGAATCAGAAAGTAGACACAGTACTCCTTTTTCTCCAATTGCTGCCATTTTGTGTAAATTTGATCCTTGTCCTACTGGAGTAAAGTCAAATTTAAAATCACCTGTATGAACAATATTCCCTTGCGGAGTATTTACAATAACTCCAAACGAATCTGGAATAGAGTGAGTTGTGTTATGGAATGATACTTTAAGATATTTAAAACTTAAAACAGTATCTTCATCAATAACATTAAGCTCAGCTTTAGCCAGTAGGTTATGTTCTTCTAATTTTGATCTAATTAATCCTATTGCTAATGGTCCACCATAAATCGGTAAATTTACTTTTCTAAGTAAAAATGGTAATCCACCAATATGATCCTCATGACCATGAGTTATAATCAATGCTTTGATTTTATCGACATTCTTTTCAATATAAGAGTAATCAGGTATTACATAGTCAATTCCCAGTATATTATCTCCTGGGAACTTAACTCCAGCATCGATTATTATTATCTCATCTCGATATTGGATAGCATAGGTGTTTTTTCCGATTTCTCCTAAACCACCAATAGCAGCTACACCTACTTCATTTTTTTTAATGATTTTATCCATTAACTTTCTCCACTTTAAAGTCTTCAGATTGTTTTTCAAACTCTAAGTATGCTTCACTTAATTCTTGAACAAGTTCCACATTGTAGTTTCTATCATCTAAATACTTTCTTACTGCTGGTACTCCATCAGCTTCAACATATAACACTTGTGTGTTTTCTCTTACTGGGATTTCCTTTGAATTTTCTTGGTAAAATACTTTAAATACTGCCATTAATAATCTCCTATCATTTCTTTTAATATATTTAATGTGTAATCTAATTCAGTTTTTGTTGTGTTAATATTTATAAATGAAAACTGTATAATATTTCTCTCTTGAAGATATGAACTCTTATAATGAATGAAAATATTATTTATTGCCAATGAAGCCCCTACATTTAGCGAACTAATGTTTTCTGGTAATTCTACTGTTACAATTACCGGTGAAACTTCTTTTTCTTTAATTTTCATAATTGGCAGACCTAATTCTTTAAGTCCAGCCTTCATGTACGAATATTTTTCTTGAACCTTTTCATATCTTTCATCTGTTTTAAAAGCATCTAAAGCTGTATTTAATGCTTCCATTAAAATAGATGGTTGAGTAAAAGGTATTGATGTCATTTTATTAGCATAGTGTAAATCTAGATATAGCGGAGTGTTTTCCAATGGAACTAACTCACAATTAGTACCTACAATTGCCAATCCAGCCACAGAACAAAAAGCCTTACCTGATGAACATGCTACATAATCAACATCTTTATAACTATATTTAATAGCACCTACCGCAGATACTGCATCGACTGCAAGCACTAAATTATTTTGTTTTACAATTTTTGTTATTTCTTCTAAATCATTTAATATTCCAACACTAGTTTCATTATGAACTAAATAGACAAAATCATAATTTCCTGAGTCTAATTTTTCTGCTAAAATATCCAAATCAAAGCTTTCTCCGAACCCTACAGAATAACAATCAATATTTAATCCATGACGTTTTGTTTCACGAACTAGTCTATTACCAAATTCACCATTAGCTAAAACAAGCCCATTAGTAAGATTTCTACCTCTTAGTTGTGCCATTATTGCTTCATTAGCCAGTGTAGCTGATCCGTGTAATATAGTCGCTGTTTTAACATCTAAAATGTTCTCTATTTTCGAAAGTGTATTTTTCGTCAAACTAACGAATTCATTACTTCTATGTGAATATAACTGTTTAGAAAGTTTTGCTATTACATCCTGCGATAAATCTACAGGCCCTGGTAAGAAATTTATTCTCTGTGCTTGAGCCATTCTATCAAGAACTTTATTTTCACTACCTAGTAGAAGGTACATAGGCATATATTCTGCTTCTTTAGTTCCTACATTTTCGTGAAACTTAGTAAATCCTAAATGCTTATATAACTTTTCTTGTCGTGTTGTTCCTGAAATAAATACAATGTCATAAGCATTCTGAATAATATAATTAAATGTTCTTTGTAATAATTCAGTAAAAACTTTAGTTTTTCTATATTTTTCTTTTATTGAAAGTAATCTTATTTCTACTGGTTTTTTATAACTACCTTTATAATATTTATCAATATCATTAAGTTTTAAGTCTAACGAAAAAGGTCTTTGATCCGCTAATGAAATCATTCCGACCACATCATTTTTCTTTTTTGCAATTATATATATATTTTTATCATGAAATTTATCTTTTAATTTTTTAGTTTCATTTTTTTCATGTTGAGGAATTTCTTCGACAAATGTTTCATAATTTAACTTGAAAATTTGTTCATATTCTTCCGCTGTATTTGCTATTTTATAAATCATAATTTTTCCCCATAACTTTATTTGGTTAAATTTTCTCTACACTATATCTTACCATAATTACAACTTTTTTTCAAATTAACATGGCTGAAAACTCAATAAATATCAAATTTATTAATTTATATTTAGCATTAAAATTTTAATATAGCAAAAATAAAGAAGACCCAAAATTACTTGAGTCTTCTGAATAAACATATTTAATAAAAATATTATTAAAGAATACGTTGATTTTTAAGTGCTGTAACGAAGTCTGTTAATTCGTAAATTGCTTTAGCTTCGATAATTTTTTTAAGTTTAGCAGCTTTAAATCCTTTAGCTTTTTTACCACCCATAACATCAGCGATTCCGTCTTTGTGACCAAGTGAACATACAACACCACGGTTGATGTATTTGAAGTCTCCAACTTGTTTTCCACTGATTCTAGCTCCTACGTATGCTCCCATTTGGTTAGCGATTTGAGCTGTTGTTGGGTATGGTCTTTCTTGACCAGTTTCGATGAATGCAGCACAGTCACCTACGATATAAATCTCATCGTGTCCTGGTACTGTTAATTGTTGTGTAGTTACTAGACGTCCACGTTTAGCAAGTTCTGGGAAAGCTTCATCCATAAGTTTGTTACCACGAACTCCAGCAGTCCAAACTAATGTAGAAGCATATAAATCTTTTCTTTCTCCATCAACTTCGATAGTGAAGCTATCTTTAGTAGCACCTTTAATACCAGCACCTAAGATAATTTCAATTCCATTGTCTTCTAAGTATTTTCTTGCATAGTCACTGTACTCTTTAGTGAACATTGGTAATAATGTTGGGGCAGCATCTAATCCGTAAATTTCAACTAATTTTTCATCGATTCCGTATTTAGAGCATAATTCTTTTTTACGGTGAACTAATTCCCCTAAGAATTCCATACCTGCTAATCCAGTTCCACCTACGATAACTGAAATATCTTTTACATCTTTTTCTTCGCTTGTAGCATATTTTCTGAAGTTGTCTTCTAATGTAGCAGCAATTTTTTCTGCAGCATTAACATTGGCGATTGGTAATGCATTTTCAGCCATACCTTCAATTCCAAATGTTTCAGGTTGGAATCCTAATCCAACAACTAGTACATCATAGTCAAGTTCATGTTTTTTAGTTAGTACTAATTTTTTCTCAACATCAATTTTAATTACTTCGTCTTGAACAAATTCTACACCTGGTGATACTAAATCTTTAATATCAATACAAATATCTTTTGCTGGGATGTTCCCTGCAGAAACTTCGTGTAAGTTTACTGTATCATAGTGATAAGAATTTTTGTTTACTAAAGTAACTTTTACCTCTCCAGCTTTAGCAGCTTTTTTTAATCCTTTTAAAGTCGTAAGTCCTGCATAACCAGCACCTAAAATAACTACGTTTTTCATAGTATCAATTTCTCCTTTTATATGTTATTTTGTATATTAACCACAGCAGCAGCCGTTTCCACAGCAACCGCCATCTTCATCATCATAAATTTCAATCATATTTGGATTGTGTAGTGTAAACTCACTACCGTATTCATCTTGAACGTAATCTATTTCAAGACCTTTTAAAAGAAGCTCATCTTCTTCATTAACAAGAACTTTTAGATCTCCAAAGTTAAGTACTTTATCACCGACTTCTAATTCGTCTTTAATATCAATAGCGTAATGCATTTGCGTACCTTCTAAAGCGATAGAAATTTTTAAGTAACTATCACGTTTATCAGCATCAAATAACATTTCTTGGAATTTACCAACCGCTACATCTGTTATCAAAATAATTTGATTATCTGTATTAGCCATAAAATGTTTCCTCTTTATTTTTATTTTCTATTTATTATTATAACCGTTTTTCTAATAAAATAACAGTATCTTGCTTATAATTTATAAAATAATTTGTGAATATTTTATGAATTTTTAAAAACAATTAAATTTACATAATTCTATTTTATTAGTATAGTTACTTATACCATTGTATAGGCTTTTATTAATATTTATTTTTTTATACTAATCACTTTATTAAAATTACAATTGTAGACATTTTTTAAAAATTTATTTTGATTTAACTCTACATTTAAATATTTACTTTTATCGTTGATTTCTTTCCAATATTATTCTATATTATGGCTATAAATGATACTCCTATACTCTATTCAATAAAACTTTATCTTTATTTAATATTTATATGTAAATTATTTTGAAATTGCTTGCAATATCAATTATTTATATCTTTTTGCTTTATTGACTTTTTTTATACTGAACAGTATAATATCTATAGAGAGGTGGATTTGTTTTGAATAAAGAGTATTATGAAACTATTGATAAAATTAAATTTGAGTTAGAAAAAATACGCCCTAAGCTTATTAAAGATGGTGGTAACATCGAGTTTATAAATTTTAAAAATGGAATTTTAAAAATTCGATTTTTAGGAGAATGTGCACATTGTGAACTTTCTCACATTACATTGAAATATGCTATCGAAAAAACTATTGTAGAAAAAATACCAGAAGTGAACAAAGTAATAGAAGTAAAAATGAGCGTTGTTTAGACGTTCTTTTTTTTAACTATAAATAAAAAAAAGAGTAGATTAACATCTACTCTTGACGACGTCCCAGAAGGGATTCGAACCCCTGACCGACGGCTTAGAAGGCCGTTGCTCTATCCTGCTGAGCTACTGAGACATATTTAATAATTACCTCTCTCTGAAGTACTTTAATAGTATATCAATTTTTCAATATTATGTCAATACTTTTTTAAAGATAAATACAATATTTTTTCTATATAAAATTTCTGAAATAAAATACACTTTATTACTCTATTAAAATTTAATTTCCACTACACTATTTATACCAAACTTTTAAATATGCTAAAATAAAATATCTATCATACCGTTACTTTTAATAAAAAAAGGAAAGCCGAAGTGTCTTAAACGGCTTTCCTGTATAGTTTTTAAAAATTATCTTCTTAATCCTAGAGCCTTAATTAATTCACGGTATCTTTGGATATCTTTTTTAATTAAGTAGTCTAGTAAGTGACGACGACGGAATACTTTTTTAAGTAATCCACGGCGACCTGCGTGATCTTTTTTATGAGTGTTTAAGTGCTCAGTTAAAGCATCGATTTCTGCAGTTAATACTGCGATTTGTACTTCTGGAGAACCAGTATCTGATTCGTGAGTACGGTATTTAGCGATAATTTCTTGTTTTCTTTCTTGACTAATTGCTGCCATTGCAATTTCCTCCATATAATTTTATTTTGCGACCTTAATCCTAGTGTAGAACCTGGAGGGTTTCTATACCACGAATAAGGAACATAAGTAATTGTACACTATTTTTTGGAATAATTCAAGAGATAACATTTAAAATCAAGATTTTAATAATCTTTTTCTTCAGAAGTTTTTTTATCAAGTTTAAGTTGTTCTTTAAGATGATCAAAACTTTCAAATTTTTGTTCTTTTCTTAGAAATTCATAGAAGAAAATTTCTATTTTTTCATCATAAATATCTTCATCAAAATCTAAAATATGTGTTTCAATAAACTTTTTATTTTTTTCTGTTGAAACAGTTGGATTATACCCAATATTAGTAATTGATTTATAAATTTCACCATGAATTTTTATTTTTGTAATATATACTCCATTTGTTTCCGGGAGAAGATACTTCTCTGATAATTGGAGATTAGCTGTTGGAAAATTAATAGTTCTTCCTAGCTGTCTACCTTTAACTACTAAACCAGATATAGAATAGTATCTACCAACATATTCTTTATATTTTTCGAAGTTTCCATCTCGAACGAATTTTTTTAAAGCTGTTGTAGATATTTTTTCGCCATTTATAGCTTGTTCTTTTTGAACACTAATTTCTATTCCATTTTCTTCAATTAATTTTGGAGTTCCTAAACCTTTATTTCCAAATCTGTAATCGAATCCGCAAAATACCTTATCTACATTTAACTCTTTTAAAATAAATTCTATAAAATCTTCTGCAGATAAATTTTGCAATTTTTCATTAAATTCTAAATAATAAACTTCATCAACACCTAAACTCTCTAATAACTCATTTTTTTTATTTATTGGTGTCAATAACTCCTCACTCGTTTTTCCAAAATATTCTTTTGGGCTCTTATCAAGTGTTATAACAATCGACTTATAATCTCCAATAGCTGCACCTACTGCTCCGCAGATAATCTTCTGATGAGCATTATGAATACCATCAAAAAAACCTAAAGCAGCTACTCTTCTTACATTATCTTTTTTTATTTCACTAATATCTGAAATATTAAATATTTCCATCTTCATCTACCTACTCTATTATTTTTGGAAATGTAGTTTTTACAGATAACAATTCATCATCTTTATCTTTCAAATGATATATTGCTATCGCTTCATTTTCATAAGTAAAAACTATTCCATCTGTAAAATCATGATCCGGAAATTGATTTCTTCTAAATCTCAAACCGTTCATTACTTGTTTTGCTCTAAATTTTGGTATTTCTACAAATTTATATTCTTCTAGAGCGTATTCTTTTCTTAGAAGTTTTTCTTCTAAATTACCATCTTTCAGATGTTGTTCTACTTCAGAGAGAGTTAAACAATTTTCTAAAGTTATTTCTCCACTTCTAGTTCTAGTTAATTTACTCATAGTACTTGGTAAATTTAATTTTTCTCCGATACTTGTAGCAATTGTTCTAACATATGTTCCTTTTCCACAATTTATATCTATAGAAAAATAAAATTTATCATCTTTATAATACTCACTATTTTCTATAAATGTAATATCATAGATATTTACTTTTCTAGTTGGTATTTCTACATCAAATTGTCCACGTCTAGCATATTCATATAATTTTCTACCATTTACTTTAATAGCTGAATATATAGGTGGCTTTTGTTCTATTTCACCAATCATAAATTTCAGAATCTCTTTAATTTTATCCACGCTAATGTCAGCAACTTTACATTCTTCAACAACTTCTCCTGTAAGGTCTTCTGTAGTTGTCTTTATCCCTAAACAAACTTCAGCTCTATAACTTTTACCTAAATCCATTGCATAATCACTAACTTTAGTCGCTCCTCCTAATAGGAGAAGTAACACTCCATCTACTTCAGGATCTAACGTACCAGAATGACCTATTTTTTTCATTTGAAGAATTCTTCTAGCTCTGAATACAACATCATGACTAGTAATTCCACGTTCTTTATAAATTGGTAAAATACCTTCAAACATTATTTTTTATCCTCTTTTTTCAAACAATCTGGGCATAAACCATAAACCTCAAATTTATGACCATCTATTCGATAGCCTTTCAATTCTTCAATTTCTAAATTATCACATACATGAACATGTATTATTTTTGCTTTTCCACATTTTAAACATATGTGATGGTGATGGTGATGATCTGTTTCCAAACATCCAATTTTAAAATATTTTTCCCCTTTAATTTCTGTAGTTTCCAAAATACCTATTTCTTCATAAGTACTTAGATTTCTATAAATAGTATCAAAGCTTAGGCCAGGATACATTTTCCCTACTGTTTCAGATACATATTTTGCATTAATATATCTATCCTCTTTTACTAAAAGTTCAACCATAGCTTTTCTTTTATCAGTATATTTATATCCTTTTTCCTTTAAAAGTTTCATAATTTTATCAACTTTTTCTTCTGATATTTTCATAACTACCTCCTACACAACTTAATTTTTAAAGTCCACAAACGCCTTATTTCTTAACATTTCAATTTCGTCTTTATAAGGGGCAATATCCTTCTTCTCACCGTACCATGGTGTTTCTAGTATCTTAGGGATATTGGCAAACTCTTCTAAGTGAACAATTCTATTTATGGTATCAAATCCAATACCACCATACCCAATATTTTCATGGCGGTCTTTATGTGCGCCTAATGTATTTTTACTATCATTGATATGAAGCACTTGAATTCTATCTAATCCTACTATTTTATCAAATTCAGTAAGAACACCATCTAAATCATTAACGATATCATATCCACCTTCAAATACGTGACAAGTATCAAAAGTTACTGTTAATTTTTCGTTTAAAGTAACTCCATCAATAATTTGTGCAATTTCATCAAAAGTTCTTCCACATTCACTACCTTTACCAGCCATAACTTCCAAGGCAATATTAGGTTTCATATTTTTTGTTAGCACCTCGTTTAAACCTTTAACGATACTTGCTATACCAACATCAGCACCTGCTTTAACGTGTGATCCTGGGTGAAGAACAATATTCTTAGCACCAATTTTTTCAGTTCTTTCAATTTCTAATCTTAAGAAATCAACTGCAAGCTGATAAATTTCTGGTTTTACTGTATTTGCTAAATTAATAATATAAGGGGCATGTACTACTATATCATTAATATTTTTTTCTCTCATTAATTTATGTGCTTCTTCGATTCTCAATTCTTCAATAGGTTTTCTTCTTGTATTTTGAGGAGCACCTGTATAAATCATAAATGTATCACTATTATAACTAGCCGCTTCTTTTACAGAACCTAGCATCATTTCTTTTCCTGACATTGATACATGAGATCCAATTTTCAAGTTCTTCATTACTTACCTCTGTTTGCCTTGTTACTACGTTTAGCAAATTTTCTTCTTTCTTTTTGTTTAAGTTTATCCATTTTATATTTATATTTTTTCTTATATCCTGGTTTAACTTTTTTAGAAACTTTTACTTTTGATTTCAGTTTTTCAGTTAGGTTATGGTCAGCTACGACTTTCTTTCTACTTTGACGTTTATTTCTGTCTTTAGCTTCAACGAACTCACCATTTCTAATATCTTGGTGATTAAATTCAATACCACGTTTTTCTAAATCTTGTAATTTTTCTTCATCTTTATTGTTATAAATTGTAATACAGTCACCGCTTAATCCAGCACGTCCTGTACGTCCTGCTCTGTGGATAAAGAAATCTAAATCATTAGGAATATTGTAGTTAATTACATGACTTACTCCTTCAATATCAATCCCACGACTCATTAAATCACTAGCTACAACATAAGTGAAATCTAAATTATTAATTCTTCTTTGCATTTGCTTACGTTCACGTGGTGTTAAATCTCCGTGAAGTACACCTACATTTAATCCTTTAGAAATTAAATAGCTACTTACTTCCTCTACCTCAGTTTTTTTATTAGCAAAGATAAGTGCTAAATAAGGATTAATAACAGTAGTAATTTCGTGTAATTTTTCTAAACGAGATGAACTTTTCTCTGGAATTAAAATATATTCAATTTTACCGAATTTCGCATTATCAACTTCGATATATTGAGCATTTTTTAGATATTTTTTCAAGAAGTGATTCATTTGTGTTGGTATTGTTGCAGAGAATACTAAGAATTGACAATTTTCTGCTGCTCTCTTAGAAATTTTATCAACATCTTCCATGAATCCTAAATCTATCATCATATCACATTCATCAATTACAAGACTCTCTACTTCTTTAATTGCTAAAGCACTTGCTCTATCTAACTCTAATACACGTGTTGGAGTACCAATAATAATATGTGGTGCATTAGATACTCTCTCTATATCTCTATTTAAATCTTGACCACCAATACATAATGTTATTTTAATATCTTCTTCAGAAAAACTAGCAATATGTAATGCCATATCATATAGTTGTCTTGATAGTTCTCTAGTTGGAGCTAGAATAATACTTTGTGTTTTTTTCTTAGCTACATCTAATTTACTAAAAATTGGTAATAAGAAAGAATGACTTTTCCCACTTCCTGTTTGTGATTTAGCTACTATATTTTTTCCTTTTAATACTGGCGAGAATACTCTCTCTTGGATTTTTGTCGGATTATCAAATCCTAAATCTATTACTGCCTTATTTACAAATTCATTAAATTTATATTGTTCAAATGACTTTGGTAACATTTAAAATCTCCTTTATGATTTTTCTATCTAAATATATGGGAGTTTTCTCCCATCCACAATTTCTCACGTGAAATAATTGAAAATAACTTATTATATTTCACGCCATAATAAACCACTCTTTATTATACTATAAATACGTGGAATTAGCTATAAAAAACACCGTATTCTTACTTATTATACGTTTTCTATATATAATTTCTTCCTAATAAATAAAAAAGTAATTCAGAAAATATTTTACAATCTTCTGAATCACTTAATAATATTATTTTACTATCTCAATTCCTGAGCTTGTTCCTAATCTTTCAGCTCCTAAGTCAACATATTTTTGAGCAGTTTCTTTATCTCTAACTCCACCACTCGCCTTAACTTTAGCATTATCTCCGACTACAGATTTCATTAATTTTACATCTTCATAAGTCGCACCACCAGTTCCAAATCCTGTTGATGTTTTAACAAAATCAGCTTTGGCAACTAGTGACAATTCACAAGCTTTTATTTTTTCTTCATCAGTTAAATAACATGTTTCGATAATAACTTTCAAGACATTATCACCAATCGCTTCTTTAATTAGTCGAATTTCATTCTCTACGTAATCGAATTCTCCATCTTTTAATTTTGCAACATTAATAACCATGTCTATTTCACTTGCACCGTTTTCAATTGCTTCTTTTGCTTCAAAAACTTTTGATGCTGTTGTCATTGCTCCTAATGGAAATCCAACAACTGCTGCTACTTTAACATCAGTACCTTGTAAAAGATGCTTAGCATCAGCAACATAACAACCATTAACACAAACACTATAAAATTCATGTTCAATAGCTTCTTCACATAATTTTTGGACATCGGCACTACTTGCCGTAGCTTTTAAGATTGTATGATCAATATATTTATTTAATCCCATTTTTTACCTCTATTCTA
This sequence comes from Gemella haemolysans, assembly GCA_032567735.1. GTDB lineage: Bacteria > Bacillota > Bacilli > Staphylococcales > Gemellaceae > Gemella > Gemella haemolysans_E. The sequence goes on along the minus strand of JAWHCX010000020.1, from coordinate 5,696 downwards.
TAATTTCTAATATATTTTTAATATTTTCTATTTTTTCATTTCCAATAACATAAGCATCTAATAGCATATTTTTACTAGATTCTACATTCTTATCATCATTGTAATAAATTTCAGCGATAAGATCTCCTTTTTCTAGCTTATCTCCTACTTTTTTCTTAAGCTCTATTCCTACAGCATGATCTACTTCATCTTCTTTTGTTGCACGACCTGCACCTATAACCATAGCAGCTTTACCTACTTCTTCAGCTTTAATCTTAGTAACATATCCATCTTCTTGTGCAAATACTTCTAAAACTAATTTCGGTGTTGGTAATAACTCGTAATTATTTACGACTTCACCGTCTCCACCACTAAGTTCTATAAACTGTTTTAATAATTCTAAAGCACGACCATTATTAATAACTTCATCTATTTTTTCACTAGCTTCTTCAAATGTCTCCACTTCACCTTTATGTTTTAACGCTAAATAAACAATTTCATATACAACTTCCTTAAGATCATTAGACCAATTTCCTTTTAAAGCCTCTATACCTTCAATTATTTCATTAGCATTACCAATATTATATCCTAAAGGTTCTTCCATATTAGTCAGTACTGCTATTGTTTTTCTTCCAACACTATTACCGATTTCTACCATTCGACGTGATAGTTCTCTTGCATCTTCAATAGTCTTCATGAAAGCACCATCCCCAACTTTAACGTCAAGAATAATTAAATCTGATTGAATAGCTAATTTTTTACTCATAATACTACTAGCGATTAATGGAATGCTATCAACTGTTGCAGTAACATCACGTAAAGCATAGATTTTTTTATCTAATGGAACAATATTATCACTATACCCCATTAATCCAACTCCAGTTTTACTTGCAACTTCTACTAGTTCTTCTTTCGTTGTACTAAATTTAAAGTTTCTAATAGATTCAAACTTATCTATTGTACCTCCCGTATGACCTAGACCTTTTCCCGAAAGTTTAGTTGTAGCCATTCCTACAGCTGATAAAATTGGACCTAATACAACTGTTACTTTATCTCCAACACCTCCAGTAGAGTGTTTGTCTACTAAATAGTGATCTAAATTATCAAAGAAAATAGTATCCCCTGAATCTCTCATTGTTAATGTGAAATTTGTAAGTTCATCTTTTGTCATATTATTAAAATATACCGACATTAAAAATGAACTCATCTGATAATCTGGAACTTTACCCGAAAGGTATCCTTCCAGTAAAAACTCTATTTCGGCTTTCGTTAGCTCATTATTTTTTTTCTTTTTATCTATGATATCTACAACTCTCATAGCTAATCTCCTTACTTATTGATTTAATTAAAATAAAAAAATAGACTTTACATTATTAGTTAATTCATCTAGAAATCATTACAATAAAAATTTGTCATTCTATATTTTTCGTTTTCAATATATATGTTATTAGAGATTTCTAATATCTGCAAACTTTTCTTATCTTTCAATATTTTATATAATTCTTTTTGATCTTTTTTACTATATACTATTTTATCACGAATCAAGTACATTTTGTAGCCTAATAATATTAATGTATAATTTTTGTACTTAAATAACATACAAAATAATAAATAAAAAATAAATACAAGTATGGCTATTTTAAAAATTAATTGTACTTTTTGATTTATAATTAAAAATGTAATAATTATCATCAAAACTAAATAATAGTAATCTATTCCTTTTTGTTTAAAGAGTTCTTTCTTACTGCAAACGAATATATTTGTAGGTTTACTACCATTTTGAATAATTAAAGAGAATGTAGAAATTATTATTAATATTGTAGTCAATAATATATCGTCCAAATCTTGTTTTACAAAGGTATAAATAAATAAAACAAAATAAAGAGGCATAAATGAATAGATACAATAACTAATATAGTTAAATGATTTTTTCATCTTATACCTCCTATTTATTATCTTTTACTCTTTGGTTTAGACAAAATTTCAGAAAAAATTATATCATTAACAACTTTTTCTTTATCAAAAGTTAAAGAATTTGAAAATATTTCTTTTTCTCTATCTACTATAACTCTTTGTTTTTTCTCAAAAGATTTACGAGTTAGAGTTTGCTGATTTATTACAGGACTTTCTTTTTGCTGTTGAGCTTTAGACATGGTATTTTTTACCTTTGTCTTACTATTCTTAACTTTCTTAATAGGCTCCTTTTTTGTTTTATTATTTTCTCTTACTTTATCAATAATAAATGAAACTAATAGAAAGATTAACGGGATGTATAAACTACTCATCTTCCCCTCCTAGAATTCCTATTAAGATACTCGTTAGCAATCAATCCACGAACTATATTTTCTTGTGTAAACTCTAATTTTTTTGAATTATCTTGAACAACATTAGTATTATCAAAATTTCTCTGCATTGAAAATTTATTTTTACCTCTATTATAATTTTCATTATAATATTGTTGATATTTATTTATAGATGTACTATCAACTTGTTGTTCATAAATATCTTCTTCGTATACTTGCTGATTACTTAATGAACTTTGTCTATTTCTTAAAGTATCAGAGTCTTTATCAGTAGCTTCTTTAATTCTTTTCATCTCTTCAACAGCCTTTAAAGCCTGTGCTCGAGCATTGTCTAATTCCATTTGTTTTGAATTATCTAAATTTTTTCTGTATCTTTTACTGTCAGAAGCAAAAACAATTACGAAAATAGCAAAAATTATGATAAATGTTATTGGTGCTGCGAAAATTAAAAATGACATTTCACATCCTCCTTTTTATCTAATTATTTACCTGCTCCTGTTTCAGGTTGTGACATACGTTTAATTGAATCTCTCATACCTGTATCAGCTTCTAAATTTTTATAATTCATATAATCCATAATACCTAGATTACCTTGTTGGAAAGCTTTAGCCATAGCAAGTGGTAGTTCTGCTTCTGCTTCTACTACTTTTGCACGCATCTCTTGAATTCTAGCTTTCATTTCTTGTTCAGCTGCAACTGCCATTGCACGACGTTGTTCTGCTTTAGCTTGAGCAATGTTTTTATCAGCAATAGCTTGCTCAGTTTGTAAGTTAGCTCCGATATTTTGACCGATGTCAACATCCAAAATATCAATCGATAAGATTTCAAATGCAGTTCCTGCATCTAAACCTTTGTCTAAGATTGTTTTAGAAATACGATCAGGATTTTCTAAAACTACAGTGTGTGACTCTGAAGAACCAATTGTTGAAACAATACCTTCACCTACACGGGCGATAACTGTTTCTTCTCCAGCTCCCCCTACTAAACGTTCAATGTTTGCACGAACAGTAATTCTTGCTTTTGCTTTAACTTCGATACCGTTAATTGCAACTCCGGCAATATATGGAGTTTCAATAACTTTCGGGTTAACACTCATTTGAACGGCTTGAAGAACATCACGTCCTGCTAAGTCAATAGCTGCACAACGTTCAAAAGTTAAACTTACTATATTAGCTCTGTGTGCTGCGATAAGAGCATTAATTACTCTATCCACATTCCCCCCTGCTAAATAGTGACTTTCCAATTGATTAATAGTAACAGCTAATCCTGCTTTGTGAGCTTTAATCATTGGATTTATTACTCTACTTGGTATAACACGTCTTAATCTCATACCAACAAGTGTAAAGATACTTACCTTAACACCTGCAGCAATCGCACTAATCCAAAGACCAAGTGGAAAGAAAGTAAAGAATATCGATAGTACAATAAGTACTACTATCACGATAATACCTGAGAAAATTAATTCTGGCATAATACTACCTCCTTAAAATATTTATATTTTTTTAACTACTATACGCATTCCTTCAACACGTATAATTTCGATTTCATTACCTTTTTCTATAAAGTCTCCATCAGTTACTACATCCAATTTTTCATCGCCAAATACGGCAACACCTGCTGGACGTAAGTCTGTATATGCTTGAAGTTTTTTCCCTATTAGTTCTAATCTACTTTCACTTGCAACATAGCCACCTTCTGTTGAGATAGCATCATTTAATACAAGTCTATCTAGAAATACTAACTTTTTATGGAAAACACTTCTATTTACATAATACAATATAACTGCAAGTATTAGAGAAATTATTAAGATAAATGCAATATAATATGTTGATTTATTCACATAAATTATTGCATATACTACGGTAATGATACCTACAGTGCCCACTATTCCTCCTGGGACAAACATTTCAAGTCCTATTAAGCCAAGACCACCAATGAACAGCAATAGAACAAAAATACTAAGTCCTGTAGAATAAGAATGTAAGGCAATATATGTCGCTAAACTGACTATTGACAATATTCCAAATAAATTAAATTTTCTTGAAAATAGTTGTTGACAGAAAGTTAATGACATAGTAATTAAAAGAATCCAATCGAGAGACATCATTAAATTCATATGTAATCACCTCATTTTTGTATATTCTTTTTCAAGATAATCTAACAATTCCTGTCTTGTAAATATGTTACCATGTCCAGGAACAGCATATTCAAAATCAAGTATTGTTATTCTATCTATATAATCACGGAGTTTCTGCTTATTATATGCCATCGGTTTAGTATAATAATTTTTAGCATGACTATCTCCTAAAAATAATACTTTCTCCTCTGGAATATAAATTAAAAATGCATCATTAGAATGTGAGTTATCATTATATATACAATTAATTTTAACACCACCAAGATTCAAATTAAAATCAGCCATTTTGGGCATGTCTGGAATTCTAATCTTTATTTCATGCTCTTCATAAACTTTTTTTATAACATCCGCGCTATATTTTATTTCAGTTCCATCTTTAACCCTTTGATACAGGCTCTCATCATCCCATTTAAGTTGTGACAACTCAATCAAAGAGTCTTTAGCTCTATCTGTAGAGATTACTGGAATATCTAGATAGGCAGATCCAAAGCTATGATCCCAATGATGATGAGTTAATATTACATAACTTGGCATCGGTAAATCATTTTCTTTTAATTCATTAAGAAAATTCTCTACTTGAACAGGACCATTCCCTGAATCTAACATTACCGAAAAATACTCTCCTTTTAAATAACCAAGAGTTGGTTCTAAATACATATATCGTTGTTTTGTATAATAAAATTTATCAGAAAATTTAATTAGCATTCTTTTTACTTCCTTTTGATTATAGGTATATTATAGCATACCTATAAGCTATTTACAAACCAACCTTACTAAATAAATAGCAGTAACTAAAACCTTTACAAATTCTAGTTACTACTATATTTAAAGAAAAATTTATACTAAAATAGAGCTGATCCAACTAAATATAGATAATAGAGAATAAATCCTACTCCTACTATTACTGCTACTACATATATCAGCCAGATTAATAGATAATAAGCATACCCTAGTGCTTTGACAATATTAGCTAGACCTAACCATAAATGTCTACCTATTGCTAGAAGAATAGAAATTACTCCACCTTCATAAACTTCATCTTGATTTTCTAAATTAGCAAGTTTGGACATTGTTAATAATTTCATCATAATCACCTCCCTTTTGGTAATTTATTATTATCTCTATATTAATATTATAATATATATATATATATATATTTCAAGCGATTACAATTAGATTTTGTAGTGTTACAATTGATGTGAGACAAAATATAAAAAAAGAAGAGTAAATCCTGTATAATGAAATTACGACAAATCAAGAAAGGAATTTACTCTTAT
>JAWHCX010000019.1:0-38440 GCA_032567735.1 Gemella haemolysans | reverse complement strand
AATTCGCTTTATAAAAGCTTTTTAGATATCTAATAAACTTTGCGGGGGTGACTCGACAAAATCGATTTCTACGAAATCACGATTTTTGAGTCACTCCCTCTTCTAATGTTGCTAGTCTTTTAATTGCTTTATTTAAATCATCTTGTAGATCATTAATTTTATTTTTATTCTTCTGATTTTCAGCAATTAAGTACCAACATGAAATTAATAACATAATATTTAAACAAATTATTGCAAACATACTATTCTCCTAATGATAATAATTAAAATAAGAATAACACAATTTCTTTCTTTTAACAAGAGCAGTCCTACTCCATTATATAAAGATATAAAAAAACCTCATCTTGCGATGAGGTCCTTATTTTTTAAATAAATCTAAAAGAGGGAAAGTTTTTTAGATTTTATTAATAAATTGCGTGATAATTACCAATTATTAATATTTACGTTTTCTAGCCGCTTCAGATTTTTTCTTACGACGAACGCTTGGTTTTTCATAAAACTCACGTTTACGAACTTCTTGGATAGTTCCGTTTTTAGAAACAGCACGTTTGAAACGACGTAGTGCATCTTCTAGTGATTCATTTTTACGAACTACAGTTTTTGACATTGGATTTCCCTCCCTCCGATACTACAAAATCTTAATTTAATACTTAATTAAATGTTTAAGATATAAAATAAATACAAAACATTCAATCAATAAGACTGCTTTTAAGCAATCTACTTACATATTGTATTATATTCTTACGTTCTTGTCAACCTTTAATAGCAATTTATTAACATATTTCTACGAAAATAACCTTTTCATTTATACATTAATGATACTATTTTTCTAATAACCAATTTTTAAATTCTTCAATAAAATTAGCATAACCTTCTTTATTTTTATGACTAGGTACTTGAGCTAAAAATACTTGATTTGGCAATTTAGTTTGACCTTTTTTAGTTATTAAAATAATAGCTTTTTGTTGAGATGCATTTTTAAACATCTCATCAGGTAAAGTAATTACCGCATTTAAATTAATATCTTCTTCTAAAAATTTCTTGAAATTGTCTTCAAGCTCAAGAACTTTTTTAGGCACTACTAATACTCCTACACCATTATCATTTAAATAATTAGATGCTTGCTCGATGAATAGTAAAGCATTTAAGCTATATCCTTCAGCACTGCAAAGTTTATAGTTTAAGCTATTATCCTCATCGGCATAATATCCAAAAGGTACATCACTAATGATAACATCTTGTTTTTTAATATTTAAAGGTTTAAGAGCATCTTGATTAATAATTTCAACATTAGTTTCTAATAAATTGAAAATATTTTGTTGTAATCTAGCGTAGTTATTATCAACATCAACAGAAGTTAACTCATAGTCTCCTTTTGATAAAGCTGATAAATTAATTAAGAAGTTTCCACTACCACTAGCAAAATCAGCTACAGAAATCTTCTCGTTATTATATAAACACTCTAAAATATGAGATACATACATAGTAATAACTTCTGGTGTAATGTCGTAACTTGGATTATTTAACTCCTTAAGAGCTTTTAATAGTAAAAACTGATAAGCCTTTTTAATATCCTCTTTAGAGAAATTGTCGACAATATCAAAATACTCTTCATCATTCTCTAAAGTTAAGTATTTCACTAAAGAGTCAAAATACAACCCTTCACCTTTATTTTCTTCTACCTGTTTATCTATCTTAAAAAATAATTTTTCTAAATCTGACATGGTTCCTCCTTATTCATTTTCAATAATATTTTTTAATACTGGTTCTAATTTTGAAATTATTCCAGTTACTAACGCATTTCCCATCATAAAATATCTTCGACGCATAGGCATAGTGTTAGTCCAATTAGGTGGGAACATTTGTATCATCTCACACTCTACTTCTGTCAAAATTCGATATTTTTTATTAATTTCATCAAATACTATGTGTGATGAACGATTAACAGTTCCCTCACTTGTTAGCATTGTTCTAGCAGGTTCTTTAATATTTTCAGGAAAACTCATTGCTCCTTCACTATAAATGTATTTATGCCCTGTTTTTGATTCACGCTCTATTCTTTTAGATCCTTTTAAATATTTCCATTTGTCTAATTTATCTTCTTCTGCAAAGTATTTGCTTAAGTCTTCATCATTATATTTTTCTGCATTTTTTAATAACTTCTCTAGCGAATAAACTTCAGATTTTCTTGGAGTTACATCTCTATGAACGATCTTTCCATCTATCATCATTCCAGTATCTAAAAACTTTCCATCTTTATAATTTTCTGTTACATCTAATGCATCAGAATAAGTATTAATATCTGTATTGAATAGAATATCTAATTCACTTTCCGTTGGAAAAACTTTCTCAAAAATACTGTTTTCTAGGTTTTGTTCATTTTTTATACTCTTAGAATACTTTGTGTTTTTTTTAGAAGCAAAAATAAATACCCTTCTACGTTTCTGTGGCATTCCATAATCACCAGCATTTATCACTCTCCATTGTACATAATATCCTAATTCATCGAACGTCTTTAGCATAATTGCAAAGTCACGCCCTCTTTGAGAAGCTGGAGATTTTAATAATCTATCTACATTCTCAAGAAGTACAAACGGAGTATTTTTTTCTACTAATACGTCTCTTATGTCCCAAAAGAGTACACCTTTTTTCCCAGCTATTCCCTTTTCACCACTTAAAGAACGTGCAACTGAGTAATCTTGACAAGGAAATCCTCCAACCAATAAGGTATGATTTGGAATTTTTTTCTTATCAACTAAATTAATATCTTCATTTGAACAGTCACCTTCTCCAAATCTTGTTGTATAGCATTCAAAAGCGTGTTGTGTCTTTGTTGAAGGCTCAAATTGATTCGCCCAAACAAAATTCCATCCACCTTTTTCTATAGCTTTTCCACTTTTTTTATCAAATTCGCTTATGTGATTTAATCCAACTCTGAATCCACCAACTCCAGCGAATAATTCTACAACATCTAAATTCATGTTATTCTCCTTCAATTATATCCTGAATATTCTTTAAAACATACTTTTTATTTAACCAAAAACATTGTTTTGTCATCTTATTTCCATTTGGCAATTCATCCATATCACTCTCTGTACCATTACCATATTTTATTCCATTTATTACATATGCTGATCTTTGCGCATGTGGTCTTAGATGGAATATTTGTGTTTCTTTTGATTTTAATAAGTTATTACTTATTCTATTATCTTTTATTTCAAATTCAATCCCATCTATAAATTGCGATTGATATCTTTCCCACTCGAGTTTTCCAATTCCTTCTAAATCTGATATTGGCATATTCCAAAATTTAGAACCTACTAACTCATATTCTCTTGCCATATTTTCTTTAAATACAACAAATAGAAATCTTTTTTCATAAAAATAATTATATAGTTCTGAACTATCAAAGGTCTCTTGAACAAAATCTAAAATTTTAAATTTTGGAAATGACATACTCTCTCTAGGATTACCTTTTTTATCTATCCTTATTGTTTTTATTCCTATATTAGCTTTTTCAAATTCTTCAACATTATCAGTCTTAACACCAAGCATTCTTGATATCAAACTACTGTTTGCTTGTTTAGAATTCTTATTGATTTCAAATTGACAATATAGTTCCTCTTCTGTTTTTCCTTTATATTCATTAATCTTGTTTAATACTACATTATCAAAAGTTTCTTCTTTCAATTCTGTATTTTTCAAAATAGAATCATATGTACTAATTTGTCCAACAACATAATTATTAATCACATATGACATGTATGATTGTTTTAATGAGTATGCTCTTCTTTTTGCAGGAATTTCACTATAATATTGCTTTTGCTCACTTTTCTTAGCTGTTGCTCCTTTAGTACATGCACCCAAATATTTTGTATCACCTTCAGATAGTTCATGTGCTCTACCTTGTTGAATTTTTGTAATAATTGTAGAATAATCCTCTTTAATAATTATTAAATCTTCTCTACAGTTCTCTGATAAAATAGAAAACAGTTTTACATACTCTATACTATACTCTGTTCTTAAAATATCTTTTTCTCTTAAATACAAAATTAACAACATTAATCTCATTTTTTCTAGTACATGAGATTTTTCAAACACTGGTTCAACAGGTCTATCATTAGGTATCATAGTAATAACTAATCTTTCTCCTGCCTTTAAACTACCATCTCTTTTTTTCTCTATTGGTGTTACCTTTAATTCTGTACCAGCTTCTAAAAAATCAGGATTAGAATCACTATTTGGTTTGTAATAAAAATAATATTCTTCTAACAGATTTCCTAGACTACCTTTTCCTCTAGGGTTATTAAAATATGCTATTTTTTCTTGAAGTTCATTCTTTTCTGAGTAACCAATACCACTTTCTCTTATCTCACTATTTGAATAATAGTCTTTTAGTACTTCAAAAAACTTTTTCCCTTCTAATTTTTTAGCATATTTTTCTATAGCCAATGGATTATGTTTATCATAAGGTAAATTCACAATAATACAGCTCCTAATCAAATAATAATTATTATACCATAATTTTCATAAAGCTTCATCTCTAACAAAATTCTCGTGTGATTTTTTACAATCTAGTGCGATTCTCGTGTGTTTTTCATAAGATTTTATTTTGTTCTCTCCTACAGAAAACAGCTTAATATCAGCTTTTTCTACCTAAATACTTTAAAAATTTCTCGTGCGATTTTTTATAATCTCGTGCAACTTTCGTGTGACAATTATTAAAAACTCCAACTAAAAAAGAATATGCTCTACTTTACATATTCTTCTCTTAGTATTCATTCACTTTATTTAGTATACATACTTCTATCCACTTCAACCAATATCCAATCTCTCGTATCGGCTATTTGTCGTCCGTCTTCAATTAGCGTTGTATTAAAGTTAGGGGCAAAAGTTTGAACATTTCTTCCGCTCACTCTCAGCACATATCCTACCCAGTATCCATAAGTAGAATTCGGCGTGATGAAGTATTTATCTGTTGCGTATAATTGTAAGAAATTATCTTGAATATCTTGTTCTTCGACTACTATTTCATTCGAAAAACTAAATAATACTTTTAATTTTGGAGCTAATTCTTCTTTACACCAAGTTGTGTCGTCTGAAGTTATTCTTACTGTTAAATCAGAAATATTACCTTCTTTTTCTTTGATTATTTCTAAACAATCGACGACATACTTAACCGCATCATAGCCATATTTCTCTGCTCTATCTCCATCTAAAAAGTCCGTTCTTCTTATCGCTATTGTTATATTTTTATTATCAAACTGGCTAGATAGTTCTTCTGCTCTTTCTAAAAGATATTCCCTACAAAACGAGTCCAATACCTCTACATCATAGTCTTGTCCTGATATTTGATAATATCCGAATGGTTCTAGCTCACAACCTTGCGCTTTTCCAAATAGTCGTTCTGTTTTCGGAAAGAAACTTTGTGCGAATTTAAAATAACCTGTTCTTAGTACATAGCTTTCTTCTATACCAGCTAATCTGTCTTTATGTGCTTGCATTAATACAAATAGTAGATTACCAAGTTGGAATCCTCTATCGTTATAATAAACTTTCATTCTAAATTTCCTTTCCTATATTTTCTGCTTCATGAAATATTTGCCTAAAAATGTGTCCTCATTTGGATTTTCATAGAGATCTTTAATCTGTTTTCCTATAAATACTTCTGTCTCAGATATACTAGTTTTTAATCCTTGTGATTCTTCCATATTTTCTACAAGAGTTTTAGCTAATGCAGCTATCGGAGTAACCTGAAAAATCTTATCATCTGGATAAATATCTACTATATTTGGCAACTTTTCTAGTAAATTCTTTGGTAATTCATTATATAGTTCCCAGAGATTAGTATTCTCTATCTTTTTATAATGATTCATTAATTCTGGTAGTTTTTGAATAAACTCATCAGATAAGAAACTCCACTGTTTCGTAATAATATCACTAATGAAACCTTTATTTAAACTAGTTCCATATAGAGTATCTACCAAATAAACTATGTAATTACTATGATGAACTAGGACACTATCTAGCACCTTTTTTTGAACTTTTCCATATAGTTTTTCCGCTTCATAAATAACTGATTGTGATGATATTAGAATAAATTTCTTCGTTTTTATTTCTTTTATTATTCTACACAGCTCTTCTATATCTTTGTCACTGTTATCAAGTCCTAAATTTGTTTTTAGCTTCCCTGAAGATGGGGCTGCGCATATAGTAATGTCATATTCGCTATGTAGGATATCAGTTATATTTCTCCTATTAAAAGTATTCACATGTAGATTATCTATTTTAAGTAACTGATTAAATATTTCCTCACCTACTGATCCTGTCGCACCTATTAAAGCAATGTTTTTCATTATTTCACATCGCTTTCTATAATAGCTATCACTTCGTCATAAGATAGACTTCCCTTATCTTTTTCCGAAATTATCGGCGTTGTAATCATATCCCAAGGTAAGTTAAGTTTTGGATCTAATGGAGTAATACCTAAGTATTTTTCATTTGGATTATAATATCCAGTTACAATATAATTCAATATTCCATTTTCTACTAAAGATTGTGCACCGTTAGCTACTCCTTCAGGAACGAATACCACCATACCAGGCTTCATATCAAGAGACATTACCTTTTTATATGTAGCAGATTCACGGCGTAAATCTACAAAACACATTCTAAATGTTCCCCACGCAACTGTCATTAGTTTCGCCCACCCTTGACAGTGCATACCTCTTAAAGTTCCTTTATTCGACACTGAAACATTGTTTTGCAGATCATTATTAAAGAACTCTTCTGGTACCCCAAATTTTATTAAATCATTTTTCTTCCAGTTTTCTAAAAAATATCCTCTATCATCGTGGTGAAGTGAACTTGTCAAAACTAAAAATCCATCGATACTATTGCATTCTTTACATAAATCCATTCCCTAAACCTCTTCTCTATATAAGTCTACTCTATATTATCATACTTCTTTTGTACAAACAAGTTGAAGAAAATCTAATAAAAAGAAAGATCTATACAATCAAACTTAATCGAATTTCCTAGGAAATAATAAATACATTTGATTATATAGACCTTATTTTTTACTTGGTTAAGTAAGTTAAAATACAAAAACTTCTGTTTTAATTTTCTTACTCAAATACTTTTATAAATCTTTTTTGAACTTTATCACAGGTATACCCGATATGTTCATAGAATTTATGCGCTTCTTCACGTTTCAAGGCAGAATTTAATCTAATAAAGCTAATATTATTATCTAGGGCATAGTTTTCTAACTCATTCATAAGTTTTCTCCCTATTCCCCTACCTTGAAAATCAGGATTAACAGCAAGTCCTAAAATATTTAATCCTATCTCACTATAGAAACTTTCATACATTTGAGCATGAACAAATCCTATAATCTTCCTTGTATTTTCATCTTCATAACCGATAATGATATGTTGTTTCTTATCATTAGTTAGTTTCTCTATTTGTCTTTCCACATTTTCAACATCTACATCGTAACCTAATGCTACTTTACAAATTTCTGCTACTTCTTGTGTATCTTCTATATTTATTTCCCTAAACATATACTCACCTTCTGGTTTTATCAAATATTATTTAATATAAACTTAAATTCTATCTTTACTTCGCGGCTTCTATTAAAGCTTGTTTTACTAAATCAAATTCTCTAGTACGAAGAGTTCTCATATCAAGAATTAATTCATTATCTTTAATTCGTGTAATAATAGGTATTTCTACTTCTAAAAGTCGTCTTTCTAATTCTGTTGCACTTAGTCTTGGATGTTCTAATTTTACCACAACACTTTCTAAGTAACTTGCTGGATAGCTTCCCCCACCGACTTCTGCCTTATCTTCAGCTATTGTAATCTTGAAGTCTAAATCACTAAGTCTTGTTTTTAAGACATCTGCTTTACCGAATAAACGTTCTTTTGATAATGAAATCATGTGTAATGTAGGAATGTGTTCTAACGCTTCTTTCTCGTCTAAATATAGTTTTAATGTAGCTTCTAATGCAGCTAAAGTCATCTTATCTACACGTAACGTACGAGTAAGTTGGTTCTTTTTCATTTTTTCTATATACTCTTTTTTACCAACGATAATACCTGCTTGTGGTCCTCCCAGAAGTTTATCCCCACTGAAAGTTACTATATCAATACCACTATCAAGAACTTCTTTTACAGTTGGCTCGTATGGTAAACCATATTTAGAAAAGTCGACGAACTGACCGCTTCCTAAGTCGTTTATAGATACTAGTTCATTCTCACGAGCAAGATAAGATATCTCTTCATTAGATACTTCTTTAGTAAATCCTAAAATCTTATAGTTACTAGTATGAACTTTTAACAATGCTCCTGTATTGTCATTAATCGCATTCTCATAGTCTTTTAAGTGTGTTTTGTTCGTAGTCCCTACTTCGATAGGTGTTCCACCACTTAGTTTTATAATTTCAGGAATTCTGAATGCTCCACCGATTTCTACTAGCTCTCCACGAGAAACTACTATTTCCTTGTCTTTAACTAGCGTATTTAATGTTAATAATACTGCCGCTGCGTTGTTGTTAACTACAAGTACGTCTTCTGCACCTGTTAATTTTTTGATAATATCAATAAGGTGAACATAACGACTTCCACGTTTTTTATTATCGATATCAAACTCAAGATTAGAATAGTTAAATGCTACACTCTCAATATTTTCTTTAATCTTCTGACTTAATAAACTACGCCCTAAGTTTGTGTGTAAAATTGTCCCAGTTGCATTTATAACTCGGCGTAAAGAATTTCTATCTTCTTTTTTTACTATTTGTGTAACTTTTACTACAATTTTCTCTAAACTTGGAACCTCAAATAATTCTTCATTTAGTATTTCTTGTTTAATTCTATCAATATATTCTTTTATCGCTGATTTCACCGCTACTTCTGAATACTCATTTATCAGTGCTTTTACTTCATCTAATAATAAAATCTTATTTATTGCGGGAATTTGTGATAATAATTGTTTTGACATAATAATTCTCCTAAATTTCTTTTGCTAATGTTTTTATAGCATTAATAGCATAGTCTACTTCTTCTTCTGTATTCATACTAGAAAAAGAAAATCTCACTATACCTTGTTCTTTTGTCCCTAGTACCTCATGCATTAGAGGTGCGCAGTGTGCTCCAGGTCTAACAGCAATGTCATATTCTTCAGCAAGTACATCTGCAACATCCGAGGCTGAAATACCTTTAAAGTTCAATGAAACCACTGCTGTGCGTTCTTTTGTAAAATCTCCATAGAACTCTAAACAATCTAAGTCTTTTAATTCGTTATAGAATTTATTCGCAAAGTCCATTTGTTTTTTATAAAGATTTTCAATTCCCTGTCTATTTATATATTTTATTCCCTCATGTAATCCTAAGATTCCTGCAGTGTTAAGAGTACCTGCTTCTAAGCGTAGTGGATATTCTCCTGGATGTTTCTCATCGAAAGTTCTAACACCACTTCCTCCGACTTTAAATCTTTTAATTTCAGGTTCTTTAAGTCTTACACATAGTCCTCCAATACCTTGTGGTCCATACAGACTTTTATGCCCCGTAAAACATAATACATCTATTCCTAGTTCATCTATATTGATAGGCACTACTCCAGCAGTTTGCGAAGCATCAATAACTGAAATAAGATTATGTTTTTTACATATAGCAGCAACTTTTTCCAAGTCTACTATATTCCCTGTAACATTTGAACCATGAGTGATAGCTATCATTTTTGTATTAGGTTTAATAGCTTTTTCTAGTTCGTCATAGTCGATTAATCCTGTTTTCCCAGCCCTAACAATCGTATAATCACATCCAATTGTTTCATGAGCTAAATAAACTGGTCTTAATACTGAATTATGTTCCATTGAAGTCGTAATTACATGGTCATCTTTTTCTAATAATCCTAGTATTGCTATATTTAGACTTTCTGTAGAATTACTCGTAAATACTACTCTATCTTCATCTCTTAAACCGAAAAATTTTGCAATATCATTTCTTGCTTCAAACACTTCACGAAAAGCGTTATTCGCTTCATAATAACTACCTCTTGATGCATTTGCATATTTTGCCGATGATAGCACTTCGTAGACTTTGTCCGCAACTTCTTTCGGCTTTTTAAGCGATGTTGCGCCGTAGTCAAAATAATAACTCATATCCCTTACCTTATCTAAGTCACATAAAAATAATGACTTAGCTCCCTTTTTTATTTATTTTTTTGCTAATACTCTATAATTTTCTACACGTTTAGTAATTCCTAGCTTATCAATATATTCTAAAATAGCCATAGAATATTTTCTACTAGAACCTGTCATATCTCTAAATTCCGCTAATCCCATTTGTTCGTTCGCACTAAAATGTTCTTCTACTTTTTGAATAGCTTCTTTTAATACATCCGCATGTAACACTAAATCAGCATCTAATCTAACTATTGTATTATCGATTAGAGATTCTAATATTTCAACTTTCGGTTTTTCTCCGTTAGTTAAATCTTTAATAGTCGGTGGTGTGAATCCTCCTTCTAGTAAAGCCTTCTCTATTCTTTCTTTTTCAGCCAATTGTTTCTTATCATAATTAACTACGAAATCTTTTTCGGCTACTAAGTTACCTTCTAATCGAATTTCGTTGTTTTCTATAAATAGATCAAGCATCTCTAATGTTTCTTTTTGAGAAAGTTTAAACTTAGAAAGCACTTCAATTTTAGGAATACCGACTTTCAATTTGAATCTATTGTGATATTCTACTAATAATTTTTTCAGTTTTTCTAATACTTCTTCGTATTTTTTCTTATGAATATATCCTAATTTAGTCTCATAAACTGTAGCTGTTTCTACTAATTGTACTATTGATTCTACTACCTCTTCTTCTGGAAGTTGTAAATCTTTTACAATACTATCTTTAGAAACTAAATAGTTATTGTGAGATAGTATGTAGTTAGCTATTAAATCTGATGTATTCCCTTCAAGTTGTACTTTAAGTTTTTCTAGAATTTCTTCATTAAATCTACTATGTTTTTTCGGACTAGCATCAAGAATTACCCCTCCACCTATTGTAATCATTGGTGAATAAGTACGAATGATGAATTTATCATAGTTTTTAACTGCTATTTCGTCTTCTAGTCTAAGTTGAGCAAAACTACTCTCTCCTGCTTTTAATAAGTCTGTTCCAAGCGGTACAACCCTTGCCATTACTTCTTCAGTACCTATGTATACACGCACTCTATCCCATAATTCAAGATTAGCTCTCTCATCATTGATTAATTTAATCTCACTATCTAGCATATAAGTCTTTGTTAATGAATCTGCAGTCGCTAAAGTGTCTCCACGTTTTACATCATCAAACTTGATATTCGCTAAGTTTATCGCTGTTCTTTGACCTGCGTAGGCTTTTTCTACATCTTTTGCGTGAACTTGAATATTTCTTACTTTTGTTTTTATACCTTTTGGATAAATAACTAGTTCATCACCTACATTGACTACACCTTCTGTAAGAGTTCCAGTAACAACTGTACCGAATCCTTTTACCTGGAATGAACGGTCGATATTAAGTCTAGCATTTTTCTCAATATTTTTCGCTTCGATATCTTCTGTTTTCTTATCAATTGTTTCTAACAGATTGTCTAAACCTTTTTTACTAATTGAGTCTACTTCTATAATTGGAGAGTTTTCAAGAACTGTTCCAGCGATGAATTCTCGGATATCTTCTTTAACAAGTTCGCGATATTCTTCTTCAACTAAGTCTATTTTCGTCATTACGATAATATAGTTCTCAATTCCTAGTAACGTTAAAATGTCAATATGCTCTTTCGTCTGTGGCATTATACCTTCTCTTGAATCAACTAGTAATAATACTAAGTTTATTCCACTAACCCCAGCTAACATATTTTTTATAAATTTTTCATGTCCCGGAACATCAACTACACCACATCTTTTCCCACTTGGTAGATCAAAATAAGCAAATCCAAGATTTATCGACATTCCTCTGTCTTTTTCTTCTTGAGTAGTATCTGTTTCAATACCACTTAGAGCTTTAATCAGGGTCGTTTTCCCGTGATCTATATGCCCTGCAGTACCAATAATTACATTGTTGTTCATACAATTCACCTTTACACATTATATTAAGAATAGAGATTATGCGAGAGAACTTTACAAAATAGATTTTAAACTTTCTCTATAATAACCTCTATCCAAAATTTTATTTTAATTTATAATCTTTTAATTCTGTTATTATTCTTTTGATTCCAGCTTTTCTAGAATAATACAAACCACGATATTCGATTTTCTCATCCTCTAACATTCTTACAATGTTATCGAAATTATCCCAAGCTGTTTTTAACATAAATCCACAACCTACACCTATAGATGGATGTGTTGGAATAAGTGACGCTCCCATTTCTCTTTCTAGACAAATGTTATCCGCCTTTATTGAATCGTGTGTACTATTAAAAACTACTAATCCTTCTTCTACCATGCTTCCTCCTACGGTTGAATTACTTTGTTAGCTTTTCTCATGTCTTCCACGATGAAGTACATATTTGTTGGGTTTCCAACCGCTAAATCAATATTGTGGTAGTCGATACATGCTCCACAGCAAACTATCTCTACTCCACCTTCTTCTAGTGTTTTTAGTTCTTCTAGCACGTGACTTCGAGTTTTGTCTACTAAAATTCCACCATTATTGTAGAAAATAATTTTTTTAGGAAGAACTTCTTGTTCACCTAAAGCATAAAGATATGCTTTAATTAATCTTTTACCTAGTTCTTCACTACCATGTCCCATTTGATCTTTGTTAATCACAACGATATAGCTGTCATCCTTAACAACTGGTAAAGCCTCTAATTCTGGAGTTTCTTCTCTTGTAATTTCAACTTTGAAGCCACCTTCAATATCAGAAACTTTGAACTCATAACTGTTTTTATCAGCAAATTTTCTAAGACTTTCTACACTATCTTCAGTTTTTACTAATAGAGTTACTTTTGTATCTTCTTCTAGTGCACGTGTAGCTTGAGTTACAGGAACAACACATTTATCACATAATGTATCCACAACTACACCCTCGCTCACTTCTCCCTTAGAAATAGTAACGATATACTTATCTTTTGCTTCTTCTTTCACTGAGAAATTGAATCCTAATTGTATAGCCATTTTTTCTAAGTTTTGAGTAGCTATAACATTGTCTACGATTGTTTCTACTACATCATTTTCTAGTAATAATTTTTTTGTTTGAATAACTGGCATTGGACATGCTAAACCTTGTGCATCTAAAATTTCTTTTTTCATACTTATATTCTCCTATTGTCTTCTGAGTTATTTAATAATAACTGCTTTTTCTTGTTTTTCTATAACTTTTCCTACTATAGCACTCTTAATTTCAAGAGTATTTAGTTTTTCTAATAATTCGTACGCTTCACTTTCTGGTAAACTTATTAAAAGTCCTCCAGATGTTTGTGGATCATACATTATTTCTTCTAATGCAAAGTCTTTAATCTGATATTCTACATTTGGCTCAACGAATGTTCTGTTAAGTTGCCCTCCCGCAGTGATAACAAATTCATTTGCACATTTATACGCTTCTTCGATATATGGAATATCTTTCGAATATACTTCTGCTGAATGCTTACCATCCAACATTTCTACAAGATGTCCTAAAAAACCGAATCCAGTAATATCTGTACAACTATTAACATTAAAATCTTTCATCATTTGAGCAGAATATTTATTAAGTGTTGTCATCTGTTTAACGCTTTGAGCAAATGCTTCTTCTGAACATTCTTTTACCATGTGAGCTGTATTAATAATACTTACTCCTAATGGTTTTGTTATGATTAATAAATCTCCTACTTTACAATTATTATTTTGTAATATTTTATCAGGATGAACAATTCCTGTTACTGATAATCCATATTTTGGTGTAGCATCGTGAATAGAGTGCCCTCCTGCAAGAACCCCTCCTGCTTCGTGAACTTTCTCCGCTCCACCTTTTAGTATTTGATGTAAAATTTCTAAATCCATATTTTCTGGGAAAGCTACTATATTTAATGCTGAGATAACTTCTCCACCCATAGCGTAGACATCACTAAGTGCATTAGTTGCTGCAATTTGCCCATATAAATATGGATCATTTATCATTGTTGTAAAGAAATCTAATGTTTGAATAATCGCCTTATCTTCGGAAATTTTATAAACGGCTGCATCATCCGAAGATTCATACCCAACTATTAAATTTTTATCTTCTTTTTTTGGAAGGTCTTTTAGTATATCTGATAAGGCTCCCGGCCCTATTTTCGAGTTTCAACCTCCACACACAATCATGTTCATTTTCTTTTCTGACATATTTACCTCCTATACTACTACTTATCTATAATTATACTACTTCACACTATAATTTAAAAGTATTATTTAGTTTTTTAATGTAAAAATAGACAACTAACAGATAGTAATTTTCATCTGTTAATTGTCTATAATTTTATTTATTATTTTTTGAAACTCACATGAACGTGGTCATAGTGGTTAGCAGTTACTCCACCACGGTTAGGCATTATGTTCCATGTATTTGCTGGTCCATAAATGTTTTGTTGTGGCATATAGAATCTTTGTTTCCAGATAATGTAATAAACTCCAAGTTCATCCATGTGTTTAGTTAAGTACTCTGCAAGTTGGTCACCTTGGGCTGAGTTTACAGGAACCATGAAGTCTACAGCCATACCAGAGTTATGTCCGTGACCAGTACCATCATCGTCACCCGCTCTAAACAGTGAAAAGCTTGTTATTCCGAATTTTTTCGCTAAAGCTACTTTCATCTTTTTAGTATGTGGAGTTAATCCATTCATCGCAGGATCCGCCAATTCTGCAGCAGTTACTTCTGGTAATCCATCAGCTACTGTAGTTGTTTGTTTTGCTTCGGCTGCTTTTTTAGCTTCTGAATCTTTCTTAGCTTCTGCTTCTTTTTCTGCTTTAGCTTTTGCTTCTTGTTTTAATTTCTCATCCGCTGTTGCCTTTGTTTCTGCTGCTTTCTTAGCTTCAGCTTCTTTTTCCGCTTTAGCTTTTGCCTCTGCTTCTTGTTTTAATTTAGTATCTGTTGCTGCTTTTGCTTTCGCCTCTACTTCTTGTTTTGCTTTTGCATCAGCCGCTACTTTTACTTCAGCTGCTTTCTTAGCTTCGGCTTCTTCTTTAGCCTTTTGCTCAGCTGTTACTTCTCTCTTATCAGCACGTTGATCTAAAGTTGTTTTCTTTTCAGTATTTTTGTCTACTGGCTTAGCCGCTTGTTCTTGAGAATCTACAACTTCTACATCATAACTTACTGTAGTGTTAAAAGTATGATTTCCTAAAGTCACAACAGATTTAACAGTCTCTCTTTTAACAGCTGTATGAGGTAATTTTCTAGTTGGTACGTCAGCATTTATGTCGATTTCATACTCTACTACTTCTCCTGCTTTAATAGCTTCTTTTTTTACTAAATATTCTTTTCTATCTTCTGTAGTTACTCTTACCACTACATTTGTTACGTTTTTAACTGTTGTAAGTTTCACATAATAGTGTCCATTTTTTTCATAAACACTAGCTTTTACATCTTTTTTATTAACATTAACTGCTGCATTATTAACTTCATTAGCAACTGTAACTGCTCCAGATGCTCCAACTAATAATACTAAACCTGTTAATATTCTTCTAGTCAATTTCGTTTTATTCATTAAATTTCTCCTAAAATTTATTGTTGAGTCAATTATATCTGATTTACATATTTTAACCAATAGAATTTCTGAATTGTAATAAACCCCAACTTTCATTACAATTCCGTTACAACTTTTTATTTAATTACATTAGCATTAGAATAAGTTCTCATAGGGTATAATTAGTTACAATTGTAGACATCGATGTCAACAACGTCTTCAAATTGTAATATAAAAAAGCTAACTAACATCTGACTTTAGAAATCTAATTAGATATTTTATAATCTTGATGTTAATTAGCTTAATATTCTTAATTTTTTATCTTATACTGGTTGACCATTTCTATAAATAGTGTTTGATCCATCTAAATATTTACCTGCTTTTGGAGTAGTTCCATTAAATGATGCATTAGAGCTTTGGTGTTGTACAAGATATACTTGACCATTTTTTATAGTCACTCCTACACCTACATCTTTAGCAGTTGCATCTAATAAAGTATTTCTGTGTCCATATGGATATCTAGCTACTACATTTCCAACCTCTTTGAATAAGATATCAAATAATTGTTGTGCCACTTGTTCTGGTGTTCCAGAATCACTTGTTATTGCAACATTTGCTAAAATAGAGTTAAGGTAGCCTGCTGCTTTTGCCGCATCTGTTTCATATTTAATTGATCCATTTGGTCCGTGAAGATTTCCATCAATATCACGAGTTGGTACATCAGCACTTCTATTTTTAGAAGAAGTATTTAATGCTGCATTTTCTGATAAAGTTGATAATCCATTAATGCTTCTTAATTTTGCAACTTTATCTAAGAATGCTTTTCTTATTTGCTCTTCTCTAGTTCCTGCTACTGGTGTTGCAGGTGTCTGTTGTTTCGCCTTTTCTGCTTTTTCTTTATCTGCAGCTTCTTGTTTTGCCTTAGCTTCTTTATCTGCTTTCGCTTCCACAGCTTTAGCATCTTCTTTAGCTGTTGTTGCTACTGCACTTCTATCAGTTCCAGCAACTGGTGTTGTTGGTTGTTTAGTTAAATCAGCTGGCTTTTCAGCTGGTTTTTCGTTATCTGAAGTATTTGGTCTAGCAACTGGTGTCTCAGCTGCTTTTTTAGCTTCAACTGGTTTTGCATTTTCTACAGGTTTTGTTGTGTTTTCTGTAGGAGCTGTTGCTGCTGGTTGTTCTGATTTAGTTGCAGCTTCGTTTCCTTTTGATTGATCATTAGTTGCTGGAGTTGCCTGTTTCTTAGGATCAACTGGTTCAGGAGTTTCTTTTTGTTTTGCTTTTACTTCATCAGTTGCGATTTCATATCGAACATTAACTTTGAAAGTGTGTCCGCCTACTTTATTCTCTACAGTAAATCCTTCTGTTTTTACAACATCTGTGTGCGGTAATTTTCTAGTTGGAACTTTCGCCTTCATATCTAATTCAACAACAACTTCTTCCCCAGCTTTAATAAGGTCTTTTTTCAATACAAACTCTGATTTAGTTTCAGTTGTGATACGAACAACTACATTTGCTACTTCTTTATCCGCAACTAATTTTGCATAATAATGCCCATTAAGTTCATATACTTTTGCTTTTACGCTAGCTTTATTTACATCTACCGCTGCAGTTTTAACTTCTACTGCATTTGTTGGTAGTGATGTTATACCTGTTAATAATACTAATCCTGTTAAAACTTTACTCGTTAACTTTATCCCTTGTTTTTTCATTATATATTCTCCTCATTTCATCGAAATCGTTTTAATTGTTAATTTAATAATTACTTCTCCTTAATTATAATCATTCTAAATTTTATTATCAATAGATTTTCTATTTTGTAATACAAAATACATTTTGTAATAATTTAGAAATATTTAAAAATGAAGAGAATGATTCAAATCTTCGTAAACAACTTAATTTCCTTATTTTTATTAGTTACTTTTAACTTCCATTTTTTCAAAAAATAAGAAATATTATTCAGAAATACTTTTAAATAGACCTTTTGTGTATTCTTTAAATCTTTTTACTTAAAACTAAATTTAAAGTATATTTAAGGTTCAAGACTTATAATATATTCATAACTAGTAAATAGTTATAAACTTCATAAACTTTCCTTTTCTATAAGAGACCGAGACAAATGTGCTCGGTTTTTTTTTGTTTAAAAGAAGGATAGAAGTTGATTTCATCAACCTCTATCCTTCTTTCTTATCGTACACATCCTCTTCTAATATTATACTTTGTCTTATCTCTATTTCAGAATTTTCTATTACTATTATATTTAACTTACCTCCATAGACACAACCACCATCGATATTTATTCGATTATCTTTTATTTCATAATAAGGTTCTTCTTTTACAGGACTATGGCCGTGAAATACTTTTTTCACATATTTTTTATCACTACTTAAAAATGGCTCCCTTATCCAAACCATGTCACGATGAATTTGATCCCAAAAGTTTTTATTAAAATCCACACCAGCATGTACAAAATAATAATTTTCACTTTCATATCTTGTAGGGAGGTTCTTTAGCCATACTCTCAAATGTTTTTGTTCTTTAGCAAATTTTTGAAAATACTCTCGTCCAGTCTCAGTTGTTGCTTCTGAATAGAATGATCGCAATGTTGTTAATCCATTATTTCTAAAATAATGATCTTGTCTTTTTACAGTCGTATTATCATACATCGCTTCTTTTATCGCTAAATTAAACATATCTTCATGATTTCCCAATAAAACTACATGTTGTTTATGAGCTTTTTGTAAATTATAAAAATATTCCCAAACTAATTTGGTGTTTTTTCCTCTATCACACATATCTCCTAAACAAATTAATTTATCTTCATTACTGTTGAATTCTACTTCATCAAGTAATTTCTTCATCGTATAAAAACATCCATGTATATCTGACATTACTATTGTTCTCATAAAAACACCTACCTCTTCATTTAATTCTTATATCTATAATAATAGAAAGCAACTATAATGTAAATAGTAGGGGCTGATCCAAAAGACCTAAAACTTAACAAAGTTCATATGAGAACTCATAGACGCAGTGGTTTATTGATATCTAAATTCGCTTGGTGAAAGCTTTTTAGATATCTAATAAACTTTGCGGGGGTGACTCGACAAAATCGATTTCTTCGAAATCACGATTTTTAAGTCACTCCCTATTGAATTACATCGTTTACAATTTAATACTTATTCTTTAGGATATCATTTTTAATTAAACTTTTCACATGATATAATATTAGTAAATTACTATGAAAGGCTCAGCTTATGGAGAATAATTTACTTTGTTTTAAACGTACTTCAAACCTTACTGCTCTATCTCTTCCAAAAACCTATAGAGAAGGATTTTATACTAAACAAGGTGTTTGGACTAAGATGATAATAGTTAAAGGAAAAATGAAATTAAGCTTTCTAGATATAGAGAACAGCGTAATTAAACAGTGTTCTTTAAATAAAAAGAGTGAAATTAGTCTCATTGAACCCGAAAGCATATTTAGAATCCAGCCTAATTCTACCGACCTACAGTTTCACCTAGAGTTTTACTGTACAGCTGAGAATTACTTTTTTAACAAGTATGACCTAAGTCCGGCTCATCCGGAAGTCGTAGCTGCAATGAAGTACATAAAACCTTGCAAAACATTAGACTTAGGTGCAGGTCAAGGGAAAAATTCATTATATCTTTCTTCATTAGATTTTAGAATCACTGCAGTCGATATTGATGCAAAATTCTTACAGGATCTTGCTGATATATCAATTAAAGAAAAACTAAATCTTAATGTTTTTAAACATGATATCGTTGAAGCCAATATAAAGGATACATATGACTTTATCTTTGCTACTGATGTATTTATGTATTTGAATCCAACACGAATACATAGTATTATAGCTAATATCAAAAAACAAACTAATGATGGAGGATATAATCTAATCGTGAGCGCATTAAACAAAGCAGGTCATAGATGCCCTCCATTCCCATTTACTTTTATCGAAGGTGAGTTAAAAAACTATTATAATGACTGGAAGATAATTAAATATAATGAAAATCTATCCGCTTCACCTTACCCATACGCTGTAATACTTGCTCAAAAAAAATCAAAATAAAACCTATCCCCACAAGATAATTCAAACTTTCTTGTGGGGATCTTTTCTATTCAATATTTTCTCTAATGTCTTTTTGGTACCATACAACATCATACCAACGATTAAATTTATAACCTACTTTTTCAAAGTGAGCTACCTTTCTAAATCCTCTCTTCTCATGAAACGATACGCTACCTTCATCCGGGTATGCTATACACGATGTTAATCTACATATTCCTCTATCATAAAGTTGTTTTTCAAGTTCAGTATATAACTTCTCTCCAACACCTTTACCACGAGCCTTTTCATCGAGATAAATCGTAATTTCAGCTGTCCATTTATATGCATCTTTCGGATAAAACTCACTAGCATATGCATATCCTAATAAATCATCTCCTTCTTCCGCTACCAAAAATGGATAACTTTGAATTGATTTTGAGATTTTTTCTTCGAATTCGTGTACACTTGGTACAGTGTAATCAAAAGTAATAGCCGTATGTTCAACATATGGTCTATAAATATTTACTAAATTTTCGGCATCTTGTAATTCAACCGTTCTAACATTTACCATTGTTTATCTCCTTAAAACTTACTTCCTATAGATAACTTTGTATAATTGGAATTTTTTTCGTAAGTGTTCATGCTTTTAAAGATTTTCTTTTTTTATTTTTTCTAACAATGCAGTACACCCCTTAGTAACATCTTTAAATGTTGTTTTGAAGTCTCCTGTATACCATGGATCATCGATAATTCTATCTTCTCCGGCGTATTCTAATAATTTTTTGACCTCGCCAGTTTTTCTTCCTGCGATAAATTTCTTAATATTTTCTATATTACTATCATCCATTCCTACGATATAGTCTGCTTCTAAGTCGCTATCATTAAGGATACGAGAATACATTCCCTCTACTCCAATTCCAATTTTAGCAAGTTCTTTTCTAGTTCCACTATGAACGGGATTACCGTGTTCACAACTACTAGTTGCAGCTGAATCTATTTGAATTTTTTCACTTAATCCTTCTTTTTCTACCATATCTCTAAATATCGCCTCTGCCATAGGTGAACGACAAATATTTCCTAAACAAACAAATAATACTTTTACCATTTTTTCATTACCTCATTAATATTTATTTTCTATTTTATTATAACATAAAGAGTTAAAATCAACATAATAAGACACAAGTGCTAAACTCCACTATTGTTTTATTTTTATATTTTACATGGTATAATTAACTTAAAATTATCCATTAATAAGGAGATTAAAATGACAGAAAACTTAGTATGTTACAAAAGATTACCAAATTGGACTGCTCAAACTCTACCTGAACCATTTAGACATAAACACAATACTAGAAAAGATGTTTGGGCAAAATTAACTATTCTTAAAGGAAAGCTACAGTTTACAGAATTAACTGAAGATAATGAGATTGTGAAGGAGCATATATTTACTCCCGAGAGTGATATTCCATTCGTGGAACCACAAGCATGGCACCGTGTTGCACCTTTATCTGATGATTTAGAATGTTTCTTAGAGTTTTATTGCGAGCCAAAAAATTATTTCGCTAACAAATACAATATTAATCCTGCTCATTCTGAAGTGGTAGAAGCCATAGAAACTATCAAACCTTGTAAAACTTTAGACCTTGGATCTGGTCAGGGACGTAACTCTCTATTCCTTTCTAAACTTGGTTTCGAAGTCACTGCGGTAGATAATAATATTCCTGCTTTAGAATTTTTAATGGAAACGTCTAGAATTGAAAATCTAGACATTAAAATTGGTAGTTACGATATAAATACAGCAGCACTTAGAAATACTTATGATTTCATATTATCAACTGTTGTTTTAATGTTTATCGAAGAACAATCTATTCCGAGTGTAATAAAAAATATGCAAGAACAAACTAACATCGGTGGTTATAATTTAATTGTAGCTGCAATGTCAACCGAAGATGCTCCTTGTCCTCTTCCTTTCCCATTTACTTTTAAAGAAAATGAGCTTAAAGAATATTACAAAGACTGGGAATTTATAAAATATAATGAAGATTTTGGACAACTTCACAAAACAGATGCTAATGGAAATAGATTTAAATTGCGTTTTGCTACTATGTTAGCCAAGAAAATAAAATAATCTACTTTTGTAAGCTAGTTTTTTGACACCGTTGTCAAGCGGTGCTATAATTCTAATTAATCATTAAAACATTTGGGGTGCTTTTAAGCTGAGATTATACCCATGAACCTGATGTTGTTAGTACAGCCGTAGGAAAATGTTTGTTTAGCTATGTTTATTTTTAAGTATATGAAATTTAAAAGTACCTCTTGTTGTTTTAATGAATATAAAATAACAGGAGGTTTTTCTTATGAAAAAATGGTCTACAAAAGACATAATTATTATAGCTTTAATAGGTTTCTTATTCGGAGGTATTTTTCTTGCAACAAGTTTAGTTTATGTTCCATTAAAAGCTGCTCTTGGAGCAATAGGGTACGCACCTTTCGCAAACTCAATTTTATTTGGATTATGGGTAATGGCTGGTCCAGTAGCAGCGGCACTTATTCAAAAACCAGGAAGCGCAACTCTTGGGGAAGTTCTAGGCGCTCTAGCAGAAATGTTATATGGTTCATACTTCGGAGCTGCAGTTCTTATTTCAGGATTAGTTCAAGGCGTAGGCTCTGAAGTTGGTTTCTTCATAACTAGATACAAACGTTATGATACATTTTCTTTATTCCTTTCTGCTGTAGGCATTACACTATTTAGTTTCGCTTACAAATATTTCCAAGCTGGATACGAAGCATTCTCTGTACAAATGATTCTTGCACTTCTTTTAGTGAAATTTATCTCTGTATTCTTCTTTGGTGTTGTTTGTGTAAAACTAATTTTAAATATTGTTAATAAAGTGCAAAACAGCGGTAATAAATAATGAATATTGTAGGAATCGATAATTTTTCTTTAAAAATTAAAGATAAAGTCTTATTTGATAATGTTAGTTTAAAAATAAAAGAACATAGTTGGTTAGTTTTAACTGGTAATATTGGTAGTGGTAAATCTACCCTACTTCGTACTATTTGTAAATTATATAAAGATAAGTATGAGGGAGTTATTACATATAAAGAAAAAAATATAGCTGATATTCCTATGCAAGAACATGTGAAGAATATAGGATATGTAATGCAACACGCTATAAATCAATTTGTCATGCCCACTTTAGAAGAAGAGATAATCTTTTCATTAGAAAATTTATGCTTAGACTCACAAGCGATTAACGAAAAACTGGAGTATGCTCTAGCAATTACAAAAACAAAAGATCTTGCACACAAGCATATACATACACTATCAGGAGGAGAAAGACAACGCGCTGCATTTGCGGTGGCTTTAGCAATGGGCAGCGAGATATTAATATTAGATGAACCTTTTGCCAATGTTGATAAGAAAACTCGCAACTCTCTATTAACCTTACTTAAAGACTTGAACAACCATGGTGTGACAATAATAGTTTGCGATCACGAGTATCAATTGTATTTAAACTATGCAGATACTTTCTATCGCTTAACAAATGGACATCTAGAATTAATAAAAAATCCTAGCTTTACACCTAAAAACTTAAATTTATGTAATAATATTAAAACGGATCAAATTCTGAGATTAGAAAATTTTAAGATTAGTCAAGGTAACAAAGAATTATTAAACACAACAGATTTCAAAATACACAAGGGAATTACTACCCTAACTGGGGATAATGGCACTGGAAAAACAACCTTATTACACGCTATTTCTCAACTTATAAAATATGATGGAAATATATACTTCAATAACTCAAAAATAAGAAAATCAAGAAAATTATACAAAAAAATAAGCACTTGTTTACAAGATGCATTTCAGCAGTTTATTAGTTTAATGCCTCGTGAAGAAATTTCTATACAAAAAGACATTTGGAATCATGCTACCTTATGGCAAGAACGACTTTTAAAAGAATTCGACTTAGAAAAAGAACTCGATAAAAGTTTATATTATTATAGCGGTGGACAAAGAAAACTTATTCAACTTATGTGTTTATTAAGTCAAAAAACTGAGTTATTACTATTGGATGAACCCTTTACTCATCTAGATGAAAGAGCTTGTTCATTCATCATGGATTGGATAGAAGAGAATAAGAGACTTGTGGGACAGTCAGTTATTATTGTTAGCCATAGATTAGAACCACTAAACAATAGAAGTGATTATCATATCGAAATTTCGGGAAACACTTTACATTACTTAAAGGAGGATTATTATGCAGAAGAAAATAATTAGTCCTATTTTGGCCTTAATAATAGTAATATTAACTATTTGGATCTCTTTTAGTAAATTATTGGTTCTAAATTTCGTAATTATTGGTTCAACAATCTTATATTTTTGTCTATCAAGGCATTGGAAAAAGCTACTATATTTTATTCTTGTTCCTCTATTACCAGCATTGGGATCTGGATGGGCTATCATTGTTCATAGTTCTAATTATAAATTTGCTCTATTAATTTTTTCTAGAACATACAGTTTTGCTGCTTTAGGATTGAGTTTAGCAACATACGTATCTTTAGTAGAATTACTAAAGTACTTCGAACAACATGGACTCTCTTCAAATATAGTTTACGGACTCTTAGTAGTTATTCAAGCCTTACCAAGAATACAATACGAAACACAAATGATTACAAAATCAAGTCGTCTTAGAGGTGTCTTCTTACCTTTTTGGTCACCCTACTACTATGCAAAAGCTATATTTATAGCTTTAACTTGGCAACCTCAAATCTCTGAAGCAATGACAGTGCACGCCTATGAGGATAATAAACAACGAACTCACTATAATAAATATGTTATTGATAAAAATAAAAGTATACTTATTATAGTACTTTTCACATTACTTTCTAGCACATTATTATTACTAAATAAATAGAAAGATGCCATCATGAATTTAATCCATGATGGCATTTTTATATTCAAAAAATAAAAAAAACTGGCGGGAATGTGTGGGAATCGAACCCACCCAAGAGGCTCTTAACCCCTCATACTAGTTTTGAAGACTAGAGAGCACACCAGAACTCATCCACTCCCAGGTATGTTTATATTATACAATAAATACTGCAAAAATGCAAGATGATATGTTAACGTATACAGAAACTCTACTCCATTTATGAGATCACAAGTATTCTAATATACCATAGTTATACCACTCACAACTAGTTTTTTACCACTTACCTAAAAGCTATTAATTTTTACATTGAAATAATATATAATATAGCTATAAACATTTAGAAAGGAGACAATATGAAAATTAATATAGAATTAGATTCAACTCTTAAAGAAATTGAACTAGTTATTAAGACACCGGACTTAAATAATGATGTCATCTTAATTAAAGAATTAGTTGAAAAAGCCTTATTAAATTCTCAAAAGATAATTTTCTATAAGGGTGATTCTGAGTATTTTATCCCCTTAGAATCTATTTTATTTTTTGAAACTTATGATAACAAAGTTTATGCTCATACTACTGATGAGTTTTTTGAAGTGAAATTTAAACTATATGAATTAGAAAAAATGATTCCATTTTATTATTGTCGAATTTCTAAAAGCTCAATAATAAATACAAAAGCAATTTATTCGCTGGAAAAGTCTTTTTCTGGCTCTAGTACCGCTTCTTTCTCTAATTCAAAGAAGCAGGTCCATATTTCAAGACATTACTACAAAATATTAAAAGATAAATTAAAAGAAATGAGGTAAAAATAAATGAGAAGAAGTTTTATTGGATTATTTTTTATAATCCTTGCCGTAACTACTTTACTTGATGGATTTAGTATTTTCCCAAACGGATCAATCTTCCTCACTATATGTACTGTTGTACTAGGATTTTTCGCTATTCGAGGTTTAATGGATTTTGACTCTTTTGGAACAATATTCCCACTTGCATTATTATTCTATGTGTACAATAAAAATTATCACTTTGCAAACATATCAGGTTGGAAAATATTCTTTGTGGCAGTTTTTCTTAGTCTTGGTATATCTATGTTTATACCTAGAAAATATAAATATAGAGAATTTAAAAGTTTTTACAAAAGAAATAAACATCAAAAGATAAAAAATGGTAATGATTTTTCTGATGTAACATTCGGTGAAAATGTTCAGTATATAGACATAACTAAATCTGATTCATTTTCTGCTTCTACAACATTCGGAACTACTACTATCTACTTTGAAAAATTAGACACTTATCCTATTAAGAACTTTGACCTTAATGTTTCTATTTCTTTTGGTAATCTAAAAGTCTATGTACCAAGGGAATGGAGAATCGAGAATAATACAAATAACTTCCTTGGAAAAGTTCAAAAAAACTCTTATAGCAGCGGTAAAGATGTAAAAATCATTCTAAATGGTTCGGTAACTTTTGGAGAAGTTGAAATAATTCATATATAAAAAATAATAACTCTCAAGAATTCTAATAATCTTGAGAGTCTTATTTTTAATTGTTTTCAGTTTTTTTCTGTTGTTCTCTTTTTTCTACTAATTTAGATAAGTAGATAGAACCAACCGTTAATAAAATTACTAATAATGATGCTATTAAAAACTCTTTACTAAAGACATTTGTACTAGTAGCTCCGAAGTTTAAAAACACTACTGTTCCCGGAATTATTCCAAGTACACTCGCTATCATATATTTTGTTAAACTTATATTAGTTAAACCATATCCATAATTTATCATATTATATGGCACTAAAGGAATAAGTCTCAAAATTACTAGACTCATCATCAATTTTTCATCACTAACATTAAAGATTCTATCATGTTGCTTCGGTGTCATTTTTTTCTTAAGGTAGTTTTTCACCCATTCACGCCCAAAACGACGAGAAATTACAAACATAATATAACAATTTAATGAAGCTCCCACGAAAGTTAGTAAACTTCCCTCAACAAAACCAAATGCTACTCCTCCAGCAACAGCAAGTATTGGAACCGGAAAGAAAAATACCGGTAAGAACATAAACATTAACACATAAATAATAGGTGCTAAAACACCAAAACTTTGAATAAACTCAGTCATTACTCTCCTCCTATTTAAAGTATGCTGATACTTTTTCTAAAAATTCTAATTCTATATATGAGGCTATTTTTTTAAAGGTACTATCATCCATCAGCATTTTATCATTTTCACTATACTGTCTAAATGCCATACTACACCAAGTAACTCCTCTCAGACAATTAAATATTAGATATCTTTCGAATCTTTCTCGATCAAAAGTACGATATTTATTATACTCTTCTAGGAATTCATCAATTTCTTCTTTCAATAAAATAATATCAGTCTTCCAAAATGTTGTCGTCGGTGCTAGGAAGTGAGCTAAATCTTGTTCACACTCTCCTATTAATGCCTTTTCCCAATCAATAACATAACTATCTTCTTTTCCTTCTCCAATTAAGAAATTCTCCGAATTTAGTTCTGTATTTATAATACATGGATTGGCTATACTATACTTTTCAGGTATAAGTGTCTGGCACTTTTCTAAGAATCTATTAATATAAGAACTAACTTTCTCATCAGCTTTATCCCAAGCTAAATACTCACCTGACATTTGTTTACATTCATCAAACATCAGTTGGAATGGATTCGCTGCATCGATTAAATTGTTGTCACCATATGGTGTATTGTGAACCTTACTTAATAAATAAGCTGCAATATACATATCTGTTTTGTAATTAAGTGCCCTACCTTCTAGAAATTCCATCGTTAAATATTTATATGGTAATAAATTTGTTTCTGTCACTAGTTCATAAGGTTTTGGTGTGACTCCACTATCTTTCAACAACTTTAGAGTCTCATATTCATACTCTATTTGATTTTCAAGATTCATCTGACTCTTCATATTTATTCTAAGAACTTTTTTCAAATCTCTATCGTCAAAGGTAAAGTTAATATTATATTCCCCTGCACCTAGTAACTTAATATTCTTATAACCTGTTTCTGCAAGTAGAAGGTCTTCTTTTGTATCGATATCAAGTCCACTTTCACCTAGATAATAGCTTAGTTTCTGTTCTTTACAAACAGCAATCAGATTCTCTAAAACACTGTTATCTCCGTAACTAGGAAGATCAAATACTTCTTTGATAGCTTTCTTCATACCTATTAAAAAGTAACCACCATCAATGCTAGGGTTTATAACAATATCGAAATTATCTAATTTATCAAAAGCAATGTTAATCATATCTTTTTTTAGATTATAGATGTCAGAACCTAATAAAATCACCTTATCGCTAGTTTTTAATTCTGCTTCAATAGCATTATACATCTTATCGCCAAGTGTTTTTCCTTCTTGATAAGAAAATCCTCTATTTTCTAGAATATCTTTCATCGTATTATCGTCACTACTTTGACCATCGTGATAAACTACTACTTCTTCTCCACTTTCTTTTAAAATACTATAATTCATCTTCATTAATTTTTTTTGAATTTCGATAGCATTTTCTGGGGAAACAAAGTCATATAACCTTGTTTTTGTTGTACCTACCTTCGGCACTCTTGTAAAAAATATTATTTTGTTTTTCATCTCTGAAATTTTTCCTCTAATAAACTCTCTTAAATTATTCTAAATTTACAATCTATAATACATATAAAAAAGGGAGACTCAATAACAATATCTCTAATTGAAATTTCGATTTTGAGTCACCCTTGTACCTTATATATTAATGATTGTTTCCAGAATGATCATCTTTCTTCTCTGAAGAGTGATTGTGTCCGGCATGTTCATCTTTCTTATCTGAAGAATGATTATGTCCTTCGTGACCTTCCTTATGCTCTGCACCTTTTACTGCGTCACTTGGATCTTTACAGCAATCTGCAATTTCAAATTTATAACTGTGTTCTTTAGTTCCATCAATTGCATTAAATACGTTTTTATATCCTAAATCAATAAGTTTTTGAGCTACTACTGAAGAACTATTTCCTGTAGAACTATATACATATATTGGTAATTCTTTATTTTCCGGTAAAATTGATTTTAAATCATCTAATTTTTTAACATCGATATTTTTTGCTCCAGCTGCGTGACCTTTTTCAAAATCAGCTTTATCTCTTACATCTAAGAACACATTGTTTGCAGCTGTGTCTAATAATGCATCTTGGAATTTCCCGCTACTTAATGATGAATATTTTACAAGATCATAATTATAATCTTTTAAATTTTGAGCTCCAGAAACATCTTTAAACCCTTGTTTTGTTAGTTTTTCTACAGCATCTTTTGTTTTATCAGATTTATCACTATAAATAACTACTTTCTTCTCTCTCCATGTACGAATTTCTTCTATACTTTTATCTATTTTTGACAATGGAATGTTAATTGCATGTTTAAGGTGTCCTTCCTTATAAGACGCCTCATCTCTTACATCAATAACTAGATAGTTTTCTTTTTCCTTATCGTCTTTTTGAATTTTGTTTAACTCTTCACCTTTCAATTCTTTTGCAGACGAAGTAGTTGAACATCCTACTAAAGCTAATGATAAGACCGCTGACATACTTACAGCTAAAAACTTATTATATTTCATTTATTTTTCTTCCTCTCCTTATTTAATAAAAGACAAGGTAGTACCTTAAATTTTTGTGTATTTACGTAGAACCTCATCTTATATTAGTATAACTTAAAAATAGTTTTTTTCCCAATAAATAATTTTATTTTTTACTGTTTTTTATAATAATTCTTTAAAATTTATAATCGTGTTCTTTTGTACCATCCCATGCGTTATACACATTTGTATAACCAAGTTCTACAGCTTTTTGTGCTGCTTTTGAAGAACGGTTACCACTATAGCAGTATGTATAAACTGGTGCATTTTTATCTGCTGGTAATAATGCTGCTAGGTCTTTATCAATGTTTTTAACATCAATATTTTTCGCTCCAGATACGTGCCCTTTTTCATAATCTTTTGCTTCACGAACATCAATAAATGTTCCTTCTTTTTTATCAATTGCTGCTTGGAAGTCACTTGCTAATAATGTTGTATATTTAACTATTTCATAGTCTTTGTAGTCTTTGACACCTTGTGCATTAGAAACTTTTTTAAATCCTGCTTTAACAAGTTTATCAGCAGCTTCTTTACTTTTCTTACCAGTATTACAAACTGTTACTACTTCTTTATCTTTCCATGCACTTAAGTGTTCTGCATGTTTTTCAATGTCAGCTAATGGAATGTTGATTGCGTGTTTTACATGACCTTCTTTATATTCTTTAGCATCTCGTACATCGATAACAAGGTATTTTTCTTTTTCTTTGTCATCTTTTTCAATTTTATTTAATTCTTCACCTTTCAGCTCTTTTACAGCAACAGTTCCATTGCTACTACTTGAACTACTACTTGAACTACTACTTGAACTACTATTCGAAGCTGAAGAACAACCTGCTAAAGATAAAGATAGTACGGCTGCCATACTGACAACTAATAATTTATTGTATTTCATAATTTTAACTCCTTTGTTATTGCTTTCATACATAGTATAACAAATCAAATTCATTCAATCAACATGACAAATTAGAGAAACAAAGAAATATTTTACTTTTTTATCAAAACTTCAACTTTACATAAAAATAAAATAAAGCCTATAAATAAAACTATTTATAAACTTTATTTAATACCTTATTTTTTTTATACTTTCGTTATATTCAGAAAAATAATAATATTTTTATAACTTATCTAATTCTATAAAAAGTTGTTTAATGTTCTTAACTTTATACCCTGTATAAACTTTTAACTCGTCATCAAAATGCCATTTTTTTTCAACTAAACATGTTTTCATCCCTAATTTCTTAGCTGGATTTATATCATGATATAAGGAATCACCAATCATCATAGTCTCCTCAGGTAATATTTCCTCAGATTCTAACACATTTAGAAATGCTCCCTCTTTTGGCTTACTAATATGTTTTTCACCGGATATATATAACTTAAAAACATTTTCTAAACCTAATTTTTTCAGTTTCATTCTTTGTTCTTTTGATTTTCCATTAGTCAAGATAATCATATTGTACTTATCCCTATTTTTATCAATCCAGTTATTCACCTCTTCATCCGGTTCAATTAACGCTAAGATAAATTCAAACTGCTTATCATAATAAAACTTACAATCTTCTTCCGTAAGTTTTACACCTAATTTTTCTAAAGTTAATTTTAACCGCTTATTTCTTAGTTCTACTAAACGTAATTTCCCTTGAACTATTTCTTCTGCTAATTTATTATTGATACTCTTATATAACTTAAAAAAATCATCATAGCTAATCAACTTGTCATATTCTAAATATTCAAATACTAGTCTGTTAGATTTTTTCCATATATGACTAAAGTCATACAAAGTATTATCTAAATCAAAAATTAAATTTTTTATCTCAGTCATCAACTTCACCTCCAATCTTAATGATGAATATTATTTATATTGTACATTTGAAAAAGCTAAATTCCAAGTAAAATCACTTGGAACCTAGCTTTTATTTTTCTTCTTCTAAATATCTTACTACAGGTCTTGCTTCATAAACTATAGTTCCATTTGGAATACTATGTTTTACTACTGCATTAGCTCCAATTTTAGAATCTTTACCAATTGTAATATTTCCTAAAACTTTTGCCCCAGCACCTATCATAACATTATCCCCAATAGTAGGATGCCTCTTTATCGGATCTAATGTAGTTCCTCCTAGAGTAGTTCCATGATACATTGTCACATTATCTCCAACTACTGCGGTCTCTCCGATAACTACTCCCATTCCATGATCAATAAATAAGCCTTTACCGATTTTTGCTCCAGGATGAATCTCTATTCCTGTTAATCTTCTCGCTCTTTTTGATAAAAGACGGGCCAATGTGTGCCAACCTTTTTTATATAATTTATGTGAAAAATAATGATAGTTTAGCGCCTTTATGTGAGGATATGTAAGATAAATCATAAGTTTCGACTCTGCTGCAGGATCGTCTTTTAAAACTCGATTTAAATTGTAATTTAAATTATCAAAATAGCCCATTACACTTCTACATGTGTAACATCTTCGAAATCAAGGACAGATAAATATTTATCAACCCCGTCAGGTAAGATAGTTACAATGTTTTTACCAGGGTATTTTTCAGCTGCTTTCTTAGCACCAACTATTGCTGCTCCTGATGAAATACCAATACCTATTCCAGTAGAACGCAAGAAGTTTTTAGTTTCTTCTATCGCCTCATCACTTGTTACTGTATAGACTTCGTCCATATATTCTTTTTGGAAGTTTTCCGGAATAAATCCTGTTCCAATACCTTGAATTTTGTGTGGACCACCATGTCCTTCGCTAATAGCTGGCGACTCTGCTGGTTCAACAGCAATTGCTAATACCTCTGGTTTATTTTCTTTTAAATATTTAGCAACACCTGTAAATGTTCCTCCAGTCCCAACTCCAGCAACAAAGATATCAATATTAGGTACTTGTTCTAATATTTCACGTCCTGTTGTTTTGTGGTGATACCCTGGGTTAGCAGGATTATCAAATTGACTTAGAGAAATAGCATTACTATATTTCTCACGAATTTCTGCAGCTTTTTCGATTGAACCTTTAATTCCTAATTCTTTTGGAGTTAATATTAATTGTGCTCCATATGCTTTAATAATATTACGTCTTTCAATGCTCATGCTTTCTGGCATGATTATTACAGCCTTTATACCTAAGACAGAAGCTAAAATAGCTACAGCTATACCTGTATTACCACTAGTCGGTTCTACTATGATAGTATCTTTATTGACAGCACCTTTAGACATTGCTTCTTCTAGCATACCAAGCACAGCTCTATCTTTAACGCTTCCTCCTAGATTGTATTTTTCTAGTTTCACAAAAATATTTGTGTTATCTAGTTGATATACGGGTGTATTACCCACGAATTTTAATGAAGTTGAAATCATAAAATTCCTCCTCTTCTGACTTTATAATAATAAATAACTTTAGTTATTTGACTAAGATTATAACATACTTACTTGACTAAAACAAAATAATTAATCTGACTTTTTTAACGTATCTACAACTATATTACTGTTTATTTTTTAAAAAATATGATGATACTAATATAATATATTATAAAATTCAACTTTATAGTTTTTTTCTCTCAATAATTAATTATATAAATTACTACACTATCGCTAAAAAATATTACTAAGAAATATATAACAAAAAAACATAACAAGTAACATTTACTCGTTATGTTTAATTATATTATTCATATCATTTGGTAAATTTACACTTACATTAATCTTTTCACCTATAATCGGATGAATAAATGCTAAGTTACTACAATGAAGTGCTTGTCTACTTATTAAGCTAACATCTCCTCCATAAAGCTCATCTCCCAGTAGTGGATACCCTAGATACTTCATATGTACCCTAATCTGGTGGGTTTTTCCTGTATACAGTTTTAGTTTAACAATACTAACGTTATTTTTGAGATTATATTTTTCTAACCAATATTCAGTCTTAGCATACTCTCCATCTTCTCCTACCTCACGTTCTATAATGCTAGAACTTACTCGACGTATAGGCGCCTCAATTATTCCATGTTGTTCTATTTTTCCATTTATTAACGCCGTATAATACTTATCTATCTCCATATTACTAAATAATGCATGAATATGTCTATGTTTAGCTATTAATACTAAACCAGATGTATTTTTATCCAGACGCGTTACTATATGAGGGATTGAATTAATATTTTTCTCTCTAAAATAATAATTTACTCTTTCTAACAATGATTCATCTTCGGCATTTCTAGATGGTATTGAAGGTAGATTAATTTCTTTATTTACAATTAGAAAATAAGCATCTTCATACACAATTTCGATAGGTTTATTTATAAATCTAACAAATTCACTATAATTTTCACTAGGAAGAGTGATTTCTACTATATCATCTTTTTTTAGGATATATCTAACATTTTCTTCCTTGCTATTTACTTTTATACTGCCATCATTATCAAACTTTATTCTAGTAAGAGTTTTTCTTGAAATATTATTTTCTAGAAGGAATTCTCTTAACACTTGCTCATTTTTAACTACATACTTCAAAATAATATTAGTCATTTTTAATAAATGATCTCTTCACTCGTTGCCAAAAGCTATCATCATTATAACGAATAAAAGAAACTTTCTTATCCTTTGCTAAAGTAATTTTTATTTTTGAAACACTGTCATAATTAAAGTGCATATGATCTACTGTAATACGATGATTTTCCTTATCTATCGGTTTTATCATAAGCTCGTCATCTTGAGATAGTATTAAAGGATTTCCTAACGTTCTATAAACAAGATTATTTAATGCTGCGATTTCGGTCACTTGATATAACGGTAACTGTGGGTGAATTACCGCTCCACCTAGACTTTTGTTATATGCAGTTGAACCAGTAGGCGTACTAATGCATAGTCCATCACCTCTAAAACTTTCAAAATGGACACCATTAATATATACCTTAGCAGAATACGTGCTTCCAGTATGATTATTAACTGTAATTTCATTTAAAGAATAATAATCTGAAACTAAATCTCCATTTGAACAATATGCCTTTACTCTTAATAAAGGATATTCTTCGACTTTTGGTTTTAAAGCTAACATATCAAAAAAGATTTTTTCGTAGTTTTCAACTGAGTAATCTGTATAAAATCCTAAGTGCCCTGTGTGAATAGATAAAAATTTGATATTATCTAAATTATCCATATACTTATTAAATGTTCGCAGCACAGTTCCGTCTCCACCAACCGCAAAAACATAGTCAGGATTCTCTTTATCTTCTTTCATATCACTAGATAAAAGAAACTCTTTTAACTTCAAACCTATCTTTTCTGATATTTCGTCATGTCTGACTTCTACACTAAATTTACCTTCTAACATTTTGATCTTCACCCATTATTTTTTCATAGTTTTCTAACCATACATCCGCAAAATCTGGTGCAAGTGCTCCGTGATTTTTATCAATCCATTCTTGAAGTTTGTTTACATTATATTTTAATATTTTATCTATTTTTTCGCCATACTGATAACGTGCTTTATTTTGATTATATTCATCTTCATCTAGTAAAAAATATTTTCCATCTGGATATTTTTTTATATCTAAATCATAGTCAATATATTTTACTCCATCTACGTCATATGCAAATGGACTACTTAAATTCGAATAATAGTGAACTCCATCTTCTCTAAACATACAAATTATATTAAACCAACATTCATTATGGAAATAAACTAGTGCTATCTCTTTTGTAACCCATGTTCTTCCATCACTTTCTGTCACAAGAGTTCTATTGTTTGCTAAAATCAGAACTTGTTCATCCGCTTCTAGTACAACATTCTTGTGCCAAATTCTATGAATAGATCCATCATGTTTATACGCTATAATTTTTACTACATCGCCTTTTTTAGGCTTTTCTCCTCTGTACATAGTTCCTCCTTTCATACTCATTTTTAATGTCTTTTTAATTATAACATATTTAATATATTTCATTCTACTGTAATAACTATTTTTTTATAAATTTCTCAAACTCATCAATATATGATTTTTTTAATAACAAAAAAGCAACTTCAAAATCTTTTTTAAACTTAATTTTGAAATTGCTTTTTGTATTAATATTCTATTCGTAATCGATCACTCCAAGGGCAATCTTAGCATAACGTGACATTTTGTCTTTTGTCCATGCTGGTTCCCAAACTAGATTTACATCTACTTTTTCTATCTCATCAACACCTAACATTGCTGTCTCAACTTGCTCAATGATAATTGGAGCTAGAGGACATCCCATAGATGTCAATGTCATATCGACGATAGCGTGCTTATTATCATCACTCATCTTAACATCATATACTAACCCTAGGTTCATGATATCGATACCAAGCTCTGGGTCTATTACATTTTCTAATGCTTCTATTACTCTATCTTTTAATGTTTCCATTTGTTACACCTCTTCCTTATTCTTAAAAATCATATTCTACTTCTTTTCCGTATTCTTCTTTTAATATTTTTCCTAATTCAGTAATTTCTGCTATTGCATCTTTATAATATGAACACATTTTTATTACTTCATTTGATTCAAATTCTCTATGAATTTCCGCTGTATAGTCTTGAACCCTATCTTTTGAATCTGAATCTCTTATATCACTAAAAGTAATCTTCGAAAATCCTGATAATAATTCGAAATTAAACACACCTCCATAAAATACTAATGCATCTTTATATATTAAAACTCTTAAATTTTTGTTTATATATTTTGCTTCTCGCATTAAAATATCTACATCATGCTCTGTCTCTGGATATTCAATGAATAATTCTTCATACTCCGCTTTAGATTTTCTAATACCTTTTATTATAGATCTAATTAACAATAATGTAGCCAAAACAATAGCAGCAGGAAATCCATAAATACCTAGGTAATATATAGTTCCAGGTACTTTTATATAGACATTTGAAATAAAAGGTTTTTCTTGTAATTTACTTTTATAATTATCTTTTGTCTTATCTAATCCAAGGTCTTTAATTACCTCTAGGATTCTAACTTTAGTCAAAGTACTATGTTCTGCAGCAGCATTGAATTTATCTAACAATTCAGGAGAAATATTAGTTTTTCCTTTGCTTCCTTTTTCTTCTATTACATCGATAATAGAATAAAGATTTTTATCTTTCAGATTTATAATCTTGCTTTCTGGAACATCACTACTTTGGATTAATTTCTTAATATCTTTTTGTGTAGCCTTTAATATTACAAAACCATGTTCGTGTTGAACCATATAAAATTTTTCATCGTCAGCTAATTTTTCATCTACTATATCAAGTTTTTCGATTGCTTCTAATTTAATATAAGTAATTCCGGAATAATTCCCCGTGAATTGATCACCTTCATTATATAATGTTTCAGCAGACTTTGTATAGATATTATACGAAGCTATAGTAGCGATCAAACTAACAAAAAACAAGTTTATAGCAATGAATATTTTTAACCTTGTTCCTCTTAAATAACTCTTCTTCATAACTTCACTTCCTTTTTTTATTTAGACTTTTTTACACACTAAAATATTTATAACATATTCTGTCTTTATATATTCAATAATAAGTTTTTCATATTAACCTCTAGATTTTCTAACATCTTTTATTATAGAAGTTATCAAAAATAATGTACCTAGAACAAAAATCGTAGTAAATACATAAGTGCCTATGTAATATAAATAACCAGGTACTGTTAGATATACGTTAGAAACAAAAGGTTTTTCTTGTAATTTTTTATAGTAAGCTTCTGTTTTATTTGAGCCCTCTTCTTTTAATACATCTGAAACTCTGTTCTCAATCAAAGAACTATGTTTTGCTGCATCATTGAATTTATCTAATAATTCAAAAGAAATGTGAACTCTTCCTCTGCTACTTCCTTTTTCTCTTTTTACATCAACACGAGAATAAATATTTTTATCTTTTACATTTATTATTTTCCCCTCTGGTACATCACTACTTTTAATTAATTTCTTAATATCTTCTTGTGTAGCTTTTAATATTACAAAACCATTTTCGTGTTGAACCATATAAAATTTTTCGTCTTCGTCTAGTTCTTTATCAACTATATCTAGTTCCTCAAGAGCTTCCAATTTAACATATGTAATACCTATACTTTCACCTTCAAATTGATCACCTTTTTCATATGACCTTTCAGGAGATCTTATGGCGTTACTATATGTTGACCCAACAGCTACAATACTAACAAAAATAAACATTATAGCAAAAACTAATTTTAACCTTATACCTTTTGGTTTCCTCTTCTTCATAACTTTCCTTTTCGTCCTTAATTATTTAGATTTTCTATAATTATACTTTTTGTTTTCTTTATAAATTTTTGAAATACCCTCTATTCGATATTTTCAGGTATTCTCTTAACGTTCTAATATTTTTACATTTTTTATCAACAATTATATCTTACTGTTTTTCCAAAAATTTCTTTTAATGCTTTTCCTAGTTCGTCAATATCTTCTCTTGAATTTTTATAGTTCGAACAGACTTTTACTTTTTCGTCTGTTTCAAAATTATTATGGAAATATGCTATATAGCTTACAACTCTACCTTTTCGAATTTCTCTACCAAAAGTTACCTTTGAAAAACCTGATAACAATTGGAAATTAAACCCTCTACCATATAATATTAATGCATCTTTGTATATTAGGACCTTCAATTTTTTATTTATATATTTTGCTTCTCGTACTAAAATATCTAAATCTCGTTCTGTCTCCGGATATTCAATGAATAATTCTTCGTATTCAGCTTTATTTTTTCTAATATTTTTTATTACAGATTTAATTAAGAAAAACGGAATAAGAAGAAATACTACTTCCATTGCATAAGCTCCAACATCAGATCCTTTAACAGGTACTGTTAAATAATAGTTAGAAAGAAATGGTTTTTCTCGTAATTTACTTGATTGATTATCTGACACACTCTCTCTAAATATTAAACTGTGCTCAGCAGCATTTTCAAATTTTTCTTTTAATTCTGGAGAGATATTTAATTTTTCCCACTTACTTTCTCTTTCAAATTTAGCATCAACATGAGAGTAAATATTTTTATCCTTTAAATCTATTATTTTGTCATTTGGTATATCATTACTTTGTATTAATTTCTTAACATCATCCTTAGAAGCTTTTAACATTACAAAACCATG
>JAWHCX010000018.1:0-41125 GCA_032567735.1 Gemella haemolysans | reverse complement strand
AGGGAACTGAAATTAGCTATTGAAAAATATATAAAATACTATAATGAAGAGAGAATAAAAGAGAAACTAGGATGGTTAAGTCCTAAGCAATATAGAATAAAACACATGACTGTATAAATATAAAAAAGATAGGGTAGCAGTCATTATAACTACTACGCTATCCTAAGTCTAACTTTTTGGGGTCAGATCACAGAGATTTCTGGGCTTTTTTCTATTTTATCAAGTATTATACTATATTTATTTGAATTTTTTTGTAATACAAAGTAAAATATAATATGGATATAAAATATACAAAAGAAGGAGTGAGGAAATGTTCATAAGCGAGTTTAAGACTGATCAAGAGATTAGTATGTTTTTATTATTAGATAATGTAATTCGTGGAATTGCAACGAGTGGGAAACCATATTTAACATTGTATCTGAAAGATAAAACTGGCAGTATTGATGGAAAAATTTGGGAAGTTAAAGACGAAGATAGTGAAAACTTAAAAGCTGGTAAGATGGTTTATGTAGAAGGAACGATTTTAGATTATCGTGGAAAACTTCAGCTGAAAATTAAAAAC
The DNA here is from genome assembly GCA_032567735.1 of Gemella haemolysans. Taxonomy (GTDB): domain Bacteria; phylum Bacillota; class Bacilli; order Staphylococcales; family Gemellaceae; genus Gemella; species Gemella haemolysans_E. The sequence continues at coordinate 40,563 of JAWHCX010000018.1, read as the reverse complement.
TATCGAATGGCTACAGAAAATGACAACATTGATATACAAGACTATATTCAAACTGCCCCGGTACCAAAGGATGTAATGATAAATGAATTAAATTATTTCTTGAAAGAAATAAGTAATGAGAACTTAAGAACTGTAACAATTGAATTGTTAAATAAATATAAAAAACAATTTATAAGTTACCCTGCAGCTAAGTCAATGCATCATGATTTTTATTCAGGTCTAATTTATCATACTACAACAATGTTGAAAATAGCAAAAGCTTTGGTAGGAATTTATCCATCATTAAATAAGGATTTATTATATAGCGGAATCATTTTACATGATTTAGGAAAAACTGTAGAACTAAGTGGACCTGTAGGAACGTCTTATACATTAGAAGGTGAACTATTAGGTCATATCGTTATTATGAGTGATGAAGTAGCCAGAATGGCTGATAAATTAGGTATTGAAGCTGAAGAGATTACATTACTTAGACATATGATTCTTGCGCATCATGGTAAGTATGAATTTGGCTCACCAAAACTACCTATGATTAAAGAAGCGGAGATTATTCATTTTATTGATAATATCGATGCTAGAATGATGATGTTTGAAAAAAACTTAGCGAATGTAGAACCAGGAACGTTTAGTGATAAATTATTTGGTTTAGAGGGAAGACATTTTTATGTGCCTACGTTTGATAGAGAAGATAATTAAAGAAAAAAATTAGAGAAAGAGAAGAAAGTATGAATAAAGGAATAAAATATATATTAGGTTTTGCTGCGGTTTTTGTTGCGGCTGTAATATGTGTATTTGGGATTATCAAATATGAAGAAATGCAAGAAGGAACTACAACGAATAATAGTGCTAACTTAGGAAGTGTAGACGGAAAACAATTAGATAAAGAGACAACGATAATTATTGAAAAAATTTCAACATTAAATGATATTGATGCACTTAATTCAGAGTTACACTTATCACAATCAGTTATTGATATTTTGAAAAAATATGCACCCACTGTTAGTTATGCTGTAGATAACAGTGAAGGAAATGATGTAATCTACTTCCGTTTAGGTGGATATTATGCTAATCGTCAAGTTAATGATGTAAATAAAATTATCGGTTCTTATAAAGTTGACGGTGGAAAATTAACATCAACAGGAGATGATTTAGATAAGATTGGTTCTAAAGTCAATGGTAATGATAAGTTAAAATGGAATAACATAAACGTAAATAACAAAGACCATGATAAAGATGCTGCAAAAGCTATTGCTGATAAATACTTCAGCGTTAGTTTAGGTGGAGGTATAGATAATATGATTGGATTATTTGGTTATTTATCAGATTTCAGTAAACATGTAAGAGATGCTCAACTAGGTATGAATGTTGTGCCAATGTCATTAGCAGAAATAACAGATATTTATAACACTGCATCTGCAGAAACATTTAGTGCTGAACAAGTTTATAAAAAAGTAACATCATTACAATATGCTAAATATAAAGAAATTGATGATAGTTATAAAGGGAATGAAGCTAAATATAATAATAGTGTTGGAAACGGAGAAGTTGTTTACTTCAAGAAAGATAAGATGTACCTTGCTGTATTTGGTGGAATTGGAGGAATGAATCTAATTTCTCCAGCAACCCCAGATAAGTTTAAAATAGAAGGTGATAAAGTTATTGTACCTCTAATTGATAGCTCTAGTGGTGGAAGACAATCTGGTCAAATGGTACTACGTCTAAATAATAAAAAATATGAAGGCGGACAAAGTAGATCTAAATATTATGTAGAAAGCGTAAGTAAATAGGTTATAAAAATATTATAAAAAGTAGAAGATAGGATTAAGTCCTGTCTTTTACTATGTATATGATAAGGAAAACTAGTAAGGTATGATATTAAATATAAATGATAAAATAGCATTAGTAGTTTGCTCAAACGGAAAGAATATTGAAGATAAAGCTCGATTAGAAAAATTAGAAGGTATTTTAGTGGAGATGGGTTTAGTACCTGTCTTTACTAAATATATCTTTAGAGATAAGTACGGACGCGGATCGAGTCCACAACTTAGAACTGACGAATTAATGTCGTTTTATAGAAATAATGAGATTAAAGCAATTTTTGATATTTCTGGTGGAGATATTGCTAATGAAATCTTGGAATATATAGATTATGAAGTAATAAAAGAAAACTATAAACCATTTTTTGGATATAGTGACTTAACGACAGTATTAAATTCTTTAGTAAGAAAAACAGATAAAGTAAATTATTTATATCAGATTTTAAATATTATAGAAAATGAAGAAATACGAACAAGTTTTGAGAATACATTTTTGAAGAAACAGAACTCTTTATTTGATGTTAACTGGAGATTTTTACAAGGAACAAAAATTGAAGGTGAAATTGTTGGAGGAAATATTAGATGCTTCTTGAAATTAGCTGGGACAGAGTATTTTCCAAAAGTAGAAGATAAGGTGCTTTTTATAGAAGGACTAGGTACTTCAATAGAAGGTCTATTAACACATCTTACCCAATTAAAACAACTAGGAGTATTCGATAAAATTTCAGGATTATTAATAGGAAATTTCACAAAAATTGAAAAAGAATTTTCTGTTGAAGAAATATTTGAAATTATTCAGGAGTATATACCATCTTCTTTACCAGTAGCAAAAACTCAAGAGGTTGGACACGCAAAAGATTCAAAAGCGTTAAAACTTGGAGGAAAAATATATATTAAAAATGAGTTGATCTAGGTGATCAACTCATTTATTTTATAGTTTATACCATTTAGAAATTGCTTGAGTTCCGTTTGTGTTACGAACTTCTTCTTCTAATTCGTTGTAAATTTTGTAGGCTGTCTCAAGTCCAGGGAGTTTGATATTCATTTTTTCACATTCTTCTAAAGCAAGTTTCATATCTTTAATAAAGTGGTGAGTGAAAAATCCCGGTTTGAAGTCTCCGTTTAGTATACGTGGTCCATATGAAGTCATTGAGAAACTTCCGCCTGAACCTGTTGATACTGTTTTGAAGAACGAGTCCAAGTCTAGACCAACTTCCTTAGCAAATTTGAAACTCTCTGCAACAGAAATCATAGTAGTAGCTATAGCAATTTGGTTAGCAAGTTTTGTATATTGCCCTTTTCCTGCATCTCCGAAATAAGTAATGTTTTTACCTAGTTTTTCAACTAATGGAAGAACGATTTCTTCAAATACTTTCTTGTCCCCACCAGCCATGATAGACAATGTAGCATTTTTTGCTCCGATATCTCCTCCAGTAACTGGTAAATCAAGTGCGTATGCTCCAACTTTTAGGAATTCGTTGCTGATTTTTTCAGCGAGTGTAGGTGAAGAAGTAGTCATATCTACGAAGACTTGCCCCTTTTTAGCTGTCGTAATTAAACCATTTTCACCAAGGTAAACTTCCTCAACATCTTTTGGATATCCAACCATGGTGAATATTACTTCTGCAAACGTTGATGCGTCTTTAATCTTATTAAGAAGTGTAGCACCACGCTTTACTAGGTTGTCAGTTTTACTCTTTGTTCTGTTGTAGACGAAAAGTTCGTGCCCAGCATCTAATAGGTGCCCAGCCATGCTTTCACCCATAACTCCTGTTCCAATCCATGCAATTTTCATAATGAATTCCTCCATGTATAATTATATTTCTTCTTTAATTATATCATAAAAATTGAAAACGTTATAATTCATAGTTTGAATAAATAGGGAAAGAATTTTAATAACAACGAAGCCAAATATATGATATAATATTCAAGGTAAGATGATAACTAGGAGGATGTTGTGAATAAAAGTAAAATAAAAGAATTTTTCATGTGTACAAGACCACATAGTTATCCAGCATCGATAGCACCAGTTTTGTTCGGAGCTACGTATGCATTGGGATATGAGAGTAAATTCTCAATTTTAAAATTTATATTGTTTTTACTAGCTTGCCTGTTAATTCAGGCAGCGACTAATTTATTTAATGAGTATTATGACTACAAACATGGATTGGACAAGGTCGATTCAGAAGGAATTTCTGGTTCGATAGTGAAGGGAAATCTAAGCCCTAAAGAGGTTATGGTAGGAGCTTTAGTATTATATGCACTAGCATTTATACTGGGGTTAATATTAACTTTCATGACTAGTATTTATGTACTAGTGGTTGGTCTAGTATGTATGCTTGCTGGATATTTCTATACTGGAGGAAAGTATCCCATAGCTTATTCTCCGTTTGGAGAAGTTGTCTCTGGATTCTTCATGGGAACAATAATAATAGCTTTATCGTTTTATTTCCAAACAGGATATGTTAATGTTGATATTATTGTCGTTTCATTGCCTTTATTCATCATGATAGGAGCTATTTTATTAGCGAATAATATACGTGACTTAGATAATGATAAAGAATCTGGAAGAAGAACTTATGCAATTTTAGTCGGAAGAAATAATGCGATTAAAACAATGGCGGGTGGTTTCATCATAGTGTATTTATTAAATGTATTATTTATTGTTATTAAATATGCTTCATGGTGGAATCTGCTAGTGCTCGTTACTATTCCTTTAGCGATAAAAATAATTAAAGGTTTCAGTGCAAACAATCACAAAAAAACAATGGCACCGTATATGGTGCTAACAGCTAAGTTAACGATTTTTGTAGGATTCATAATGTCGTTAGCAAATATACTGAAATATATAATGAATTAAAAAATATTAAAAGAGTCAACTTTTTTTGTTGACATCTCAAACTAAAAGATATATAATAAATAATGTGTTTATGAGGTGATATTTAATGAAATGGTTAAGATCTTCGTTATTCAAAAATAATAGTGATACTTTTGTTTTTGAAGAAAATATAAATGTTAAAGTAGCACACTATGATAGCTCTCTAAAAGATATTAGAGACGTTGTTGTTAGTGGAAAATTAACTCGAGGTGGACAAGATAAAATCTATGCCGATCTATTAATTAAAGGTAACTTCGAAATGATTTCAGGAAAAACACTTAAAGAAGTTGTTGTTCCATTTGAAGTCGAAGAGAGAGAAGAATACGTTGATAAATCTGTATTTGCAGGTGAAGAGGTATTCGATGTTAATTTAATGGATATGTATATTGATTTAACACCTTTAGTGAATGAGCTTATAATTTTAAATATTCCAATAACTACTTCTGATGAAGAAGAGCTTGAGATGGTTTCTGGTAACGACTGGGAATTAGTTTCTGAAGAGTCTTTAACTGATGTTAAAGAAAAGAAAGAATCACCATTTGCAGCTCTTAATGGATTATTTAAAGAACAATAAGAATTATTTAAAATAATTGGAGGAAATTAACTATGGCAGTTCCTTTTAGAAGAACATCAAAAACAGCTAAAAGAAAAAGAAGAACTCACAAAAAACTATCTGCACCATCAATTACTATCGATGCAACAACTGGTAACTACGTAATGGGTCACCGTGTTGATAGAAAAACTGGTATGTACAAAGGTAGACAAGTTCTAGACGTTAAATAATTTAAATATTACCAAACCCTAAGGAGGTGTCCTTAGGGTTTTTTATGTTTAAAATTAAGGTAGAAAATGAATATATGAGATTTGCATCTGAAGATTTAAATTTATATTAAAAATGAACAGAAAATAAATCTTTACATTTGTATTAGTAAGTTGTAGAATAAATATAAGGATATATAATATTATTTCTTAATTGTTAGGAATATGAAAAGAGGGTTTTAATATGATAAATTATGGAATTGTCGGAACAGGTTATTTTGGTGCAGACTTAGCGCGTTCATTAGGGAAAATAAAAGATGCGAAGGTAACTGCAGTTTTTGATCCAGAAAATGGAGAGAAAGTTGCTAAGGAACTAGAAGCAGAGAATTGTTCAACTTTAGAACAATTGGTAACAAGAGAAGATGTAGATTGTGTTATCGTCGCAACACCGAGTAATTTACATCGTGAGCCAGTATTATTAGCCGCTAAGAATGGTAAACATGTATTCTGTGAAAAACCAATCGCTTTATCTTATGAAGATTGTAAGGTTATGGTTGAAACTTGTCGAGAAAATAATGTGATTTTTATGGCAGGTCATATTATGAACTTTTTTAATGGAGTACATCACGCAAAAGAATTGATTAAGCAAGGGAAAATAGGAGATGTAATATTTTGTCATGCAGCAAGAACAGGATGGGAAGAAAAACAAGAAACTGTTTCTTGGAAAAAAAATCGATCACAGTCTGGAGGACACTTATACCATCACATTCATGAACTTGATTGTATTCAATTTATTATGGATGGTCTACCCGAGCAAGCAACTATGATAGGTGGAAATGTATGTCATGTTGGCGAAAATTTTGGTGATGAAGATGATTTCTTAATAGTTAATCTGGAATTTTCTAATAAACGATACGCAGTACTTGAATATGGGAATGCTTTTAGATGGGGTGAACACTATGTCCTTATAGAAGGTACAAAAGGAGCTATAAAATTAGATTTATATAATACTAGAGGTACTTTAAGAGTAGTAGGAGAAGGAGAGAGTTATTTCTTAATCCATGAATCAAAAGAAGAAGATGATGACAGAATGGCTATTTATACAGGTAGAGGAATGGACGGAGCAATAGCTTATGGAAATCCTAATGTACGTTGCCCTCTTTGGTTACAAAGCTGTATAGATAAAGAAATGTTGTATTTGCATAATATTTTGAATGGAGAAAAAGTATCAAAAGAATATGAAAAACTATTAAATGGTGTCGCAGCTCTAGAGTCAATTGCGACTGCTGATGCATGCACATTGTCTTTAAAAGAAAATAGAAAAGTAAAGTTGAGAGAAATAGTAAAATAGAAACTAAGAGACTAATAATAACAAATACTCCAAGAGAAGTTCTCCTGGAGTATTATTTTATAATATTAATCTAAGTATCCTAATTTTTTAATTAGTTCTGCAGTTAGTACAGCCCCACCAGCTGCTCCACGTAATGTATTGTGAGAAAGTCCTACGAATTTGTAATCAAATAGGTTGTCTTCACGTAAACGACCCACAGTAATTTGCATACCTTTTTCGTTATCGCGATCTAGAACCGGTTGTGGACGATCGTTTTCTTCATAGTATTTAATGAATGGAGTTGGTGCTAGTGGTAAGTCATATTTAGCAATTTCAGGAACATGGTTTTTAATTTTTTCAACTAAAGTTTCTAATCCTGGGTCATTTTCTAAATTGAATGATACACAAGCAAGGTGTCCATCAAGAACTGGAACACGAATACATTGAGCTGATAGTTTCATAGAATCATCTGGAACGATTTTTCCATCAACTACTTTACCGAAGATTTTAAGTGGTTCTTTTTCACTTTTCTCTTCTTCCCCTCCAATGTAAGGAATGATGTTTTCAATCATTTCAGGCCACTCGTTGAAAGTTTTTCCGCTTCCTGAGATAGCTTGGTAAGTACAGATAGAAGCTTCTTTAACACCGTACTCTTTAATCGCTTCAAAGATAGGTACGTAGCTTTGAATTGAACAGTTAGGTTTTGTAACGATGAATCCTTTTTTAGTTCCAAGACGTTCTCTTTGTGCAGGAAGAACATCTAGGTGAGCAGAGTTAATTTCTGGGATAATCATCGGTACATCGTCTTTGTTTCTATTTGCAGAGTTGTTAGAAACAACAACTACTTCACGTTTAGCATAGTCTTCTTCAAGTTTGATTAAAGCTTCTTTATCAAGGTTGATAGCACAGAATACCATATCAATTCCTTCAGAAACTTCGTCAATTTTATATAAGTCTTCAACAACTAACTCTTTTGTGTATTCAGGAATAGCGTGGTCTAATTTCCAACGACTTTCCATAAGTTCTCCATATTTTTTACCAGCAGAACGAGGTGACGCTGCTAATTTAACTACGTCAAAGTATGGGTGATTTTCTAATAATACTAATAAACGTTGTCCTACCATTCCTGTTGCCCCTAATACGGCTACTCTTGATTTTTGCATAATAAATCTCTCCTTTATTTGTATAAAAATTATTTCAAAATGAACTCCTTCTCTGCAATAAAAGAAGAAGTCCAAAAATTATTAACATATTAATTTAGAACTACTGTTCCTTCTTTATCAACTTTTAGTAAAATTGCTTGCCAGTTATATTTTAATTTAGCAAGTTCAGCTTTTATTTTTTCAATATTGTTAGTATCGCTAACTATATTCATAAGTGTAGAACCACTTCCAGAAATGAAAAATGCTGAACTATCAATTTTCTCACAAATTTCTCTAACTTCGTGATATTCATGTATTATTTCTTTTCTGTAAGGTTCGTGGATTTTATCCCCCATAACCTTTTTAAGAAGTTCTAAGTCATAAGTTTCGAATGCTTTAATAACCGATCCGATACGTGATAATGAGTAGATTGCATCTTGAAGTTTAATTTCTTTTGGCATTACTTTTCTAGCTTCTTCAGTAGAAGTTTCGAAGTTTGGAATTAACGCCAGGAAATTAAATCTCTCATCGACCTCGTATCTAACAGTTACTGCTTCTTTACTATCGGTAGTACAAGATGAACTCAAACTTCCGAAAATAGCTGGTGAAACATTATCAGGATGTCCTTCAATTTCGTTAGCTATTGTAAAGATTTCTTGTTTATCAATAGGTGTATCAGTTAGTAAGTACGCACCGTATATTCCAGCGACTACACAAGTAGAGCTACTACCTAAACCACGGCTAATCGGTACATCATTATCGATTGATATTCTAACACCTGAAATTTCTTTGTTTAATTTTTTTAGTGTAGTTAGTAATGTTTGATAAACTAGGTTATTTTCATTTGAAAAACGTTCTTCAAATCCGACGAATTCTAGACCTCTATCTAATTTTTCAAATTTAAAAGTAGTGTAAAGTGTTAAAGCAACACCAAGGCTATCAAATCCACATCCAACATTCGCAGAAGTGGTGGGTACACGAACACTTACCATTATAAATCACCTAGTTTCTCTAAGATGTATTTCTTCATATCTTCTTTATTAATTACATCTTTGTGTCTAATTTCTTTTTTATCAAGATCTCTTAAGTTTTCAGGGATAACAACTTTAGTTTGTTCATGAAGTTTATTCATAAGAGTAAATTCATCTTCACCTTGAGTTTCGAATAGAGAAGAGCAGACACTTTCTGTGAATTTATATGGAGATGCTGTTGATAATACAATACTAGCATGCTCATTATCTAAATTATCAAGAAGAACTTTGTAAGCTACTGCAGTATGAGTATCTAATAGGTAGTTATCTTTTTCATAGATAGCTTTAATAGTTTCTTTAGTTTGTTCATCATCAGCAAATCCAGCTTGGAATTTGTCTTTTATCTTAGCTAGCACGTCACCAGTAACTTCAAAACGACCAGTTTCTTTTAAGTCTTTCATAAGTTTAGCAATATATGCATTATCACAACCACTAATATAGTAAAGAAGACGTTCTAAGTTACTAGAAATTAAGATGTCCATACTTGGTGATACTGTTTTTAAGAAGTCTCTGTTCTTATCATAAACACCAGTTGTTAAGAAATCATAAAGTACGTTATTGTTGTTACTTGCACAAACTAGTTTATTTACAGGTAAACCAATTTGTTCTGCGTAGTAACCAGCTAGAATATTACCGAAGTTTCCAGTAGGTACTACAAAGTTTACTTTATCATTTAATTTAATTTTGTTTGTATTTACTAAGTCTAAGTAAGAAACAACATAGTAAACTACTTGAGGGATAAGACGCCCGATATTGATTGAGTTTGCACTTGATAACTTAATGTTTTTAGAAAGTAATTCTTTTTTGAATTCTTCATCAACGAATAGTTCTTTAATCCCACTTTGAGCATCGTCAAAGTTTCCATGTATCGCACAAACTTTTGTATTCTTACCTTCTTGAGTTTGCATTTGTGTTTTTTGTACTGTACTTACACCATCGTTAGGGTAGAAGACCATAATTTTTGTTCTATCTACATCTTTAAAACCTTCTAGTGCAGCTTTACCAGTGTCACCACTAGTCGCTGTTAAGATAAGAATATCATTTTTGTCTTCTACTTTTGTAAGTGCCGTTTTTGTAAGTTGTGGAAGAAGTGAAAGACCTACGTCTTTAAATGCACTAGTAGGACCATTGAATAATTCAAGAACGTAGCTATCTTTTAATCCTACTAGAGGGGTAATATTCTCGTGAGAGAATTTTCCTCTATATGCTTCTTCTACACATTTTTCAATTTCTTTATCGCTAAAGTCTACGAAAAGACGTAGCACGGCTTCAGCTACTTCATAGTAGCTTTTTCCTATTAATTTCTCTAAATCTAATTTATTTTTTCCTAAATCTCTTAAAACGAAAAGTCCACCTTCTTCACTTAAACCTTGAAGAATAGCTTCACTCGGATTTAATTTTCTATTAATATCTCTTGTACTTTCGTAAATCATTTAAAATCTCCTTGCTTTATCGTTGTATATATGATACAATGTTCTCTATAAAAATACAAGTGTTTTTTACAAAAAGAACTTAATTAATTTTTATAACTATAATTTTACACCAAAATAAGTTATAAAAACAGTCGAAATAATCAAAAAATTGAAATTTTTTGAAAATTTTCAAATTGATTTATTTGACATAAATAAAATACTTGATAAACTTTAACTATATAATTGAAAATAAATAATGAACTTAGGAGAAAATAATTATGAAGATTGCGATTTTAGGATATGGAACTGTTGGTAGTGGGGTATATGATATTATTACTAACGGTAAAACTGAAGAATTAGATAAAATTGAAGTAAAGAGTGTTTTTGCAAGAAGTCGTGATAAGATGCATCTTGCTACAGACGATTTTAATGAAATTTTAAATGATGAAGAAATTTCGGTTGTAGTCGAGTGCTTAGGAGGAATAAATCCCGCATATGATTTTATTAAAAGATCTTTAGAAAGTGGAAAACACGTTGTTACAGCCAACAAAGCTGTAGCTGCAAAGCATTTAGATGAATTTGTTGCTTTATCTGAGAAAAATAATGTTAAGTTTATTTTTGAAGCTAGTGTTGGTGGAGGAATTCCATGGCTTGTAAACTTAGAAAGAACTAGACGTGTTGATGAAGTAAAACGAGTATATGGTATTTTTAATGGAACAAGTAACTATATCTTAGATAACATGTATAGAAATGATCAAGAATTTGATTCTACACTAAAAACTGCTCAAGATTTAGGCTATGCAGAGGCTGATCCTAGTGCTGATGTAGACGGAGGGGATGTTGTTAACAAAATTATCTTAAGTAATGCACTTGCTTTTGATATTCATGTTGAACCTGATTTCCCTACATATTCTATGAGAAATATTACAAAAAATGATATAGACTATTTAAAACAGTATGACCTAGCTGTTAAATATATTGGAGAAACAAATGTTGAAGATGGGAAGTATGAAACATCTGTAATGCTTTCTATATTCGGAAAAGAATCTCAAGAAGCGGCTGTACCGCTGAATAATAATATTATTACTTTAGATGGTTCTTTCATCGGAGAACTTAAGTTTTATGGACAAGGAGCAGGAAAACTTCCAACAGGAAATGCAATTGTTCAGGATATAGTAGATATTAATGAAGGTTCAACTCGAGTTGATGTAGTAATTAAGAATGATTTATCTTATTCAGAAGAATTAACTAGAAGAAATTACTTAATTCGTTCATCAGTTGAATTATCTGGTGAATTAGTAGAAAGTGTTGAACAATATAGAGATAACTACTATGTAAAAACAAAAGAAATTTCATTAAAACAATTAAGTTCTTTAGTTGATGAAGTAAAAGAGAAAGATAGTAAATTTGTAGTTGCTAAGTTTCATAAATAATTAGAAATAAGGAATAAAGTGATTATTAAAAATAAATGTTAGATTTTTCAGAAAATTTATTGATTTTTCTACAGATAGTTATATAATATATATTAGTAATAAAAATACAAATAACATGAATTAGAAAAAGGAGTTAAGATGGTTAGAGTATCAAAATTTGGAGGAAGCTCGGTAGCAAGTGCCGAACAATTTAAAAAAGTTAAAAATATTGTAGAATTAGACGATGCACGTCGTTTTGTTGTAGTGAGTGCTGTTGGTAAGGCGAATAAAGAAGATAATAAGGTTACAGATTTGCTATATTTATGCTATGCACACACTAAATACAATATAAATTTTGATAATATCTTTAAAATGATTGAAGATAAATTTATTGCTATTAAAAATGAATTAAACTTAAAATTTGATATTGAAGGTGAACTTGCTAAATTAAAATCTGAAATCAGCAAAGGAATTGATGAAGAGTATTTAGTAAGCCGTGGTGAATATTTAACAGCTTTATTAATGGCAGAGTATTTAGGATATCACTTTGTAGATGCTAAAGACTTAATCTTCTACAACTACCAAGGTGAAATTGATTTTGAAAAAACTCAAGCAGCTTTTGATGCAATTGTAAAAGAATATGATCGTCTTCTTATTCCAGGGTTCTATGGAAGTAGACCAAATGGGGAAATTAAAATTATGACTCGTGGTGGAGGAGATGTTAGTGGAGCGATTGTTGCTAATATCGCAAATGCAAGTGTTTATGAAAACTGGACTGATGTATCTGGAATCTTAATGGCAGATCCTCGTATTATTGACAATCCACATGAGATTAAAGTAATTAGTTATACAGAACTTCGTGAACTTTCATATATGGGTGCAAGTGTTCTTCATGAAGAAGCAATCTTCCCAGTTCGTGATAAAGACATTCCAATCCAAATTCGTAACACAAATGATCCAACAGCAGAAGGAACTATTATCTCAGATAATAAACACCTAGATGCGAAACAAATAGTTACTGGTATTGCAGGGAAAAAAGATTTCTCTATTATTACTATTAAAAAACGTCACATGGCAAATGAAGTTGGATTAATTGGTAAAGCTCTGAAAATTTTTGAAGACTTCAATGTTAGTATCGAGCACATTCCAAGTGGAATTGACTCATTCTCTGTAGTTGTTGAAACAGGTAATGTTAGACCATTTATTCATGAGTTAGTAGCTAAAATTAAAGCTGTTTTAGATGCGGATGAGGTAAATGTAACTCATGAGATTTCTCTAATTGCTACAGTTGGAGAAAAAATGAAAAATACAAAAGGACTATCTGGTAGATTATTCAAAGCACTAGGGGAAGCTGGAGTAAATATTGCACTAATTTCACAAACTAATGATGAGATTAACATTATCGTCGGTGTTCATAACGATGATTACGAAAAAACTATAAACACTATTTATTCAGAATTTAAATAATATTAATAGCTTCTTGTCTTACTTTAGATAAGAAGCTATTTTTTATAATATTTTATTTTATGAGGTGAAATGATGAAAATTTTACAGATTATGTGTCATCCGGATTATAATGGAGAACATAGAGTTTCTAATATTTTGGCGAAAATTGGTGAAGGTAAATTAATCGAAAAAGGCTTCAGTAGTATAGAAAAGATTACTTTATATGATCCGAGTGTTCATATTCCAGTCATGGATAAGTTTATGTTTAATTATGAAGGAGAAAAATTAACGGAAAAAGAACAATATGATAAAATTAGGCAAAAAGAGATTCTAAATCAATGGAAAAATGCTGATGCAGTGTTTATTTATATGCCGCTTCACAATTTTAATGTAGTATCAAAATTTAAAGATTATATTGATAATATAATGATAGTAAATGAAACTTTTAAATGTGAGGTAGAGTCTTTAATAGGATTAGATGATTCTAATAAACAAATAACCTTCATCATAACTAGTGGGGGAGAATTTGATAAACATATCCAATATACTAATCTAGACTTTGCAGTTCAATATGTACGAGGAGTATTTAGCATCCTAGGAATAGACAAAGTTAAAGTTATTAGAGTAGAAGGGTTGGATTTAGTATTCAATAATAAAGAAAAAATAGTAGAGAAGGGTATCTCTGATTTAAAAGAGTGGATAGAAGAATTTTCGAAAAAAAATAAAAAATAAGCTAAGAAGGAATAAGAGACTGTTTAATATGGTTTCTGATTCCTTCTTATCTTTATTTAATATCGAATTCTAGTTGTTTTTCTTTTGAAGATAGAATTTTAAATTGGCCATTTGTTAGGTTAGCAATCCAATTTTCAAAGTTATCGTAGTCTTCTTGCATTACATAAATTGTATAAATGATTTTGTCAGTGTATTCTAAGTTGTTCACGATGAAATTAGTTTTTCCAATTTCATATTCTATTTTTCCGTTTAGACTATAATCTAATTCTAATCTAACTTCAAAAGCATCTTTTCTTTCTACCAATATTGCATTTTTTAGCGCATTAATTACTCCACCACCATATGCACGAACTAAACCACCAGTTCCTAGTTTAGTTCCACCGTAGTATCTTATTACTGTGGCACAGACATTTTTAATTTCGTTCTTTACTAGTACGTCTAGCATTGGAGCACCAGCAGTTCCACTAGGTTCTCCGTCATCATTAGCACGAGTCATTTCGTTATTATCACCAACTACATAGCATGAGCAAACATGTGTAGCATCGTAGTGTTTTTTCTTCATTTTTTGAATAAACTCTCGGGCTTCTTCTTCGCTATTAATTCTTATAAGATGAGTAATGAATGTAGATTTTTTCTCTACAAATTCATCGTATGAATCTTCTTTGATTGTAATAAATTTTTTCGCCATAGTACCTCCTTTGTAATTTATAATTTGCTGAATTTACTATATTAATTATGATGTATTATAAAAAAAATGTCAATAATTAGAATGTATTTCTCATTATACTACTTGACAAATTATACTATGTAATGTATAGTATTACGTGAAAGGAGATATTTGTATGGAAGCTCAATTAAAAAGAGGTTTATTGGAAATATGTGTTCTTGCTACTTTACGTAATTCTGAATCATATGGGTATAAAATTATAAAAGATGTTTCAAATGTAATTCCTATATCGGAATCAACGTTATATCCAATCTTAAAACGCTTAGAAGCAAACGATTGTGTTACCTCATATTCGGTAGAACATAATAGTAGACTAAGAAAATATTATAAAATTACAGATGTTGGTCTCAATAAAATTCAGGAATTTCTTATCGACTGGAAAGTAATAAGTAATGCACATAAATATATATTAGGAGATGAAAAACATGAATAAGACACAGTTTTGCGCTCTTTTGGGAAATAAATTAAAACCATATTTATCGCCAAAAGAGATGTATAAAACACTCAATTTTTTCGAAGAAATGATTGATGATCGTATTGATGAGGGCTTAAGTGAAGAAGAAGCTGTATCGCAATTAGGGGATATTAATATCATTGTTGATCAAATTTTAGATGAACATAATATTGAAAAAAAACAAACAAAACTAGTATGGAGGTTTATACCACGAAAAATCCCTACAGAGCTCGGCTTTATTATTACCGTATTATTATTTCCTGCTTGGATAACTATATTTTCTCTGATCGTTAGTCTTTTTATAGTTATTCTATCTATAATATTTAGTATTGTACTTTCTATTATAGCTATTTTCATTGGTGGAATCTTATTAATATTAAAATCCCCATTTTATCTTATTTACGAAAGAAATATTTCGTATTTCTTAGATACTTTAGGATTTGGATTTGTTAATTCAGGGGCTGGTTTAATTGGTATTTACTGGTTGATAAAAATATATAAAAAATCACGTCAAAATGGTATAAACATCAGAACAATTTTTGTGAAGATTTTCAAAAAAGAGGTGTATATAAATGAATAAATTTATAAAAATTTCTATTAGTTTTATAATTTTTGGATTAGTATTGATAGGATTAGCAACTTACTTAAATAATGGTCATATACCTAGATTTTCTTCTAATTTAGAGAAAAAGAATTATACTGTCTCAATTAATGATGTTAAAAATTTAGATTTAGATATTATTGATTCTGATGTAACCATAGAAGAGAATACTGCTTCTAAAAATATGGAAATAGAATACTATACTGCTATAGAACGTAAAGTTAATATAGAGCACATAGGAAATAAGTTATCTATAAAAGAAAATAAAAATATTGTGGGTATTAATTTTAATTTCTTTACTGAAAAAAGAAAACTTATTATAAAAATACCTAAATCTTCTAATATTGATATCAATTCAGTTAATAAAATAGGAGATTATTTTATCAAGAATCTAGATATTAAATCTCTTATAATTAATAGTGAACTAGGTGATGTATATATAACTAATATTTCAGCTTCAGATGCTGATATTAAATTAGCAACTGGAAATTTAAATATAGATAACTTAAATAGTAAAAATAATTCTCTAAAAATTAATGTTGCTACAGGAAATGTTAAATTAAATAATATTAATGATTTAAAAGATATTAGTGTTGATAATAAAATAGGAGATACAGATTTGTCATCATCAACAATAAAAGATATTAATATAACTAATAAACTAGGAAATATTAAGGTAAGTAATCTTCCTAGTGAAAGTTCAGATAATATTAACTTAAAAACAACTACTGGTAATATTATTTTAAGTAATCTTACTGCAAATAATTCTATTACTCTTAAGTCAATAAAAGGTGATATTATAGCTGAATTAAGTGATGAAGAATCAAATTTTACAAATAGCTCAAATAAAAAGAAACAATTATTCACATCTTCAAATGCTGGAACTGTAAATGTAAAATTTTCAAATAAATAATTAATATCCCATCAAAAATTATTTTTGATGGGATATTAATTATTATTGATTATTATTTACGCCAGTATTTTGATGGGTATTTGTTGTACCAACACCAGTTGTAGTATTTTGTTGTTCATTGCTATTATTAGCATTGTTTTCAGTATTACCATTTTCATCAGGTCTATTTTCGTTACTCACTGTAATATCTTTTTTCAGGTCTTCTTTAGAAAGTTGCTCTGGAAGATTGATTAGTAAATCTCCATGTGACATTATTGTAAGTCCAACTTGAGGATATATAGTTTTTGGTAATAAATTATTTATTCTATATTCTTTTAATCCTATACTTATATGACCTTGATAGTAAATGTTTAGTAAGTCTGTCGCTTTTGGTAATGGTAAATCTAAATTATCTCTTAATGCTGATGATGCGTATAATAAAGATAATGGGCGCGGATAGTAGTAATATACACCGTTGTACATTACATCATATCCATCGATTCTGTGTGAAACGATTTGAATATCATCATTAAAGAACATTTTTATCGCTGAAGAAATCTCTGTCGTTGATAGGTTATGTTCTACATTATCACCTGCGATATTAATTACATCATTGATTTTAGTTAAAGCATTTAAGCTTTTTGCTTTATCGATAAGAGCGTGAATAGCTTGAAGTTGACGTTGACCACGTTCTATATCACTATCGTAATATCTACTACGAGAAAAGGCAAGAGCTTGTTCACCGTTTAAAGTGTGCCATCCTTTTTTCAATTTAACAGTGTTTTCTTCACCATTAGCATTTTGTTCATCCATATCGAATGGTACGTATAAATCAATTCCACCAAAGGCATCGACTGTCTGTTCAAACGCTTTGAAGTTTATTAATACGTAGAAGTTGATGGGTGTATTTAATAAGTTTTCTACTGCGTTTGTTGTTCCTTTTACATCATTGTAGGCATGAGCATGAGTAATCTTATCATAGAAGTATGCACTATCATTATTCTCGTCATTTTTTTCACGCATTAAAGCAAGTGAGTCACGAGGAATACTAACCATATCCATACGTTTTTTATCTTTGTTAACGGTTGCTAGAATCATTGAGTCTGTTCGACTATCTTCACGAGTTTGACCTTGAGCTTTACGGTCATCATTCATATCTATTCCTAAAATTAATACTGAAAATTTCTTAAAGTTAGGATCAACTTCTTTTAAGTAATCAACTTTTTTGTATCCTTTGTGAGTTGAATTATAGAAGTTGAAAAACGTATACGCGGCAAAAGCTCCTGTTCCTAAGAACAGTAATGCCAGAACTGTAAATATTATTTTTTTAAATCCTCTTTTTTTAGGAGAGTGTTTATCATTTCTTGACCCAGAACTGATTCTATCTCTTCTAGATATTCTTTCTTTCATTTAATATAATCCCTTCTATACATTGTAACTTTTTTATTATACTACAAATTTTAAATTTACGCTATTAATAAATGTAAAAAGTTATATTTATTTATATAAATAACAGGTGTAGATAAAAAGAAATCTTTGAATTTTTTAAATAATTGTATTAAAATAAAAAAGTAAGTTTAAAAATAGGAGTACATTATGCCAGAATTACCAGAGGTTGAGAATATAAAGTTCGGTCTTGAAGAAGTAGTAATAAATAAACAAATTCTAGATATAAAATATTCGAATGTAGTAAAAGAAAGTCATAAGTTAAATAAGATGGCAATAGTCAAACAAGATATTGAGTATTTTTCAGAAAATGTTATAGGTAAAAAAATAGAAAAATTGTCTCGTAGAGGGAAATATTTATATTTTACTTTAAATGAGGGTTATATAATTACTCATTTTGGAATGACAGGAGCATTTTTTTTAGTAAAAGATATAGCAGAAATTACTAACAAAAATTATTTTAAACATCAACATGTAATTTTTGAACTATCTACTGGAGAAAAGCTAGTCTACAGTGATATAAGAAGATTCGGAGAACTAAGGTACATAGAAGATGTTAGTAAATTTAAACCTTTTGTAAATCTTGCACCAGAACCGTTTGATAAAACTGCAAAAAAATATTTTCTAGATAAATTAGCTGAAAATAAATATAAAGATCAGTCGATAAAGGCTTTACTTCTTGAAGGAAATGTATTTTGTGGGTGTGGTAACATTTATGATTGTGAAGTGTTATATCGTCAAAAAATACATCCATTAACTAAGGCGAGTGAACTTTCTAAAAAGAAAAAAGAAAGTTTATTTAAAGAATTAGTTGATATTTTAGATCTAGCGATAAGAGAGGGTGGATCTACAATTTCAGATTATGTTCATGCTGATGGTGGAGAAGGAAATATGCAAAATTTCCACCAGATTTATGGTAAGAAGGCTTGTCCATTAGGGCATGATGTTGAAAATGTTACAATAAAAGGTCGTTCGAGTCATTTTTGTCCTATTTGCCAAAAAATAAAATAAAAAGGAGAATCAATGGAAAGTAAAATAGAGTTTTTTAAAAAGTATATTAGTATAATTATAGGGTCATTAATTTTTGCAGCGGGGTTAGAATTTTTCTTAATTCCCAATAATATATTAGATGGAGGGGTAATTGGGGTATCAATTATTGCTCGTCATTATATAGGATTACCACTGGGGTTATTTATCTTTATTTTCAATATCCCATTTTTATATTTAGGATATAAACAGATAGGTAAAGGATTTTCAATTGCATCCGTTTTTGGTATTGTTATCCTATCTATAGCAACATCATATTTTCATAGTATTCCACCACTTGTTACAGATCCATTTTTAGCATGTATCTTCGGTGGGATAATATTAGGAATAGGGGTCGGATTAGTTATTAGAAATGGTGGAACATTAGATGGAAGTGAGATGTTTTCAATCTATGCTACAAAAAAATTACCGATTTCTGTAGGTGAAATGGTTCTTGGAATAAATGTTGTTATCTTTATCGCATCTGGATTTGTTTTCACGTGGGAAGCTGCATTATATTCTATGATAAGTTATTTCATCGCATCTAAAGTTATGGATATCGTTATTGAGGGGCTTAACGATTCTAAATCGGTTATGGTTATTACAAGTAACTATCAAGTAATAAGTCAAGAAATTCAAGATAGACTTGGTCGTGGAGTGACTTTATTACATGGGGAAGGTGGTTATTCAGGTCAAGAAACAAAAATTATCTTTTGTGTAATCACCCGTATTGAAGAATCAAAACTGAAAAAAATTGTATTTAGAAATGATAAGAATGCCTTTCTATCGATTGGAACAGTTAGTGAAGTAAGTGGAGCTAACTTTAAGAAAAAAGATATTCACTAATAAACATTCCTTTGCAGAATTTTCTGCAAAGGATTTTTTTGTGTTATAATGAAAATAACGAGGTGGGAATTATGGAAGAATTATATAATTATCTTACAAAGAGTGAGAAAGTTTATTTGTTAGAAAGAAGAAAAACAGTAAAATGGTGGCATATACTATTAGAAATTGTGGGATTTCTATATTTTTGGGGAGAATATGGAAAAGATAAGACTTACGATTGTTACTTAGTAAAGTTTGAAAAACATTGGGAAATACTAGTGTGTAGAAAAGGAAAAGCACTAGAAAAAATTAAGCTTAAAGAGAAATTTGAATTAAAAAAGAATTTCCTTTGCGGAGGTTATAAGTATAAAGTTTACCATGAAATTACGCATGAACTATACAACTATTTGAATTATTCATGCTAGCATGAGCAAAATTTGTCTAAATATGTTATAATAGACTGATGAATTTTTTAAAGGATAATAAAATGAAAATCAAAGAAATAATAGTAGTAGAAGGAAGAGATGATACCAATAGGGTTAAAGAAGCAATAGATTGCGATACATTTGAAACTAATGGCTCTGCTCTTACTAAGAAAAAAATAGAACGATTAATCTTTTTAGAAAAAACAAGAGGATTAATAGTTCTAACAGATCCTGATTATGCGGGGAAAAGAATTAGAAGTATAATAGAAAAAAATATTCCTACGGCAAAACATGCATATATATCAAATAAAAAGGCCGTTGATAGTAAAGGGAAAATTGGAATAGAAGCTGCGAGCAAAGAAGATATTATAGCAGCTATTAAAAATCATTATACACCGATGGACGAGGTAAAAAATGATATAAGTAATGAAATATTGATAGAGTTAGGTTTAGTAGGAGGAACTACTTCAAAAGTTCTAAGAGAAGAACTTTGTGAAAGATTAAATATAGGTTACACTAATGCAAAACAACTACTAAATAAACTTAATATGTATAATATTTCTAAAGAACGTTTATTAGACGAGATGACAAAAATAAGTAAAGGATTAAAATAATGATAGGAACACCCAAGAAAACTTTTGAGATACTAAAAAAACACGGATTTACATTTAAGAAGAGTTTAGGACAAAACTTCTTGATAGATGCGAATATTTTAAATAGAATCGTTGATGGAGCAGGAGTAAATGAAAATGTAGGAGTAATAGAGATTGGTCCTGGGATTGGTTCTCTTACAGAAGCATTAGCTAAGAAAGCTAAAAAAGTAATTTCATTTGAAATTGACGGTAGACTTTTACCGATTTTATCTGAGACACTTGCAGATTATCCTAATGTTGATATTATTAATAACGATATATTAAAAGTTGATGTTGATAAGATAATCGCTGAGAAAATGTCTGACTGTGAAAGAATTATGGTAGTAGCTAACTTACCGTACTACATTACTACACCGATTTTAACTCATTTAATTGAGAACACTGAGAAAATTGATGGTTATGTAGTTATGATGCAAAAAGAAGTTGCGAATAGATTAAATGCTAAGGTAGGAACAAAAGATTATAACTCATTAACAATTTTATTAAATTACTATACAGATGTTGAGTATTTATTTACTGTTCCGAAAAAAGTATTCGTACCTGCACCGAATGTAGAGAGTGCTGTTGTAAAAATTATGACAAAAGAAACTCGCGAATTTGAAACTGATGCCAAATTCTTTAAATTCGTGCGTTCATGTTTCGTTCAACGTAGAAAAACTTTACTTAATAATTTAATTTCAAGTTATGGTAAAGATAAAAAGCAAGACTTACAAAACGCTTGTCTTGACAGTGATATTGAACCTGGAAGACGAAGCGAAACTCTAAGTTTAGCGGAATTTTACAATTTATATAATAATTTAACAAATAACAGTTTAATATAGGGATAAAAAGATGGAAGAGTTAAAAACAATAATAACTGAGTTTCGAGAAAAAAGAGGTTGGGGAGAGTACGACACTTTAGAAAGATTTTCTAAAAGTATCTCTATTGAAGCGGCAGAACTATTAGAGCATTTTCAATGGAGTGAAGAGGGAGATAATATACAAGAGATAAAAGATGAGCTAGCAGATGTTTTAATCTATGCTCTAGCAATGTGTTATCATCTTAATGAAGATCCTAAAAAGATTATAAAAGAAAAGTTAGTAGATGTCGCAAGACGTTATCCAGAAAAATAAAAATTAGAAGAGGGAGTGACTCAAAAACTGTGATTTCGTAGAAATCGATTTTGTCGAGTCACCCCCGCGCAGTTTATTAGATATCTAAAAAGCTTTTCGAAGCGAATTTAGATATCAATAAACCACTGCATTTATGAGTTTTCATGTAAATTATTTTAAAATCTAGTACTTTTGGGTCAGCCCTCTTTTGTTATTAATAATAGATATCTATAAAAAAAGTAGTCCTTAATTTAGGACTACTTTTTTAAGTTTTTAATATTACTATCGACTAGTTTTAGTTTTTAGCACAGGTACTTCTTTACCTTTGTAGAACATAGCGTAAAGAACAGTTACTCCAATTGTTACTATTGCACAAAGGATGTAAATTCCTCTGTATGATAAGATTCCTTGAACAGTACCTAGTGCATATGGTCCGAATCCAAGACCAAGATCTAATCCGATGAAGTATGTAGATAATGCAATACCTACTTTAGTAGAATCAACAAGTTTTAAGCAAACAGCTTGTCCGTTTGACATAAATGTTCCATATCCTAAACCGATTAAAGCACCAGAGAATAATAACATGAAGCTACCATTTGTGAAACTTAACATTAATAATCCTAATGTTAAGAATACAAAACTTGGATACATAACTGCATTTTCACCACGTGCATCAAATATACGTCCTGCGAATGGACGAGTAACTGTAACGATAAGAGCATATACTACAAAGAAGAAAGCTCCAGCAGTAGATAAGTTTAGGCTATCAGCGTAGATAGATAAGAATCCTAATACACTAGAGTAAGCTAAACCAACTAGGAATGCTACAGTAGAAATGAATAATACTTTATATTCAATAAATGTATTTAAAGACCAACTGTTTAATAATTCTTTTTGTTTTTCGTCTAATTCAATATTTTTAACTGGGAATAAGAAACAAGCAATTGTAACTGCAACAGATAATACGATTGCTAAAATAATAACTGCATTGAATCCTGTAATAGGAAGTAATAACATACCGATAAATGGTCCAATTGCAGCAGCTAAACTTGTGCTTAATCCGTAGTAGTTAATACCTTCACCGTTACGAGTTTTAGGAATGTAAGTAGTAACTATTGCATTTGCTGCAGTAGAGATAGTTCCATATGCGAATCCATTTAAGAAACGAACAGTATCTAAAATAACAATATTTGATGAAATTAAATATGCTGCTGTAGTGATTAAGTAAATTAAAGCTCCAAAACGTAAAATTTGTTTACGACCAACAATTTCTAATTTTTTACCAATGTAAAGTCTAGCAACAAGTGTACCGATAATATAAATACCAGCTGCAAATCCTGCTTGAGCAGCAGTCGCACCTAATTGAGAAGTTGCATATTTAGCTGTAATAACTACGAAACAGTAATAAATTAAAAATACGATAAAATTAATTGTAGTTATTGTTATAAATCCTTTATTAAATAATTTGTCTTTTTCTTCTATAGCTATCTGGCTATCCATAAAAATTCTCCTAACTTACTTTTTTAATAACATATATCTATGATACTCCTCTGAAAATCTATTTTCAAGTGTAAATTTTCATGAAAATGATATATTTTCAATTTTATTTTCATGTAAAATACTATTTATTATAATTAATAATAAATGATGGTATAACAGTAATCTAAAAGATTATATATGTGTATTAATATTTAAATATATATATTTTAGTTGTGAAAACGAATTATTTTCATAAGTTTCAAAAATAATTAAGAAAATACCTTAGTTTTTATAGTACAGAAAATATACATAAAACACCGTTAATATCTTTTTAATATTTTTTTGAAAATATTCGTATTTACTATTTTCTTTGCAAGCTGAAAATTCAAAGGTATTAATAATTTTAGATGAATTGTCAGAATCTTTTAATTTTTTTTGAAAAATATCTTGACAATAAAGAAAACTGTTGCTATAATGTAGACAAGAATTAAACGTAAAGGAGAAAAAAGATTTATGAAACTGTATCAAGTTGACACGCTACAATTAAATATTCGTTGGCAAAGCCACTAGATACTGAGTCGATCTTGTTTCTTTTTAACATAGATACGACTCTCAGGTGAGAAGTAAGTATCTATGTGGATTATTTGTGATGAAAAAAATGAGACCACATAGAAATATCTAGGTGGTTTTTTATATATGAAAAAAATATATTGTGAGGACCACTGGATATTATGCCAGTGGTCTTTTTATATAGGTACGCTTCTAAAATTTTGATTACAAAAAATATTATTAAAGTAAAAGGAGATTATTAAAATGAAAGTAAATAAAATTTTTGTAGCATTTGCGGTATTATTAGTTTGTGTATTAGGTTATGGGTTCTTCTCAAGTAAAAAAGGTGAAGATACTAAAAAAGTTGATAATAAAGAAGTGAAAGTAGGAGTACTACAATTACTTAGTCATCCAGCTCTTGACCAAATCTATAAAGGTTTAGAAGATGGACTTAAAAAAGAAGGATATGAAGTTGGTAAGAATTTAAAAATTGATCTTCAAAATGCCCAAGGTGATCAAAGTAACTTAGCAAGTATGGGTCAAAAATTAGTTACAGATAACAACGATATCTTAGTAGGTATTACAACACCAGCTACTTTATCTTTATCAAATGCAACTAAAGATAAACCAATTATCATGGGTGGTATTACTTATCCAGTTGAAGCAGGATTAATTAAAGCTGAAGACAAACCAGGAAACAACATTACTGGTGTTAGTGATAGAACTCCAATTAAACAACAACTTGAAATCATGAAAAAAGTATTACCTAACATGAAGAAAGTTGGAATTCTTTACACAGCAAGTGAAGATAATGCTGTAAAACAAGCTCAAGAAGCTGAAAAATTAGCTAAAGAATTAGGATTAGAAGTTAAAGTATCAACAGTAGCAAACACAAATGATATTCAACAAGTAACAGAAAGCCTTGCTTCACAAACTGATGCAATTTTTGTTCCAATCGATAACACAATTGCTAGTGCAATGGCAACAGTAGTAAAAGTAACAGACGCTAAGAAAATTCCAGTATTCCCATCTGCAGATACGATGGTAGCTGACGGAGGACTTCTAGGACTAGGTGTTGATCAATATCAAATCGGTGTAGAAACAGCTAAAGTTGTTGCTAAAGTACTAAAAGGTGGAGATACAAAAGATATGCCAATCGTACTTGCTAATGAAGGTGTAATTTACCTAAACGAAGCAAAAGCAAAACAATTAGGAATTGAAATCCCAAAAGAGATCAAAGATAAAGCAAAAGTAGTAGATAAAAAATAATATTATTGATATTATATTATTAAGTAGCTATTTGAATTATGAATAATTAAAAGGAGCGACTCATCAAATCAATAGAAAAAATTATTGTTTATGAGTTGCTCTAAATTATATAAAATCAAATTAGAAGAAATATTAAATAAAAGAGGTGCAAAATGGATTTATTTATTTCGGCGATTTCACAAGGAATGCTGTGGGGAATACTGTCGCTTGGATTATTTATAAGTTTTAGAGTGTTAAATATTGCAGATATGACAACTGAAGGTGCTTATCCTTTAGGAGCTGCGGTATGTGTAATCTGTATACATAATGGGATTAATCCCGTTATTGCTACATTAATTTCTATAGTAGCAGGAATGTTAGCAGGTCTAGTGACTGGATTCTTAATTACTGTTTGTAAAATACCAAGTTTACTTGCAGGAATTTTAACAATGACTGCACTATTGTCTGTGAATCTTAGAATAATGGGAAGACCAAATTTAAGTTTAATCAACAAAGATACGATCTTTAGTAAAATTCAAGGATTAGACTTACCAACTCATTATGATACTGTTCTTGTTGGAATTATTCTTTCTGGATTAATTATCTTCGCTATGTCTTTATTCTTTTCAACAGAATTGGGTCAGAGTCTAATTGCAACAGGTGATAATGAGAAAATGGCAACTGCTCTAGGTATTTCTACTAAATCGATGACGATTTTAGGATTAATGCTTGCTAATGGAATTATTTCTTTAGCTGGTGCTATTTTAGCTCAAAATAATGGTTATTCTGATGTAAATAGTGGAATTGGAGTTATAGTTGTAGCTTTAGCAGCAATTATTATAGGTGAGGTAATCTTCAAGGATGTGACTTTTACGACAAGATTGATATGTGTCATTTGTGGAGCGATTATCTATAGATTATTATTAGTTGGAGTATTAAAACTTAATATTATCGGTGCTAATGATTTTAAATTAGTTTCAGCACTAGTTATTGCTATATTCTTAACACTACCTCAATTAAAATTAAAAGCTAAGAGAAAGGATGTATAGATCATGTCATTTATAAAAATTAATAAAATAGATAAAACGTTCTTTCCAGGTACGATTAGAGAACAACATGCATTGAAAAATGTTAGTCTTGAAATAAAAGATGGTGATTTCATTACTATTCTTGGAGGGAACGGAGCAGGAAAATCGACTTTTCTTAATGCACTAGCGGGTTCGTTTTCGCTAGATGGTGGAGAAATTTTAATTGAAGGAAAAGATGTAAGTAGTATAGTAGAACATAAGAGAGCAGGATTTATCAGCAGAGTCTTCCAAAATCCTTTAGACGGAACAGCTCCTCGTATGACTGTTGCACAAAATATGTCCTTAGCACTTCGTCGTGGGAAAACTAGAGGCTTTAAAGTAGGTACTACAAAAGAAGATAGAAAGCTTTTTAAAGAATTATTGGCAACTTTAGACTTAGGTCTTGAAGATAGATTAGATAGTGAAATGGGTCTTTTATCTGGTGGACAACGTCAAGCTATTGCACTTTTAATGGCTACTATGACAACACCTAAACTTTTACTTCTTGATGAGCATACGGCTGCATTAGATCCAAAAACTCAGAAGAAAATAATGGAACTTACTAGACAAAAGATTGAAGAGAAAAACTTAACAGCTTTAATGATTACTCATAATATTCAAGATGCAGTTAAATATGGAAACAGAATAATAGTTCTGCATCGTGGAGAGTTAGTTCGAGATATTAGCAAAGAAGAAAAAGAAAAACTGGATGCGAAAGCATTGTATGAATTACTTTATAATTTAGAAGAGAATGAATAAAAGTTGATAGAGTCTTGTAAATTAAGGCTCTATTTATTTTACTTTCCGTTGATATTTTATATACTAAATAAACTTTTTTAACATAGAAAGAAAAAAGTTAATATGGTATAATAAAAATGACGTAAGGAGTAGTATAGAGTGAGTACGCCTTGATGGAGGAGGCTCAGGTTGAAATCCTGGCTATTACGTCTAAGACATCTATTTGAAAATAGGTGTCTTTTTTCATTTTAGATTCATTTTTTTATTTTAGAATGTATAGTAAATGAAATTATAAAGGAGTCGACCCAATTAATAAAGTGTTTATGAGAATTCATAGATACAATGGTTTATTGATATCTAAATACGCTTTAAAAAAGCTTTTAAGATATCTAATAAACTACTGCGGAAGGTGACTCAAACAAATCGATTTCTGCAAAATTTCGATTTTTGAGTTACTACCTTTACATTTACATATGAATTAAGTAAAATATAGTAGAAATTTAGTACGAGGAGATTGTTATGAAGATACTTGTTGTTGAAGATGAACGTGATTTGAATAGAATAATTACTAAGCACTTAAAGAAAAATAATTATAGTGTAGATAGTTGTTTTGATGGTGAAGAAGCTCTGGATTTTGTTAGCTATAGTAAGTATGATTTGATTATTACAGATATAATGATGCCAAATGTTGATGGCTATGAGTTTATAGCGAGACTTCGTGAGAGTAAAAATAATACACCTGTTATAATGTTAACAGCAAAAGATACTTTAGAAGATAAAATCGTTGGTCTTGATAGCGGAGCAGATGATTATATAGTTAAGCCGTTTGAGTTTGATGAGTTATTAGCTAGAATAAGAGTTTTGATGAGACGTAACTATGGTTTAGCAACTAATGTTATTCAAGTTGATGATGTTGTTTTGGATATTTCGAAAAAACAAGTGTTGAGAAATGGTCAAAATATTGGCTTAACTGGTAAGGAGTATGAAGTATTAGAATATCTTATGAAAAATAAAGAGAGTATTCTAAGTCGTGATCAGATTCTCAATCATGTTTGGGATTATGATTATGACGGGGCATCTAATATTGTAGATGTTATTATAAAAAATATTAGAAAAAAATTAGATAACGGTACAGATAAGACTATTATTTACACTAAAAGGGGGTTAGGATACTTTGTTAAATAGAATCAAGAAATTATCGATATTTCCATTTAGAAAAGTATCATTAACTTTCAAAATCACTTTATGGTATACAACATTTATAGTTTTATTAATAGGATCATTGATAGTTGGGACATTTTTAGTTAGTGATAGTGTTGTTGAAAAGAATAGTGAGAAGAAATTGATAGAAGAGGTAGCTGAAATTTCAAGTGGATCTGATAAGTTTACCCCATATGAAGATGGAGTGACCTTATCTGTTTATGATAAAGATGGAAATCTTGTTGCAGGGTCTGTCCCTAGAAATTTCAAAGTTAATGATTTCAGTTTAGGAGTAATTTCTGAATATAAAGATGTTAATAATAATAAATATCTTTATTATGACTCAGAAACAAGTTCAGCTCGATTAGGGAATGGAAAATATGTAAGAGGAGTAGTGCAAATTACTAATAATATTAATGGTTGGATATTGCCTTTAATCATAAGTATAGGAAGTCCGTTCGTTATAATAGTTATAATGTATGGTGGATATTTAATTATTAGAAGTTCATTAAAACCCGTTAGAGATATGACTGAAACTGCTGATGCTATCGCAAAGAGTAATGACCTTAGTAAAAGAATTACTATAAAAGATGGTGCGGATGAAGTGCATAAATTAGGTAAAGTTTTTAATGAAATGTTAGAAACATTAGAGAATTCTTCGAAAAGAGAACGTCAATTTAGTTCAGATGTATCGCATGAACTTCGAACACCGATTTCTGTAATAATGGCAGAAAGTGAATATGGAGCTAAGTATACAGATTCTGTAGAAGATGCTAAAGAATCGTTTGATGTAATTGAAAGACAGAGCAAGAGAATGACTTCGATGATAAATCAAATACTAGAATTATCTAGATTAGATAGTCGTTTAGAGATTCCAAAAGAAGAACTTTTATTATCTGATAAAATTAAATTTACACTAGAGGATTATAAAATATTATTTGATAATAAGAATATAAAGTTATTTATAAATGTAGAAGAAAATATCAAAGTATACGCTAATGAAGCGTTGATTATGAGAATGATAGATAACTTATTATCTAATGCCTTGAAGTATGCTCAAACAGAAGTAAAAGTTTGTTTAGCAAAAAGAAATAGTATAATACTTGAAGTTGCAGACGACGGAATAGGAATAAGTGATGCTGAGAAAAAACATATTTGGGATAGATTTTATAAAGTAGATAAATCTAGAACTACAACAGAGGATAATTCTTCAGGGTTAGGGTTATCTATTACGAAAAAAATAGTAGAATTACATAATGGTAAAATAGCTGTTTTAGATAATAAGCCAAAAGGAACAAGATTTGTAGTGAATCTTTAAAAAAATGAGGGAAAGTGACTCGAAAATCGTAATTTTGTAAAAAACGATTTTGTTAAGTTACTCTTTTTTTTATTGTAGAAAATTATAAATTAATATGAATCTTCATTTAAGATTCATAAAACACAGATATAATAGAAATATCTTAAGAGAAAAATAAAATGAAATCTTCATTTAACGTTCATAAAATAAAGATATAATAAAAATATCGAAAGAGAATAAAAAATGAAATCTTCATTTAACGTTCATAAAACAAGGATATAATAAAAATATAAAGAAAAAGAGGTAAATTAAAAATGACAAAAAATATAAATAATAACGAAATCGAAACAATTGAAGGAACTTATGTAGAAAATATCGAATATGATAACCAATATAATGAACAACCTAAAAAAACAAAAAGAAATTTTTTAAAACCATTAATTATCGGAGCATTAGCTGTTGTAGTTACAGGTGGGGTAGGAGCTTATGCTTATGATAAATATGAAACTGCGCAAAGAACTAAAATTCAAGATGCTTACTCAAATATTAAGTTGAATACAGGAAATCAAACAGATTCAAATAACAACGGAAATAACAACAATACACAACAAAATGCTAAGTCACAACAAGAAATTCGCTCAATTGTAGCAGATGCAATATCAGTACCAGAACAAAATATTAACTTTGTAAAAATTAAACCTAAATATGAGGATGATTATGCACCTCAAAATAATGGAGTATCTTTATATGTTTATAAAGTTGAAGCAAAAGCTAACGGATTAGAGTATGATGTAGTAGTAGATGCTGTATCAGGAAAAGTTCTAAAAGTTAAAATAGATGATTAAAAAAATATAAAATCTTCATTTAAAATTCATAAAAGGAATATAAAATAATAATATAAAGATAAAGAGGAAAATGAAAAACAATGGAAAACAAAAGAAATAATGAGATTGAAACAATTGAAGGAAATTACACAGAGAATGTTCACAGTGAAACTCAATATAATGAACAACCTAAAAAAGTAAAAAGAAACTTTTTAAAACCGTTAATAATCGGAGCTTTAGCTGTTGTAGTAACGGGAGGGGTAGGAGCATATGCATATGATA
This sequence comes from Gemella haemolysans, assembly GCA_032567735.1. Taxonomy (GTDB): domain Bacteria; phylum Bacillota; class Bacilli; order Staphylococcales; family Gemellaceae; genus Gemella; species Gemella haemolysans_E. Next base: position 9,779 of record JAWHCX010000018.1, on the reverse strand, counting down.
AATATGAAACATCACAAAGAGCTAAAATTCAAGAAGCTTATTCTAATATAAAGATGAACGTAGGAAGCCAATCGAATCAAAATAATAACAACAATACTAACAGTGGGGATAATGGTTCAAATACTAATTCACAAAATGATAACCAGTCTTCAAATGTTCAAAATAACAATAATTCTAATAACACACAACAAAACGTACAAAATGCAAAATCACAACAAGAAATTCGCTCTATAGTAGCACAAGCTATTTCTACTCCTGAACAAAATATTAATTTTGTAAAAGTTAGACCAGAGTATGAAGATGATTACGCACCCCAAAACAATGGTATGCCATTATATGTTTATGAGGTTGAAGCTCGTGCGAATGGATTAGAGTACGATGTTGTTGTTGATGCAGTATCAGGTAAAGTTTTAAAAGTAGAGATAGATAATTAATAAAATAATAAACTGATAATCTAGAAAGAAAATCTAGGTTATCAGTTTTTTTATAGTTATATGGGGTGATCTAAACGATTAATTATAACTTTTTAATTGATTACTTCCTATTGTTATAAATATAGTATCCAATGAAAATAGCCGCTATTAAATATAGATTGAAGTTAGGATTTGCAACGTAGAAAAGCATTGCTTTATATGAAAGTCTCATAAATAATCCTTGGATAATTGATGGTGCAAAAAGTAAAATTACAATTACAGAATTATCCATTTTTTTGGCTAGTACTACTATAAATATTAATATAAGTAGAAGAATTAGTATCGCTATATATTTATTTATAATAATATTGAATGCTGGTGGAAATTTAAAAGGATTGAAGAATATTAGTAGAGCTATCGCTAAAATTAATAATGTAATAATAGTACTCTTAGTGCGTTCATCAAATTTACTTTTATTTGTATACATAAAAATATAGCTTAAATAGAATCCACCAAAAATTAGAATCCCAACAATAGTAGCTTCTAATAGATTTAAAGCCATAAAAGGATTAGCTAAAATTGGTGTGAGATAAAAAAGTAAATATATACCTGTTGCTATTATTAAATTGCGTTTGAATATCGTCATAGGTTCTCCTTAATTATTTTAATAATGATGATAGACCGTAAGCTATAAATGAAAAAACTAATATAATAAGTATTAAAACTAGAGCACTTGAATTAAAAATGAAAAATAAAGGAAGTGCTAGAATAGTACTTAATATGGGTATAAATATAGTTTTTTGAATAAAGTATGATATTAATAGTGTTATAGCAAATGAAGTGAATCCATAAACTAATATTAAAATGAAACCAGCTTTATCACTAGTACCATTGTAGAATTTCAAAAAAAGTAGTGGGATAATATAGTAGAAAATACTAGTAAGTAAAAATATCCCTAAAAATGTTTTTCTTTGCATGTTAAAGTCTCCGTTTATCTTGTTTTTATTATTGTAATATTTTATATAAGTGAAGTCTAGTAATATAGCAAAATTAATAAAAAAATATTTTTTAAAGGAGGTAAAATATTTTCGGATATCCCTTGTTAAAATGAAATAATTAGAGTAAAATAAATATAATAATATAACAAAGGAGAACTATAATTATGTCAAAAGTTCATGTATTTGATCATCCATTGATCCAACATAAATTATCTTTTATTAGAGATAAGAGAACAGGTTCTAAAGACTTTAGACAACTTACTAATGAAGTAGGTTCTTTAATGGCTTATGAAATTACTCGTGATCTTCCATTGGAGGATGTTGAAGTAGAAACTCCAATTCAAACTACTACTTGTAAACGTCTTTCAGGTAAAAAGATAGTTTTTGTTCCAATTCTTCGTGCAGGGTTAGGAATGGTTGATGGTTTAATGAATTTAATTCCATCAGCAAGAGTTGGTCACGTAGGTTTATACCGTGATCCAGAAACGCTTCAACCACATGAGTACTTTGTAAAAATACCAAGTAATCCAGAAGAACGTCATTTCATCGTTGTTGACCCAATGTTAGCAACTGGTGGTTCAGCTATTGCTGCAATTAACTCGCTAAAACAACGAGGAGTTAACGATATAAAATTTATGTGTTTAATAGCAGCACCAGAAGGTGTGAAAGCTTTACATGATGCACATCCAGATGTGGATATCTATATCGCAGGATTAGATGAAAAACTAAATGATCATGGGTATATCGTACCAGGACTAGGAGACGCTGGAGACAGGATCTTCGGAACAAAATAACATAATAATAACATATTTTTAAACAATTTAGATAAAATTTAAGAAATCGCTAGCAAATATTATAAAATAATATTATAATATGTATTAAGTATTTCTAATTTTATATTACAACAGATTTAGAAATATAAAAGATACTTAAGAAAAGAGGTGAGGGGAATATATGGAAAAACATTCATATCTTATTACCAAATTATTTGGCTATGATATAACGGTTAATATTCCTAGTGTAATCACAACTTTAATAACAGTGTTGCTTACCTTTATTATAGTGATGTTTCTAACTAGTAGAATTAAATTAAGACCAGATAGTAAACGTCAAAATGCAGCTGAGTTACTTGCTTATTTCGTTAGTGATAATGTAATTAAGGGTAACGTTAGTTGGAAAAAATATGGTAAAGGATTATGGGCGACAGCGTTAACACTTATTTCACTTATTGCTGTAGCAAATACGATTGGTGTACTTATAGAAGTTAGTTACAATGAAGTTGTATATGTAAATTCTATAACAGCCGATCCAACATTTACTTTCTCTCTTGCATTATTAGTTATTGTGTTTACTCATTATGCAGGAATTAAGTATAAAGGTACTAAACATTACTTTGGTACATATACTTCTTCAGGTATAGGTATTGCACCGTTTAAAGTTATAGAAGAGTTTACAAACTTATTGACACTTTCAATGCGTTTATTCGGTAACATTTATGCAGGGGAAGTACTGTTAGCACTTTTAGCGACACTAGCAACAGCAGGTGTTTTCGGTGCTATCGCAGGTATTACAGGTTTAGTAGTATGGAAAGGATTCTCACTATTTATAGGATTTATCCAAGCATATATCTTTACAGTATTATCATTTATTTATTTATCACATAAAATTAGTGATGAACATTAATTCAAATAAGTACACAATTTTGTGTAAAAATTAATAATTAATAAAATTCATTTATTATCCAAGGAGGAAAATATAATTATGGTAGAATTAATTGGAGCAGGATTAGCAGCAGGATTAGCAGCGGTTGGAGCTGGTATTGGTAACGGATTTTTATTCGGTAAATTCATGGAAGGTGTATCTCGTCAACCAGAAGTAGAACCAAAATTAAAATCAAATGCATTCATTATGTTCGCACTTGTAGAAGCGGTGCCTATCTTAGCAGTAGTTATTGCATTCATGATTTTAGCAAAATAATTCAGTCTAATATTGTAATAAATAACTATTAAGAATAGGAGCATTTAGTAAATGGAAAATTTAGTATTTTTAGCTACTGAACACGCTTCTCATCAAGGATGGAACTTAGGAAATATGGCTATTAACATAATAGCTGTGTTAATCTTATTAGTATTACTGAAAAAATTTGCTTGGGACAAACTTATTGATATGTTAGATGAGCGTCAAAGATTAGTTGAAGGTCAACTTGATGATGCTGCTAGAAATCAAAAAGAAGCATTAGTTTTACTTGAAGAAAATCAAGAAAAATTAAAAAATGCTCAACAAGAAATTAAGGTTATGATGGAAGATGCTCGTGAACAATCTAAGATTGAAAAACAAGCTATTCTTGAAGAAGCTCGCAAACAAGCAGAACAATTAAAAGTAAATGCTCAAAGAGATATTGAGGATGAGAAGAAAAGAGCGCTTGAAGAAATCAACAGACAAATTGCTGATTTATCAGTGCTTGTAGCTTCGAAAATTTTAGAAAAAGAATTAGATGGCTCAACACAAAGTGAATATGTTGATAAAGTCATTAAAGAGGTAGGGGTGAAATAATGAGTAAGTCAGTATTAGCTAATAAAATTGGATATTCATTATTTGAAGTTGCAAAAGAAAATAACGCATTAGAACAAGTAGCTAATGAGTTACCAGAAGTTGCAAAAGTTATTAATGGAAACTCTGATTTTGTTACATTGATGAACAACCCTAATTTAGAAAAAATAAAAAAAATTAACTTGATTGAAGCATCATTTGCAGGAGTAAACAAATATGTTGTAAATGTTGTAAAAATCTTAGCGGGAAATCTGCAAATCTCATTAATAAATTTTGTTTTAGAGCAATTTACTGAATTGTTTAATAAACATTCAAATAGCGTTGTTGTAAAAGTTGAATCAGCTTCGCCACTAACTGAAGTTCAGTTAGAAAATCTAAAAGAAAAACTTAAAAATGAGTTACAACTAGAAAAAGTAGAACTTAATAACCTTGTAGACAAGAGTCTTCTAGGTGGACTTAAACTTACTTACAATAACAAAGTAGTAGATGCTAGTGTTAGAGCAAAATTAAACGCTATAAAGTCAAAAATTTCTACAATCTAGAAGAAGTTGAAACAAGGAGGGACATAAATGGCTATTAGAGCTGAAGAAATTAGTTCATTACTAAAATCACAAATAGAAAATTATCAGTTTGAAGTTAAGTCAACAGATGTCGGTACAGTTATAGAAGTAGGGGACGGTATAGCTCGTGTATACGGTCTTAATGAAATAATGAGTGGTGAGTTAGTTGAATTCACTAAAACAGGGGTTATGGGTCTTGCTCAAAACCTTGAAGACACAAATGTTGGTATCGTAATTTTAGGACCAACAACTGATATTAAAGAAGGAGACGAAGTTCGTCGTACTGGACGTGTTATGGACGTTCCTGTTGGTGAAGAATTAATAGGACGTGTAGTTGATCCATTAGGACAACCAGTTGATGGACGTGGTCCAGTAAATACTACAAAACGTCGTCCAATCGAATCTCCAGCAGTTGGGGTTATGGGACGTAAATCTGTATCAGTTCCTTTCCAAACTGGTATTAAAGCGATTGATGCATTAGTACCAATCGGACGTGGACAACGTGAGCTTATTATCGGGGATAGACAAACAGGTAAAACTGCAGTAGCTATCGACTCAATTTTAGCTCAAAAAGGACAAGATGTTATTTGTATCTATGTTGCAATTGGGCAAAAAGAATCTACAGTACGTAGTGTTGTAGAAACACTTAAAGAACACGGTGCGCTAGACTACACTATCGTAGTTACAGCATCAGCATCTCAACCAGCACCGCTTCTTTACATTGCACCTTATGCAGGGGTTGCTATGGCAGAAGAGTTTATGTTTAATGGTAAAGATGTAGTAATCGTTTATGATGACTTATCAAAACAAGCAGCAGCTTACCGTGAGTTATCATTACTATTAAAACGACCACCAGGTCGTGAAGCATATCCAGGGGACGTATTCTATTTACACTCACGTCTTCTAGAGCGTGCAGCTCGTGTAAATGAAGATTTTGGTGGAGGAAGTATCACTGCACTACCATTCGTAGAAACACAAGCAGGTGACATTTCTGCATATATTCCAACAAACGTAATCTCAATTACTGATGGACAAATCTTCTTACAATCAGATTTATTCTTCTCAGGTATTAGACCAGCGATTAACGCAGGGCTTTCAGTATCTAGGGTAGGAGGATCTGCACAAATTAAAGCTATGAAAAAAGTATCAGGTACATTACGTCTTGACTTAGCATCTTACCGTGAGTTAGAAAGCTTTGCTCAATTCGGTTCTGACCTAGATCCAGCAACTCGTGAAAAACTAGAACGTGGTAAACGTACAGTTGAAGTTCTAAAACAAGACTTACACAAACCAATTCCAGTAGAAAAACAAGTTATGATTCTTTATGCTTTAACACACGGATTCTTAGATGATGTTGAAGTTAAAGATATTCACAGATTTGAACAAGAATTATATGCGTACTTAGATGCTCATGAAAATGAAGCAGTTAAACACATTAAAGAAACAAAAGACTTACCAGCAACAGAAGTTATGGATGAAGTAATCGCTGCATTCAAAAAAACTTTTGCTTAAGATGAGAAGTAGTAGAGTAAAGGTGGTGAACTAATTGGCGTCACTAAGAGATATTAAAAACAAAATCAATTCTACAAAGAAAACTAGTCACATTACAAAAGCGATGGAGATGGTTTCCACTTCTAAACTTTTAAAAGCACAATCTAACACACAAAGATTCAATCCTTACATGCAAAAAATGCAAGAGGTGATGGGAACAATTTTTGGTAAAGGAGCTAATATCAAGCATCCTATGTTAGAAAAAAGAGAAGCTAAGAAAACTCTTTATGTGGTAATTACTAGTGATAGTGGTTTATGTGGAGGATTCAACTCTAATATCATAAGAAATTTTGTTAATACTGTTAACGAAAGACATAATGATAGTGAATATGGAATTGTAGCTATAGGTAACTATGGTGCAGAATTCTTCAGAAAAAACGGCTATAATGTAGTTGATAGTTATAGAGATATACCAGATGAGCCAAGTTTCACACAGGTTAAGGAAATTACTAATAAAGTTGTAGGTTATTTCATAGATAAAGAATATGATGAAATCTATATACATTACAATCACTTTGTTAGTATGATTCAACAGGTTGTAACTGAAAGTAAAGTTCTTCCTATAGAAAATACAGATCAATTCGCAAATTCTGATGAGCAACCTTCGGGAGCTTATGAATTTGAACCTGGTGAGGCAGCAGTACTAGATGTAATACTACCACAATATGCTGAAAGTATGATTTACGGAAGTATATTAGATAGTAAGGCTAGTGAACATTCTGCAAGAAAAACAGCAATGAAAAACTCAACTGATAATGCAGGAAATATTATTGATACACTTACGATTAAATACAATCGTGCAAGACAAGCTGCAATTACACAAGAAATTACAGAGATTGTAAGTGGAGCAGCAGCAACAAAATAGTAATGAGAAAGGAGAAGCTATTAAGTTAGCAAACAACATATGAATAAAGGTTATATTCTCCAAGTTATGGGACCTGTAGTAGACGTAAAATTCGAATCAGGGCATATGCCTAATCTATTAAATGCTTTAGAAGTATTTATAGAAAAAGGTGATGGAAAAAAAGAAAAATTAGTTCTTGAAGTTTCTCTAGAAATTGGTGATAACGTAGTTAGAACAATTGCGATGTCATCTACTGATGGATTAAATAGGGGAGCAGAAGTAGTAGATACAGGAGCACCAATCACAGTTCCTGTTGGTAACTACACATTAGGTCGTGTGTTCAACGTATTAGGTGAAGCAGTTGACCACGGTGAAGAAGCAGGAGCAGAAGTTCGTAAAGATTCAATTCATAAAGAAGCTCCTACATTCGAAGAATTATCAACACACGTTGAGGTTCTTGAAACAGGTATTAAAGTTATCGACTTACTTGCACCATATATTAAAGGTGGTAAAATCGGTCTTTTCGGTGGTGCGGGAGTTGGTAAAACAGTTCTTATCCAAGAACTTATCAATAACGTTGCACAACAACACGGTGGTCTTTCAGTATTCACTGGTGTAGGTGAACGTACTCGTGAAGGTAACGACCTTTACTATGAAATGAAAGATTCTGGTGTTATTAACAAAACAGCCATGGTATTCGGACAAATGAACGAACCACCTGGTGCTCGTATGCGTGTAGCATTAACAGGATTAACAATGGCGGAATACTTCCGTGATGAAGAAGGACAAGACGTACTTCTATTCATCGATAACATCTTCCGTTTCACACAAGCAGGTTCTGAGGTTTCTGCGTTATTAGGACGTATGCCTTCAGCCGTTGGTTACCAACCAACACTTGCTACTGAGATGGGACGTTTACAAGAACGTATTACATCAACTAAAAAAGGATCTGTTACATCTATTCAAGCGATTTATGTACCAGCCGATGACTATACTGACCCGGCTCCAGCTACAACATTCGCTCACTTAGATGCAACAACAAACCTTGAGCGTTCATTAACAGAGATGGGTATCTATCCAGCCGTTGACCCATTAGCTTCTACATCAAGAGCATTAGCTCCAGAAATCGTAGGGGAAGAACACTATCAAGTTGCGACTAGAATTCAAAGAACTCTTCAAAAATATCGTGAATTACAAGATATTATCGCTATCTTAGGTATGGACGAATTAAGTGATGAAGATAAGAAAACAGTTGATAGAGCACGTCGTGTTCAATTCTTCTTATCTCAAAACTTCCACGTAGCAGAACAATTCACTGGTCAACCTGGATCATATGTTCCAGTATCTGAATCAGTAGAAGCATTCAAAGGAATCTTAGATGGTAAATATGACCATATTCCAGAAGATGCATTCCGTCTAGTTGGTGGTATTGAAGACGTATTAGAAAAAGCTCGTAAACTAGGAGTAGAAGTATAATACAAATAGGAGGTAAATAAATGAATACTTTAAGTGTAAGCATTGTTACTCCTAATGGAGAAGCTTATAGCGCAAAAGAGGCTTCTATGGTTGTATTAGGAACTACAAGTGGACAAGTTGGGGTAATGGCCAACCACGTTCCAATGGTTGCATCATTAAAAGTGGGACCATTAAAAGTAGTTTTTCCTGATGGCAGAGAAGAATATTTAGCTGTAAGTGAAGGATTTGTGGAAACACATAAAGGCGAAGTAACTATTATAGTTCAAACAGCAGAATTAGATAAAGATATTGACGTTGAACGTGCTCAAAGAGCATTACAACGTGCAGAAGAACGTCTTGCGAAAAAAGAAGATGGTCTTGATACTAGACGTGCAGAGTTAGCATTAGCTAAAGCATTAGCTCGTCTTAAAGTATCTGGAAAGTAATAAAAAAGATATAGTTCATTTTAGTTGAACTATATCTTTTTGTTTTGGTAATGAATAGTTATGGATGTTAAAAACTCGGAGATAAACATTTTTATCTCCGAGTTAAAAGTGTATTAGCGATTTTTTCTGCGTTTTAATAATGCAGTTAAGGTAATTAATGAAATACCTAATAAAGTAAAGATGTTATTAGTTGCTTGTCCAGTTTTTGGAAGAGTTCTTGGTGGATTTGTAGGAGTTGATTTTGCTCCCTTCGCATTAACAACGGTAAATTTCTTCTCTTCTTGAACTGCAGAAGTATTAATATCTTTTTCATTCGAAGCAAATGCTGTTTTAATTTTTGCTATAATAGCAAATTTACTGAAGTGATTGACTGTGAATTGCAAGTTTCCTTCTTTTGTACTAGAAGGAACTAGCTCAATAGTGTTATCTTCTTTTATGTGATATACAAGAATCTCTTTATTTTGTTCGTTTTGAAGTAATGCTACATGAACGGTTCTAGGGATGTTTAGATTTACTTTTTTATTATTATTTTGTAATTCTAAGTCTAGAACTCTTATTGATGAAATCTCATCTTTATTTTTAATTTGATTTTTATCATCATTAATTATTTTTATTTTTAGATTTTCTAAATCTACTTCATTAGTAATATCTGTGGTTTTAAAACTGATGTCTTTAGAGTATTTAGAATCTAATTCAAGCTTAATTTTTTCATCATTTGATTTGATTATTATAGATGTAATGTCATTATTGATAGCAAGTTCTGGAAGTTTTTCTAGACTAGGTGATTCCTTCGGTTTGTTAAATTCAGAAATATTCCCATTTTTATCCACAACAACTTTATTACCATTTTCAGAAAATCCATCAACTTTCCCAGTGAAAGGTTTAAGGGCCTCAACCACAGGAGAGTCAGCAGAAGTATTGAACTCAGACACATTGCCATCATTATCAACAACTACCTTATT
>JAWHCX010000017.1:0-41383 GCA_032567735.1 Gemella haemolysans | reverse complement strand
TTAAGCTCTTTAGCGTCGAATGTAGTTGGGCTTACGCCCTGTGAGACTAGAACGTTGCCAGGCAACAGTGAGAGCCTTCCTTTTGGAAGGTTCTTTTTTATTTATAATAAATTGACTAAAAAAGAAAAATAGCGTATAATAGGTTTGTGTATTGAAAATATACACGATTTTTTTTAGATAATTTTTTTTTGATTAGTCTTTTATTCTGTGCATTTTAGTTTTTTTAGCACAGATTCATGGACTATCTCCGCCATGAGAATAAAACTCATGGCTTTTTTTTTATGGATTTTTAATTAATATTTATTTAAGAAATAATGGGAAATAATTAAATAAATTGACTAAAAAAGAAAAATAGTGTATAGTACTATTGTGTATAAAAAATATACACGAACTTTATTTTTTTTACTAGTTTTTTTTTTTCATAGCTTAAGGAAAAACTTAGCCATGAGAATAAAACTCATGGTTTTTTTTATGGAATTTTAATTATAATTTATTTGAGAAAATTATATAGTATTTTAAATTGGTGATTTAGAAGATCAAATAATTAAAGAGACCCTACTACTTAAAGAGGGTCTCTTTAGTTTACGTTATTTTTTAGTTCTATGTATATATGGTTTTCTTTCTGCTGGTTTAATCTCACCCATGATAGAATAAATGTTATTATCTGTTGCTAATAATGCATGTCCACAAGGTGCTTCGAAAGGAATTTCTCCTAATTGATACCAGCGATTTTCTTTCAAGTTATATACTAATTCTTTTTTATTCCATTTATAGTCACTTACAGGACGTCTGAAGTATGCATCGCGATATTTTGCGTGATCTTCACCTTGTAATGTTGTTAAGTTAAATACTGCGTCTTTCCAAACATCTTTATTGAAACCACCGATTGCTAGAAGTTCATGGTCGTTTAATGGAGCCCAATCAGCACCTAATAGAGATACTTCTTCATTATCGATTAATACATCAGCTAGCTGAGTCCATTCTTTTGTTTCTAAGTTAAGTTTAAAGCCATCGTTATAAGTTTCACTAGCACCGCCACCATATACATAAAGTTCATTATTGTATACGTAGCTTACAGCTTGATTACGTAATTTCCCAGGAAATTCTGAGAATACTTCAAATTTCTTAGTTGCTAAATCATATGCATAAAGTTCATTATTATTTGATCCGTTAATCGATCCAATACCGAAGTATAGTTTATTGTCGTGAACTTTTGCGATAACATTTTCTACAGTAATTGGAAGAGTGTCGACTACTTCAACTTTTAATTTGTTATCAACAACAGTGAATGCTAAAATTTCTGATGATGTTTCAGTTTTATTTGCAATGTAGTATAAAGTATCATTATGCACTGCACTTGGTCCATATGCTAAAGGATAGTCGAATTGAATTTGATCTAGTAGTGTTACTCCTTCAGAAGTTTCTTCATATAAATATACATCTTTATGATTTACTTTGACTCCTCCATCTACAGGTAGTCCACCTGGAAAGTTAGCACCGCCACCGAAAATTAATTTATTTCCGATAACTCCTTTAACCAATCCTGCTGTACCTATATTATTTTCGTAGCCTTTTTGAGCCGCTACAGTAGCTATATTAGTCCAATTTAATTGTGTACACATTTTTTTGTACCTCCCTATTTTAAAATTTAAAATCAAACGCTTACATCGATATATTTATTTTAGTGGGAGGGTTCGACTAGAGATGATAGTTTAGTCGACAGCCACTCCCACAAATTTTATTATTTAAAGTCTGCTTCTTTATCTACTAGTACATAAACACTAGGGTGATTTTTTAGAACAGTACAAGGAATATTTTCAGTTATTTCCTCACCTTCTATTAAACTTTTTATCGCTTGTTGTTTTGCTTTTCCAAATGCTAATAAGATAATATGTTTTGCGCGCATAATATCTTTAATTCCCATTGTTACAGCTTGTTTTGGTACTAGGTTAATATCGTTATTAAAGAATCTAGAGTTTGCTTCGATTGTTTCTTGTTTTAAATCAACAACGTGTACTCCAGCTTCAAATGATGTTCCTGGTTCATTAAAACCAATGTGTCCATTAGATCCAACACCAAGGATTTGGACATCAATTTGTGTGTTATTTAGCTCTTCTTGATATGATTTAAGAGCTTTTTCTAAGTCTTCAGCACTAGCATCAGGAACGTGTGTATTTTCTTTATTTATATCAACATGATCGAATAAATTAGTATCCATGAATTTATGATAACTTTCTGGGTGATCATAGCTAATTCCAACATACTCATCTAAGTTATAAGATTTAATATTTTTATAACTAAAGTTTCCAGCTTTATAATCAGCGATCATCTCTTCGTATAAATCTGTTGGAGTTGATCCAGTCGCAAGTCCTAATGTTGAATTTTCATCTATTAAACTTTTAATAATTTTATATGCTTCTTGTGAAGCTTCTTTTTTAGAATTAAAAACTAAATATTTCATAATTATTACTCCTTATTAATTAATCTTCTTTTTTATAAACTTCTTTACCACGTGCAAATGTTGTTAGTACTTCGTATTCAGGACTAATAACAACAAGGTCAGCGTCGTAACCTACTTTAAGTTTACCTTTACGATCGGCAAAACCTAACATTTCAGCAGGGTTTTTTGTACAAGAGTTAATTGCTGCATCAACCGGTACTAAAGCATCTTCTATTAAGACGCGTAGACCATCGATAACTCTAAGTGTAGAACCTGCAAGACGACCATCATCACGGTGAGCACTACCATCTTCATATATTTCCATATTTTCTCCACCGAAGATATAAGAACCACGACCGCAGCCTTTTGCACAAAGAGAGTCAGTAATCATAATTCCATGATCGCGCCCTTTTGCTGTGAAGTATGTGTTAAGAGCATCTGTAGTAGAGTGGATACCGTCACAAATAATTTCCCCATATGCATCACGCGCACGTAGAGCAAATCCTACTTGACCACCATCGCGGTGATGGAAACCAACCATACCGTTATAAACGTGAGTCTGAGATGACGCACCATTGGCGAATGCAAGATAACTTTCTTTATAATTACAAGCTGAGTGACCTAAACTTACACGAATACCTTGGCTTACTAAATATTTAGTAAGCTTATAATCAACATCTTTTTCACAAGCGATAGTAATAAGTTTAATTAAGTTTTTACTAGCTGCTTGGAATTTTTTAAATTGTTCAACACTTGGTGTTTGAATACAACTTAACGGTTGAGCACCACGTTTTTCTACATCAAGATAAGGTCCTTCGAAGTGAATACCTAAGATTTCAGCTCCTTCATATCCTTCTTCGTATACTTTCGCAACATTAGCTACAGCTTTTAGAAGAACTTCTTCAGTTTGTGTAATTGTAGTAGGTAAGAATGATGTTACACCTTCAGAAACGACATTTTTCGTCCAATTACGAAGTCCCTCTTCATTAACATCATTAGTGTCGTAACCATAAGCACCGTGAGTATGAACATCTATAAATCCAGGTAAAACACGGTTAGTTCCAAAATCGTAATCTACTTCTTCAAATGCATCGTAGTCGTAAACTGCTGTTATTTTTTTATCTTCAACTTCTAAAATTAGAGGAAGAAATTGGCCGCTAGACCAAACTTTTTTACTTTTTATTAACATAATAACACCCCTTTTTTATAAAATTTGTTTGTTTTAAATTTAATGTGTTAAATTCTTGTTAACTTAATGTTAACACATTTTTTACTAGTTTGTAAAGTAGAAAAGTAAAAGTTTTCAAAATTAATTTAAACGTGTTTTTAAGGTTTTGTATAAGATAGAAAAAATAAGGGATTTTAATAGAATAATTTAAGGTGTTATATTTATAAAAATAGGGAAAGGGGGATTTTTCTTATGATTTCGGCATATTATTGTAATAAATTATATAATAAAAATACAACATACTTACTATTGACTTTATTCATAAGAGTAATATAATAATATGTGAGAATTATATTACTGATTTTATAGAAGTGATATAATTTCAATTATTTTATAAGAGGGTATAAAAATGGATAAATCAAGATTGACTTTTCTTGGTGTAATAATAACTATTGGAATAATATTTGGGGACATAGGTACCTCAGTACTTTATGTTATGAAATCATTCATTAATAATAGTGATGCTATGATGAGTGAAAATCTCGTATTAGGATTCGTTAGTTTAATATTTTGGGTAATGACCTTACAGACGACGACAAAATATGTGATGATAGCATTAAAAGCTGATAACCACGGTGAAGGTGGGGTTTTCTCATTATTTGCTTTAATAAAAAATAAAACTAAACGAGGTGTGGTACTCTTAGCTATGATAGGGGGAGCGACACTTCTTGCAGATGGAATAATAACACCAGCAATTACAGTAACATCAGCAGTTGAAGGATTACACGATATAATTCCAGCTATAAACACAAATGATGTAATAATTTTAGTATTGATAATTTTTATCTTTATCTTTTCATTTCAGAGATTTGGAACGAAAAAAATAGGGTCGCTATTTGGACCAATCATGAGTTTATGGTTCATATCTTTATTCTTTTGGGGAATGAGGTCAATAAGTACTAGACCAGAAATATTAAAAGCTATTAATCCAAAATATGCACTTAATTTATTAATTACCTATCCAGGAGTATTCGTCTTATTAGGGGCGGTATTTTTATGTGTATCAGGTGCAGAGGATTTATATGTAGACTTAGGTCATTGTGGCAGACCGAACGTAAGAATGGCTTGGTTTGCGGTTAAAGTATGCTTACTTGCGAATTATTTTGGTCAGGCGGCATATTTATTATCGACAAATTACAATGCAAGCAAAAATCCATTCTTTGCGATAGTTCCAGAAAGTTTTGTAGTATTTCAAGTAATACTAGCAACATTAGCTGCAATAATAGCGAGTCAAAGCTTAATAACAGGATCTTTCACATTAATTTCAGAGGCGATAAAATTAAACCTATTCCCAAAATTAATAATAAAATATCCGACGGAATTAAAAGGACAGGTTTATGTCTCTGCGGTTAATATAATACTTTTCATCTGCAGTAGCTGTGTAGTGATATTCTTTAGAACAAGTAGTAATATGGAAGCAGCGTACGGTTTAAGTATTAGTATAACAATGTTTGTAACCACATTATTATTAAGTATTTATTTGTACAAAGTTAAAGGTAAAAAAATATTTGCTGCAATCTTCTTGATATTTTTTGGGATTGAAGAATTATTCTTCTTATATGCGAATAGTTTAAAATTTGTAAATGGTGGATACATTACGGTATTCATAGCGTTACTAATATTTACAATAATGTTTATCTGGTATAGAGGAACAGAGATAAAAGAGCGAGAAAGTCAATATTTAACTGTGAAAAATTATACAAAACAATTACTTCAGTTAAGTATGGATAAAAGTGTACCAAAATATGCTACAAACTTAGTATATTTAACAGGTGCGAAAAAAGAAGAAGACGTAGATTATGCAGTATTGTATTCTATATTAAACAAACAACCGAAAAGGGCGAATGTCTACTTTTTCGTACATATTAACGTTATAGATAAACCTTATAAAAGAGAATATAAGGTTACTAAATTTAGCGACAAGAAAATACTCAAAATCACCTTTAACTTAGGATTCAGAGAACACCAAAGGGTAAATATGTTTATGCATCAAGTAATAGATGATTTGTTGATGAATAAAGAATTAGAATTGCAACCGACGAAGTATAACTTAAGAGGTAAAGCTGAGACGGTCGGAGACTTTAGATTCGTATTGATTGAAGAGGTACTAGGTAATAGTAACGGCTTATCATCATTCGATAACTTCATTATGGGACTAAGATTAAAACTGAAAAAAATAACGGTAACTCCAGAAAAATGGTTCGGATTAGACACTAGTGTTATAACGAAAGAAGCGGTACCGTTAAACGTAGTACAAACTAAGGTAAAAAGATTAACAAGAATTCAATAATAAAAATCAGACTTAAAGTAAGTAAATGTAAAACATAATTATATAGCTTATGAAGAGTCTGATTTTTTACTGTTTTTAATCATAAGGGATATATTAAATCTTTGATATATTTCAATATAAAATTTTTGTTAACATAAAGATAACAAGTAAACTTAAAGAAGATTTATTTGATTAAATAAATGAAATATTGAAAAAGTAAACTTTTATTAATCCTTATTAAATTGACAATTATTTTCACTAGGTGTATACTAAAATTATGAAAGTAGTTACACGGTAGATGTAATTAATAGGAGGAAAAGTAATGAAGAAAAATAATAAATTTTCAATAAGAAAGTATAGTGTAGGTGTTGTATCAGTTATAATAGGGTTATTTATTTTAGCTGGTGCAAACTCAGATGATAGAGTATATGCAAATAATGAAAGTGTACCACCAATAGTATCAGACGTACCTGAGGGAGGAAATCCAGGCGGTGTTGATAAAGTAGTAGATAAAAATAATGAGGTTGTAGATAAAGGAGATCTTTCAAGAGTTCCAACACCGGTAACTCCAGGGTACTTTGCATTAGAGAAAGAAGCTCCAAAAGCTGCCGCTACACCAGATGAAGTAGAAAAAGAAGTTGATATAGATTTAGTAGAATTAGGTGAAATAAAATACCGTGATGTAAAAACTAAAGAAATAGTCGCAGAAAAAATCTACGAAAATGATAATAACAATCCTACAAAGGCTGAATTAACAACATTACCAGATTTACCAAAAGGGTATAGGTTTGTAAATAAAGGTTTAGATAGAGTAGAAACTAGAGAAATAGTGGTTCATAAGTATCTGGAACAACCTTACGTATCAGGAGAAGTAGGTATAGGAGTTAAACTTCAAGAAGTTGATGGGAAGCTAGCTGTAGATCCCAATATAAATATTGCTGCTGATAAGTTTGCTCCAGGGCACAATCTTGTTTTTGATGTAGAAAAATATATAAACGGTGTAGAAAAAGCAACAAAACAAGTGGTGGAATTTGTAGGAGCGAAAGGTAAAGCACCAAAAACAAACGTCCAAGATGGTTACAAATTTTTAGGGGAATATAATGATGAAACAAAAGAAACTACATGGAAAGAAAAAATACATGCATATAGTAGTGTAGATGTTCCAGTAGTGGAGAAATATTTCGCAGATAAAAAACAAGCAGGCGGAAAAGAAGTTACACCAGAAAAACCAGAAGTAACAGACACAGTAACGTATAAACCCCTAGGAAAAATAATACCGATAGATGAAAGAGGTAATTTAATAGAGGGTGCAGAAACACCAGACTATCTAAATGACTTAAAAGACCCAACAAAAGCATTAGAAACACCAGTACCTGAGTTAAAAGGATATACCCCAACAGTAAAAAGTGTCGTACCAAAAGATCTTGCTGTTGATACGAAAGTAGTGTATAAAAAAGATGTAGTTAAACCACCGAAGGATAAAACACCAAAAGTTCCAGAGAAACCAAAAGACAAACCAAAAACACCAGAGGTGCACAAAGGTGAAGTTAAACCAACTCCAGAAGTTCATAAAAAAGAAAATGCTAAGTTACCAAATACAGGGATAATGCAAACAGAAACTACAATTTTAGGAATGTTAATGTTGTTATTAGCTAGCTTTATAGCTAGACTTGTAAGAAATAAGAAAAATTAGGTGATGAAAGATTTAATATAGGAAACTAAATTTTAAATAGCGTAGCAGGTTAAACTGTTACGCTATTATTTTTTATTTTTAACAAAAGGAAAAGAGTATGGAAGTCCATACTCTTTAAAGTTTTTATACACTAATTGACTATTTAGAAAGTTTACGTCTTACAGCAAGACCAACTAAAGCGATTAGACTTAATCCTAATGCAGTAGTGCTAGATGAATTAACACCAGTATTTGGTAATGATTTTTTATTTTTATCTTCAACTTTTGAATGAGAATTTTCAAGTTTAGATAAGTCAAACGCTGGTATTTCATTAATAGCAGGTGCAACTGCGTTTACACCACCTTTGAATTCAGGAAGTTCAGGTTGTACAAGTGCATCACCATTTGAAGCTTCAGGATTTATTAGTTTTGGAGCTTCTCCGGCAGGATTGTTAGGAACAGTAGGAGGTGTTGTATCATTCACACCACCAGTGTATTCAGGAATTTCATTAACGGCAGCTTCAACATAGTTTGCTCCACCAGTGTATTCAGGAGCAACTTCAGCTACAGGAGCATCAGCAGCATTAACTCCACCAGTATACTCAGTAGCGTTAGCTACAGTAGGAGGAGTTGCATCATTTACTCCACCGTTGAAATCAGGGGCATTAGGAGCTGTAGGAACTTCGTCAGGTTGTTTAGCTTCATCAGAAGGGGCATCACTAGGATTTACTCCACCTGCGAAGTCTTTAGATTCTTCACCTTTAGGAACTTCTTTTAAGTTTTCGATATAACCTAAAGTTGCGTTGTAATCATCAGTTAGTTTATCGATTTCATCTTTGTATGCTTTTACTACTTCGTTAACTTCGTCGAATTTAGCTTGAGCTTCATCTGCAGCAGTTTTAGCAGAAGTAACAGCAGCTTCTAATTTAGTTACAGCATCTTGTAATCCATCTAGAATAGCTTGCTCAGCATTGTTTTTCTTAGCAGTTTCAAGTGCAGTTTTAGCTTTTTCTAAAGTTTCTTTTTGTTTATCTAATGCAGCAGTTTTTTCTTCTACTGTTTTAGCTTTTTCAGTAGCATCAGCTTTATCTTTGTCAGCTACTTTAGTTAATTTTTCGATTTTTTCAGCTAAATCATCAGCGATATCTTGAAGTTTTTTAACAATTGGTTTAGAAGCTTCTTTGTTGTAAGCAGCATCTAATTTTTCTTTATCAGCAGCTGGAAGCTCAGATAGTGCTTTACCTTCTTGTTTTGTAGCACCGATTTCGTCTGCTTGAGGATCTTGATCTTTAGTAGCTTCAGCAGTCGTATTTTGATTTTCTAATTCTTTAGCAGCTTGAGTAGCTGTGATAACACCATCTTGGATAGCTTTTAGTAAAGCGTCTTTACCAATTGCAGCTTTAGCTTCTTCGATAGCTTTAGCTTTGTCAGTAATTTTAGCATTTTTGTTAATTTCAGCTTCAGCATCTTTTTCAAGTTGATCTAAAGCAGCTTTAAGAGCTTCTAAATTATCTTTTTCTTCTTTTTTAAGTTCTTCAACTTTAGCTTTTGCTTTTTCAGCTTCTTCTTTTGCTTTAGCTAATTCAGCTTCTGCGTCAGCTTTAGCTTTATCAGCTGCAGTTTTTGCAGTTTCAGCAGCTGTTACATCGTCAGCTTCTTTTTTAGCTTTAGCTGTAGCTTCTTCAACTTTTTTAGCTTCTTCAGCAGCTTTTTTCTCTAATTCAGCAACTTTTTTATCAGCTTCAGCCTTAGCTTCAGCAGCTTTTTCAGCTTCTGTTTTTTCAGCTGGTTTAGCTGGTTCTTCTTCTTTTGGTTTAGCTGGTTCACTAGCTTCTTTTTCTTTAGCAGCTTTTACTTGTTCTAGAGTTTTGTTGTACTCGTCAGTAAGTTTGTTTAGTTCTTCAGCGTAAGCTTGAGTATCTGAAGCAGCTTTATCGAATGCATCTTGTGCAGCTGCTTTAGCTTTTTCGATATCTTTTACAGCTTTATCTAATAAAGTAACGATATCACTAGAAGAACCGTTGTCTTGAGCGGATTTTAAAGCTTCTTTAGCTTCTTTTAATGTATCTTCTTGTTTTTTAAGATCTGCAGCTTTTTTATCTTCTTCAGCTTTTAACGCGTCAGTATCTTTTTTAAGAGCATCGATTTCTTCACCTAAGTCGTCAGCTTTATCTTGAAGTTTTTCTGATGCAGGACGAGCAGCGTCAGTTTTTTCAGCTTTTTCGATTCCAGCTTTGATGTCTTCTGGAAGTTGATCTTTAGTTTTAGCTTCAGCAGGAGTTGCAGCTGCATTAGCTTTAGCTTTTTCGTTATCATCTGCTAATTCTTTAAGAATATCACCAGCTTTTAAATCACCAGACTCTACAGCAGCTAGTACATCTTCTTTACCTAGTACTTTTTTAGCTTCTTCTTTATTTGTAATCTTAGCATCAGCATCGATATCTTTTTCTAATTGATCTAAAGCTTTTGATAAAGCATCTTTAGAATCAGCTTCTTCTTTTTTAGCGTCTTCTTCTTTTTTAGCTTCTTCTTTAGCTTTAGTGTCAGCTTCAGCAGCTTTTTGTTTAGCAGCAGCTAATTCGTCATCAGCAGTTTTTTTAGCTTTTTCAGCTTCAGTTTTTGCGGCTTCAGCGTCAGTAGCTTCTTTTTTCTCTGCTTCTAGTTTAGTATTTGCTTCGTTAGCTGCAGTAGTAGTTGTATCTACTTTTGCTTGAGCTTCAGTAACTTTAGCTTTAGCAGTTTTAGCATCAGCTTCAGCTTGTTTAATTTCTGGACTTGTAACTTCTGATTTAGCTTCAGTGTTTCCAGCAGTAGTTCCAGTTGCTGGTTGAGTAGCTTCAGTTTTTGGTGTAGTAGTTTCATCTCCAGCATGTGCTACAGCTGCTCCGGTAGTCGCAACACCGATACCAACAAGAACAGAGGCTACACCAACCTTAAATTTACGTAATGAATATTTTCTTTGTGTTTTCATAAAATAAATCCCCTTTTTTTCTTAAAAATAATAATGATTTTGTTTCTGAAATATTTTAATTTATATAATTAATAGTACATATAGAGACAATTAGTGTATTCATAATTCTTATTATACTAGAAGGGGGTATGGAAAACAAGGACTTTGGTAACTTATGTAAGTTTATTAGTTGTATAGTAAAGAATAATTTCTATGATTATCTTAAAAATATAATTATATAAAAATTACAACGCAAAAAAGATGTAAAATATCATGGAAGCGTATTATCAAAGGGTAATCCTTAGAATAATATAGGATGATAAATATATAAATAAATTACCTTGTATAAAGCAATCTATGTATAAGAAAAATAAATGTTAAATTTGTGTGACAAAATTTATGTAAAGCTTGAAATGTTAATATATATAATTTAGGAAAGTGTAATTTAAAGGTTAATTATATGATTGGAAGAATATAAGATGTGTTAAATTTTTAAGAAAAGATATGAAGGTTGTAAATAATTTTTTAGCTATATAAAATAAAAGCAGAATTTCAAAAACTAAGGTGTTCGAAATATTAATCTTTGAAATTCTACTAATTATATAATTTTAATAATTTTCTTCTAATTTTCTAAATTCATCTCTAGTGTGCTGTGGTAGTGAACGTCCGTAGTCCATCATAAGAACGATATCTTTAAATGCAGCTTTTGGAATAGCTAGGCGATCTATATCTTCAACACTGACATCCAGATTTATATCTTCTATATGATTTGCTTTTAGTTTTTCAACGAAGTCTGGTTCTGCAACAAATGGTGAAGATAATCCAATCATATCAGCATGTAGTATTGCAGCTTCACATTTTTCTACGGTGTTGATACCACCTGATGCGATTAAAGGTATTCTTCCGTTTAAGTGTTCATAGACTACTTCGTTAATAAGACGTCCATGATGAGGCCCTTCTGCACGTACTGTATTTAAATAAATGTTTTGTCCCCAGCTTGCGATTGCCATGTATGATAGTGGAACGCTTTCTAATAACCAGTCGGTAAGCTGATTAAATTCTTCTACAGTATAACCAACTTCTTCGCCACGAGTTTCTTCAGGGGTTGCACGATAACCGAAGATAAAGTCTTTTGGTGCTTCTTTTTTTATTACTTCGTATACTTCTTCAAAAACTTCAAGGATGAAACGTGAGCGATTTTCTAGTGTATCTACTCCGTATTCATCGTGGCGTTCGTTTGAGAAGGTAGAGAAGAATGTTTGTAATAAAAGACGTTGTGCACTAGATATTTCGACACCATCAAAACCAGCTGCGATAGCACGGCTTGCAGCACGTTTATAATCTTCTTTTATTTTTTGTATATCTTCTATAGTAAGAGGATGAACGATATGTTCTACAGGCGAGTTTAATTCCATATAACTTGGGCCAACAGCACGTTTGTTAGTAGTAACGTAATGATTAGCGAAACGACCAGCATGAGTGAGTTGTAAGATAGCTTTTGCTCCACCAGACTGCATAGCTTTTGCCATTTTTGTTAAACCAGGAATACATGCATCATCATGAACGCTAAAACCATATTCAAAAAGTTGTCCTTCTAGATTTATATAGGCAGCGCCGGTAATTTGTAAGGGTGCTGTATTTTTTCGTCTTTTTGCGTAAAGAAGATCTTCTTCTGTAATGAAGCCTTCTGCGGTAGATGAGTTTGTAGTCATCGGAGAAAGAACAAAACGATTTTCAAGTTCTATTCCATTAGCTAGTTTGACAGGTGTTAATAATTTTGATTCCATAAAAAATACCTCTTTAAGTAATGTAAATAACATACAACTATACCAAAAAATATATAACAATAAAAAATAATATAGAAAATAAACTGCTGATATTATCTAAAATTATATAAATTAAAGGTAGATTCAGTAGATTAAGTTACTATAATTTTTTTATAAAAAATTTAAAGTAGTGGTGCTAGGTATGTGTACTTTTACTGAAAATATGATATAATAAGTTCGTAATTTCAGAAAAGGTTTTCTTATAATTTATTATATCAGATTATTAAGTATATAAAAAGGTAAAAATAAATTGAAGAGTGTGAAATAAAATACTAAAAAGAAGAAAATAGATATTTGAAGTTATATAAAATAAGATAAAATATAAGAGGATAATACTATGAAACTTAGTATTTTAGATTATGCTATTGTAGATGAAGGGAAAACTGCATTAGAAGCTATAGAAGAAAGTACGCAGCTGGCTCGTTTAGCTGAAAAACTAGGTTATAGTCGTTTTTGGATGGCTGAACATCATCAGGTACCAGCACTTGCGAGCAGTAGCCCAGAACTACTTATGTTGCACCTCCTTCAAAATACAGAAAAAATACAAATAGGTTCAGGTGGAATAATGATTCCTCATTATTCACCGTATAAAATTAGCGAATGGATAAAACTTCTTAGTGCACTATATCCAAATAGGGTGAATCTAGGGATAGGTAATAATCCTGGAACTAAAATAGTTCAGAAACTGATGAATACGACGCCGATAACACGAGATGAATACAATGAAAGTTGTAAAGAATTGCTGGAGCTTCTAACAGGAACTGAAACATTGGTGCAACCACCAGAAGCGAAGGTTGACCCAATGTGGCTACTATCAACTAGTGAGAAAAGTGCGAATCTAGCTGCAGAGCTAGCGCAAAACTATGTTTATGGTCTATTCTTTAATCAAGCTGTAGATTATATAGAAACAGCAAAAAGATGCCTGCAAACTTATCGTACTAAGATGCTTGATCAACAAAAAACACCACAAGATGTTGTCGCGGTATTTATAGCGATTGGGGAAGATGAGCAAGAGGCAAAAAACTTGGTACGTTGTTTAGATGTATGGCTTCTTGGTAAGAAAGAATTTACAGAATTTGATAGATTCCCTAGTATAAATACAGCAAAAGAGTATGAAATTGCTGAAATTGATAAAGAAAAAGTAGAAAAGAATAGAACACGTTTAGTTTGGGGTACTAAGGATGTAGTAATAGAAAAACTTAGAGATTTAGCTACAGAATTAGAGTTGAAAGAACTTATGTGTATACCTTTAGTACCAACTATAGAAAGAAGAAAAAATATTATAGAGATTTTAGCAAAAGAGCTAATGGAAAAAGAGGGGAAAAATTAATGACTTGGAAGGCGATAGAGTTAGAAGAAAACAATGCCGAAAAATTAGCGCAGTTAATAGAAGAAGCTGAGGCGATAGTCATAGGAATAGGAGCTGGAATGTCAGCTGCGGATGGATTCACCTACATAGGAGAGAGATTTACGAGTAATTTCAAAGACTTTGTGGAAAAATATAAGTTTTTAGATATGTTACAGGCGAGTCTATTTGATTTTCCTAGTTCACAAGAATATTGGGCATTTCAAAGTCGTTTTGTCTTATTAAATTACTTTGATCAACCTGTCGGAGCGAGTTACGCAGCCTTAAAAAACATTTTAAAGGATAAAAATTATCACATTATTACGACAAATGCGGATAATGCCTTCGATGTTGCTGGTTACGATATGGATAAGGTTTTCCATATTCAAGGGAAGTACGGGCTTATGCAGTGTAGTAAACATTGCCATGCGAAGACATATCAAGATGAAGCTTTAATGCGTAGATTAGCTGTTGAGCAAGAAAATATGGAAGTTGACTACAGGTCTATTCCATTATGTCCGGAATGTGGTGCGCCACTTGAAGTTAATAAACGTAACGCTGAAAAGGGAATGGTAGAAGACTCAATCTTTTTCGAACATCTAGATAAGTACAATGAATTTTTAGAAAAAAATCGTGATAAGAAAACGTTGTTTATCGAAATAGGAGTAGGATTTACGACACCTCAGTTTATAAAATATCCATTTTATAGAGAGTTAGATAAAAATCAAAAAGCGTTGATGATTACTATGAATCAGAAGAAATACCAATTCCCGGAGAGAATCGCTTCAAGGGTATTGTGGTTTAATCAGAATAGCAAAGATTTAACGTTAGAAGTGGAAGAGTTGTTGAAAAGATAGAATTGTTGAGAAAAGTTACAAACTACTCTTTAAATAAAATTATATTAGCTAAAAAAATACATTAACAAAAATTAACAAATAAAGGAGAATAAATTATGTATTTAATAGAACCAATTAGAAACGGAAAATATTTACCAGATGGAGCGCTAGTAATGGCGATGCAAGTTTACGTGCTTAACAATATCGATATCGATGAGACTGTAATCTTCCCATATTACTGTGAACCAAAAGTAGAAATCGGATTATTCCAAAATGCTGAAACTGAAGTAAACCACGACTACATGAAAGAAAAAGATATTATCTTAGTGCGTCGTGATACAGGTGGCGGTGCTGTGTACGTTGATAACGGTGCTGTTAACGTATGTTTCTTAATGCCTGGGGATACAGATGTATATGGAAACTACAAAAAGTTCTATCAACCAGCGGTAGATGTACTTCACAGCTTAGGAGCTACAGAAGTTGAACAAAGAGGTCGTAACGACTTAACTGCTCGTGGTAAAAAAGTAAGTGGAGCTGCGATGACATTAGTACGTGGTAAAATCTACGGAGGATATTCACTACTTCTTGATGTAAACTATGAAGCGATGGTTAATGCTTTAACACCAAACCGTAAAAAAATTGAATCGAAAGGTATTGAATCAGTAAGAGCGCGTGTAATGGGTATGCGTGAACTATTAAAACCTGAATACCAAAATGTAACAATCGATGAATTCAAAAACTTAATCATTTGTGGATTAATGGGAATCGAAGATATCAAAGATGCGAAAAGATATGAACTTACTGATGAAGACTGGGCTGCAATTGAAAAATTAGCAGATGAAAAATATCGTAACTGGGATTGGAACTATGGAAAATCACCACGTTATAATTACAACCGTGATGCTCACCTTGCAATCGGAACTGTTGATTTCAGCTTAGAGGTTGAAGAAGGACGTATTACAAAAGCGAAAATCTACGGAGATTTCTTCGGAAAAGGAAATGTTGCTGATGTAGAAGAGAAATTAATCGGAGTAAGAGTTAAAGAAGAAGAACTACTTGAAGCATTAGGAAGCATTGATTTAACTCACTACTTCGGAAATGTAGAAGCGAAAGAATTAGTAGATTTAATCTTAAGCTAGTTTTACAAACTATGTAAAAGAGGTGTGAGTTTATGGAAAAATTATTAACTCCCATAAAACTAGCAAACGGTGTTCAGTTAGAAAATAGGTTCGTGCTGTCGCCGATGACGACTAATTCTTCTACAAAAGATGGAATTATCACAAAAGAAGACTTGGATTATGCATTAAGACGTGCTAAGTCAGCACCACTACAGGTAACGGGTGCGGCTTATGTCGATGTTGATGGGCAGTTGTTCGAGTTTGGCTTCGGTGCACATGATGATAGTTGCATCCCAGGACTTACTAAAATGGCGGATGCTATGCAAGATGCAGGAGCAAAGGCTATTTTGCAACTGACTTATTCAGGTGCAGGTGCTAACTACTACGGGGTACACCATAAGGTTTATGGACCAAGTAAGTTGAAGTTGCATCTTCCGTTTGAACACGAGGTAGAAGAGTTGTCTCATGAAATGATCGATGAAATTAAACAAAAATACAAAGATGCGACGAGAAGAGCGATAAAAGCAGGTTTTGCAGGGATAGAAGTCTCTACAGCTCAAAAACTAATGCTACAGACTTTTTTCTCAACGGTATCGAATAAACGCCATGATAAGTATGGTGTAGATTCATTAGAAAATAGAGCTAGGTTCATTCTTGAAGTGTTTGAAGCAGTGTATGAAGTTATAAAAGACGAAGCACCTGAAGATTTTATTCTAGGATATAGAGCAACCCCAGAAGAGACACGCGGTGCGATAATAGGTTATACTGTAGAAGAATTCAATCAACTTACAGATTGGATACTAGAAAGAGTGCCGTTGTCATATATTGCGATAGCGAGTTGGGGGCAAAATATTTATCTGAATAAAGTTCGTGCTGAAGGTCCTAACGAAGGACGTTTGATAAATGAAGTAGTTCATGAACATCTTGCAGGGCGTGTGCCTTTGATGGCGACTGGTGGGATTAATAGTATAGAAAAAAGCCGTGAAGCTATTATGCACGCTGAGATGGTAGGTTTATCTAGCGTCTTCGTAGCTGAACCGGATTTTGTAGCTAAATTCCGAGAAAATCGTGAGGAAGATATTAATTTGGATGTAGGTGTGGAAGATATCGAAAGACTAGCAATACCCAAAGCCGCGTTTAAAGACATCGTGCTTATGATGGATTATGGTAAGAGTCTGCCACAACATACGAGAGATGAATTTAGAAAATTAGAAGAAAATTACTAAGAAGATCGCCATGATGTAGGGATGGAGTAGTAATTAAAGAACGAAAGACTATTAAGATGAAGCGGCTACTGTTATGTAAGGATAGGCTTAAATAATAGTAGTCGTTTATATTATAATGCTTTAGAAAATGAGGAGTGCTTATGTATTTAATAGAGCCGATAAGAAATGGACAATATATTTACGATGGTGCGGTAGCTTTAGCGATACAAGTACATGTTTTGAATAAATTAAACTTAGATGAGGATATAATATTTCCTTATTGTTGTAAACCAAAGGTGCAGATTGGCCTTTTCCAAAATGCCGAAAAAGAGATTAATCATGAATACATGAAGGCTCATGGAATCACCCTTGTTAGACGTGATACAGGTGGAGGAACGGTGTTTTTAGATGAAGGTGCTGTGAATATCTGCCTTATTATGAGTGGTGATAGTAATGTCTATGGTAACTTCAAAAAGTTCTATGAACCTGCGGTAAATATACTACGTGACCTTGGTGTAAATCAGGTTGAACAAACAGGACGAAATGACCTTGTTGTCGATGAAAAGAAAGTAAGTGGAGCTGCGATGACTCTTGTTAATGGAAAAATTTACGGGGGATATACGCTACTTCTAGATGTCGATTATGATGCGATGGTCAATGTACTAAGACCTAATCGTAAGAAAATTGAGTCAAAAGGAATAGATTCGGTAAGAAGTAGAGTTACAGGTCTTAGAGAGCATTTAGATGAGGAATATAGAAACTTATCTGTAGTAGATTTCAAAGATTTATACCTATGTCGTTTGTTTGGTTGTGATAATCTTGAAGATATAAAACGTTATGAACTGACAGAAGATGATTGGCGAGAAATTGATGAGTTGCTTGCTAAGAAATATCAAAACTGGGACTGGAACTACGGGAAATCACCACGCTATAATTACAATAGAGATGCTCGTCTTGGGATTGGGACTGTCGAGTTTAATCTGGAAGTAGAAGCGGGACGAATTATAAAAGCTAAGGTCTATGGAGACTTTTTCGGAAAAGGTAATGTTGTTGACATCGAGGAAAAACTAATCGGAGTAAGGGTAAAAGAAGAAGACTTACTAGAAGTATTAGAAGGCATCGACTTAGCCCATTATTTCGGAAAAGTAGAAGCACAAGAATTAGTAGATTTGATATTGAGTTAAGTGGATGTCTTGATATATTAGACTAATCGAAAGTTAATATCACTTTGATTATTATTTTAGTTGATTTTTAATTTTATAAAATGTATAATATATCTTTGAGTAAAAATCAATGTTAAATAAGTATTTTGATTTTTAGAAGAAAATATAAAAAAGAAAGAGGTTGTAAAATGAAAAAATTAGCAAAAGCTTTATGGATTGAAAAAAGCGAAGGTGTATACATTATTGGACCAACTGCAGAATTACAAGATGATGTTGGTACTGTAGGATTCGTAGAATTCTCAAAAAAAGAAAAATTAGAAAAAGATGATGTTATCTTACGTTTAGAAGCATCAAAAACTGTATTAGACATCAACACTCCATTAGCAGGGGACGTTGTAGAATACAATAAAAAAGCTGAAGAAGAGCCAACAGTTTTAAACTCAGCTGATCCAAAAGAATCTTGGATTGTTAAATTAACAAACGTTGATGAAGCTGAATTCAACAAATTTGTAGAATACAAATAATAACTTTGGTTATAAAACAGATTCGAAGTATGAGGATTTCCTTATACTTCGAATTTTTTGTGTTGACACTAAATTCAAGTATAACTTCTTAAAATAGTTATTATCTTGTAGTTGTTAGAAATTAAATTTTAGAAAACAAGTTAATAAGAAGATAGGTGAAAAAGCTTAGTCAGCGCTTGAAAAAATAAGCTAAATATAGTAATATAGAGTGGTATGTAATAACTTTCTTGCTGTATTATAGCGAGGAAGTTTTACTAAAATGGAAAATTTTATAAAAAGAAAGAGAGATTAAAAGACTATGGGTCGTAAATGGAATAATATTAAAGAAAAAAAAGCGGCAAAAGACGCTAACACTAGTAAGATTTATGCTAAGTTTGGACGTGAAATTTACCAAGCGGCAAAAACTGGAGAACCAGATCCAGAAAGTAACAGAAATCTAAAAGTAGTTTTAGAAAGAGCGAAAACTTACCGTGTTCCAAAAAATATTATTGACCGTGCTATTGAAAAAGCAAAAGGTGGAAGTGAAGAGAACTACGATGAATTACGTTATGAAGGTTTCGGTGTAAGTGGAACAATGGTTATCATCGATACACTTACAAACAACGTTAACCGTACAGCAGCTGAAGTACGTACAGCATTAGGTAAAAACGGAGGTAACTTAGGTGTTACTGGTTCTGTTAACTACATGTTCGACAACACTGCAGTTATCGGTGTTGAAGGTAAGAGTGCAGATGAACTATTAGAAATCCTTATGGAAGCAGACATCGATGCTCGTGATATTCTTGAAGAAGATGAGTTAACATTAGTATATGGTGAACCAGAAAACTTCCACGAAATCCAAGAAGCTCTTAAAGCAGCTGGAATCGAAGAATTTGAAGTTGCTGAAATTTCAATGATTCCTCAAAACGAAGTAACATTAAGCGAAGAAGATAAAGCTAAATTCGAAAGAATGTTAGAAATGCTTGACGATTGTGAAGATGTTCAACAAGTATACCACAACGTTGACTTAGAAGCCTAGGTGAACTATGGTTAAGAAAATTAAAAAAAATAGTTCATACAGCTATAATGATAGAAATATAAAACCAACACTAAGCGATGCTTCAGCGCCGGTTGAAACACCATTATTAGATGTTTATGGAGAAGAAGCTTCACCTGTAAAACGTCTAATTGCTTATTTAATCGACTTAGCAATCTACTTGCCAATAGCGATTATTTTCCAATATTCTACTGTGAACTTACGTGCACAAGGTGGAGCGGAAAATGAAAGAAACGCATTATATATGACACTTTCAATAGTTATTTTTGCAATTCTTTTATATGGATACCTTCCACATAAATGGCAAGGGCAAACTATTGGAAAAAAACTTCTTAAAGTAAGAATAGTACCTACAGATAATAAGAAAATTGAATTTTCTAGATATTTAATTAGAGAATTCCTAATTAAAGTTACTATCGGTTGGGGAGCGGTACCAGTTTCTGCGCTATTCTGGTTATATGAGAAATATGTACTTAAACGTAAAAATCCAATAATGTTATACGATAAACTTCTGAATATGCGAGTTGTCGCAGCTACAGAACAACCAAAAGTAGAAAAAGTAAAAGAAGATAAAGAAAAATAATGAATAAGAACTAGTTGTTTGAGGGCTATTATAGCCTAAAAGCAGCTAGTTTTTTGTTTTTATGTTAGATTTAACGTTCGTTTTGATAGTTCTTTTATGTTTTTTGTTTTATATTCTCGAAAAAAGTGTTAAAATATAAATGTTAAATTTATTATTTTAGAGTGGAGAAAAAATGTTAAAAATAGACAGACATAGTTATATCTTAAATGAATTAAAAAACAAACATTTAGTACGTGTTAGCAATCTTGCTCATGACATGAATGTAACAGAGATGACGATTCGTCGTGACTTGCAGGAGTTGGAAGATTATGGGCATCTTACTAGAATACACGGTGGAGCGAAGTTAAAACCGAAAAACTTCTATCAAGAGGATAATTACAATAAGAAAATCTCTGTAAATGTTGAAGAGAAAAAACAAATCGCTAGAAAAGTATCAGAGCTTATAAAAGATAATGAAACTATTTTTATAGGACCAGGAAGTACGACGAGTTATTTAGCAGAGTATCTTCAAGATAGAGATATTAATATTGTAACGAATTCATTAACGGTATTCGAACAGTTCAAGGACAATCCATCTTGTGATTTAATATTTATCGGAGGAAGATACCGCCAAAAAACAAAAGGATTTATCGGATACTTCACACAAGATGCACTTAGTAAAATAAGTGTAAATAAGGCGTTTGTTGGGGTGAATGGAATAGATTTAGAGAAGGTTACTATCTCTGATGAAGAAGAAGGGCGTTGTAATGAAACGATTCTTAATAATGCGACTGAACGTTATGTCCTTGCAGACCATAGCAAGTTTTCAACACATGCATTTTATACATTTTTCCAACTAAAAGATCTTACAGCAATCATCAGTGATGATGTTCTTGATGAAAATATCAAAGAACAATATAAAAAAGAAGTAGATATAATATAAAAGTGATTCAGGGCTAAGTTTTAAGTCCTGAATTTTTTCATGTTAAGTTATGAGGTTTACGTAAATTCAACATATATCTTACTTTACAAAAAACATCATAAAAACATTAAAAAACCTAGATTTAGAAATTTCTAAATCTAGGTTTTTGTTGTTCAAATTAATCTTTGAAAAGTTTTCCTGTGAATCCATCAGTGTTTTTAAGTAATGCTTTGTATACTTTCCATTTAAGATCAACAGTATTCTTGAAGTCGGTTCCTTTAAGGTCTTTTTCAACTGCGGCATCGAATAATTCTTGAAGTTTTTCGTAAGTTGAAATCTTAACTCCATCGATTTCGATTTCAACGAAGCCTTTCTCAGCTTTAGCTTTAACCTCGTGGTACCATGCTTTCTTCCAAGCTTCTAATGTATCGAATCTACCTTTAGAAACTTTCTTGATGATGAAGTCATCACCAAGACCTTTGTTTCCAGCTTTTTGAGATTCTTGTTTATACTTGTTAGAAGCATAACCTATGAATCCGTCAATATAACCGAAGTACCCCCACATACGAAATGTATTGTGTTTGAATGAGATTGAACCAACGGCACTCTTACTTGTATTACCACCGTAAATACCAGTCATCATATTAATTACAGTATAGGCAGAATCGAAACCTTCAGCACGGTAATGACCGTTTCCTGGTAGTCCGTGTTTAGTTGCGAAGTTGTTATCTACAAGTTGATCAATAGTTGTAAGAGTCATAGTCTTCTCAGTATCGTTTAGATCACGAACTAAATCCCATTGGTGTGGTTCACCAACTAAATTGTTATAGCTAGCTTTTTCACGATATTTCTTATCGATTTTCTTGAACCATTTATCGTTAGTTCCAGTATTTTTCTTAATTACAGATTCAGCTTCTAAGTAATCAAGCATCATCATAGATTCATTGTAATTCTTCATGTAGTGATCGATTTTCTCACGACTACTTAGCATATTAGGATTGTAGTTATAAATTTGATTTCCATCATTTTTACGTTCATAAGCCATATTCAATCCTAATGCACCATATTCACCATTTGGATTTGATAGTGATGGTGATTGTAACATACCTTGAGCAAATGCTTCAACGTCAGTTCCTTCACGGTGACGCCATCCACCTAAGTACGCCATACGGTCGTTGATGTGTGTTGTTTCATGAGTAAATGCAGATGTACCAAAGTCACTGATTAAACTAGATAAGATATAGTATACGGCTTCTTGTGGTTGTGGATTTTGGAAAATGTATGCATAAGCCCCCATACCATTATTACCATGCCATTTATCAGTTGGACCATAGAACTCACGAATTGGAGCAAAATCACCATTCTTAGTGTGTCCCATACGATCAACCCAACCAAGATCAGGTGCGAAGTGATTATCCCAAATAGCTGATGGAACCATGTTTTCACTCTTAAGTAGTTGGTTACGTACATTGTCAGCTGCTAAACGAGACCAGAAGTCTAAATAATTGATTTGCTCTTGCGCACGTAAGTTAATTTCTTTCTTGAATGCTTCACGCTCTGCTGCTGTGTTCTTACCGTATTTCTCAAATGAACTAAATGCAATTGTATTATATGTTGTAATTAAGAACATATGTGCTTTCTTCAGGTTCAGAAGTGGTAAGATATAACGTCCGTGATGTCCGTTGTTAATTACTTCATAAAGTTTATATTTTTTATTAGCGAAATCTGGATTTGATGATTGTTTCTCAACAACATAAGCATTTTCTGAAATGTTATTCTTGAACCAAGTGTTCATATCAGTATCATTTGTGAATAATTCCATGTTGTATTTCAGGAATTCATGTAAGTTAGCTTTACCAGTAGCACTTGCAAGGGCTCTGTTAAATGCATCATGAGATTGATCACCTTTTAGGTTGTTACCATTTGATGCGAAGCTGATTAATCTATCTAATACGTTAACGTTCTTACCATAGAAATCAGGTTTGAATGTCATCATATTTTTGATATTTAATCCGTCAAATTTAATTCCATAGTATTGGTTTAAGTAAGCAAGAGCTAACATAATCTTAGTTTTGTTATCTTCAACTTTTTTAACTAATGCACGTTGAGCTGCTTCGTCAGTATTAAGTTGATGATCTTCATTTTCAACTAAAGCTTTAACAAATGCATCTAAGTTATCTTTTACTTCTTTGAAGTTTTCATCTAAGTATAGCATTTTCGGATCACCGTGGATCTTACGAACTTCATCAGAATATAATTCAACAGAAGATAGTTTAGCTTTAATATCATTGATTAATTGTGTTCTGTTTTTAACAACCATATTTGGTGTGTAGACAATATCACCTAATCCTTCAATACTATATTCACGAACTTGTTGTACTTGAGATTCTTTTTGAGTAATAGCTTTAACTTCTTTAGTCTTATCTGCATAGTGAATCATGATGTGACTAGCCTCAGATAAATCAGTCACGAATTGACCGTCTTTCATGCCTGTAACAGATAATACTTCTGTAGTTAATAATTTAGAACCAGCTGGAATCTTGTTACCTTGGTTTATAATCCATTCCTTATTGTAAAATGGTTGAAGTTTTTCGATGTTACGGTAAGCAAGTTCACGAGATGCGTCATAATCTTGAGTATCTTTATAAGTATCTGCTTTTGGTTTTACGTTATTAAGTGCATCTTCAACAAGAGGTTTAATTTCAAACTTATCAGCTGTAATTCCGAATGATTCTATTTTTTTATTTGCATCTTCTAGGCTGATTTCTTGGATTCGATTACTACGAGAACCGTTAAATGAGTGAGAACCTTCACTCACATCTTTAACAACGTAGTTTCTTTCAATCCAGTTTTTTGTGTAATATCCACCTTCTGCTTCTAAATCTCTAGAACCGTAGAATTCTTCACCGTTTTTGACTTTCATCATTGAAACTGTGTCAGCAACACGCCCCCATGTCCAGTTTTTACTAATGAAACCACCTACATCAACAGGGTTCTTCACATCAATAGTTCCTTTAGTAACAGCGTTACGAACAGAAGCGTATTTATCAATACCATTAGGATCAGAACCGTTATCGGTTCTAGCGACAAGTCCACCGACACGTGCTCTATCTGCAACAATATCAGCATCTACGTATGCATGTTTAATATTACCACGCCAAAGTTCTCCGGCGATACCACCAAGATCCCAACCTTTGTTACCGACACCTGTTAGTTTACCGATGAAAGCAACATTTTTAAGAAGTCCACCAGTATCTCCTTTATTTACGATACCAGCAATACCATCTTTACCAAGGATACTACCAGTTACCTTAACATTTTCAACTATGGCATTTTTAATTACTCTTGATAGTGCAGAAATATTTTCAATCCAAGGCATATTAATATTAACGTTACCTAAATTAATGTTCTTAACTGTTCCACCTTCAATGTTATCAAATAATTGACGAGCCATATTGTGGATTGTATATTGTTTACCATCAACACTCGTTAAAGTTCCGCTGAATTTACCAGGGACATATTGTTTACTTGGTGTAGGTACATTTGCTGCATTAAGATCTGCACCAAGCTTGAATGTACCACTTGGATTAGCTTTCATAGCTTTTACTAGATCGTCAAAGCTATAATATACATCATTTTCGTGTGCTTTTTGTTTTTCGAAGTAATGAACATATTCGTTTGCTAATTTAGAAGCATTTGTGTGTTGAACTAAATCAGGTGCAGTTGCAGTAACTTTGTATAAAGTTTTTCCATCTTTAACTACTTCTTCAATTTTATCAACAGAAAGTCTTGTCACTTTGTTATCGTGAGTTGTAACTCGTAGGTAGAGTGGAGCTACATTTCCTGGATTTTCTGAAAGTAAGCTGATGTCAGTTTCGTTACCAGCATCATCAACGCTTATTAAGCTTGTTTCTTTGATGTTTTTAATTTCAACTTTTTTAAGATCTAATTGAATTGGTTGATCTTCTAAAGTTTCAGTTTCTTCACCGTTACCTCTATTATAAACCATAGTAGTAGATAGAGTATATTCTTGGAAGTATTTTAGATTATCTAATAATGCATCTAAGTTGTTTTCTGATAAATCAATTGTCTTAACAATTTCTCCATCTTTTTTCAGAGTAGCTGTGATTGATTTAATTTTTGTCTTAGTTGGATTTTCTAGAGAATACTTAGCAACTACTTCTTTATCTAATACTTTTTTGTCAGTATTTACAAATTTTAGTATTGGTTTCTCAGTTAATGGAACTAAGTTTTTAATAGCTTGTTCTAATTTTTCAGTAGCTGCATTTACTTTGCTTTGAGTAGTAGCATCATCTGTATTTACAGGGTTTGCTGCTGCAAGAGCTTCTTCTAAAGCTTTCCATGTTTGAGTAGTGTATTCTTCTTTACGTTTGTTGTTAGCTTTGTTAATAGCACTTTGTAATGCAGTTTTATCAACAGCAAGAGCTTTAATAGCATCTTGAAGAGCTTTGGTAGTCGCATCTATTTCACTTTGTTTAGGAAGTGGAGTAGTTTGGTTGTTGATTTCTTTCGCTTTAATTTCAGCATTTTTGAATTCGTTCCAAGTTTTAGGGCTATAGTCGGCTTCTTGTTTAGTAGCTGCATTTTTTATTTGTTCTTGTAATTTTGTTTTATCAACATTTAGAGCAGCTATAGCTTCTTTTAGTTTTTTAGCTGCTTCATCGATTTGAGTTTGTGTAGCAGTTGTGTTATCTTCTACTTCTTGAGCAGCTTTTTTCGCTTTTTCTAATGCTGACCAAGTTTCAGGACTGAAATCTGAAGCAGTTTTAGAGCTAGCATCTGCTAGTTGTTTTTCAAGTTCAGTCTTATCTGTGTTTAATCCAGCAATAGCAGCTTTAAGCTTCTTGTTAATATGATCAACTTCGCTTTGTTTTGCTGCTGGATTGTTTGTAACTTTTTCAGCTTCAGCTAATACAGATTGAAGATTAGCCCAAGTTGTATCACTGTAGTGATCTTTAGTTTTTGATTTTGCATCTGCGATAGTATTGTTTAAGTCTGTTTTATCTACGTTAAGAGCATCAATAGCTGCTTTAAGTTTAGCTGTCTCGTTATCTACTTCAGGTTGTTTAACACTATCAGAAGCATAGACATTTTGCGCAGCTTCTAAAATTGGTTTAAGAGCGTTGTAGCTTGCTGCAGAGTAATCAGCAGGAACAAGAGCAAGAGCTCTATCGATTTGAGCTTTTAGTGCAGTTTTATCTACTTTTTCTTCTGGTTTAGTTTCTTCAGTTTTTTCAGGTTGAGGAGTAGGTTTAGTTTCCTCAGGTTTTGGAGTCTCAGGTTCATTTTGTTTAACGTCAACTGGTTTTGGAGCTTCAGGTTGTGTAGGTTTAACGTCAACTGCTTTAGGAGTCTCAGGTTGAGTTGGTCTTGTAGCAAGTTCTTCTTTTGCCCCCACAGCAATTACTCTATTAACAGGTTGTTTTGTAATTGAAGTTTTGATAACTTTGCTAGATTGTTTACCGTCAGCAGTAGTTACTTCGCTAAATACGATTTGTTCACCATTAACTCCTTCTTGAACAACTTTAGTTTGTCCTTTAGGTAAAGTAGCATCAGGTTGCTCGATTGTTTCGAAAGGTACAACTTCAGTAGTGGATTTAAGTTCAGGTTTATTTTCAACTGGTGCTTTAGTTCCTTCATCAGGAGTTATTTTATGATCTACTGCAGGAGCAGGAGTAGGTTGTGTTGGTTCAACTGTTGGTTGTGTTGGTTCAACTGTTGGTTGTGTTGGTTTTGGAAGAACTTTTTGTTCAGCTTGAGGTAAAGTGCCTAAATCACTAAGTGTGAAGTAACCAACATAGCGATAGCCATCGATATTAATTACACCATTTGCAAGTTCTGTAGAATCAGTAACTGTTGTTTGTGTGTTGTAGCGTACTAATTCTTTATTCTCGAAAGCAAATGATTGATAAGGCATAACGATACTTTGTCCCATAGCGCCTATTAATACGACACTAAGAACCTTGTTTCTGTGTTTTTTAGACATTAAAAGAACTACTAATACTGCAGTACCGATTCCAAAGCCAGCTACTGGAAGAGAACTTTGTCCAGTATTTGGTAATGATTTTAATTCTGTCGTAGGTTTAGTAGAAGATTGAGCTTCTTTTTTATAAATCATGTAGTATGTTTCGTTGTTTTTTACATTGTTTGGTATACTTCTTTTAATTAAACTTTTTTCTGCTTCGGTCAATTCATTTTCAGCTAGATAAGTATATTTAACACTTGTGTTGTTTTCGTTGGCAAGTGCTTCACTTGGTGCATGACTTCCAAAAAATAAAGCCCCGATAACGACCGGTGCTGCACCAAGAGATAATTTTCTAATTGAAAACTTTAAAATTTTATTATTATTTTCATTTTTCAATCGCATGAAATTATTTTCTCCTATATATTTTTTAGTTACCTCTTAATTCTATCAAAAAACCAAGTTTAAAGCAATTAATCAAGCTCGGAAAATAGTATGTAAAGTGCATTAATTTTATATTTTTATAACAATTTTAGTATAAAAACACTAGATTTTTTATGATAATAATACAAATATAACACCAAAACATGACTGTACTAGTACTATAGAATTATAAATGATAAAATATAAATATAATTAATTTTATTTTTTAAGAAATTATTTAGGGGAGGCATGTTCTGTGAATGTTGTCGTAAAAAGGTTAAATTGGAATGTGCTTATTTTATTCTGAAATTTTTATAATAGTAATTTAGTTTAGTTAGTTTCGGAATTGTTGAAATAGTTGCAAGGGCAAAGAATCTATGATATAATATTAATATAAGTTGTATTAGTACAGTATAAAATATGTAAACTTAAGGATAAATATTTAAAAACAAAATCAGAAAGGACGATTTTTATGGACGGAGATACAACCAAGAAAAAGAAAAGTAAGAAAAATGTAGTGGTGAAAAAAGCAATAAGCTTAGAGACATTTGTTTTCTTAGCTATATTCTTCCTAATATTTGGTTTAATGGCTAGAAAAATGGGAACACCGCTTATGTTTAAAACGATGATGGCAACAGCCCATGATTTACTGCTTAACACAGTATTTTTCATTATGGCAATGGCGGTTATCGCAGGTGCTATTAGTGCGCTGTTATCAGAATTTGGTGCGATAGCATTAATCAATAAAATATTTGCACCTCTTATGAAACCACTTTGGGGAATGCCTGGGGCAAGTGTTACAGGTGCGGTAGCTACATATCTATCAGATAACCCAGCTATTATTCCATTTGCGAAAGATAAAAGATTTACCTCTTTCTTTAAAAAATACCAAGTGCCAGCCCTATGTAACTTAGGAACAGCTTTTGGTATGGGACTTATCGTAACGATGTTTATGATGGGGCAAGGAGAAGGATTTATTAAAGCGGCAATCATCGGTAATGTTGGAGCAATCTTAGGTAGTATTATAAGTGTTCGTTTAATGTTAATAGAGACTAGAAAATACTACGGAGATGAAGCGGAAGAACCAGCGATCGAATTAGCTGAAGGTGATGATAGACCAGATAAAGTAAGAATAGTACGTGATGGGAATATGTTCCAACGAGTTCTAGATACTGTTTTAGAAGGTGGTAA
The DNA here is from genome assembly GCA_032567735.1 of Gemella haemolysans. Taxonomy (GTDB): domain Bacteria; phylum Bacillota; class Bacilli; order Staphylococcales; family Gemellaceae; genus Gemella; species Gemella haemolysans_E. The sequence goes on along the minus strand of JAWHCX010000017.1, from coordinate 12,691 downwards.
AACAGGGGTTGAAATGGGTCTAGCAATCATTCCTGGTGTACTTATAGTATGTACTTTCGTAATGATGTTAACATTCAAAATGCCAGCCGGAGGATATACAGGTGCGGCATATGAAGGTGTTGGATTCTTACCTTGGTTAGGAGAAAAACTAACATTCATCCTAGAACCACTATTTGGATTCCATTCTGCAGAAGCAATTGCCTTCCCGATTACAGCCTTAGGAGCAGTAGGAGGAGCAATCTCATTAGTACCAGAATTCTTGAAGAGTGGACTAATTGGAGCGAATGACATTGCGGTATTCACGGCGATGGGTATGTGTTGGAGTGGATACTTAAGTACTCACATCGGTATGATGGATGCTCTTGGAGTACGTAAATTATCTTCAAAAGCAATCGTATCACATACAATAGGTGGTCTTGCAGCGGGAGTTATAGCTCACTACTTATTCGTATTGCTAGGGTAGTAAATAAAAATAACAGATTGAATTAAGAAGGCGTAACTTTTGTAGTTACGTCTTTTTTTAGAATCTATTATATATTTATTTTATCCTGTGAAGTATTGAATAGAGGTAATGTATATAGTATAATTAAATTATAAATAGTTCTTATTTAAACAAATATTATAAAAAGGGAAATCTCTTATGGAAAGATTCAAGAGTGTTAATTTTTATTATACCTTAGGTATAATGTTGGTTATTTCGTTAGTAGCGAAATATCTTGCTCAAGTGCCTGCGCTAAAATTATTTGGACATTTGGTGATTGCGCTTGTTATCGGTATGGCATTGCAAGCGTCAAAAGGATTAAAAGAGCAGGTTAAGGCGGATATTCCATTTATAAGTAATAAATTCTTACGACTTGGAATAATTTTATTAGGGTTTAAGTTAGCGTTGGATAGACTTCTATCAGAAGGTAAAAAGACGTTGATTGTAGCGTTCTTTATCGTGTTATTCATGGTAACTTTAACTTACTTTATGTGTCGGGCTTTTAAAGTGGATCATGAGCTTGCGTTACTTTCTTCATGTGGTTGCGGTATTTGTGGTGCTGCAGCAGTTATGGGAGTAAGTGGTCAACTTCGAGCGAAAACAGATAATAGCGTACTTGCGGTTGCGGTTGTTGCGATACTAGGTACAGTATTTACTTTAATAGAAGTAACTTTACAACCATACCTGGGGCTTGATGCATACAACTACGGAGTATTTACAGGAGGAAGTCTTCATGAAATAGCTCATGCAGTTGCGGCAGGAGGAGCAGGTGGACAAGTGGCGCTTGATGCTGCGATTCTTACTAAATTATCACGTGTTCTTATGCTTATAGTAGTAGCGGGTGTATTGATTGTAGTTAACAAAAAAACTCAAGATGAAACAAAAGGAAAAGTTCCGATGCCGTACTTTATTCTAGGTTTTATCTTTATGAGTATTTTAGGAAGTTATGTTACTTTCTTAAAACCATTAGCTCCATTTTTCGTAGATGCAGCGTATGTATTCTTAGGTATGGCGATGGCTGCTTTAGGAATGAGTGTTAACTTCAAAGTTATTAAAGAACGTGGTGTGAGAGTATTTACGGCATGTTTCTTATCGTCTATTATTTTAATGGTAGTTTGTTACTTTGTAGCTAGATTTATCTTTTAGTAGTAGACTAAAGAAGGTTTAAGTGATAATAAAAAAATAATATCAAAGAGGAGAACAATTATGACAATTACAAAATTATTAGGGATAAAGTATCCGGTGTTTCAAGGCGCTATGGCTCAAATAGCTAGATATGAACTTGTTTCAGCGGTATCGAATGCGGGGGCGTTAGGTATTTTAGCTTCAGGAGGAGTAAGTCCAGAAGAACTTCGTAAAGAAATTCAACAATGTAAAAAACTTACAGATAAACCTTTCGGTGTTAACCTTATGCTTATGATGCACAATATTGATGAAATAATAGATGTTGTAATAGAAGAAGGTGTAAAAATCGTTACAACAGGTGCAGGTACTCCGAGAAAATACATGCCACGCTTAAAAGAGGCAGGGATAAAAGTAATTCCAGTAATTCCTTCTGTAAAAGCTGCAGTGAAAATGGAAGAATTAGGTTGTGATGCGGTTGTTGTAGAAGGGATGGAAGCAGGAGGACACGTAGGAACTAGTACTACAATGGCGTTGTTACCACAGGTAACTGCTGCGGTGAAAATACCCGTTATAGCAGCTGGAGGAATCGCGGATGGTCGAGGTATGGCTGCTGCATATTGTCTAGGAGCAAGTGGAGTTCAGATGGGAACAGTATTCTTAGCTTCTGAAGAATGTCCGATCTCTACAGAGTATAAAAACATGATCTTAGAAGCGGTTGATACATCGACTACACTAACAGGAGAAAAATTCGGAGCTCCTGTTCGTGGTATTAAAAACGAACTTACGAAAAGGTATCATGAATTAGAAGGAAAATCTTCAACGCTTATGGAGTTGGAAGAATTAACTCTAGGTTCGCTAAGAAGAGCGGTTTATGATGGTGATGTAGAAAATGGTTCTGTCATGGCAGGGCAAATCGCAGGTTTAGTGAGTGAACTTCGACCAGTTAAAAACATTATAGAAGAAACTGTAGAAGAAGCAAGAGAAGTTTTGAAAAAAACAGAAATATAGAATATAAAATAAGCCTTAGGTAATAAAAAATCTAAGGTTTATTTTGTTGAAAGGCATTGTAGCTGAAAAGGAAGCGTAATGTAAAATATAGTGTAGAATTAACATTTATTTGAATTACTAAAGGTTGTAAAATTACAGAGAATAACCATATTTCAATTGACTATAGTTACTCTTTATTATATTATAGTTATATAATTTATCTTTATTACAATAGGAGGGTTTTATGATAGACCAAAGACGTAAACATGTTACTTATGGTTCTTCTTTTAAAGACTTCTTTAAAGGGTTCGTGGACTTTACAGGCTATACATCTGTATCTGGACACTGGTTTCCTGTAGGGAGTATTTTAGGGGGACTTATCTTACTAACAGTTATAGTATTCCAAGGTATGTTTTCTTCACTTACTAGCATTGGTAGAAAATCAAGCAGTAGCACAGACTACCTATTAGGCGGAGGAGCGTTAAGTGATGGAGTATCTACTCTTCAAACAGGATTAGCATTCGGAATATTTATTTTTATAGCTGGACTTATTTTAATTTTACCTTTAACTGCAAGTTTCACAAGAAGGCTACGTGATGTAGGTTTTGCGACATGGGGAATTGTTATTTTAATAGCTTTATATTATATTCTAAGTTATTTCTCAGTATATTTATTAACTCCAGTCTATGTTATTGTATTCTTCTTTGTGTTAATGTCACTACCATCAAATGCGGTAGAAACTAACTCAAACAGTGAGTTTGCAAGATTCTTCTTAAGGCAAACACCACAAGCTCAACAATACTATAGCCAATTTGCAAATCCATTTGGACAACCAGTTCAATATGATCAATTCGGTAATCCGATTCCGAATCAACCGCAATTTAACAGTGGTATGAATCAAGGGTTCCAAGGGCAAGCGCCACAAGGATTCAATCCAAATGCGCCACAAGGACGCCCACAACAAGGGTTCCAAGGGCAAGCGTCACAAGGATTTAATCCAAATGCGCAACACGGAGGACAACCACAAGGATTCAATCCAAATGCGCAACACGGAGGACAACCACAAGGGTTTAATCCAAATGTGCCACACGGAGGACAACCACAAGGATTCAATCCAAATGCGCAACACGGAGGACAACCACAAGGATTCAATCCAAATGCGCAACACGGAGGACAACCACAAGGGTTTAATCCAAACGCGCAACACGGAGGACAACCACAAGGATTCAATCCAAATGCGCAACACGGAGGACAACCACAAGGATTCAATCCAAATGCGCCACATGGAGGACAAGCTCAACAAGCTCCAGAAGTAAAACAAGAAGAGGCTGTAGTTGAGCAACAAAATGTAGAAGTAGCACCACAAGTTGAGGTTACTCCAACAGTAGAAGAAGTACAAGTTGAAACTGCTCTAACAGTAGAGGAAGTAGCGTCAGAAGTAGAAGCAACTCAAGAAGTAAAAGTTGAAGTTGCAGGTGGAGCTAGAAGCAGAAGACTTCAAAAGTTAAATAAAACTGAAGAAGAAGCTATATTCAAAAAAAGAAGATAAGAATTTGATCTAATAGATCAAAATTAAGAGGTTCAAGCAGAAATGTTTGAATCTCTTTTTGTGTTTGAGGTGATTTTAATTATATAGCTAGACCCAAAAGTTTAACTATAGTTATTTCTTTATTTGCTAATTTTGCTACTCTAAAGTATTATGCTTACGAGTAGCAAAATTCTAACATATAGAATTTTGAGAACTATTTGTTAATCGAATAGAATAATATTAAAACGCTCATCGTTAATTTATTTGGAAAATAGAACGGAGATAATAGAAACCTTTTATCTATGTCGATTATGAAAATATTTTGAAAATAACTTTGAAAATCAAAACCGCTCATCATTTAGAAAAACAATCAAATACAAAAATAAAAACAGTCATTTCAATCGATTATTTTGATTATTTATGAGTGTTTTTGCTTGAAATTGATTGAATAGCTATATTATATTGTATATAATAATCTTGTGAGTTAGGAGAGAAGAAATTGGTAAATGAACGATGGAATATAATTTTAGATTTGTTAGATAAAAATGGATCTTCGAATATAAGAGAGCTTATGGAGCACTGTGGTGTATCAGAAGCAACTATTAGACGAGATCTCACAAATTTAGAAGAACAGAATTTATTATATAGAACTCATGGTGGTGCGATGAAACGTTCTGCAGCTCGTGGTAGCGAAGAAAGTGTACAAGTAAAGCGTGCAGAATTTCTACAGGAAAAAAGAGAAGTAGCAAAGTATATTTGTGGAAACATCTTAGAATCTGGTCAGACGATTTATCTTGATGCTGGGACATCAACATATGAAATGATCGATTATCTTAGAGATAGAAGGATAACGGTCGTTACGAATTCAACGTATCACCTACCGAAACTTATTAATAACAAAATCCATACTATTATACTAGGTGGAACGATAAAACATTCTACGCAAGCTGTCATAGGTTCGGTTGCTATTGAACAATTGAAAAAATACAGTTTTGATATATGTTTTGTTGGTTGTAATGGAATAGATGAAACTTTTGGTGTTACGACTGCTGAAGAAAATGAAGCTTTTATAAAAGCTACGGCAATAAAAAACAGTAAGAGAAGATATATTCTTGCTGATAAGTCGAAATTCGGACATAGAAAATTTCAAAAATTTGCTGAGTTAGATGATGTAACTATCGTATCATATGAAGTTCCAAAAGAGTACAAGAGGTATAAAAATATAATAGAAGTAAAAAGTATAAAGGAGGACTAATAGTGTATTATACAATTACTTTAAACCCAGCTGTTGATATGCTGACGACGGCGGAGAATTTCGCGCTTGGGAAACTAAATAGAACTCAAGAAGCGAAATACGTAGTAGGTGGAAAAGGAATTAACATCTCAATATTACTGAACAATGTTGGTGTTGATAGTAAAGCATGGGGATTTGTTGCGGGATTCACAGGGTATTTTATAAAATCAGAACTAGACAACTTAGGTGTAAAACATGATTTTGTAGAAACAAGTGGAGCTACGAGAATTAACATGAAATTAACTACAGAAACTGAGACTGAAATTAACGGTCAGAGTAGTAGTGTAAATCTCGATAATGTGAGCGACTTCTTCACGAAATTAGAAGTACTGACTGAGGAAGATGTAGTATTCCTATCAGGTAATGTTATCGCGGGAATGGGTGTAGAAGACTTCAAAGCTATTGCGAAGAAAGTATCTGAATCAAAAGCTACATTAGTAGTAGATAGTAATAAAGAATTAGTATTAGACACGCTTCAGTACAAACCATTTGTAGTTAAACCAAATGAATTTGAACTTGGAGAAATGTTCGGTGTAACTTTAAATAGTATAGAAGAAATCTTACAATACGCTGAAAAACTACAAGAACGCGGTGCGAAAAACGTCCTTGTTTCACGTGGAGCAGACGGAGCATTACTACTAACAGAAAATAAGGAAGTATTCGAAGTTAACGTAGCTAAAGGTAAGATAGTGTCTACTGTTGCGGCAGGAGACAGTATGCTTGCGATGTTTGTTGCGAAATACAACGAAACAAAAGATTACCAAGAGGCTTTACGTTATGCATCAGCTGCAGGTGGTGCAACATCATTCTCAGTAGGAGTAGGAAGTAAACAATTAATAGAAGAATTACTACCTCAGATTGAAGTTAAAAAATTAAAATAAGACTAAACAAATTATTTGAAGAAAAATAAAATATTTCCTCGGAAATATGAAATTAACAAAGGAGAAAGAAATGAAATTAACAGATGTTATAAATTATGACTTAGTTCAATTCGGATTCAGTGCTGCTGATAAAAAAGAAGCTCTGGATAAACTAACAAGCATGTTAGTGGAAAAAAATATTATCGCTAGTAAAGATAACTTTTTAAACGCGTTACTAGCTCGTGAAGCTCAATCAACTACAGGGGTAGGAGAAAATGTAGCTATCCCGCATGCTAAAAGTGCAGATTTTGACAAAGCGATGATCGTTTATGCGAAAAGTAACGAAGGTGTTGAGTGGGAAAGTTTTGACGGACAGCCTGCAAAACACATCTTTATGATCTGTGCACCAGATGGTGGAGCAGACGAGCACCTTAAAGCTCTAGCTTCATTATCACAAGCTCTTATGGATGCAGATGTAAAAGCAGGATTAGATAAAGCTACAACGAAAGCAGATGTAGAAAAAGTATTTGCGGACTTCGTAGCTAAAACAGAAGCTCCAAAAAAAGAAGAAAAACAAGTAGCTCCAAGTGGAGAAAAACCATACATTATCGCGGTAACAGCTTGTCCAACAGGTATTGCTCACACATTCATGGCTGCGGAAAAAATCAAAGAAACAGCTAAAGCGATGGGACTAGATGTTAAAGTAGAAACAAATGGTCAAATCGGTGTAGAAAATAAACTTACAAAAGAAGATATCGAAAAAGCAGCGGGAATTATCGTTGCAGCTGATAAAAAAGTAGAAGTTGCACGTTTTGATGGACGCCCAACAATTATGACAAAAGTAGCTGATGGAATTAACAAACCAGAAGAACTTATCCAAACGATCTTAGATGGAAAAGCTCCTATCTACAAACATGACGGAGCAGCAGAAGATTCAGAAGATTCTTCAGCAAATGAAAGTATCGGACGTCGTGCTTATAAACACCTAATGGAAGGTGTAAGTAACATGCTACCATTCGTAGTGGCTGGTGGTATTCTTATCGCATTATCATTTATCTGGGGTATTAACTCATTTGATCCGAAAGACCCATCTTACAACAAAGTAGCAGAAGTATTATTCTACTTCGGTAAAATTTCATTTAGTATGATGTTACCAATCCTAGCTGGATTCATCGGTCGTTCTATCGCTGACCGTCCTGGATTCATCGTTGGTATGATCGGTGGTATTTTAGCAGACCCAGGAATTTTAAGTCTGAAAAGTGATTTATTAGCGTACACTCCTTCAGGATTCTTAGGGGCATTAGTAGCCGGGTTCTTAGCTGGTGGAATTATCCACGTATTAAAAATTGCGTTCAGTTGGATGCCTCGTTCATTAGACGGTATTAAACCAATCTTCCTATTCCCTATCTTAGGGTCACTAATCATGGGGTTACTAATGATTTTCCTAATCAATGCGCCGATGGCAAGTGTTATGGAAGGATTAAAACACTTTATCGAAAGTCTTAACGGAAGCGGTAAATTCATTCTTGGATTCGTAGTAGCTGCGATGATGGCTATCGACATGGGTGGACCAATTAACAAAGCTGCTTACGTAACAGGTACAGCGTTGTTAACATCTGCAGGTTCAGCAGGAAGTGATGTAATGGCTGCGGTTATGATCGGTGGTATGGTACCTCCATTAGCAATCGCAATCTCAGCAACAATCAACAAAAACATCTGGCCGAAAGCTCAGCGTAGTGGAGCATTAGTAAACTACGTAATGGGATTATCATTCATTACAGAAGGAGCTATTCCATTTGCAGCAAGTAACCCAGCACGTGTTATTCCACCGTTATTCATCTCAAGTGGTATCGCAGGAGCTCTAAGTATGACTTTCGGAATTGTATCGAAAGCTCCACACGGAGGAATCTTCGCTATTCTTGCAAGAGCAGTAAGTAATCCACTTATGTACTTATTAGCTTTAGTAATCGGAGCAGTATTAGGTGCATTACTATTAATCGCATCATTAAGCTTTGGGAAAAAGATAGTAAATTAATACATTAAATATTTTTAAAATAAACACTACTTTATATATTGTAAAAGTAGTGTTTATTTTAATTACGAAAATTCATATAAAGGCTGTAGTAAGATTACTTGTTTTATGAAAAAGAAAAATTTAAAACATTAAATATATTTTTTAAATGGTGGAATATTTAGTTTTGAAAATATCTAAAATATAAGAAAATGTATGTATTTTTTTTTTTTTTTTCAATTTACAAAACTTTAAAATATATGATTTATATTATTTTTATAAATAACGTTTGAAATAGCATTCATATTAGGTTTCTTTTTGTTTTCAAAAAAGTTTATATTGATTTTGTTTTTCAAAAATGATATAATTAAGCGTAAAAAATTTAAAAAATATAGTTAGAATTTTAGGTACATTTAAGTCAAGGGTGTTTAAATAATATGCTATAGCTGTTTTAATTTTTTATGCGTTTTATTTATAAAATAAGAAAAAGGAGAAGGTAATGTTTAGTAAAAACAATACAAAAATGAATGATAAGAAGCAATTCGAAAAAGTTAACCATTACGGTATTAAGAAATTTAATGCTGGAACGGCATCAGTTCTAATTGCTTCTGCTTTTATGTTTTTAGGGGGAGTAGCGCAAGCGGCAGACACTAACAAACAAGAAGCAACAGTAGCGACTACTGATAAAGTAGTGGCAGAAAAACCAACAGAGGAAAAAGCTGAAACAAAACCAGCTGTAGCAGAAAAAGCTACAGAAGTAAAAGAAGTAGAAGTAGCGCCAAAAGCTGAAGCTAAAAAAGAGGTGAACAAAGCTACTCTTCAAGCAAAAATTAGTCAATTAGATAACTTATTCGTGTCATTGGCAGGACAAGAATTATCAGAAGACAAACAAGTTAAAACTGTAAGTGTAGCAGTAGAATTAAACAAAGCTAAAGATTTAGCGGCGTCAGCATTAGCTACACAAGCTGAAGTAGATGCACAAGTAGCAGCATTAGAAGCAGCAATCAACAACTTAAACAAAGTTGAAAAAACTGCAGAAAAAGCTACAGATAAAAAAGAAGAAAAATCTGAAACAACAGTAGCTAAAGAAGAATTAGAAAAAGCAGTTTCAGAAGCAAAAGCAGTAAACCAAGCTGCAACAACATTCGCAACAAAAGAAGTTAAAGAAGAAGCTAAAAAAGCAGAAATTAAAGCAGCGGTAGCGACATCTGAAAAAGAAATCGCAAAAGCATTAGATATCTTCAACTCAGATTCTTCAACAAAAGAAGATGCTGATCAACAACGTAAAGAATTAGAAAAAGCAATCGAAGCAGTATATGTAACAATGCAACGTGCTGGACACCGTGGAAGAGTAGAAGCTATTCTAGCTGATGCAACAAGTGGTGACAAAACTATCACGGGTAAAGGTGTTATCAGAAACGGTAATGCAATAGTAACGGTAAATAATGCCTATGTGACTATGAACGCTGATAATACCGCACCTAAAAAATGGGGGATTGATGTAGTATTCGATACATCTCAAGCTCAAAATGGTGATACTACTACAATTGAAATGAAAAACTTAACGGGATTTGGAGATAGCTTTAAACCTGGTACAAAAATAACAGCAGCAGATGGAACTGTAATTGGAGAAGTTGTATCTAAAGCAACTACTAACTCTGCAGGAAGTAGAGGAGGAGAAAGTCCATTCTGGTCTCAACGTAAGAAAGATGGTAAGACTTATGAAGAGCGTCTTGCTGAACAACCAGCTATTCCGAATGAAGTAGGGACTACTACTTACACAATTAGATGGAATGACAAGGCGAAAAACTACGCTGTAACAACTTTTTATGCAGAAAACTTAACAGCCATTGATTACTATGCACCTAATATTTCTAAAGATACAGAATACACAGCTGCGATTAGTGTAAATGGACAACCGATTCTAGAACATAAGTATACGCACAAAGCATCTAAGTCAGCGGCACAAAAACAAAATACTTCTGCTACTATTATGGGAGATAACATTTTAGGGTATAAAGGAAGTGAACGTGTTAGAAAGAGTGATGCAGTAGTTATTAATACTGATAGTGATGTACGTTACGGAAAAGGTTCTAAATTTACGATTACATTACCAAATGATGATTTCACATATTTTAAAACAATTGATGGTTCAAAAAATACTGCCACAAATACTAATAAAGATGATAGTATAACATACCGCCCTGCAGGTCGTTGGAATAACGTTCAAGCAAATGCAAACAACGTTTGGATTCTTAATGACGGTCGTGATACAAACTTTACATTAAAAGCGACGGTGAAATCACCGACAGAATTAGAAATAGAAGTAATTGACGGTGCGATTCAAGAAGATTCAATAGTTTCAATAGGTTTAGATAAACTTGGAGTTGAAAAAGTTATAACAAACCGTACATTCTCAGACGAGTATTCTAAGTTTATATACGATGAAGCAGGTCGTCTAAAAGATGGAAGTGTAGTAGGGGACATAGATAAAACTGCTGCAACTCTTACTGTATCAGGTGGAACACCTCTTAATGGAGGAGAAGAAAATGTAACTTCTAAAGTTGCGAACGGTTGGAAAGTTGAAGTTGGGGCAGGAGGGAATAGTCAGTTTGAAACAGGTGCTGTTACTATAACCTTAGTGAACATTGAAACAGGTGAAGAATTCGCATATGAACCTACAAGTTATGATGGTTATGCTAAACCTAATGAAGATGGTAGTTATGAAACTAAGAATATTTTAGGTAAAAAATATGATGTTTCAAACCAAGTTCCCGATTTAACTAAAACTATCAAAGGTGTTGAGTATATTCGTGTTGATGTTCCAGCTAAAGGAACATCAGGAACTGTTAATATCGCTCCAAAACGTGCTAGCGCTATTTATAGTTCAGAAGAACTTCAAGCGAATGGAGTAAACCCTAATGCTTTTGTAAATAACGTTGTTTACTACTATGTTAAGAAAACAAAAGTAGAAGAAGTAAACCGTACAATTAAATATGTATACGCAGAGGATGCTAAAAATCTTGCGGGACAACAAGTATTTGAACCAACAACTCAAACTGTAAGTTATACAGGAACTATCCAAGTAAATGACAAAAATGAAGCTCAAGTAGATGCTAATAGGAAACCGATTTACATTAACTGGGTTGGTAATGGAGATACTACTCTTCCAGAGGTAACAGTACCTCAAAAAGAAGGATACATTGCAAGTGTAGAAAAAGTAGCTGCGCAACCAACAACAGCAACAGATGCTGATTACGAATACGTAGTAACTTATTCTCCAATCCAAAAAGCTAAGACAACATTTGTTTATCAAGATAAAGACGGAAATGTTAAACAAGTAGAAGGAAACACACCTATAACTGAAACAGGTAAAGGTGGAGACAAACTTACAAAAGCAGAAGAAATTGCTAACAAAATCAAAGAAGCTCAAAACAAAGGATATGAATTAGTGTCTAATACATACCCAACAGATGGAGTATTTGATAAAGATAAAGATGTTGACCAAGAATACACAGTAACACTTAAAGAACGTGTAGTACCAGTAACACCAGATCAACCAAAAACACCAGGAACTCCAGTAGATCCAAACAACCCAGACGGACCTAAATACCCAGCAGGATTAGAAGAAAAAAATCTAAACAAAACAGTAAGACGTACAATTACATACGTATACGCAGATGGGACTCCGGTTATGGAAAATGGAGAACCAAAAGTAGTAACACAAGAAGCTAAATTCACACGTGAAGCAAAAGTAAACTTAGTTACAGGAGAAGTTACATACGGAGACTGGACACCGGCACAAGACTTAGCTGAAGTTAAATCACCAGAAATAGCTAAACACACAGTTGATAAAGCTACAGTGCCGACAGTTAAAGTAACTAACGCTTCAGAAAATATTAATGAAGTAGTTACATATACACCAGTTCAAAAAGCAATAACAACATTTATTTACCAAGATAAAGACGGAAATGTTAAACAAGTAGAAGGAAATGAACCTATTTCTGAAACTGGTACAAATGGAGAAAAACTTACTAAAGCAGAAGAAGTTGCTAACAAAATTAAAGAAGCTCAAAACAAAGGGTATGAAGTAGTGTCTAATACATATCCAACAGACGGAGTATTCGATAAAGATGTTAACACTGATCAAGAGTTTACAGTAACACTTAAAGAACGTGTAGTACCAGTAACACCAGATCAACCGAAAACACCAGGAACTCCAGTAGATCCAAATAACCCAGAAGGACCTAAATACCCAGCTGGATTAGAAGAAAAAGATCTAAACAAAACAGTAACACGTACAATCACATACGTATACGCAGATGGAACTCCAGTATTAAATGAAGATGGAACACCAAAAACAGTAACACAAGAAGCTAAATTCACACGTGAAGCAAAAGTAAAC
>JAWHCX010000016.1:0-46698 GCA_032567735.1 Gemella haemolysans | reverse complement strand
TAATGCTACAATACATGCACTAACTACTGAAACAATCAATAGATTTATTCCAATAATCGTCTGTACAATTTCGTAAGCTGACAACTTGCTACTCCTTTCATCCAGATTCTAGTGTATGCGAGCATAGCACCATCCCCTTTCATATTGAAGTAGCCACCATCTTTATCGGAAGTTTTACACTCCCTAACTTCTCTCTCCAGTTTTGATTATATCAAATTAAACAATCATAATCAACTATTTATAAATACTAATATATCAACACTTTTTACTAAATATTTATACTTTTTATACCCTGCCATTTCCCCTGCCAATATAAAAAATAAAGTTGATACTTCCTATGATACCAACCACTCAGGATAGATTCTTCCCCTATTGAATGGGAGTAATGCGGTGTACATTTGAATTATTAGGAGTTTAACGACGACATAATTCTTAGGTACAGCGTATGCAACAAGAACTTTAATCTTAACGAACAAAGCGAGGAAAAGATTATTAGTTCTAACTGCCCATATGTTAAAATATATAGATTGAAAATTAGTTAAAACACTATGGATTGTCTCCAAAGTGTCTCCAAAAAGACCTTATCAAAAACTATTGATAAGGTCTTTTTATTAAAATCTTTGATTTCTTACCTTATCTACACTAAAATATAAATATAAAAATAGATAATCAAGAATAATACATTCAACACCAAATTTTATCAAAATAGCAACATTTCAATTTCTTGTGACTATTTGTATGATACTTATTATCTGTGTTATAATTAAATGGAATTATAATTTTGAGAGGAAAATAATATGGATTTAATAATTAAAAAAATAATAGACAAGAAAGAAAAAGAAATAATATCAAAAGAGGTTCTTTACGACCTTCCTGAATGGTTTGGTCTACCTGAAAGTACAAAAGAGTATATTGAAGATTCACAAGATAAACCGTTTTTGGCTTGCTATGCAGATAATGAAGTTGCAGGTTTTATCGTATTAAACGCAACAAGTAAGGATACTGCAGATATTTTTGTAATGGGTATAAAGAAAAAATTTCATAGAATGGGAATTGGAACAAAACTAAATACAGAATTCGAAAATATGGCAAAAAATCTTGGATATTCTTACTCACAGGTAAAAACTGTAAAAATGGGACACTACAAAGAATATGATATTACTAATGAATTCTATATCGCAATGGGATATAAAGAATTAGAATGTTTTCCTACCTTATGGGACGAATGGAATCCATGTCAAATATATATTAAATATTTAGGGGAATAATACTTCAATAATATTTTATTTATAAATAAAATATTTTAGTATCTAAAAGCTCAATGAATAAAAATAAAAGTAGTATATTTACCAAGAAACTTGATATAGTTTAATATAGTTTACTTTTAAAAACTAAATACAAGATAAATACAAATTTATACCTTGCCATTTTCCCCGCCAATATAAAAAATAAAGTCGATACTTCCTATGATACCAACTACTCAGGATAGATTCTTCCCCTATTGAATGGGAGTAGATTTTAAAAGTCAAGAGACCTTGCTATAACTGACTTTTAGAAATTATATACAGATAAAAATAAGTTAAAACGCTTTGGATTGTCTCCAAAGTGTCTCCAAAGAGACCCCACCAAAATTTTTGGTGGGGTTATCTCATATCTAAAACTTCAAATTAAATAATCTATATCTTCTACAAAAAGTGTTTACAAAGATTTTTATTAGGAATATAATTAAGTGAAGTATCATAATAGCTACTTAAACAATCAATTTAAAAAGGAGAACTACTCTATATGAATAAAAAAATTATAGCTATACTGTCTAGCATTATTGTTCTTTTATTACTTGCTAGTGGTCTTTATTATTTCTTTGGTTCTAGCAATAGTTCTATTAAGGAAGAACATACTAAATACCTAGCTCTAATTAATGATAGCCATGACTTCAAAGGAGGCCTTGCTGGATTAGAAACTTTAGACAATGATAAAGGACAAGAAGCTTTCAAAAATATTAAAACTGAAATAAAAATCGCTAAAGAATTAAAAAATGCTGATTCAAGTCTGGATAATAAAGACGTTGATGCCGCTAAAAAATCTTTAGAAAAAGTAGATTCGCTTACTACTGATAACTCTTTTGATAAAGCTATCGAGTGGTTAAAAGAAGATGTTACTAATTACGAAAAAGCTCTTAAAGAAATTAAAGAAGCTAAGTCTGATGATATCAATTTAATATTAGATAAATACAAATTTAAACACAATGCTTTAAAATCGGAATTAAGCAATAAAAATATTAAACAAACAGAGGTTAAAGATACATCCGAACAATCTGCTGAAAATAAAAACACTTCATCAAGTCTTTCTTTTGCTGAAAGAGTTGGTAAAAACTATGAATATTACGCAGATACAATAAGAAATGATGTATTAGCAAAGAGTAAACGACCAGATGGAATAGAAGCTCCGACTGATGGAATTGATGTTTCTTATAGAACATTTGATAAATACAATAATTTAATAATGCTTAATTATACTGCAAGAGATCCTCAATATAATGCCATCATTTTATTCAAACTTAATAATGACGGAACTTGTTCACTTGTCGAATATGGAAGCCTTCAACGTACTATAGCAACGTATAAAGCAATATATTAAGAATTAATCTTCATAGTTACACTCCTCTTATTGACGTGACTATGCTATTATTCTATAATTAATTATGTAGAAAATGAAAGGAGAATATTATGAAGAAAAATAATAAAACTATAATTTCAATTATTTCAGTAATCATTGCTGCTGTTATTTGTTTTATTGGATATAATTCTTATCAAAGGAAACAAGCAGAAGTTGTTTCATCAGAAAAACTAACTGCTTTACACGAACTTACAAAAAAATTTAATGACAAGAACGATAGAAATGAACGGCTTAACATACTGAAAGAAACCCTTGATGAACAGTCACAATACAACCTGAATTCTAATAAAGAACCAAAAGTTCAAGATGAGTTTAAAAATAGTATAAATACAATGCGAACTTATTTCCATAACGATTATGACAATACTATAAAAACATATACTCTTTCAGATATCACTACAGTATCCGATGAGAAAAAAATCAATGATAATAAGTCAAAATTAAATGAACTAACTAAAACAATTGAGACTGAAAAAGACTATACTTTCGAATCAGAACAACAAGCTCAAGAAAAACAAACTGAAGTAGAGAAACTTGTAAAAAAGTATGATGAGCGTATTAATGAATTAAAGAAAAAAGAAAATGATAAAAAACAACAGAAATCATCAAGTAAAAGTGAAGCAAAAACCGAGCAAACTGCTTCTACTCATTATGAAAATGATTACTTTAGTGTTGATGTGCCAGATAAATGGGCTGGAATATGGTCATTCACTGAAGTCACTGATACTAGCAATCTAGGAACACCATCTCAACCGGCAAAAATTTATTCATTTAAACATGATCCTGAAGGTAATGTTCCATTTGGTGGTGCTCAAGCAATCTATGTTTTCCCTAACGGAATTCCTAGTAAAAGTGAATCTTCACCAATGTTAAAAAAACTAAGATCAAATGTCTACTTAGCACCTGGTGCTGCTTCTGGTTTCTTCTCAATAGATGGTAAACCAGATCGAGCAACTATTAACGTTAAATAATATATTAAATAAATAATACTAAAAATATATATTTAGATTAAATGAATGGATTCCTTCTGTATTATGCAGAAGGAATCCATCTTATTTCTTAAATAATCGTATTATTATAACAATTAAAGACTTCAACTCCCTCCTTCATATTGACTAAATATTACGATTACACTATAATTATTAAAGTAATTAATCTAAAGGAGAATTTTATGAATAAAAAAAATAACAAAACTATAATTTCTATTATTTCCATAATAGTTGTGTTAGTTATTTGTTTTTTCGGATACACTCTTTATCAAAAAAAACAAGTTGAAACAGTATCTGCTGAAAAACTAACTGCATTACATGAACTTACGAAGAAATTTAATGATGAAAATGATAGAAATAAGCGCCTGGAGTTATTAAAGGACACTCTTGATGAACAATCAAAATACAATTTAAGTTCTAATAAAGACTCAAAAGTTCAAGATGAGTTTAAAAATAGTATAAATACAATGCGAACTTATTTCCACAATGACTATGATAATACCCTAAAGAAATATACTATTTCAGATATTAGTAGTACATCTGACAATAACAAAATTAATGACAGTAAGTCAAAATTAGATGAGTTAACAAAAATAATAGAAAAAGAAAAAGATTATACTTTTGAAACAGAAAAAGAAGCGCAAGAAAAACAAACTGAAATAGAAAAAATTGTGAAGAAATATGAAGAACGCATAACTGAATTAGGTAAAAAAGAAAAAGAAAAAGAACTAGAAAAAAGAAAAGAAGATACTTCATTAAATATTGGTGAAAAATTTGTAGAAATGACTTCTACTCATTATGAAAATGAATACTTTATTGTAGATGTTCCAGAAAAATGGTCTGGAAAATGGTCGATTAGTAAAACTGTAGACACTAAAGATCTTGGAACACCTTCTCAACCTGCAATAACTTATGCTTTCAGTCGTGCAGGAGATAATCCTATGTTTGGTGGAGGTGGACAAACCGTCCATGTATTCCCTAACGGACTATCAAGCAAGGCTGACAACATTAAAGAATGGACTAAACTTGGTTCAAATATTTACGTTGGAGTTGGTGCCAGTAGCGGTTTCTTTAACGAAAAAAATGAATCGTACTATAAGGATGAAATGGCTAGAATCAAAGCCAAATAACTAAAATCACCTCAATCAAAATCTTGGTTGAGGTCTCTTTTTATACTAAATTAAAAAGTAGTCTTTGAAACATGGAAATTTCAAAGACTACTAAATTTATTATCTTAAACCTTTATCGTATGGAATACCAAGTGCTTCTGGAGTAGCAGTTTTCTTAGAAAATACGATAAGTGCAATTATTGTAGCTACGAATGGGAACATGTTCCAGAATGATACCGGGATTGGTAGGTCTGGTGCCAAGATAGAAACTTTCTCAGCGAATACTTTAGTTCCTCCGAAGAATAACGAAGCTAATGTTATTGTAATTGGGTTATATTTACCGAAGATTAATGCTGCTAATGCTAAGTATCCGAATCCGTATACTGTGATAGCTGCATTGAATCCTTGTGAGAATGTAGTTGCGATGATAGCTCCAGCTAATCCTGCTAAACATCCTGAAATAAATACCCCAATGTAACGATATTTAAATACGTTTAATCCAAGTGAATCACTCGCTTGTGGGTTTTCCCCTACAGAACGTAAACGTAACCCGAATGGACGTTTATATATTACATAGTATGTCACAATTACTAGAATTACAGCTATAAATACCGTTGGATAAATAGTAAATTTACCAAATACTGTGTATCTTGGGAAACCACTTGCTAATAATAATTCATATGTGCCATTAAAGTGGTTAACTAAGAATAATGCTATAGCTGGTGTAATTAAGTTAATCGCAGTACCTGAGATAACTTGGTCAGCTTTTAAGTTAATACTGATATATGCGTGGATTAATGACATTAAACCACCTGCAAGTGTTGCAACAACTAAACAAATTACTAATTGGAATAATGTTGGAGATCCATCGAACACTGATAATGCTAATAGTGAAGCGATGAATGATCCAAAGATTACGAAACCATCAAGGGCAATGTTAACAACCCCACTTTTTTCTGAATAGAAACCACCGATGGCAGCTATAAGAATTGGTGCAGTATATTGTAACATTGAGTCTAATAGTGATAATACTGTATCCATCTATTTATCTCCTTTCTGTTTCTTACTACTAAATAATTTATCAAGCAACTTGTTATCAAAGATAGCTTTAGCTGCAACGAATAATACGATTAAACCAATTAAAATATTCGCGATATCTTTTGGAATACCGATGAATGACAATTGTGGAGTTAATACTCCTAGGAATCCGAATAATAATGCACCTAATAGTGATCCAACAGCTGTGTTAGCACCGATTAATGCAACCGCGATTCCCATGTATCCAAATCCTTGGAATGTTGAACCTGCTACTACTTGTCCTACAGGTCCCATGTTATAAAGTGCTCCACCTAGACCAGCGAAAGCCCCTGAAATAGCCATAGATAACACTGTGTTTCTATTAACTTTCATACCTACGAATTTTGATGCATTCGGGTTAAATCCTACAGAACGTAATTCATAACCGAATACTGTTTTTTCCATAACGATATAGAAAATAATAACACTAAAAATAGCTAAGAATAAATCCGTTCCTAAACGATAGTTGTTGAAAATACCTTCAACTAAACTATTTTGTAGGTACCCTGTCCCATCAGCTGAAACGATAGGTTTAGAAATAATGTCGTTAGTCCCTTTAATATATTTAGGTACAGCAAATTGTACGAAATATAAAGCTGTATAGTTTAACATGATTGTTACAACTACTTCACTAATATTAAATCTAGCTTTTAAGTAACCTGCAATAGCTGCCCAAAGACCACCTACTACAATCCCAACTAGAATACTAGTAATTAACACTAAATAGAAGTTCATACCTTCCATTTTAATCGCAACAAGTCCAGCGAAAAGACCACCCATAATGAATTGACCTTCTGCCCCAATGTTGAATAAACCTGTTCTAAATGCAAATGCAACAGATAATCCAGTACAAATAAGCGGAATTGTTGATACAAAAATTTCAGCTATACTGTTTGAGTCTGAAAAAATATCTCCGATTACTCCAAACACATCTCCTGGTGCTGCCCCTATCGCTGAAATAAGAATTGCTCCAATAATAAATGAAGCTAATATCGGTAGCACCGCATTAGTTAAAACTTTCTTTAACATACGTTCTCCTCTCTACTTCTTAACCCCTGCCATAAGCAGACCAAGTTGTTCTTTTGTTACATTTTCATCATTATCCACTACATCGATAATGTTACCATTGTGAATAACCGCGATTCTATCAGATAACGTTAAGATTTCATCTAAGTCAAATGAAATTAATAATACACCATTACCTTTATCACGATAATTAATTAACATTTTATGAATACCATTAATAGCTCCAACATCAAGACCACGCGTAGGTTGAGTTGTTACTAGTAATTTTGGATCTAATTCTAAAGCACGTCCAATAATAAGTTTTTGTTGGTTACCACCACTCATACTACGTGCAGAAATTTTTTCATCTCCAGCTTTACGAACATCATATTTTTCACAAATTTCTTTAGCAAATTTTGATATAATATTCTTTTTCAAGAATCCACGTTTAGCAAATTTTTCTGTATAATAATTTTCTAAAACTGAGTTTTCTTCAACACTGAAATCTAATACAAGACCATCTTTATGTCTATCTTCCGCAATAATTTCAAGTCCAAGCTCTTTACGTTTTGCTGTTGATAATGAATTAATCTCTTTTCCGTCAAAAATAATTTTTCCTTTTGTTTCTTTAAGTAAAGCATTTAGTACTTCTACAAATTGTTGTTGACCATTCCCGTCAACTCCTGCAATACCAAGGATTTCACGTTCACGTACATTTAAGTTGAAGTCATGTAGAATATCTTTCTTCTCAGCAGTGTCAGCATAAACACCTGAAACTTCAAGAATATTTTTCTTACCGTCTCTTGAACGCTCATATTTAATTATTTCTAAGTCTTTACCAATCATAAGACTAGCTAGTTTTTCTTTTGTTGTTTCTGCTATTTCAACTGTTCCGTAGTATTCACCACGACGAATAATACTACAACGGTTAGCTACAGCCATAATTTCATTAAGTTTGTGAGTAATTAATAAAATAGTTTTTCCTTCCGCTTGAAGATTTTTAAGAATAGCTAAGAATTCTTTAATCTCAGCAGGAGTTAAAACTGCAGTAGGTTCATCAAAAATTAAAATGTTAGCATCTCTATATAACATTTTTAAAATTTCAACCCTTTGTTGCATCCCAACACTAATATCTCCAACTAATGCTTTAGGATCAACTTCCAAACCATATTTTTTAGATAAATCTTTAATTTTCACTGCAGCACTATCTAAATCAATTTTTCCACCTTTAACTTCTTCCATACCTAAAATAATATTTTCAGCAACTGTGAAGTTTTTAATAAGTTTGAAGTGCTGATGCACCATCCCTATTCCAAGTTGGTTAGCATGCTTAGGATCTTTAATATCAACTTCTTTACCATTCAATTTAATAACACCGGCTTCTTGATGGTACATACCAAAAAGAACCGACATCAACGTAGATTTCCCTGCACCATTTTCACCAAGTAAAGCATGAATTTCATTGTTCTTTACCTGAATAGTGATATCTTTATTTGCGTAGAAGTCGCCAAACTTTTTAGTTATGTTTAGCATTTCTATAGCGTACATATCTTTACCTCTCTTTTATAAATTCTTACATACTATATATTATAATATATTTTGACAAACTAGTATAGCTTTTTAATAGATTTTTTTCATATATTTACCATAATTTCAGTTATTATAAAATTATTAATTACCAAGGTGTATTCGTTTTATAGTTTTATAATATACTACTAGTTTTATAACTTTTATAATTTTAATTATAATATAAATTTTTTAATACTATTTAAGAAATATAAAAATAATTTGCTAAAAAAAGACCTAGCAATCGCTAGGTCTTTGAAATATAAACTTCTTAAAATTAAAGTTCTCCGTCGATATTAGCTTTATCAGCTACACCAGCAGCATCAGCTGCAACTGTTGCTTTACCAGCTTTTAGATCTTCAACAACTGTTTTGATTTTAGCTTTGATATCATCGCTTAAGTTAGGGTTTTCTGCTGGAAGTCCAACACCATCTTCTTTAATAGTGAAGACTCTAGCTTTTCCACCTTCGAATTTTCCAGCTTTGATAGCGTCTAAGATGTTAGATACTGCAACGTCGATACGTTTAACAGCTGAAGTTAAGATAACTGATTTTTCAACATCTTTTCCGTCTTTATCTTTAGCTTTGAATACACCTTCAGAATATTGGTCTTTATCTACACCAACGATCCAGTGTTTAACTTCTCCACTTTCTTTAAGGTCTTTAGTTGCTCTTTCTTGAGCTTCTTTAATAGAACCACTTCCAGTACCACCAGCTGCTACGAAGATTACGTCAGCTCCAGCATCGTACATAGTTGCTGCTAAAGTTTTACCTTTGTTAGTATCGTTGAATGAACCACTGTAGTTGTATACAACTTTGATGTCTTTTTTAGCTGCTTTAGCACCTTGAACGAATCCAACACCAAATTTAACTACTGCTGGGATTTTAGCTCCACCAATGTATCCAACTTTACCAGTTTTTGATTGTAAAGCTGCTGCATATCCTGCTAAGTATCCTGCTTCGTGTTCTGAGAATGTAACTGATTCTACGTTTTTGTTTTGAACTACACCATCGATGAAGATGAATTTTTTATCTGCAAATGAATCTGCAACTTTTGGTAATTCTTTTTCAAAGTAGAAACCAGCTAATGAAATTACGTCAGAAGCTTTTGCTGCATTTTGTAAGTTTGCTGCAATATCACTTTGGTTTTTAGTTTCGATTGGGTTTAGTGCTTTTCCACCATTTTTTTCAGCCCAAGCTTTTACTGTCTCAACGTTACTTTGGTTGAAACTTTTATCTTTTGCTCCACCTTCGTCAGTTACAACACCGATTTTTAATCCAGAGTTGTTAGAAGATGAATTTCCGTTAGATGATTTAGAAGAACATCCAACAATAATTAATGCTGCTGATAAAACAACTGCTATTAACGAAAATACCTTTTTCATAAATAAAAAGTCTCCTTTATTTGTATATTGTTTATACCTAAATAATACCACATTATCTTTCAAACTTCAATGATTTATTAAAAAAATGTTAACATTTTTTTATAATGTTCGTTTTCTAATTATAAAAACCTATAAAAGTAGTATTTATAGGAGTTATTATATCTATTCTTCTATATTCATATAAGATTATTTTAGAATAATAAAGCATTTTCAAAACATTAAGAACGTTTACATTTTTATACGAATTTTATATCCAAGACTATTATTACACATTAATTATATTATTTGGATAAAGACTTTATTTTATTGATATAATTGTATTTAATATTTTACGAACTTTAAAATATCACACTCTAATCATTTGATAATAATGTATATTAATACTTATTCTTAGGATAAAACAATTTATGTAAAACTATAGATTTTGATAAACATATAAAATCAACATTATCCAAAATAGATTATATTCAACTATTGTTCTATTCCCTCTTGATACGAAAATTTTATATACTTTAATAAATTATCGCATATTAGATATCTCCTATATCTTATTTAGAAAAAATAGGAGTGTCCAAAATCAAAATCCCTTAGAAATTTTGCTTCAAACAGCTCCTATATTCTTTAATTATAGTTCACCTTCTATATTAGTAACTGAACCTTTTGCTTTTAATTCATCTCCAGTAGCTACTACTTCGACTTTACCTGATTTTAGTTCTTCGATAGCACTAGCAACTTTTGTTTTAACTTCATCACTTAAGTTAGGATTTTCTTTTGGAATTCCTACACCATTTTCTTTAATACCAAAGACATGTTCACCTTTTGTAAACTTACCTTCTTTGATTTCATTTAATATTTTAGTAACTGCTACTTCAATATTTTTAACAGCTGATGTTAGGACTGCAGATTTTTGATATTCTTTTCCGTCTTTATCTTTCCCTTTAAAAATACCTTCTTCGTATTGATCTTTATCTACTCCTACAACCCAGTGTTTAATCTCTCCACTCTTAGACATATCGATAATACCGCGTTCTTTAGCTTCTGAGATTACACCATTACCAGTATTACCTGCAGCAACGAAAATTACATCCGCACCTGAGTCATACATAGTAGCTGCTAATGTTTTCCCTTTATTTGTATCTGAAAAAGTTCCGCTATAATTGTACATTACTTTAATATCACTTTTAGCTGCTTTAGCACCTTGTACAAATCCAATACCAAATCGCTCTACTGGTGGAATTTTAGTTCCTCCAATATATCCAACTTTTCCTGTTTTAGATTGTAAAGCTGCAATATATCCAGCTAAATAACCAGCTTCTTGTTCCTTAAAGATTAATGAAGCAATATTAGGCGCATCAACAAAAGTATCAACATACATGAATTTTTTATCTTTATATTGTTCTGCTACTTTTGGAATTTCTTTTTCAAATTCATAACCAGCTAAAGAAATAATATCAGATACTTTTGCAGCATTTTGTAAATTAGAAGTTAAATCTGATTGAGTTTTAGTTTCTAATACAACCGGCTCTTTTGCCCCATTAGCCTTTGTCCAAGCTTGAATAGCTTCTACGTTAGCTTGGTTAAAACTCTTATCTTTTGCTCCACCTTCACCAGTTACGACACCAATTTTATATCCGCTCTTACCGTCAGATTTAGTGTCATTCTTAGCATTCTTTGAAGAACAACCAACAACAATTAATGATAATGCAACTAGAATTGCAAAAATAGTACGTAATTTTTTCATAATGCCCTCCTTAAAAATTTATGTACTAAGAACATAATACTATTTTTTTAAACCGTTTGCAAGATATTTTTTACAAATAAATATAAAATATAAATAACATGAAATATACTTCTAAAAAATACTACTATTCCTAATAATTTAGTACTTTCTATTTTTTAATCAGGCTAGAATACTGCTTTTATTATATAGTCTATATAATTCGTCTTATCAACTATTACTTTGTTTCAAAATTAATCTCTAAAATTGTAAACGTTAATAATAAATAGGTTAGAAATTATATATTTTCTCAATTTTTTATGCTATAATATTTTTGATAAAGCATTTTCAGGAGGATTTATATTATGACATATTATGAAAATATTGTAGAAACTGCAAACTACATAAAGAAATATTTTGGAGAACCTATCGACTATGCAGTAGTTTTAGGAAGTGGTATTACACTTGAACTTGAAGATCAACAAGAACTTGGTTATGAGGCTATTCCACTTTTCCCGGGAAATAAACACGCTAATCGAGTTAAAGGACATGCTAACAAATTAACTTTCGGTAAAATCTCTGGTAAAAACGTATTAGTATTAAACGGTCGCCTTCACTTCTATGAAGGATACAGCATGAAAGATGTTGCTTTTAT
The DNA here is from genome assembly GCA_032567735.1 of Gemella haemolysans. Lineage (GTDB taxonomy): Bacteria > Bacillota > Bacilli > Staphylococcales > Gemellaceae > Gemella > Gemella haemolysans_E. The sequence goes on along the minus strand of JAWHCX010000016.1, from coordinate 34,520 downwards.
GACATATGTTGTTAAGTATTTAGGAGTAAAAGGATTATTCATTACTAACGCATGTGGAGCTATTAACACAAACTTCACTGAAGGTGATATCGTGTGTCTTGACGACTTTATTTCACTAGTGAGTAAAAACCCTCTAATGGGAGAAAATGATCCACGTCTAGGTGAAAGATTCGTTGATATGACTACACCATTCGATCCATATCTAGTAGAAAACTTACACAACTCTGCTAAAAAACTAGATATTACTTTACATACAGGTGTTTATGGATTCTTCCAAGGTCCATACTTTGAAACACGTGCTGAAATTCGTGCATTTAAAACAATGGGATGCGATCTTGTAGGAATGTCTACAGTTCCAGAAGTAATCGCTGCAAACCACGCATCGCTTCCTGTAGCAGTTTTAGCTTGCGCTACTAATATGGCAACAGGAATACAAGAGAAAAAACACGACCACGAACACGTACTAAAAACTGCTCAAAAAATTAGTATAAACCTGAAAAATCTTTTAATTGAAACATTAGAAAACTTAAAATAAAAGGAGTAAAATTATGGAAAAAACTATTTTCGAAAAAATCATTGATGGAGAAATCCCAAGTTACAAAGTATATGAAGATGAGCATGTATACAGCTTTCTAGATGTATTTCCTATAACAAAAGGTCATACATTAGTAATTCCTAAAAAGCACAGTAGAAATATTTTTGACTGTGATCCTGAGACTGCAGCAAATATTGGACGAGTTCTTCCGAAAATCGCTAATGCAGTAAAAGAAGCATATGGTTGTGATGGAGTTAACATCTTCCAAAATAACGAAGAATACGCTGGACAAAGTGTCTTCCACCTTCACTTCCACATTGTACCAAGATACAAAGATAAAGATACAAACTTCGATAACTTAGAAGTTAAATGGCCACCACAAAAAGTTGAGCCAGCAGAATTTGAAGAAATTCAAAAAGCAATCGCTGATAGATTAGCATAAAACAATGACCACCCCTAAAAAGGGGTGGTTTTCTCTTCGGGTATAACCCTTTGTTACTAACACGCACCTCTAGGCGCTGGCTTTCACATTCGTTCAAGCCCTATTGTATTTTAACGCCCGCTACCCGTTAAACGGGTTTATCTATTTTTTTATCTCCAAATGGATTTGTATATTCTTTTGTTGTCAGTTTGTCTATCGCAATGTCATGTGATTCTTGTTCTCTGATATATTTTCTTATTGTACTTTCATTAAATCCTACAGTACTTACATAGTATCCTTCTGTCCATAACTTTCTATTTCCGTATCTGTATTTCAAGTTTGAATGCATATCAAATATCATTAATGAACTTTTCCCTTTCAAGTATATTAGAATATATAGTACTCAATGATTATTGATTTTCTGTTCTTTTCATGCTTTATAAGTAGGTATATGAGTTTGTGAAAACTATAATGCACGGCAAATTCACTCCATAATTGAAATTTTCGAGGGGCAAACACAAGGTATTAAATCGACCCAATGCCTATTAAATCAACATTCCAAAAGATTTATTTTGTTGTAAAGACAATAAAATATTTGATTTTTGGAATTTTTTTGGTGTTTTGGGTTGACTTCTGAAAGAATAAATGATAGACTGTTTATATGAAATACAACAAAACTCAAAACAAGGAGGTTAAAAATGCGATCGCACCTAGGAGTACGCCTATCTTATGAGGCAAAGTACTGGCTGGAATCTATACAAGCAGTGATTCAGGAAAAGTTAGACGCTAAAATAAATGAACAAGATGTAGAAAATTTAGAAAAAGCAACAAAATCATATTTAAAGGAAATTGACAATGAATTAGGGGCAACTTCAGTAACTTTGATTTTAAAAGCATCTGCATCAAGTATTTTAGAAGAGGCTTTTGAAAAAACACAATCTTTAAGTTTGAAAGATTGGCATAAATTAGATAATGAAATGAAATATTCGATCTCCTCTATTCCAAAGGATAAGGATGTTGGAACCTTATCAGTAAGGTTTTTCTTAGAAAATTCTATCATTACATCATTGGAAGGTTATCAAAAAAAATTTATGACTTCTGAGATGGTGAGGCAAGTCAGATTATCTTATGTCATAAAACTTGTCATTTTTGGGTATTACAAAGAGATAATGCAGTAGAGAATTACAGTTTCTCATGGTAACATTGAGGAACTGTAGCTTAACCGCAATTGTTTAATAAAGATACTACATTTATACACAAACACAAAAGGAGGTACGAATGAAGGTTAGAGCTTCACCGAAATTTTTTACGATAAACAAAATAAATTATTAAACAAAAAGGAGAAACAATAATGCTAAATTATCCAAACAACGTTCAACTTGCTGTTGAAGACATGAGTAGAGTTTACAACACGCCTGAGAAACGCAAGTACGCAAGTACGCAAGCTAGACTCCATTTGTCACATAATACAAAATCTGACCTATATAGTCAAGCTTTAGCAGAACTTTTCAATTCGTTAAATATAAATACCCGTGTACAAGAAGAGTACGCACAAAAATTAGTTGCTTTTTATTTTCATAGTAAGGTAAATTATTATGGTGCGGTAAGTATGCTTGATGATTTTAATAAGTGCAATGGTAAATTGCCTCATCATTTTACTACTTATAGTTAATGGATATCTGTAGGGGAGACTTCACCTCCTCAACTGGCTAAAGCCTTTAACAAAAGATAGCTAAGTAACAAATCGTTACTTAGCTATCTTTCTTATTTTCCTTCTTTTGATGCGAATAAAGATACGATAGAATCTAAAGTTGTTTTTGGTTTTTCTTCAACAAACTCTTCTACTTCTTCTTTTACTTCTTCTGCTTTTTCAATTACAGGGGCTACCGCTTCATGAATTTGTTCTACAGTCGGTTCAACTTTTTCTTCGTAGTGAGTTTCAGCAACTTCTTTTGCTTCTTCTACAACATTACTAGTACTTTCAAAAGTTGATTCAACAGCTGGTGAAACTGCTTCTTCTACCTTTTCCACTACAGGTTCTACTACCTCTTGTACTTTTTCAACAACAGGCACTGTCGCTTCTTTCACTTCTTCAGCTTTTTCAGTTGCTTCAGCTACTACTTCTTCTTTTACTTCTTCTGCTTTAGCACCTAATTCAACGAAGTTTTCCTCTGCTTTCTCAACTTCTTCAGATGCTGTTAATTCTTCTAATTTCTCTTTAGCAACATCTTTTTCTTCTTGTGCTTTTGCTTCTAATTCTTGAGTTTTCTCATTAATATAAGCAGTTAGTTTCTCAATACTATTTTTAGTATTTTCCTTTAATAAATCTTTGTGTTTTTCTAACTCTTTAGGATTTTTGTAATAATAAGCTCCTAATGCACTCACAGCTCCTAAAAGAGCACCTTTAAAAATTTTACCCATTTGTGATTCCTCCTAATTTCTTATCAGTATTGATTTTAACAAAAAAATCGAATAATGTAAAGGATTTAAAGGTTTTTATTTTTATAGATTAACCTTTTATTCTCTTAAAATTCAAAAAGTTAATAGAAGCAATAATCAAATACCTAGTTTAATACTGCTTCTATTGAAAATTATTTTTATTTTAAGTGTTTAACCCTTGCTACAATTTCTTTATGACGGCCTTTAATCATAGGTCTAGCTTGTGGATTACCTAAATAACCACATGTTCTTTTAACAACATCACAGCTTTTCGGATCTCTATTTCCACACTCAGGGCATTTGAAACCTTTCTTAGTTGGTTCAAATTCTCCCTCATAACCACATTTATAACAACGGTCAATCGGTGTATTTGTTCCTAAGTACCCTACCTTATCATAAGCGAAGTCCCATACCGCTTCTAGTGCTTTAGGATTTTGTTTTAATACCGGATACTCACAGTAATGGATAAATCCACCACTAGCATAGTATGGATAATCTTTTTCAAATTCTAACTTCTCAAAAGGAGTTGGATTTTTTCTAACATCATAGTGATATGAATTTGTATAATACTCTTTATCTGTTATATTCTCTACAATACCGAACTTTTCAGTATCCATACGACAGAATCTATCAGTTAGAGATTCACTAGGTGTTGAATAAATACTATACCAATAATCACCTTCTGCAGTCCATTTATCTACACATTCTTTCATGTATCGCATAATGTCTAATGTGAATTCTTTTGCTTCAGAATTTTTTTCCCATTCTCCACCATAAAAAACACTCGCAACTTCATATAATCCTATATACCCTAATGATAACGTAGAACGTTTATTATCAAATAGTTGTTTCACCCTATCTTCAGGTTTAAGTCGTTTTCCAAATGCTCCATGCATATAAAGAATTGGTGCATTTTGAGGTTTTGCTTCACCACAACGTTTAGCTCTGTAATCTAACGCATCCTTACAAATAGCTAACTTTTCTTTAAAGATTTCCCAAAACTCCTCTTTATTTCCCTTAGATTCTAGTGCTATTCTAGGAAGATTTAAAGTCACTACCCCTAGGTTCATACGACCACTTTCTACAAACTCACCTTGTTCATTTTTCCATGCAGGTAAGAACGATCTACATCCCATAGGAGTTTTACAACTTCCTGTAATTTTTGTAATTGTATCATACATCAGAACATCTGGATACATTCTCTGAGTTGCACATGATAAGGCAAGTTCTTTCACATCATAATTCGGATCCGTTGGTTTTAAATTCAATCCATCTTTAATAACAAAAATCAACTTAGGAAAAATAGCTGTTCTTTTTTCTTTTCCTAAACCATTAATTCTGACTTGCAAAATTGCTTTTTGTATCTCTTTTTCAAAATATCCCTCACCTAAACCAAAACCTAGAGATGTAAATGGTGTTTGCCCTTGTGATGAATATAAAGTATTTATTTCATATTCTAAAGACTGCATCGCATCGAAAATATCTTTTTTAGTTTTTTTATCTGCAAAAGCTTTTTGTTTTTCTTCGTCATCGATCCACTCTTGAGCCATTTTTAAATTTTTCTCATAATTTAATTTAGCAAAAGGAGCAAGTACCTCATCTATTCTATCAGCACTACATCCACCGTATTGACTTGATGCCACATTAGCAATAATTTGAGCCATTTGAGCTGTTGCTGTTTGAATACTTTTAGGACTATCTACATCTGCATTTCCTATTTTAAATCCTTTTGTTAGCATTTCTTTAAAATCGATTAAACAACAGTTTGTCAAAGGTTGGTACGGAGAATAATCTAAGTCATGATAGTGAATATCTCCTTTTTGATGAGCATTTGCCACATGATTCGGTAACATTTTAAGCCCTATTGCTTTGGCTACTATACCACTCGTTAAATCCCTATGAGTATTAAACACCAAGCTATCTTTATTGGCATTCTCATTAACTACATTTTCATCGCGATTAACTAATTTTTCAATAGCTACATTAATATCTAAGCTGCGTTCACGCTCGATATCACGCATACTTCTATATCCAACATACTCTTCATAAATCGCCTCTTCACCAAGAGTAAGTAGCGTATGTTCTACTATATTTTGTAACTCATAGATTTTAATATTATCTTTGAATCTATTTCCTATTTCTATAATAACATTATCTACAATCCCATCAATATTAACGCTATGATTTTTTCCAAATACAGAATGAACAGCCTTTTCTATCGCTTTATAAATTTTCTCAGCATCAAACTTAACTATTCTTCCATCCCTCTTGATTACCAATAAATTTTTTGTTAAATTATCCATCTTTGCTTTTGTATATGAATATAAATTACTACTACGCATGTTATCCCCCATTTCTCTTTTAAATTTCTATTTATAAAAACATTATAATACTATCTTATCTCAAAAAACATCTACTGTCTATAACTTATATTTCCCGGAAATTCAGAAAACCTATTACATAGCCTTTGAGAGTATTTGTGAATTTTTTTAGCTTTGCTGTTTTCTTTTTCAAGATTGAAAAACATTGTTATATCAACGTTTACTGTGGTTTACATATACTTCTGTATTAAGATTCTTCATGTTTAATTTATGATACAGTTTCTTCAATCTTTACTTAATAATAATTAAAAATGATATTTAAAAAGTTCTCTTATGACCAAGAAATTTATTTTTTTATCACTTAAACTATATTTTAATAAGCTAATTTATGATAAAATTGTATTAAAGAACAAAGTGAGATAAATATATGAAAAAAACACAAATTGAAAAATTAACAGATCAGTTATTTTCTATGGAAAATAACAACTCATTATTAATAAACGAATTAGAACCATATGTAGAATTATTCATGCACTATGAGTGTGCAATGCTTGAAATAGAAACAAAACTTAACGTATTCGATAAAGAGTTTTCTCTTCACGGAGAAAGTAATCCTATTGAATCAGTCACTACTAGATTAAAAACTCCCGTTAGCTTAATGAACAAACTAAAACGACTGAACCTACCTTTTGATATTGATACTATAAAAAATAATATTTACGATGTCGCAGGAGTACGTGTAATATGCTCATTTAAAAATGATGTTTACAAGTTAGTAGATGCTCTTAAACAACAAGACGATTTAACGGTAATTGCTGAGAAAGACTATATTAAAAATTATAAGGATAATGGTTATAGAAGCTATCACCTTATTGTAAAAGTTCCTATTTTCTTGTCTGATAAAGTTGAACATGTTGCTGTTGAAGTTCAATTTAGAACTATAGCAATGGATTTCTGGGCAAGTTTAGAACATAAACTTAGATACAAGAAAAATCTAAGCGAAGAAAAAGAAAAAGAAATCGAACGACGCCTATTACTTTGTGCTGAAATAAGTGCCAAGTTAGACAATCAAATGCAAAAAGTTAAAGAAATTATTGAAGACAATTCACAATTTCTATAAAATAAAAGAACCTCTAATTTTAGGTAACAACCCTGTATTAGAGGTTTATTAAATTGATGAAAACTACTTTTCTACACTGTGCTTCATCGAATAACTAAAGTAAATTACTAATCCAACTAAAATCCAACATCCGAATATTATCCATGTAGATAATTGAATTCCATATAATAATACAATAAATAATAATATAGAAATTATTGGTAAGTATGGCATTCCCGGCATAGTAAAACCACGCTTAGCATTAGGATATTGTTTTCTTATTACAATTGTCGAATAACTAACCAGCGTAAATGCTAATATCCAAGATACATTGGCTAAATCTGCTAACTGTCCTAATGGTAAAAAACCTGTTAGTAATGCCATTAATATTCCTACTCCTATTGTCGTTGAACCTGGTACTCCATTTTTATTTAATTCCGTTAATTTTTTAGGTAATAATCCATCTCTACTCATTGTAAATAGTATCCTGATTGAAGCAAACATAGTAGCTAATGGACCTGCTAATAAACCAATTACAGCACCTAATGAGATTATCCCAGCAATTTTATCCTGTCCTACTACTTCTAGCACATAAGCAAGTGCGTCACCTTTACCTAATTGCGAGTAAGGAACCATTCCTGTTAAAACAAGACATACAATAATATAAAACGCCGTACAAATTAACAATGTAACTATAATAGCTCTAGGTAAAGACTTTTGAGGATTTATAGTTTCTTCAGCTGAAGTTGATATTGTATCAAATCCAAGATAAGCAAAGAAAACTGTCGTAGCTCCTACCATAATCCCTGATAAACCTTGAGGAGCGAAGTCATTTGTCCAATTATCAGGTTTCACATAAAAGATTCCGACCAAAACAAATAGAATAATTACAATAATTTTAATAGAAACCATAAAATTATTAACTAACTTACTGCTACTCGTCCCTTTAAATAGCACTAACATAATCAGTAAAACAACGACTATAGCCAAGATATTTCCATAGCCATCCTCAGAAGGCAAACTAGTAAGTTCTCTAGGTATTTTGACTCCAAATCCTTCTAGTAAATTTTTAAAATAACTAGACCAACCGTTTGCAATCGCAGCACCAGCAATTATATAACTTCCTCCAAGAAGCCATCCCATTGAATGAGCAACAATTTCACCTAATGTCATGTAACTATAAGTATAAACACTTCCACTAGACGGTATCGCAGATGATAACTCAGCATAGCACAAAGCTGTTAATCCACAAGCTAAACCAGCAATTAAAAATGAAAAAATTACCGATGGACCAGCTTTAGATGATGCCTCTCCCGTTAGAACAAGAATCCCTGAACCAATTACAGATCCTACTCCTAATAACACTAAGTCAAAAGTTCTCATAGTAGGCTTCAAAGTTTTTTTATCACTTCCATGAAGTATTGTTTCCAATGTTTTTTTTCTAAAAATCCTCATCAATCTCCCCTCCCATTATTCATTCAAATTACTTTTTCATCTCTTCTTTAATCTCATACTTCAATAAACTAAAAAGTAGGAATAACCTTTCCCATATTAAAGAAACTAGAATGTCATGAACTTATAATTGTTCCATCGCTAAATTACTTCACATAGCTCTCTAGAGAGTTAGTAATACTCTATTTTAGTATTAATAAACTATCCAAAACTATATTTACTAATATTATAATTATTTAACAACCCTAATCTCTCTAATAAACATTATTTAAAAGTTATTCCCACTTAAATTAATATTTAACTTATATTATCTTCTTATTTCTAATGTTTAATTAATAATAATTTTACCCTTTTTTATATTTTAAGAAATATATCCTGCATCTTTTAGAATTTCTTTTGCATTTGGTTTCTTAGAAGAATTTACTAGAACTATTGGTCCTGTGCATCCCATTCCACTTTCTGCATAGATACCATGTTTCCATAATAATTTCGTAGCATCTTCAAGATCCAATATGTCTACTCCTGATATTTGTGAAGTTACTACTTCTTTCTCAGGTACTTTCACTTCCTCAGTATTTGACCCTTCTTTTTTAACTTTTAATTTTGAAATTAGTTCCCCTAATTTGGCATTATTTGCTTTTTTGTATTCTAGTTTAGCTATTTCATTAACTTTACCTTTAGCTATTTCATAAGCATATTTCAATGCGTTTGCTACAACTGGTGATCCTGATGCTCTTGACAAGATTAATATTCTTCTGTCATAATCTTCACCAACACCTGGACCATAACCATATCCACTAGCCTCATAATCTCCACCTGTATTAAATGCTGAAAATACCTTCATAAACAAATTCCCAGTCAATGAATCAACAACCATAACATCTGGTGTAGCCATTAATAAATCGTTACCTCTCATTACTGATCCACCATCTGCTCTTTGCGATGTCGCAAATTCAAAATTGTATCCATTACCTTTAAGGTCTAATAATATTTTTTCAACTTGTCTTGCACCTTCTACGTTTGCAATTCCTACTGTAGGATTTTCTATTCCTAGTGATTTGGCAGTTGCAATACCATACAAAGTATTTCTCACCATAGCTTCTACTCTATTAGTAGCAGAAGTACCTGTAGTTGTCGCAATAAGCATTTCGCGCCCTCTAGCAGGTGTAATAACCCTACCTACTGTAGAAACTCCAATAGGGAAGTTATAGTGCATTGTAACACAAGATGCTATTTCCCCTTTATCTAATAGGTCTTCCATAATTTTGTGAGCTTCTGCTTCATCTTTAGTTTCATATGATTCGAAGTCCTTATGCCCCTCACCTATTAAAACTATATCGAATATAGGATTTTTAGCTAATATCGCACCTTGAACTAAATTTTCAAAGCCATGTTCACTACCTAAAGTTGTTAAACCAACTTTTAATTTTTTACCAAAATTTCCTGTTTCTATGGCATTAGCTACTTCTAGCAATACTTCTGATATAATTTTTTTACTCATAGTATCACCCCTATTCTTCTAACATTTCTTGGGAAATTTTTCTCATTGATTCTGCTATAATTTTTCTTATTTCGTCTTTAGAAATACTTGCAGCTTCTCCTTCTACAGCTCCATTATTTCTTTCAATTACAATAGATACTCCATCGAATAAGTTAGTCATTCTTCCTAGGAATAAACTTCCTTTACCTACTATCATAGCACGGTTTTTATCTCCTTTTGTAAGATCATCAATTAAAAATCCTACATACGGCACACCTGATGGAATATGTCCTTGAGTTGGAGCCCATCCAGGTAATCCTTTTGCTTCGATGAATGATTTTAATTCTTTTTTCTCAATATCTCCTCGCATTGCTGCTAAGGCTGCAATCATTTTATAGTTAGCTTCAGGAACATTTCCTGCCCCTGCAGATTTCGTAATATCTGGATTTTGCATTTCTACAGAGAACACATCAACATCTGTAATTTTTAAGTTAGCTTTATCTAATGGATTAGCAACTAAAGCTCCCATTACAGCCTGTGGTGAAGATCCTGTTCCTACATTATGTTTCCCTACCAAATCAGTTCTTATTATTGGATTTACTCCATCATTTTCACCGATAAGAACAGCAAATCCACCTAGTACATCTTCAAGAACTGGTAGACCTTTTTTAACGTGATCTTTACCATTCATTCCAAGTTTAGCACTAGCTCCACCCGCAACTACTAAAACATTTTTGTAAACACCAGATTTTACTAATGCTGATGCACTTATTAAAGCATGAGTTGGGGCTGCACAGAAACCTCTAAGGTCAGAACCAGTAGCATTAACCAATCCTACAACCTCAGCTATAGATTTTGCGAAGTTACCTCCACCACGTTGGTTAATATCTCCACAAGCTTCTTCAGAACATTCAACTACATAATCAATATCTTCTGGGTTTATTTTATAACTACGAAGTAATTCTAAAGCTGAAATAACTCCAGAAGCTTTAACTACTAGATTTTCAAATATAACGTGAGCATTCAAGTTCACATCGACATCGTGAGCTTTTTTAACATAACCAACTACTTTTCCTTCGTGAACCAATGCTTCAAAATCATCTTCTTTATCGTTTATATCAGTTCCTTCTAATTTATCGAATAAAGGAGCTAGCTCTTTGAAGTTTTCCTCTATTTTCGGACGAACACTGGCTACAAACTCTTCTGATAGTTTTACTAAATCAAAAGCATCACAGATTTTCATCAAAGCTAAGAACTCATCTTGAGGAACAATTTGTCCAAATTTTCCGTGACGTTGACCTTGCTCTTCTTTAATATCATACCAAGGCATTGGATAAGCTTTTAACTCATCAGGAGTTTTGTTCCCGATATACACTTGGTTAGGTAAGTAGTTAACTACTTCTTCATACGAACGAATATGATTCGATACTTCTTTTAAAAACTCAGAATCTGGATTCGTTACTCTTTCTATTGAGCAAGTAGATCCATTTCTTACTATCATATCTGGTGTGTGAACAAGAATGTATCCTGCTCCCTTAAATACTGGATAATTCATAGCTATTGTGTGCTGAGGGTAAGATACCTACCCTCAGCTCCCCTTTCTTTATTTTTTATTCGAATACTGTTTGACTATCTACTTCAACAGTTAAAGCATGTAATGCTTTTTCTACAAGACCTCTTCTTAGTTTTTTCTCTTCATCCGCGTCTAGTTTAGGATTTCCTAATGGGTGAGGAATTGCTATAGTAGGTACGATTCTGTTCGCTCCTACTGTTAGAGAAATCGGTACTACTGTACACATGTGAACCACAGGTATACCCGCTCTCTCTATTTCTTTTACCATCGTTGCACCGCAACGAGTACAAGTACCTCAAGTAGAAGTTAAGATTACAGCATCTACTCCATCAGCTACTAATTTTTGAGCGTATTCTTTTGCAAATCCTACTGCACTGGCAACGGCTGTACCATTACCTACAGTTGTATAGAATTTTTCATGTAAACTTCCAATTTTACCTTCTTTAACGAAATCTCTCATTACGTCAACCGGTAATACTCTGTCCGAATCTTCGTTAGCATATACTGGATCATATCCACCATGCGCTGTTTCATGTGTTTCAGCAGTTAAGTCATTGAATCCTTCTAATGAGTATTCCCCATATTTAGAAGCTGAAGATGATTCAATGTGATCTGGATTGCCTTTTGGCACGATTCCTCCAGAAGTTACTAAGGCGATTTTTGCTTTAGTTAAATCTTTAACCGCTGCGTTTGGTTCTACTCTATCGAAGTTAGGCATAGGATATTCTGTTTCGAACTCTTCACCTTTAATTTTCTTAACAAGCATTTCAACAGCACGTTCAGAACCACGTTTTTCACTAAAGAAGTTTACACGAACTCCTCTTTCATGGTATCCTTCTTCTTTTGGAGATAAGATTTCTTCTCCTTTAGCTAATTTCGCTGCGAATTTAGCTAATTTTGGTAAAGCTTTTCTCATACCTGCAGCACTGTCAGATGTTTCAAGAATATAAACTTCTTTTCTAAACATATCTGTACCAGGGTTTTCTACATACATAGCTGTTACTGCTGGAATATGAAGTTCGTCTTGAACAGCTTTAGTAATTGTTCCTGCTGCAACCCCGTAACGTCCTGCATTAAAAGCTGGTCCTGCGATAAATAATTGAGGATCGCATCCTTTAATCATATCAATAAGTTCTACTTGAACTTTTTCTAAATTTTCATTGAAGTAGCTATCTCCACAAACTACTGTAGCTACTACTTCGAATTCTTCTCCCAACTTGCCTTGTAACTGAACACTAATTGGTGGTAATTCAGTTCTTAATTCTGGTGCAATGTGGGCTTTTTCTTCTCCACCTACTCCAGCGAAGAATTGGTTTATATAATGTACTACTCTTATTTTAGACATTTTTATTTCCCCCTATATTGTTATTCAGACAATAAACTACTCTCCACGAATATCTTTCATTTCGCTTGCGATTTCATCTACATCTAATACCATTTCCATCATTCCTACTTGATCTTCATAGATTGCTTCATCTATTTGTGATTTAATTTCTTCTTCTACAATGTGATATACAGCTAGATTAAGTTCTACTCCAGCAAGTGGTCCTGCGAATGTTGGATCTCCTACTGTTACAGTTTCAGCTGCTAGACCAGCAGCTTCGGCTTCTGCAGCACCTAGTAAAACCACAACGTTTTCGTTACCGAATTTTTCGGCAGCTTCTTTAATACGTTTTTGGTTTTCTAAGTCCATAGCCCCTGCAGCCGTTCAGACAAAACACTCAGTAGATGAAAATACTACTTCTAACCCCTCAATTGGTTTTACACATTCTTCGATAGCTAATCCTGGAATCCCATCACGGTCACCAATGATAACTACTTTTTTATTAATAAGATTTACCATTATCTTATTCCTCCTTGTTCAAATCTATAACATTTATTATTTTATTTAATTAGAAAGTTTTGGCACTTAAGTATCCAAATCCTGTTTCGTTAGTAGCTCCTGTAATAGCTTGAATTTCTACTTCGATAGTTCCATCTTCTCTTAATGAATCTTGGTTACCACCAGCAATTACATTTACTACATCGATGTGTCCTATAATTTTATCTAGTTTTGGTAATACTACTACTTGGTTAGCATTTCCTCCTGTAACTACAGCATTAGCAGCTACATCAGCGTCAGCTAAACTTTGGCTAGCTCCATCACGCCCTGCATATTCATCTGTTACGATAACAGTTTTAACTTGTTCCGCTTCAATTTTTTTACAGTTCATGATTAAGTCAGTATCTGGATTACCGAATCCTTCTTGAGATACGATTACCGCATCTAAGTTTAAGTAACGGCAAAGTTTTGCAGTCCAGTTAGATGAGCGTTCTTTATCCATTAAATAAACATTTTCATTAGTAATTATTACACCTAAGAAGTTAATTTCTTTACCATGTTTTTTGTATAAGTCTTCAATAACTCCATTGTTTAAGTGTACATAAGTAGGGTTTTTATCACATGCTGATACACAGTTACCACTTACGATAGCACCATCCATAATTTCTGTTGGATATAGAATAGTTGGTACTATTTGTTTTGCATCAACACCGTATACATAAGTATCATGTAATAATCCTTGAGTTTGAAGCATGTATACATATCCTACTTTTGGAAGATCTGGATATTCAGCAATTTGTTCTAATAGCGGTTTTGTTTCATACACTTCTACTTCTTCAGGCTCTAATGTACGAGCTAATTCTGCAATATATCTTGCAGCTTTAAATCCGATATAACGAACTGCTTTTTCGTGTTCGTGTTGCTTAATTCCTTCTTTTGGTTCAGCGATAACGATTAGGTTATTTGTTTTTGAAAATGGAGTGTATTCAGCTCCAATACCAGTCATATCGATAATACCTTCTTGGAATCCTACTATTTTACCAGTAGTTACAACCGCCATACCTTTAAGGGCGATAGTGTGTCCTTCCCCTACAGTATCTACTTTTGAAAGTATACCAGGGAATATTCCACCACGTCCTTCAACTTTTACACGAGGTTCAATTACATCCTTAACCGGAGTAATACGAACACTTTCACCAGGACGAGCAATTTCTAAATCAACAGATTCTATTGCATCATCCTCAAAAACAGCTTTTACAAGCTCTTCTTTATTTACATACAATACATTTGCCTCAATTTTTGATTCTGCAGCAAACTGTATATCTTTAATATGAATCTTTCCTAATTCAAGACGCATACCTAATACCTCCCTTTGAGTTAATTTTAATAATATTTTTTAATCATAGCTTCAATATTAGGAATAGTTGCATCGTCTTTAGTCACTTCTTCGACTTTGCTACCATCTTTATATATCGCTAATGTTGGTAACCCTAAAACTTTTTGTTTAATAGCAAGTCTTCTTGCTTTTGTTGTATCTAGAGATGTAAATTTGATTTTATCTCCATATGTTTCTGCCAATTTGTGTACATCAGGCATAAGAGCTTTACATGGTTCACAACCTTGGCTCCAGAAGTCTACAAATACATATCCTTCTGCTTCCAATACTTCTTGTTCAAAGTTTTCTTTATTAAGTTCTAACATTTTCTTTTTCTCCTTTTGTTATTTTATTTTTAAATTTTATTCAAATTTCTCAGCAATATATTTTTCAGCGCGAATCGCTGCTACAGCTCCATCAGATACCGCAGTAACTACTTGGCGGATATCTTTAACACGACAGTCACCAGCTACGAATACACCATCTACATTTGTTCTAGTGTCTTCTCCTGCTTTAATGTACCCGTCTTCTGTCATTTCAACTTTTCCTTCAAATAGTTTTGTTTGAGGAATGTATCCTATGAAAAAGAATAATCCCATTGTTCCATCTTCTTCGTCAGCTTCAATTACATATTCTTCACCAGTTATTAAATTTTTCAATCTAATAGCTTCTAAAATTCCATCTCCGATTGCTTCTGTAACTACAGTATTTCCTAAAATTTCAATTTTTGGATTGTTTTTAGCTTTTTCTGCAGTAACTTTTTCACAACGGACATTTTCTCTACGGTATACAATTGTTACTTTACGAGCAAATTTAGTTAAGAATAAAGCTTCTTCCACAGCACTATTAGCTCCACCAACTACATAAACATCAAGCCCTTCGAAAAAGTCACCATCACAAGTTGCACAGTAAGAAATACCTTTACTTTCTAACTCTTTTATTCCTGGTGCATCTAATTTTCTTGGAGACGCTCCTGTAGCAATAATTACTGTTTTAGCAGTATAATCACCACTCACACATGTAACTACTTTTTCATCACCTTCAAGTTCAACATTAAGGACTTCATCTTGTTTTATTTCAGCTCCGAAACTCTTAGCTTGTTCTACCATTCTTGCTGTTACACGAGGTCCTGTTGGATCTTCCACCGCTCCAGGATAGTTTTCAATTAAGTGCGTAATCGCAGCTTGTCCCCCATTTTTAGATTTTTCAAGAACCAAGGTACTTAATTTCGCACGTGAAGCATATAAAGCAGCAGATAAACCAGCTGGTCCTGAACCTATAATAATTACATCATAATGTCTACTCATAATTATTCTCCTTTAGTTATTTTTTATAAAATTCTTTTTATCGCATTTAATATTAAATCATGATCGATGACACTAAAATCATCTTTTACTCTATCAGTCCACTGAGGCACTTCTCTATTATTTCTAAATTTTTTAAATGTTAATATCGATTCTGATATTAAATTAACTGATGAAACATCTAATTCCTCATTTTTTCGTATGAGTACCGACCTGTAGATTGTTTCATTCGGCTTAACACTTCCATATAAGGGGTGTGTTACAATTTCCCAGTTATCATGTACATAATCTCTTACCTTTTTCAATACATCTAGATAACTGATTTCTAAATATTCAACTTCTATATTTTTAAAATTATCTTTTATAAATTTTGGATTATTAGTAATTAATTTCATCGTTTCTCTCCTAAAAAAATAAAAAACAGAAAGAAAGTTAGCTTTCTCCCTGTTGTCCTACTTCAGAGTTCTGTCCTAGTGTAGTCTTTTTACCTGAGAATTTCATCAATATCTGCCAAATATCAACTTGTACCTTCGGTGCCTAATGTCCTCTCCTACACTATTCTTACAGTATATTTCCTTATACTTATATTTTATACTATTTCACAAATAAATTAAAACGTTTTCTTAAATGATATAACAGTACAATTCAAATATATTAGTATATAAGTTTAACCTATTTTATAATTTTTTTTAATAATACCTTACTAATGATATATTATTTTCATTTGATTTGAAAAATATATTTGTTTTTTTGAAGTGTTAATTTTATAAATTACTATTCTGACACATCTTTCATAGAAATATACTAAGATAATATAAATTACTACAAATTTGTAATAAATATAAAAATAATTCAAATGTTTTATATAGCTTTGAAAATTTTCATTGAAAAATGTTGTCATTTTCGTTATACTTAATTTACTACAAAATAGCAGATAAAATTTATAAAGGAGGAATAAAATGAATAATACTCAAAAAAGTTTAGCAGCAATACTCATATGTTACTTTTCATGGGGACTTTTTCCAATTTATTTTAAACTACTAAAAAGCATAGGAGCCTATGAGGTTCTGGCAATGCGTATTCTATGTTCATTTATTTTTATGATTTTAGTAGTAGGTGTTGCTAAAAATAAGAAAATAATTTTTGAAGAAATAAAGAAAATATGGGGAAATAAAAAAAATTTTCTCCTACTTGTTCTAGCTTCATTTTTAATAACAGGAAACTGGTTAACATATATAATCGCGGTAAATACTAATCATGTATTAGAGGCGAGCTTTGGATATTACTTAAATCCGATAGTTACGATTATTTTAGCTGTAGTATTTTTAAAAGAAAAACTAACTCGCACACAAACTATAGCTTGCCTATTTGTTGGAGGTTCACTATTATATTTATTTATCTCTTTAGGATCTCTACCATGGATTTCTATTATGCTTGCATTTACATTTGGACTTTATAGTCTATGTAAAAAGAAAATTGTACTTAGTCCTAAAGCTGGGCTATTAATTGAAACTGCAATAGTCTCTCCAATAGCATTAGTATATATGGGATATTTATCATCAATCAATTCAATCACATTCCATACCTTTGGAACCGATACATTGATTTATTCACTACTATCTGGGGTAATTACAGCCGTGCCTCTAATGTTATTTGCTAAAGGAGCAACAGCTATACCTCTATACATTCTTGGTATCTTACAGTATTTACCACCTACAATGCAATTTTTCATAGGAATTTTTGTTTACGGAGAAGAATTAAGTATTCAAAAATTAATATCATTCTCTATAATTTGGGTAGCAGTCGCTGTATTTTGTTACTCAGCAATAATATCGATGAAAAAGCAGAATTTAGTTAGTGAAAGTCATAAAAAATAAAGTGTCAAAATACAAAAAGCGAAGTTTGATTTCTCAAACCTCGCTTTTTACTTTTTATTATATTAAGCTGCTTTTGAAGTACCTTGTTTAATCATAGAGATACCTGTTACGATAACTACACCAATGATTACCCATGTTAATACTGCAAGTGGCATACTCTTAACTAATGTATAAGCAATAGTTACCCCAATAACACCACCGATTGTAATAGCTACTGAACCAATTCTTGAATAGTTACCAGCTTTAATGAATTCTGGTGAACCGATAGCCATAAGTCCTGCACAAGATCCCATCATAATTGGGAATGCTACTAATGGGCTTAGTCCTAACATATAAACCATAGCCATACATGGTGCATATAAACCTACACCAGCCATCATAAGAGCTCCAAGAATAAAGTTACCTACAACCCCAATAATAAGTTTAATACCTGTTAATCCAACAGCTTCATTACCAGCTCCAAGAGCTTTTAACCAACCAAGTTGACCTGAAGCCATTAAGAATGCTGTTACGATTAAACATACACCCATAACAAGTTGGATTTTTTTCTCAGGAAGTTTGTTTACTATTCTTGCACCTACTAATGCACCTGCAATAGCAGCAGCGATCATTGAGAATAAAGTAATACCTTCAACTTTAACCCCTGTTAAGAATAATACTGCTTCCATAATAACCGGAATTGTGTGAGCAACGTTTAACGTACCTGGAATTTTTTTGTCAGTGTCTAAGAACTTAGTAACTTTGAATAATAGTGTTGTTGGCGCAAAGCTTCCGATACCTAAAGTATCGAAGAAGTCAGTTACTAATCCGATAAGGAATCCGACAATTGGGTTTTCTTTACCTAAATCATTTTTGTGTTTTACAAGGTCTACCACTAGAGATGCAAGGAAGAATACCCCACCAGCACCTATGATAATTAATAATACTGTTAATAAATCCATATATTTTTTCTCCTATCCTAATAAGAATCCGTATGTTAGTGAATCATCTGGATCATAAACATAGTTACTGAATCCTAAGATGTAACCAGAACCTGTAATTTCTGGGATAATAGCATCGAAGTCAGCTAATTTACGTTCTTCAACGATTCTACCTTTGAATAATGTACCTAAAATACTTTCGTAAACAAAAGGTTCACCTGGTTTTAATTCACCTTTTGCATATAATGTAGCTAATTTAGCTGAAGTACCAGTTCCACAAGGTGAACGGTCAATGTTTCCATCACCAAATACTACAACATTTTTGAATGTAGCTTCTGGGTGAGATGGTTTGTCATAAATTTCAACTAAGTCTACAGTTTTAATGTGAGCTAATGTTGGGTGTTGGATTTCAATGTTAGCATTGATTGCATCACGAATTTTTAATCCAGCTTCTTTTAATTTAGAAGCATTTTCTGGTTTAACTTCTAAACCAAGTTGGTCTGCAGAAATAATACAGAAGAAACTTCCACCGAATGAAATATCAAATTTAACGTGTCCTACTCCTTCTACATCAAGTTCTACATCGCGTTTATATAAGAATGACTCAACGTTTCTAAATGAAACTTCTTTTACTTTAGTTCCATTGTCTTTTAATTTAGCAGTAGCATAAATTAATCCGGCAGGTGTTTCTACAACAACTTCTTTTTCAGTAGCACCTTCTTCAACATCTACCATACCTGTTTCTACGGCTGCAGTAACTGCTGCGATAGTGTTGTGTCCACACATGTTTAAGTAACCACCAGTATCCATGAATACTAGTCCAAAATCAGCTTCTTCTTTTGTTGGTGGTAATAAGAATGCCCCAAACATATCTTGGTGTCCACGTGGTTCAAACATTACTGATTTTCTTACATCATCAAGGTGTTCGATAAAGTATTGTTTTTTCTCTACCATATCTTTACCAGGGATTTTTGGAATTCCCGCTGTAACTAAACGAGCAGCTTCTCCTGCTGTATGTGTGTCTATAACTGAAATCATTTTATTTAGTTTCATAATAACTCACTCCTTAATTTTATTTATTGTTATTTGCATCTTGTCTCATTTTTAATTTTAATAATGCTAGTGCTTTTCTAGCATCCGTATAGTCAATATTATTTTGACAAACTATTTCTGTTTCTACACCTTCTTCAGACTTATTGAAGTCTAAAACGAACTTCGTATATTGATTTTCTACTACAAATTTATGTTTACCCATAAATTTAAGTCCTACGATAGAAATTCCACGCTCTCCTATTTCAAACATAGTATTAGCATAGTCAACATCACTATTTCCCCAGCCATCTGCTGAAATAATAGCTCCATCTGTTCTCATTGCTTCTAACCATGTTGCAGTTCGCCATCCTACTAGATGTTTCAAACGATTATCCTGCGGTGTTCCCACTACAATTACCCCTTGGAAATCAATATCAGGATCTGTTGCTAATGTATCTAGTAATGGATCTCTAAAGTGGTGCAAACTTGTTTCTTTTGTAGATGGTCCAATCCCCATAATAACACCTCTTTCTATACCATTGCTCTTATGGCACCATCGCGATATTCATTAGCTGTAAGTAACACTGGCATATTATTCATATCTATAATAGAAATACCTTTATCAATTCCACTTGGCTCTATTGGAAACAGCTGATTATCATACATCATCCCTTGCCCTGCAACTTCTTTAACTAAAGCTACTTTAGGTTTTCCAGGGTTTTTTGGATTATAAAATTCATGAATTTCATCTGCATCACGTCCACTAAGAACTTTCATCACTTCTCGTATATTTTGTAAATATACATCTGATAGTTCAAAGATAGAAAAGGCTAAAGCTCTATCGAAATCCACATCTGATTTAATAATAACATCAATATGTATTAAATAATCACTATCTGCAGGAGATCCTGCTTTATTTAATACCAGTTGTTCTTGTAAAATACCTTCAGATGATCCAAATTCATGCATTTGTTTTCCTTCAGTATTCGCCCCTGTTAACAACATATATACTCCTGTTAGAGTATGCGTTATACCTTCACCAAGTCTTCCTAAAACTTTCGTAGATATTGGTACTACATCCATTATAGTATTTACATAAAAATTATGTTCATGAGGTTTAATTATCTTAACCTCTACACTTTCAAAAATATTTTTATCATATTCAATTTCAGTCGGAATAATAAGCTCATTATTTTCAATCTTCACTTTTCTTCCTAAAGCAACATTTTTCATATGGAATGCTTTTATTTGCAGTCTCTCTTTTGACATAACCATCAATCCCTTACTATTTTTTATCTGTAATAATACAGTTGTAAGTTGTTTTACTAGTACAGATTTTTGTTAAAAAAGAAGAGGGACAGCCGTCCCTCTTCTGATATTTCTCCTACACGTGAGCAATATACTCAAATGGAAGAGGAACTATTTTACCTGAACTTGGTATTTTAATTAGTTGCTCTAATGTTGCTTTTAGAATTTGTGTTTGTTGCTCAACATTGTTTGGTTCCCCAGCGTTAGCACCCATTGGTACAAGTGGTGCAACAGCTCTAGGAGTACCATTTTGACGCACTACTGGAGGTAGTGCTGCTATTAAGATTGTTGGAATACCTGCTTCCTCAATTGCTCTCTGCACGATCACGGCAGTTCTGTGGCAAGTACCTCAACCAGCAGTTAAAATAACTGCATCAACATTTTCTTCTTTTAATTTAGCAGCGATTGCTGGTCCTGTAGAGTTTGTGAAAGCCTCTTGGTCTCCACCACCACCCATGAAACCATAGTGGAATTCTGCTACGCTACCAATGTAACCTTCTTTTGCAAGTTCGTGTAATCTATCGATTGGGAACATACAGTTGATGTCTTTGTTAGCATCAGCATTATCATATCCACCGTGTGATACCATAAGATCTGTACTGTGTGCAGTATCTGGGATTTCACGGAATGTAGTATCCCCTGCTAAGTTAAATCTTTTATCTGTTTTTAAGTGAACTCCTGCTGCTGTAGCTAATGCTACTTTCATATCTTTTAACTCTTTAGTTACTGGAGCCCAAACTGGTTTTGGTGTAATAGGTACAAAAATTTCTGATTGTAGACCTTCAAATATCGTTAATGACATTCTAATTTCTCCTTCCTACTATTCTTCATTTAGTCTGTTTTTTACTTCTTCTTGTAATTTTTTTGTATTTAATATTGCATTTACATAATGTTCGTCAGGTTCTTCGCTAATAACTTCTGGATAACTTAGTAAAAATGCTACCTCTTGGCCAATTTTTACTGGATAATCAGAAATTAACATTCTCATAGGAATTTTAAATTGCCCTAAGCGTCCTTTAATGTCTATCGTAACGCTAGCATCGTTATGATCAACAATTACCCCTTCGAACACTCTTTCTGTAGATGCATATTTTAGTTTTTCAATCATAACTTACTTCCTATCCTCTTTAAAAATTAATCTTCTTTTTCGTAGATTTCTTGACGTTTTTTAGATTTTGGTAATACTTGTTCGTTATCAAGTAATTCTACTTTTTGTCCTGTAGTTTTTTCAATAACTTCTACGTTATTTAATTTAACGTTAGGATTCCATTTTCTTTCAGCTTTTTTAATTGTTCCGCCACCCATTTGTGTTTTAAGCATTGCTAAAGCACGGATAGCATCTTCTTTACATAATGTATTGTTTGAAAGAATTTCGTTTTCAATACCTTGTTTAGATTTGTTGTTATCAACCATAGCTGTCATGTATTCGTTACCTACTACAAGAGCACCTTGTACTGCTGAGTAAGTCATACCAACTACTGATACTCCACGTTTACCGATTTCTTCAATGTGTGAAGCAAAGTCGATGTGGTTGTTACCAAATCCTTCAGTTGTTACGATAGCACCATCGATGTCCATTGCTTCGATAGTCATACCTACACGTTTAGATACATAGAATTTTTCTGAGTTAGCTTGAGGTGATCCAACTAATAATACCCCTACTAAGTCGATTTCTTCATCAGCCATTGCTTCAAGTACTAATGGTTCACGGTAGTAGTGACGAGAAGTTTCTTTAGAAGCTGGTCCAATACAAGTTAATGCGTGGATACCACCGTCTAAGATTTCTGTTGGTGCAAGCATTACTGGTAGGTTACCAAGGTCAACGTTTGGTTTAGCACCAAGTGTACCTACTGGTTCTACTGGTAGGATTAAGTTATCGTGCATAGCACCTTGTCCCATGATTTCTTTAACGATTAATACTTTTTTGTTTCCTGGGTGACGATATTGTTCAATATTGATGTTTCCAACTACTAGGCTTTCATCGTCTAATTCTTTAAGAGCTTTACGAATTTCTTCTGTGATGTGGTCGAATGCTTTGTGAGCTGCTAATGGTCCTGGACGTTCCATGTTAGCTCCTGCTTTAATTGTAACTTGACCTTTAATGAAGATTTCACCTTTATCTGGAGCTCCTGGACGACCCCACATAATGTTACGTTCTAATTCACCTTCAGAAGAACCAAATTCCCCGATTTGAACTCCGTTAGCATCAGTTCCTGTAAGAACCATTACTACACCTTTAAGTTCACGAGTGATTCCGTGACCTAAGTCTCCTTCTTCTTTAACAGCGATTGGTTGAACGTCCATGATTGTTTCACTGTAAGTGTCATATTGTTCAGGAGTGATAATTTCTAATTTAACACTTTCTACTAAAGCTTCTGATTCAGCTGCTTCTTTACATAAATCTTCTGCTGTTCTTAAAACTAAAGTAGTTCCTTTAATTTCTGTTTTTTCACCAAATTCTACTTTGTCGATTTTGTAGTGTTTAGTGTGTAGAGAACGAATAAATTTAGGTTCTCCTGCATGTTTTTCTTCCACTTTTGCTGCTACTGCTTCTACTTTTGCTGCTTCAACAGCTTTAGCTTCCACTGCTTGAACTGGAGCTTGTGCTACTGGAGCTGCTTGTCCACCGATAGCTGCTAATGGAATTTCAAGGTTGATGTTTTCACCTTTTCCGATTTGAAGTTTTAATACTCCCGCTGGAGCTTGTGTTTGAGCTACCGGCGTAACCGGAGCAACAGGCGCAACTGGTGCGCTAACTTCAGCTACTGGAGCTTCTACTACTTCTTCTTTTTCTTCTACTTTTTCTTCTCCACCTTGAACGGCATCAATGATACCAGGTGTAATAGGTATTAGAGCGTCTGTTGTTTTTAATAATTTAGCTCCTAATACTTGTCCGATTGTTAATGCATCGTCTGGGAATGATAGTAAACCTGAATCCACTAAATCATCGAATAATCCTGGATCTTCTAAGTTTTCTGGACTAATTACGATACCTTCCTCAGCTCTGCAACAAAATACCGCTTTATCATTTAAGTGCTCTTTTGCAGTTTCTACTGTAATTGACATTACTTCTAACCTCCAACTAATTATTTATTATTATGTAATTCTAAGCTTTTATAGCTTCTGTATAAATGATGGTCAGTGGCACGAAGTACATGATCGGTACTATGATAAACTTTTACTCCTAACCTAGGAGCTACACCTGTCACGGTGTTAGTTCAATCCTGACAAGTACCAGTAATGACTGCTTTCGCACCATCTTTTTTCATCTTCAATACTTTTTCCGCTTGTCCTGGGCAAATACCAGGTAATTCACAACGTAATCTTCCATTTTTATCAGGAGTCATACGTTTACACATCTGAACAGATACAACTTCTGCACCCATTCCGTCAGCTATTTGTCTCAAGCGTTCTTCTTGTGCTCCACATTCACAAATTAGTATTCCTACTTTTTCTTTTTCTTGTGGATATGGCATTGCTACAAGTAAACCACCAGTCGTTTTGTTGATTGGCTCTGTTTCTAATGCGGGTCGTCCTGTAAACGGTCCACCACGCACTATTTCTCCGTGCGGATGAATATAACCACCGGCTTTTTCTATAAATACG
The DNA here is from genome assembly GCA_032567735.1 of Gemella haemolysans. GTDB lineage: Bacteria > Bacillota > Bacilli > Staphylococcales > Gemellaceae > Gemella > Gemella haemolysans_E. The sequence continues at coordinate 9,956 of JAWHCX010000016.1, read as the reverse complement.
CTTATTGGTAATCCAATTGGGACGTCTAAGAAAACGCCTGGATTTTGGACACGACCACCAACAGTAATATCTTTATCAATCAGTGGTTTATCTTCTTCAATTGCTTCTACTACACGTTTAATAGTTTCCACATTTGAAATAATTGCATTTGCTTCTAGTGGCAATTGCCCTGGTTTTAAGATTACACCTAGTGTTTCTCTTACGATAACTCGTTCGTCACCGGCAGGATACATATTAGGCAAAATTTTAATACTAATATTAGGCTCGTTTTTACAAGCTTTACCTAATGCTAGCATTGCTTTACGATATTTTGTTTTAATAGCAATGTATCCTTCTTTCGCACCAGTTAATTCAACTATGTATTTTAAACCTCTAACTAAAACCTCTGGATGTTCTTCCATGAATTTTACGTTGTGACCTAAGATTGGTTCACATTCCGCTGCATTGGCAATAACGTATCCACCAGGAATTTGTGCAGACAATTTAATTCCAGTTGGGAATCCAGCTCCACCAACTCCAACGATACCAGCATCTTTAATTTTTTGAAGTTTATCATCAGTTTGTTCTAATCTTACATAATCATCAGTTTGTTCTTTATCCAATTTAACGACTATTTCCATATCGTTAACTTCTTCTACTACACCTGATAAACTAGTGTGAATATTTGCCCCTAACCCATTGGGGGTTGCTACTAGTTGACCACGTTTAACATGATCGCCTACATTTACAATTGGTTGACAAGGGCCACCAACGTGTTGTTTAAGTGGGATATTGATTTTTTCAACATTAAACTCTAACATTCCATTTTTCCTCCTTTCTTTAAAATTTGTTTACAAGCAGTAGTTCCAAACTTCTACTACAATTATTGTATAACAGCATACAACTTTTTGTAAAGGTTTATTTTATTAAAAAAACAATATATATTTAAATTTTTTTATATAAATATTACATTTTCAAGATGGAATGTTAGTAAGAAAGGATTTTCATTCTAACTTTTTTAAAATTTTTATTTAGTCAATTTATATCTAATTGAAATACGTTATCAATTTACATAACATTATCCTTTATCAATATGTATACATTTACAAAAGCAGATATATTAATTTTATAGTAGCTTATGTATATACTTATCTATTCTATTTTTACTATTTTTGTTTACTTTATATTTAGAAAATATCTTTCGGAAACCCTATATTTATCATACTTTAAAATAATATAACTTCTACTACCAAACACCGCTTAAAAGCACTAACTGTATTATAAGAGATGTTCATACAAGTTTATACAAAAACTATAAAAGCAGAAATTCTCTCCTTTTCTTTCTGCTAAACTGCTTAAAATAAAAAAACTTATCCATACTTCCTATGGATAAGTTTTTTTATTTTATTCCCAAGACCTATACTCTGTCTTCTCTAACAAATTATCATCATTCATTATATCCTGTTTCTTCAAAAAATTCCCTAACCAGTGTTTCTGTAAATCCCTCATTAAGTTTTTGACTACCTCCTGGTAGATCATATCTATTTTTATAAGGTCCTCTTGCTTTTTTAATACATAAAACTCTATTGTCTTTTAAACACACACCATAGACACCTAAATAATCAATAGTCATACTACCTCCTAAATTAAATAAAATGATGCAAAACATATTCAAATTTGCATCATTTTATATTTATTATTCTAATTCTGCTAATTTTTGTTTTAGATAAGGCACTAACTCATCTTTAAGATCACTCTTAAGGGCAAAATCAATTGTTGTCTTAACAAATCCGATTGTTTCACCTACATCGTAACGTTTACCTTGGAAATCATATGCATAAACATTTTCTTCTTCATTTAACATTTGGATAGCATCCGTTAATTGGACCTCTCCGCCAACACCTACTTGTTTCTTAGCTAAATGTTTAAAAATTCCTGGGTTAAGAACATATCTTCCCATAATCGCTTGGTTAGATGGTGCTGTTCCTGGAGCTGGTTTTTCTACAAACGTCTCAACTTCGTATAAATGACCATCTTGTCCTTTAGGTGCAATAACACCATATCTATGTGTTTGATCTTCTGGTACAGTTTGTACTCCGATTACAGAACATCCAGTTTCTTCAGCTTTATCAATAAGTTGTTTAATTGCTGGATATTCATCGTTAATTACTACGTCATCTCCAAGTAATACCGCAAACGGTTCATCCCCAATAAAGCTACGTGCGGTTAAAATCGCGTCCCCTAGTCCTGCCATTTCTTTTTGACGTACGTAGTGAATGTTAGCAAGTTGCGTTGGGTACTTAACTTTTTCTAACATTGCTAACTTCCCTTTATTCTCTAATTCTACCTCTAGTTCAACATTTCTATCAAAGTGGTCTTCAATAGCTCTTTTTTGTTTTCCTGTGACAATGATTATATCTTCAATTCCAGCTTTTACCGCTTCTTCCACTATGTATTGAATAGTAGGAGTATCAATAATTGGTAGCATTTCTTTTGGTAATGCTTTAGTCGCAGGTAAGAATCTTGTACCGTATCCTGCTGCTGGAATAATCGCTTTTCTTACTTTCTTCATGTATTCACCTATATTCTTTTCTTAAAATTTTACAAACTAATAATAACATATTTTTATTGTTTTGGCAAATTTTTCTTTGTTTTTCAAACTATATACATAACATTTTTTATTTCAGCCTCCTTCAATATCACTAATTTAAACATTGATATTATGTTAATTCAAAATATACAAAACTAAGATAACGTTCCCTTTCGAACATTTTACAAACAATCATTAATTAAGACTTGGAATAAACTACTCTATTCCAAGTCCTAATTATTTTATCGTGTATTCAAGGCTTGCACCACTACACTTGTTGTATTTTCTTTACCATTTCTATAATAAGTCACTTTAACAGTATCACCTATTTTTGATTTTTCAAATAAATATTTTCTAACTGCAGCAACATCTTTAACATCTTCACCATTTAACTTTGTGATAATATCATATTTTTCTATCCCCGCTTGTGATGCTGGAGTACCATTTTCAACGTATCGAACGACTACCCCTTGTTTCCCTTCAAAATTCAACTGTGATTTTAATGTATCTCTATCAACTGTATTTACTGATACTAACTGCACGCCTAAGGCTGGACGAATTACTTTACCAGATTGTTCCAGCTGCTCAGTAATTAATTTCACCTCATTAGACGGTATTCCAAATCCTATACCTTCAGCACTTACGTTCGATGTTGCTTTTGCAATTTTTGATTCATTAATTCCGATAAGTTTACCTTCATTATTAATTAATGCTCCACCTGAGTTACCTGGGTTAATAGCGGCATCAGTTTGAATTACTGTTTGGTTCCAGTCATTTTTACCATCACCATCAACATCCATAGGTATTTGTCTATTTACAGCAGATACTATACCTTTTGTAACAGTATTAGATAAGTTAACATCTAGAGGAGATCCAATAGCAAACGCTGTTTCTCCTACTGCTATTTTATCACTATCAGCAAAATCCATCGTAGCCGTCACATTATCTCCACTAATTTTCAATACAGCTAAATCTGTCCATACATCAGTTCCAACAACTTCTGCATTAACATTAGTTCCATCGCTCAAAATTACCGATAGTTTTTTAGCTCCATTTACTACGTGGTTATTAGTCACTACATAAGCAGTATTCCCTGATTTTTTATAAATAACACCACTTCCGCTAGATGCTGGTTTTAACTCTCCAGAATCACTAGAGTCACTTCCAGATCTTCTAGAATTTCCTCCTAAAATTGACTCAAGATTATTGTTAGAATTGCTTTGATAGTTTACGATTGAAACTACAGCATCCTTCGCTTTTGAAATTGCGTTTACTGTGATCTGTTGATTATCTTTATCTTCTTTCGTAGCAGTTACCGAAGAATTCAATGCTTTCCCAGTTCCCATTACAGCCTGTGCTCCAAATACACTAGTAGCACCAAGAGCAAATGCAGCAAAAACAGTTAAAAACAACTTTCCATAGTTATTTTTTTGTGGCACAGATACTTGCCCATTATTTACTCCCTGAGAATTTTCAAAATTATTATATTGAGAACTATCTACATTATCATAATTTTGATAACTTTGATAATTATTTTGTTCATTATAGCTTTCTTGATTATTAAAATCCTGTAAATTTCTATTATTTTGGTTGTTATTTCTATTTTCCATAAAAATCCTCCTTTTGGTTTTTATTCTATCATTAAAAATTTTAAAATTAATTTTTACATTTTCATCATATCAAAATCAACTTAAACAAAGTTTAAAGAAAACTTTAAATGTAATTAATATTTTTTACACCTACTATTTCCTCTCGGCCTAATAATTGCATGTTTAATATCATAAAACTTTATAAGTTAGAGAGGCTATTACTATTATAATATTTAGATTTTATATGATAAGATTCATCTGAAATTTAAAATTTCTCACACAGTTCCTTGTTTATAATTTATCTTAATGATATAATTCTATATATAAATTATATGAAAAAAATAAGAAGGATGCAACATTTGTTGCTTGATAAGAGAACTATATGAAAACACAAAGATACATTACATTAGCTAGCATACTTATGCTAATCTTCACATTCCTATATACATTTAATATAAACTTTGATCTCGGTAAACAACTAAATCTTGCTAACTTAGCAATTACTTTGATAGTTTTAATTTTATGGGTATTATCAGGATATATATTATTAATTAAAGATATTTTCACAATCACAGAAAAAGAACGAAATGGAATCACATTAATCTTAGTATTATTAGCGATTATATTCTTCTACTATAATCCATTCCCAAATCCAGAAAGCTTTTTTATCACTATACCTAGAGTTACATATTTTATTTTAACAATAATAATATTTTTCCTACTTATTATTGCTTTTTGGAAAGAAAATCTTACACCTCTAATATCAGCAATCTTTATTCCATTTAGTGTCCAAAGCTACTTGGTAAATATTAAAGGAATCACACAATATACAAGCTACACTCTTTATGTAATAATTTTCTTTATAGCTATAGCTTACACGTTAAATTACTTTAGAGGAAAATAAAATTGGAGTAATAAATTGGGCTAAGAATAGATTCATTAAATAGAAAAAATCTTCAAACATACAAGTTAAAATATGTTTGAAGATTATTTTTTATACTAATACTATATATTTTTTACAAATATCCGCAAAGAAACTTTGAACATCGCCTGCTTTTAACATAGCTTCTTGTTCTTCATCTACAATATAGTTCTCACTAGCTTCCATAACTGCAAGAAGTCGTTTGAATGTATCAGCGAACAATGCTTCATCCTCATTTAATAGATAATTAAAGTTTTGTTCAGCAAAAAATGGAACGAACACTTCTCTAAACGCACCTTGACGTATTCTACCAATAAGTTTTTCTCCACTAGCAGTAACGAATAAATCACCTTGTTTCTCTACAAATTCCTTCGCTTTTATATGACTAGAAAAAATTTGAAATCCTTCCGCTTCTTTATACTCTCTAAAAACTGGAATTTTCAATCCTTGTTCTTCATAAAGAGCCTTATCTATTATTACGAAAACCTCTTCTAAATCCCAAAATTCTTTCGCTATATAATAAAATGCTACACGCCATCTACTATCACTTTTTGGTAGTCTCTTAAATGTAGCTACTTGTTCAACTAATTTAATGTCTTTTTCCAATATTATTTCCTCTATTCTATATGAATTTAATCTATTTGAATTATCGTTCCAATACGTTTTTGAGTAGCATTATCCAATCTATATGAGAAGAATTTATCATTATCTCGTACCGTACAGAAATCAATAATTTTAATGTTATCTTCTAGTATACCACATTTTTTCAATAATTCTTTATTCAATTGCCATAAATCTAAATAATATTTTCCAGCATTCTCTTTATAATAATTTGGTACTTCTAAAGCGGAAAACTTCTCTATAAGATCATAAGAAACTTCATAGTTATCAACACTAACTGATGGTCCTATAATAGTCTCAATATTTTCTACCTTACAATTAAATTTATCTTTCATAATATCCACCATTTCCCCGGCAATATTACCATATGTTCCTCGCCAGCCAGCATGAGCTAAAGCAACAACACCTTGCTTTTTATCATAGAATACTATAGGTACACAGTCAGCCGTAAAAATCAACAGAGGTGTCGACTGTAAACTAGTAATTAGTCCATCCGCTTCTTTTCCATTGTCAACATTATCTCCTTTAGTTTCAACAATACGCACATCCGCCCCATGAACTTGTGTATTAAAGATTATATTATTATGATTAAACCCACATTCATCAGAGAATCTTTTCATATCCTCACTATTTTTCGCATCAACCTTCCTATTAGTAAATGCTATTTTTATATTGTCATCATTAATTAGATAACCATCAATTGTTTCGCGCATAGTGTCCTCCTAAAGTAATTCTAATAATATTATTATACACAAAATATAAATTTATGTCTCATTTTCCTTCTCTACAAAGTACTCTTTACATCTAATTCTTTTTTATATCCCTAATTCATGATTTACCTAAACTAAATAGGAATCTGAAAAATATCTACCTTTCAGACTCCTATTAAACATTTATCTTATTCTTCTACTAAATCTAAGTAAACTTTTTTACTAAATGTCGTTGAATTTAATACAGTACGAATCGCGTTAATTACTGTACCTTTTTTCCCTATTATACGCCCACAATCTTCTGGGTGTACTGTTAAAATGTAGTGTTCTCGTGCATTTTTAACGAACTTTTCGATTTTGATTTCATCTTTATGCTCAACAATTTCACTAACAATACTATAAATTAATTCTTCCATGTGTCTCTCCTTATTTAGCAACAATATTAACTAATCTTCCAGGAACAACGATTACTTTCATAACTTGTTTTCCTTCGATTAATTCTTTTACTTCTTCATTAGCTAGAACGATTTGCTCTAATTCAGCTGGTGTTAAATCTTTCTTAACGTCTAATTTAGCTTTAACTTTACCCATAAGTTGAACTACAATTTCTACTGTATCACTTACAAGTTTGCTTTCATCAAATGTTGGCCATGGTGCATAAGAGATAGACTCAGTGTTGCCATAAACTTCCCACATTTCTTCAGCAAGGTGAGGTGCAAATGGAGCAAGAAGTTGGATAAATCCTAACGCATATTTACGAGGAATATATTCAGCTTTATAACAGTCATTTACAAATACCATAAGTTGAGAAATAGCTGTATTAAATCCTAGAATTTCGATATCTTCAGATACTTTCTTAACAGTGTAGTTATAGCTTACTTCTAATTCTGCATTATCTTTGTCTTGAACTTTGTCATTTACTTTTCCAGTTTCTTCATCTACAAATAGGCGGTATACTCTATCTAAGAAACGACGTGATCCATCAAGTCCATTTTCACTCCATGCGATAGAAGCATCTAATGGCCCCATGAACATTTCATAAACACGTAATGTATCAGCACCGTGAGATACGATAATATCATCAGGGTTAACTACATTACCTTTAGATTTAGACATTTTTTCTGGACGACCATCTTTACCTTCAGCAAGGATCATACCTTGGTTGAATAGTTTTTGGAATGGCTCACGACTTGGTACTAAACCTAGATCGTAAAGTACTTTGTGCCAAAAACGAGCATATAGTAAGTGAAGTACCGCATGCTCTGCTCCACCGATATAAACATCTACAGGTAACCAGTATTTTAATTTCTCTGGATCAGCAAACATTTCATCATTATGTGGATCAATGTAACGTAAGTAGTACCAACAAGAACCAGCCCATTGAGGCATTGTGTTAGTTTCACGTTTACCTTTTTTACCAGTCTCAGGGTCTACTACATTTAACCACTCTTCGATATTCGCAAGTGGAGATTCCCCAGTTCCTGATGGTTTAATGTTGTCAGTTTCAGGAAGTAATAGTGGAAGTTCACTATCAGGTACAGTAGTCATAGTACCATCTTCCCAATGAATAATTGGAATTGGCTCTCCCCAATAACGTTGTCTTGAGAATAACCAGTCACGTAGTTTGTAAGTAACTTTACTACGCCCAACTTTGTTTTCTTCTAAGAATTCAATAACTTTTGCAATAGCTTCTTCGTTGTTTAATCCGTTGATAAAGTCAGAGTTAATATGTTTACCATCACCGTAAAATGGTACAACAACTTCTCCATTATCTTCGATAACAGCTTTGATTGGTAGATTAAACTTAGTCGCAAATTCATAATCACGCTCATCGTGCGCAGGAACAGCCATAACAGCTCCAGTTCCGTAGCTTGCAAGAACATAGTCCGCAATCCAAAGTTCTACTTTTTCTCCATTTACAGGGTTAACCGCGTAAGCTCCTGTGAATACTCCTGTTTTATCTTTGTTAAGGTCTGTTCTTTCAAGATCAGACTTACGTTTAACGATATCAAGGTACTCCTCAACAGCCGCTCTTTGATCTTCCGTAACAATTTCTTCTACAAGTTTGTGTTCAGGTGCAAGTACACAGTAAGATACACCGAATACAGTGTCAGCGCGTGTAGTGAATACTGTGAATGCTTTATCAGTTCCTTCAATTTTGAAATCAATCTCAGCACCTACAGATTTACCAATCCAGTTACGTTGCATAGCTTTAAGACTTTCTGGCCAATCAAGAATATCTAAATCAGCAAGAAGTTTTTCAGCATACTCAGTAATTTTAAGTACCCACTGGCGCATTGGACGACGCTCTACAGGGTGTCCTCCACGCTCAGATTTACCATCGATAACTTCTTCATTAGAAAGAACTGTTCCTAATGCCGGACACCAGTTTACAGGAACTTCATCAACATAAGCAAGTCCTTTTTCATAAAGTTTTTTGAAAATCCATTGTGTCCATTTGTAGTAGTTAGGATCTGTTGTATTTACCTCACGATCCCAATCGTAAGAAAATCCTAATTCTTTAATCTGACGACGGAAAGTGTCGATATTTGTTTTTGTAAAATCTCTTGGATCATGACCAGTATCTAATGCATATTGCTCAGCCGGTAATCCAAACGCATCCCATCCCATTGGATGAAGTACATTGTACCCATTTGCTCTTTTGTATCTACTTAAGATATCAGTAGCAGTATACCCTTCTGGGTGACCTACGTGAAGTCCAGCTCCTGATGGATAAGGGAACATATCTAATGCATAAAATTTCTCTTTTGTATGATCATCTAATATTTTGAATGTTTTATTTTCATCCCAATATTTTTGCCATTTTTTTTCTATAACTCTGTGGTTATATACCATAATTTAAGCACACTCCTTTGCTTTCAAGTTCTCTAAGTTATAGTATACCAATTTTAAAGACTTTTAGCAACAACTGTTATAATTTAATACAAAAATAATTGTAGTGTTACAATTGATGTGAGACAAAATATAAGAAAAGAAGAGTAAATCCTGTATAATGAAATTACGACAAATCAAAAAAGGAATTACTCTTATGAAAACTATTATAACAGAAGACTTACAAAAAACACAACGATATATACCTCATACTTTAGAAACAAGATTAGCCGCTGTAAAAACTTATAGAAATAAAAACTCTATTAACTTTATCTGTGGACGTTACAAAATCTCTAAAGCTTCTCTTATGCGTTGGAATAAAAAATATGATGGAACTATAGAATCACTTATGGATAAGTCTCACAGATCACATTCTCAACATCCAAATGCTCATACCTTAGAAGAATTGTCTTGGATTAAAAATCTAATTAAACGAAATCCTAATATTTCTATGATTGAATTATATTCTAAACTAAAATTTAATAAAGGATATAATAGACATCCTTGTTCATTATTTAGGATTCTTAGAAAATTAGGCTTCTATAAAAATGTCGAAAAAAGGCTAAACCTTATATACCAAAACCTTATAACACTCCAAAAACTTTAGGAGAAAAATGGCAACTTGATGTAAAATATGTCCCTAGACAATGCTA
>JAWHCX010000015.1:0-50789 GCA_032567735.1 Gemella haemolysans | reverse complement strand
CGCATCGTTCTTAGCTTTAAGTGCATCGTCTATTGCTTTCTTAGCTGCTGGCTTAGCTTGCGCCGTTGGATTTACTGAATCTACACTTGTTGCTCCATCTGTTTTAGCCTGTTCTACCGCTGCGTTCGTTGTCGCGTTATCGATCGCTGTTTTCGCTGCGTCTGCTTTTGCTTTCGCATCTGCTTTTGCCGCAGTTTTTTCTTCGTCTGTTAAGTCGTTGTTCGCGTCAATCGCATCGTTCTTAGCTTTTAATGCTCCATCAACTGCATTTTTTGCATCAGTTTTCTTTTGACTCGCTTGCGGGTTAACACTTTCTACATCGGCAACACCTGCTGTTTTAGCACTATCTACAGTTGCATCTGTTGTCGCGTTGTCGATTGCTGTTTTCGCTGCAGTCGCTTTTGCCTGTGCATCTGCTTTGGCTGCATTCTTCTCTTCTGTCGTTAAAGCATTATTCGCATCAATCACAGCTTCTTTCTCTCTTAAAGCTGTATCGATAGATGCTTTTGCTGTATCTTTCTTTGTTGCTACAGGATTATCATTACTAATCGCAGTTGTTCCTGATGTTTTCGCATTGTCTAATGCTGCTTTTGTCGTTACCGAATTATCATTAATCGCTGTTAAAGCTTTCGTCTTATCGGCATTAACTTTTTGGATTGCAACTGCTTTTTCTTCTGCAGTTGCATTTGTATTAGCATTAATCTCTGCAATTTTGTCTTCAGCAGCTTTGTTAACCACATCAATTGCAGGTTGTTTATTTAAACTTGTGAACTCTGATAAAGGTTTTGTATCAGTTGAACCATCTTTATATGTCACAACAAGATTTCCATTAGAATCTCTTGTAATCGTAGAAATTCTTGTCGCTTGATTGTCTACAGCTTGTCCTCTCTTACTTGTAAGATTTGCATCATCATTAGTTTGAGAGTATTCGATTTTTACTTTTTCTTTAATTTTTTCAAACTCTTCTGCTGTTACATTCGTGGGATCTATAACACTTACCGTACCATCAGGTGCTTTGATATCATATTTTTTAGTTTGGTTTTTCACTACAAATTCAACATATCCCGCTATTTTTTGACGTTCTGCAGGATTAGTAGTTGCATTAATTCTTCCGTTGAAAGGCGCACTTTCTCCATTGTTGTCATCTTTTGCAACGATAACACTTGTCCACTTCTTACCATCTCCTAAGTTAGTAGTTCCAGTCATTTTAATTGTTGCTGTTTTCTTATCTTCAGACACAGAACCTTCTCCACTAGTTACTGCACTATCAACAATATTCCCTACTGCTAACCCAAAACTAGTTGCATTATTGTAGTTAATATCACCCGGACCACGAAGTTTTAGATCTTTAATTTTAGATTCATCCGTTGCAGTAAATGTTAGATCTGTCTCTTCTCCAGAATATATATAAATATTTCTGTTCGCTTCGTTTGAATACGGTAGATTAACAACCGGTGGAATATTTTTTTGTACAATTTCACTTACCGGTTTTGTCTTAGTAGAACCGTCTGTAAATGTAACAACGATATTATTTCCAACGATATTAACCGATTGAATAACGTCCTCAGGATGTTCTACTAAAGTTCCACGTTTATTAGCAAGCCTTGCATCTTCGTTTGTTGTTGAATATTCTAATTGAATACTATCTTTGATTTTTTGTAAATCTTCCGCTGTTGGGTTAGTTAAACTACTTACAGAAATTTTCTCATCAGTACCCTGAGATCTTAATGCATACTTTTTCGCTTGTGATTTTAATACTAAGTAGAAATATCCTGGGTCTGCAATACTATCACCTTTTTTAAGATTCTCTCTACCTTGATCATCAACTACCTGAATATAACGAGTACCAACATTTAATGTTTGGTTTTCTTGTTTTGTGTAATCCCTATGTTTTTTTAGTATGTCATTCGGACGACCCGTAATGACGATTTTCGCAGGATTTGCTTGACTCGCATCCGACGTTACTCCTACTGTCTCCGCACGGTTTATTACAGTAGCTGTGAATCCAAATTCAACATCCAGATCATTTTCCGTACCTGCAACATTTGGGAATCTTTGTCTTGATCCTTTCTTAATCGTTGCATAACGAATCTTTCCCGTTTCAGAATATACCGGAATTTCTAATGAAAAATGCTCTTCGTTATAGATATAGATTTTCTTCTCATCTGGAATCGAGAATGTGAAATCTACCTTTGGATCTTGATTGACAGCTGCACGGAATGCAGTATTCTTCGCTATTTCTTTTCCATTACGAGGATCTTTTGCTCCTGTGTTTTCAATTAAGTTAATCTCGACTTTCTTTTCAGTATTTTCAGCTTTTTCACCTACAGTTTCTTTAGAAGTTGTAGACTCAACTACTAGAGCTTCTTTTTTCTCAACTGGTTTATTTCTTAATTTTGAGTTAACAGAAACCACTAATTTTTGATATGCTTTAGTTAGTTCTTCTTGTGTTGTCGCACTGGCTAAAGTTACCTTTGCTGCATTTAAGTCAACTACTAAATTAGCTACACTTTCTTCTGTTTTGTTAGCATAAGCCCCACTTGAAATCTTTCCTTCGATTTCACTAATAAAGCTTGATAGTTGTGTTTTATCTAATGTTTTTACAAGTTCTTTTTCAGCTTCTTTTACAGTTTCCTTTACTCCTAATTTTTCTGCTACACCTGCCGCTACTTCCTCTTTTGTAGCTTCTTTTACAACTGGTTTAGCAACTACTTTTTCAGAGTTCGCAGCACCTAATGTTGCACCTTCATTTTTTGAATTATCTGTTGTTGTGTTTTTTGAAACTTCTTCGCTAGCCTGTGCCACTGCTCCAGCACCAAAAAAGATACTTGCACCTATCACTACTGATGCAGTACCTACCTTAAATTTCTTAATCGAGTAAGTTTCTATTTTTGTTCCTTCTTTTGTTTTCTTTAAATATTGGTTGTTTTTTCCTATCACCGATGCATCCCTCCTTAAAATTTTTCCGCTTCGACTTAACTGACTTTTTTCTTTATTTAAAAGAATAATAAAACATAGACCAGTACGCATTACTATCCTATTTTATAATAATTATTCCATAACTAATATCTTATCAATTTCCAAAACTTTTTTCAAACTATAAACACTCATAAATAGTATAATATATATTAAATTATAAAATATATTCTTCGTTATTTTTTTAAAAAAACATCTTTATCCTTAGTGCTTTTTATAGTTTATTCAGTATACTTAAAAAAACAGTAAAAATATATTTTAAATAACTCTTTAACAATTCTAAAGTAATCGCTTTTCTTTTGTAATTTAACCCTTTTTTCAACTTTTTATATCTTTTAATATCAAGTTTTATATAAATAATATAACTGAAAAAATATTTCCTTATTACAGTTTTAATATAATTCATCACATTATAATATCATAAAATAATCAAATAATATTATAATAATATTATTAAGATACTAGATAACCTTTATCAACTTACTACTAAATTTTTATTTTATTTGTAGATTAGCGAGTCGTTCTATCCCTTTATATAAAAATAAAAAAACAGAGAATCGTATTAAATAATTCTCTGTTTAACAATTAATCTATTATTTGTATATTTTCTCTAAAAATATCTTTGTTACTAAATAGCAATTCATATATTCTCGCTACCTTAATATCCTGCTTAAACTTCATACTATTTTTGCTATTCAGAAGTGGATGAAGACTAATTTTACCTTCTCTATTAATCTCTCTTATAATAGCTGCTTTATTTCTTTTCACAGCTAACACTCTAACATTATTAGTAGAAAAATTCTCTTTGTAATCTTCTTTTGTAGTATTTGTTAGTATGTGAAGGAGCACCCTCTGAATTTTCTTATTACTGTATCTTTTAGTGGCTATTGATTCTACTAGATTGCTGTAATTTTCCGCTTTAAGCGCCGCTTTATAAATTCTATTTTCTAACCCTTCACCAACATCGTAAATCTTCTCTATCCCCTCTTTACCTAAAGATAAAATCTTATATTTTAAATATGGAAACAACGCAGCCTCGGATGCTATAGTCTCTCTTCTCAGATCAGTAACCATCTCTTTTGAAAGGTATTTTTCTATCTTCTCATCATTTATATTATTCCTTATAGCAGTAGCACTCAGATGAACCTCTCCTGAAATTTTTGCATTGTTCAAGCCTTGCCCTTCTCTTTTTATCGGAAGCATTTGAATATCTAATTTTGCTTCTTTAATAGCTTTATAGTAACTATATGCTAAACTAAAATTTGGATTATTATTTTCAAAACCATATAATATACTATTGATTTTGGCATGGCTAACTCCTGTTTTTAATAATCGTTTATATTCTTCTTCTGTTGTTTTTTGTTGTTTTCTATATATTTCCTCGAAAATATTCACATCATCATTTTCAGTCCCAAAGATTAAATGCGTTACTCCAGCCCCTGCTAATATTTCAATACTTTTTCTAGCAAAATCATCTCCATATGCAACACTACCAAGATATGGTAGAGCAATGACCATATCACAACCGCTTCTCACAGCCTCTCTAGCACGTGTATATCCGTCCACTATAGCAACTTCTCCTCTTTGTGTGAAAAACTCACTCATCACACAGATTACTTCACCATTATTCTCATTAGCAATCTTTCTTGCGCACTCTAATAGGTATTTGTGACCACTATGTAGTGGATTAAATTCTGCAATTATACCAATTCTCACTCTGTCACCTCCACTTATCTACTCAATATGTATAAAAATAAAAAACGAGTTTTCACTTAATATATTAGTTATTTTTAGAATATACTAAGCACCTTCCTCGCTTTCTATTTTTCTACTCTTTATTTTTTTCTTTATCTTTATTATTTTCAGTGATATTTTCTATCGGATTAGAAACTACCTTTTCAACACTATTATTTTCGAATACATCTACCGTCCAACCTACTAAACTCCCATCTTCTGCAGTAACTTTACTTATTGAAAACTGTCTAGATTTCTTATCTCCTTCAGCCAAACGCTTAATTTCTTGCTTACCAAACTCTAGAGCTTCTTTCTGAGATTTAAAAACTTTTCCTGTAGTTCCCAAACCTTCCGATATCGATAATTTCTTACCTTTATAATCTTTCTGTTGATTAGTTGTTTGAGATTCATTAACACTGTTTTTATTTTGTTTTATACTTGTATTTTGATTTTCTTTAGATTCCTGTACTACTGTAGCAGAATTTTCATTTTCCTTATCTTGTTCACTGTTATTTTTCTGATTTTCTTTACTGTCTTTTACTTGTTCTGTTTGCTCTTGATTAATTCTTTTATCAGAAGAATTATTCTTCTGAACCTCTTCTCCCTTTCCAAAATAACTAATCATCAAGAAAATACTAATCGCAATAAGACACGACAAGATACTATACAATAGAACCTTAGTAAATTTATTTTTTTTCATAATTTTCATATCCTCTTTCATACTTACTCTCTATTATACCACTTATCATAATATTTTGCGAAAACAAAAAGATATTTCCTCTCTCTTTTTATATTACCAACAAAAAAACTCATAGCTTTCTAGTATATTTCTAGAAACTATGAGTTTTAATTCTAACCTTCTTTTATATTTACAACAAATTCACCTTTATTGTTTCTATCTACAGTATAACTATAATGCTTTTTATTTTCTTTTGCTAATCTACCTATTTCATCATTCGCATATTTTTTAGCATCAGCTGAGCTATTAAATGCTCCTTCTGTTGTAGCAGCATTATTGTTCCTTGGCACCTCTTCTTTTGTAGCCTCATTATTAGTATTATTTGACGTATTATTATTACTTGGTTTATTACTTAAAATCCTATCAGTATTACTTGATCTGTTGTTTTCTGACCTAGAAGCATTCGTAGAAGATGTGCTATTTTCTCCATTAGATTCCTTATTCTCTCTATATTTTTCCTCATCACTTTTTTCTTTTGATTTAGATTTTGATTCGTCTTTATCCTTATCATTCTCTTTATCTTTAGTTTTCGATGATGATGTAGTTGTAGCATCTTCAGATTTCTTCTTACTTGAACTATCTCCACCAGAAAAATAACTTATCCCTATGAATAATGCACTACATAGAAATATAGCTAATACTATCCCCCATAATACTTTCAATACTCTATTATCTTTCATTAATATTCCCCTCCTTTGTTACTAATATATTATAATACTAATTTTAGTATATTTCCACTACTTTTTTCTATTATAATCTATTCAAATTAAATTTTACTTAAAACTTTCTTCAAAAATAATTATTAATAAAAATTTTATATTTGACAATTTATCTTATTATTTTCGATATATATAATGTCAGAGGCCTAAGACAAATAATAACTAACTAAGGAGATTTCAAAATGAAAATATTAAAAAAAGTTTTGCATTTAAACTATGGCGAAGAGAAAAACCAAAAACAAGTTGTTAAAAGTTATAACTTTGAGGTTGCTACAAACGCTGAAGATAACACTTTAAAAGAAGTAGGAGAAGAACTAAAAAAACTTATCGATAAAAATATCGATACTATTACTACTAACACTAAAGAATCACTATAATTTAGGAGGGAATACATATTATGGAGAAAAAATTAAATATTTATTTTAATACAGACAATAAAAAAACTTATCACATCACTTTATCACATCCAAAAGAGAATTTAAGTAAAGCTACTGTTGAGGCTGTTGCACAAAAAATTGTTGATACAAAAATCTTCAACAACGAAAAACATACTCTTACAGGTTTTAAAAAAGCTACTTACATTACACGTGAAGCAAGCGAACTTCAATAATAGAAGGGAGGGAGGTGCGGTATAACCCGCACCTTTTTTTATGGATATTTTAAATTTCATTAATACTGTAGGATTTCCTATTTTTGTTGCAGTATTCTTTTTATTAAAATTAGACAATACTCTACAGAATATAGGTAAAAATTTAAATGAACTTACTCGTATTATCGAAACAAAATTAAATTTAGATATTAACAATAAATAACACTAACAAAAGGGAGTAAATATTATGACAAGTCAACAAACAATGGTTAATTGGGCAAAAGACAATGTATATAAATGGATTGATATGGATGGAATGTATGGAGCACAGTGTGTCGATCTTACTATGGCCTATGTAAAAAACTTCGCAAACTTTCAAATATACGGTAATGCAATTGATTATCTAACTAACTCTATACCTCCTGGATGGAAAAGATACTATAAGGGAGATAGTGAGATAGCACCTGGAGACATAGCTATATGGCATTGGGGAAGCTGGGATAAATACGGGCATGTAGGAATAGTTATCGAAGTAAATGGTAACACTATAACCTCTGTAGAACAAAATGTCGATGGAACTCCAGAACGAGGAGGTATCGCTCGTATTATGAGCCGTGATGATACTTACCTTGTGGGATTTATTAGACCTAGCTATGATTCTAGCGAGGAATGGACTAGAATCCCCGAAAATGGGCAGTTTATAATAGATGTTCCTTCAATAAATGTCAGAGTTAAACCAAGTAAGCTAGGGAAAATTGTTAATACATACTATAAAGGAGAACGAGTATACTATGATAGCTATGTAATAAAAGAAGGTTTTGTTTGGATTAGCTACATTTCTTACTCAAAAGAACGACATTACCTAGCTACTGGAACCCATGATGGAACTAAAAGAACTAGCACTTGGGGTAAATTCGAATAATTATTTATAGATTACTTTAAATATATATAATTTAATCGGACTGACACTATCTGTCAGCCCGATTTTTTAACACATCTATTCTTATAATAAATTTTCATAAAACAAAAAAGCGACTGGAAAATTCCAATCACTTTTCATTATATTTTCTAATTATTTAACGCGGATGTATACTGCTCCACTACCGATGTTAGCTGAGTTAAGTACAGTTTGGTTACCTAACCATCCACCGTGAACTGCTTGTCCATTACCAGCATAAACTCCGATATGAGCTAATCCTGTTCCACCGTTTGCATAATAAACTAAGTCTCCAGGTTGAGCTTGAGATGCTGGAACTACAGTTCCTAAGCTCATATATCCTGCTGGCCAGTCGTGGAAGTTGATTCCTACTGCTTTAAGAGCATTTGTTACTAGCATTGTACAGTCTTGGTATCTACCTAATTGAGCTAATGCTGCTTGGTAAATTGCTGCTCCTTTGTTTGAAGAAGCCGCTTGAGTAGTTGCCGCTGCTGCTGGTGCTGCTGGTTTTGCTGCTACACTTGGTGCTGCTGTTGCTACTGGAGTTTCTTTCTTAACTTCTGCTTTTGGCGCTGCTACTGGCGTTTCTTTTTTAACTTCAGCTTTTGGCGCTACTGCTGGAGTTTCTTTTTTAACCTCTGCTTTTGGCGCTGCTGCTGGAGTTTCTTTTTTAACTTCTACTTTTGGAGTAGCTACTGCTGTTGCTGGTTTTGCAGTTACAGTTTGAACTGGATCTACTTTAGCTACAGTTTTTTCTGCAGTATTTTCTACTACTGTCGCTTTCGCCACTGTTACTTCAGCTTTAGCTGCTGCATTTTCACTTACTTTTAATACTGTTCCAACATAAATTAAGTTAGGATTGTCAATGTTGTTTAATTTAACAAGTTGGTCTACTGAAACACCAAATCTATTAGAGATTTTTCCTAAAGTATCTCCTAATACTACTGTGTAGTAACCTTCTTCTTTAGCTTGAGCTACTTGAGCTACTGTTGTGTTGTAAGTTAATTTATCCCCAGGGAAAATTAATGAACTTGTTAAGTTGTTATCTTGCATAAGTTGATCAACAGTTGTTCCGTTGTTGATTGCGATATCCCAAAGAGTATCACCTTTTTTTACTGTATATGTGTCAGCATCAGCGATTTGCGCTAAACCTACACCTACTGTCGATACGATTGCCGTAGCGGCTACTAATTTTTGTAATTTACTCATCTATTCTAATCTCCTTAAAATTAAGTTCGAGTCAAGCGACTCATTTTCTACTAAAGTTCTATTTAAATTTCTATTTTATAATTTCTAATGTTTGTGTCTAATTTCTAATGTCTAGATTTTTTTCGAATCACTTCGATTGCTTTATAACTTCGACATAATACCATTATATGTTGAATGTATCGGTTTTTCAATACTTGTAACAGTTTTGTAACAATAACGATAACTCCCTGTTACATTATATTGTTATCGTAATATTAATTCTTTTATCAGGCAGTTTAATTGCATTTGAAACGTTTTTATAATATAGTAAATCTGTAATTTTAAATTTAATATTTAGGGGGTTTTATGACAGATTTTAATACAGCTAGTTCTGTCTTAAAGATGGGCCTTGTCTTTTTAGAAGGGCTTTTATCTTTTCTTTCTCCTTGCGTAATACCTATATTGCCAATCTATATCGGTATTCTTGCTGGAAAAAAAGAAATGAATGAACACGGAGAACTAGTCTTTAATAAACGTAACACTATTACAAATACACTATCATTCGTACTTGGTATTTGTTCAACTTTCTTCATCCTAGCTTTTGCAACTAGTTTTATCAGTATTTTCTTAAACGAAAATATTAAAACTTTACAAATTGTTAGTGGTGTCTTAATTATTTTTATGGGACTATTACAACTAGGTGTCTTCAAGATAGGATTTTTAAAACAAGAATTTTCAATAAAAAATAAAGTTAAGAGAAAAGGAAATAAAACTACTCCTATTCTTGCTTTTCTAATGGGATTCACCTTTAGCTTTTCTTGGACTCCGTGTATTGGACCAATCTTAGCTAGTGTTTTCTTATATGCATCTAGTCACACTGGAATAATGAGTATTCTTCTAATTCTTGCATACTGCTTAGGATTTATCTTACCCTTCATCCTTGTAGCATTCTTCGCTTCGAAATTATTAGAACTATTCAAAAAACATACAAACATATTAAAATACACACAAGTTATCTCAGGAATTATCTTAATACTAATCGGTATTCTTATCCTAAGTGGATCATTTATTACTTTGACTAGATACTTTTCTTAAACTTGTAATTTGAATTGGAGGAAATTAATATGAAAAAATTGACAATACTTAGCGCAACTCTTCTTAGTAGTGCTTTAATTTTAAGTGCATGTTCAAGCGCTTCTGAAAAAAAAGAAGAAACTAACAAACAAACTTCTACTTCTTCATCTAATGAAACTAAAGCTACTCAAGCTTTTGATTTTACTGCAATGGATAAAGATGGAAAAACTGTAAAACTTAGTGATTTCAAAGGTAAAAAAGTCTATATTAACATGTGGGCAAGCTGGTGTGGACCTTGTATGAGAGAAATCCCAGAATTAGAAAAAGTTTATCAAAAATATAAAGATAATAAAGATATCGTCTTTCTATCAATGACTTCTCCTAATGATGCAGAATTTAAAAACCAAAGTCCTCAGGATAAAAGTAAAGATGTAATTCTTAAAAAAGCAAAAGAACTTGGTGCAACTTATCCTGTTCTTTTCGATGTTAACGACCGCTTCATCATAAACTACGCAATTCGTTCATTCCCTACTCACATTTTAATCAATAGTGATGGTACGTTTGAAACTAGAATTGCTGGGGGAGTTACTGAAGAATCACTAACTAAAGAAATAGAAAAACTTAAATAATAAAAATATCCGAATCTATTACGTTACAAACTATCTCAAGCCTAACCCTTGCGATTGTGTAACTATTAGATTCGGATTTTATTTCATATGTAGATCCATTATTAGTTCATATCCTAGTTTATCATCCACTCTTCAATTAGTTTCTCCTGAATATTTAAATCTTCATACTCAAAAACTGTAACTTTCTTTCGCTTAAATAAACTAGCTAACTTTTTATGAATAACAATATTTCGCTCATCATCTAAACTCGAATAACCAAAATAAATCTCCGCTTCAACATCCTCTGCATAATTTAACACATCAATTTTTTCTAACATCTCTAATAAGTAGTCCTCTTTTTCAGGATAATTACGATTATATTCTCGAATACCATCATAAACTCCTACATCAAGATTATTATCAAAAATAAATTTGAAATCTGTATTTTGCACATTAGAAATAAATAAATTTTGAACTTTTTTACCAACGGCAGCTGTGATAATACCGATAGCAGCCCCCTGACCTTTAGCAACAATCGTCACTTGCAAATCCGGAAACTCTCTCTTAAAAACATTCACTAAATCTATGCCATCTTGATAAGCATAATTATAATATAAATCATCCTCACTATTATTATTTAAAAATGGGAAATATATTGAAGCTGGTTGCTTATTTTCACTTCTTCCTCTATCTCCCCTAACATGAAGTGTCGCACACCCATAACCTAAGCCACAATATTTCATGAGATTCACCTCATTACTCGGTACTTCCTCATAATCTGGAATTTCTAATATTAGTCCTTTGTTATTATCTTTTTTCACAACAAGTTCTGCATAAATTTTCGAATTATCTATAGCACCGAATTCAATCGACAATAATTGTATTTCATCATAATCTCTTAAAACTCTAATCTTATATTCCAATTCTCTTTCTTTTTCTAATTTCATTTCCACACCTTCTTATCTCCTACATTTCAATATAATTATACCTCAACAAAATTTAGAAAAACAGTATACTATCTCATTAATTCAAACTTCTAATAAACTTTCATAAAAAAAAAACAATCTCCGGTTTTTACATCGAAGATTGTTTTTCGTAAGTCTGTTATATTTAATTTAAGGTTTAAGTTTATTATTTTGCTTCTTTTACGTATTCTTGATCTTTAGTATGAATAGTAAGTCCAGTAATATTTTTTGTAGATTTAAAGAAGAAACTACAAACATATCCGAATACTAATGCACTTAAGAATGAGAATCCTGAGAAGATAAATGGACTTTGTTTAGCATAAGTTGTAAAGTCTTGGATATACCAACATACAACACCTGCTACTAATAATCCTAATAGTGCTCCTGCTCCGTTTGCACGTTTAGTAAAGATACCAAGTGCGAATGTACCAGCTAAAGGCACTCCTAAAAGTCCGATATATTTAAGGAATAAATCCCAAGTTTCTTTTTGGTTAGTGTTAACAAAGTATAATGCTGCAATTGTTCCAAGTACACCTGCTACAATAATGATAATACGAGCTAATAGAACGTCTTGTTTAGCATCTTTACTTAGTCCGAAGAAACGTTGTTTAATATCAACTGTGATACAAGCAGAAATTGAGTTTAAGCTTGATGCGATAGTTGATTGAGCAGCTGCTAAAATAGCTGCGATAACTAATCCAGCGATACCAGCTGGTAATGCTGTTAAGATGAAGTAAGGTACTAAAGCTGTTGTGTTAGCTGCTTTACCTACTACTTCAGCGTTCATGAAGTCTGGTAATTTAGTTACAGCGTGGCTACCTTTGTAGAAGCTGTAAAGAACTGTTCCCATTCCATAGAAAATTGGAATAGAGATGAATGCTAATAATCCGTTAGTCCAAAGTGATTTATTAGTTTCTTCTACTGATTCAGTAGTACTATAACGTTGAACTACGTCTTGAGAAGCTGTGTATTGTTGTAAACTGTTAAATACTGATCCAATAAAGATGATTGGAATAGTAGATGCAGTTAATGACCAATTAAATTTCTCAGCAGTTACAATTTTACCATTTGCTAAAGCATCTTGAGTAATGTGTCCGAATCCACCTACGTGGTAAGCTCCTAAGATGATTACTAAAACAGCTCCTCCAAGTAAAATAATACCTTGGATAACGTCTGTCCAAATAACCCCTTCTACCCCTCCTAAGAATGAGTAAACTACACAAAGTAACCCGATTACCGCACACACTAAGAATGGATTAAGTGTCGATACTGATGTAATCGCAACTGTTGGTAAATAAATAACGATAGCTACACGTCCAATATGGAATAGTGAGAATAACACACTCCCTACTACACGTACACTAGGATTAAAACGTTCTTCTAAATATTCATACGCTGTCGTTACATTTAATTTTCTAAAGAATGGAACATAGTAGTGAATTAATATCGGAATAATCGCGATAATTGAAAAGTTCCCTGCTGCATATGTCCAGTCTCCGTTGAATGCTTTTTCCGGTGTCGCCATAAATGTAATGGCTGATAATGTTGTTGCATAAATTGAGAATCCTACTGCCCAAGATGGAATATTCCCACCAGCTTTAAAGAATTCGTCCGTGCTTTCACCTGCTTTTTTAGTGAAATACACCCCTATACCTAGCATAGCTATTAAGTAAATTCCTAATACTATACTATTAAGTGTACCAAATCCTATTTTATCCATGGTACTCCCCTCCTATTTTGCTGTTTTTGTTTAATAATATTTTTTGTTATAGAAAGATTTTTCTATTTAGGAAGGAGGAGCTTTGCCCCTCTTTCCTGACCCCTAATTTTTATTTTTAATATACCCCTTATTATTAAAAATTATAGGTTATAATCTTTAACTAATTTTTCAACTTCAGCTAATTTAGCTGGATCGAATGATTTCATAGGTTTTTTACAAGTTCCTGCATCGATACCTTTAACTTTAAGGATTTCTTTAAGTGTTTGGTATAATCCTAATTCTAGAACTTTTTCAATTACATCATTTGCTTCGTGTTGAAGTTCATAAGCTTCTGCAACTTTACCTTCTTTAGCAAGTCTGAAGATTTCTTTACTTCTTTGTCCATTAACATTGTATGTAGAACCGATAGCTCCGTCTACTCCA
The DNA here is from genome assembly GCA_032567735.1 of Gemella haemolysans. GTDB lineage: Bacteria > Bacillota > Bacilli > Staphylococcales > Gemellaceae > Gemella > Gemella haemolysans_E. Next base: position 37,117 of record JAWHCX010000015.1, on the reverse strand, counting down.
GTAATTGCAGCTTGAACTAACATTTCATCGAATCCTGACCAGATAAGTTTGTCAGGGAATCTTCTTCTGAATCTTTCAAGTTGATAGAAGTCTGCAGCAGTATATTTAACTCCAATAACTTTTTCATCTTCAAATAATTCAGAGAATTGATCTAAGCTGATTTTTACTCCTGTTAAGAAAGGAATGTAGTAAAGAATCATGCTGTTATCTGTAGCATCGATGATTGTTTTGTAGTAGTGTTTAATTTCGTTAAATGATAGTGGGTAGTAGAATGGAGTAACTGCTGATAATGAGTCGTATCCTAATTCTGTAGCGTATTTAGCTAATTCTACCGCTTCATTTAAATCTAATGATCCTACTTGAGCGATAAGTTTAACTCTGTCCCCTACTACTTCTTTTACAAATTTAAAGATTTGTTTTTTTTGAGCAGTGTTTAATAAGAAGTTTTCCCCACTACTTCCATTAACATATAATCCATCAACTTTACTTACGTTAATGTTGTGCTCAATAACTTGTCTTAATCCTTCTTCTTTAACCTCACCATTTTCATCAAATGGAATTAGTAAAGCCGAGTAAATTCCTTTTAAATCTTTCATTGTTATAACCTCCGTTATTTGTTTTTATTTTAATTTTAATTTCGTGCATTTATTTAACACATTAAATTTTAATACACTTATATTGTAAAACGTTTTCCACGGTTTGTCAATAGAAAAAGAGAAAATTAAAATATTTTTTGAAAACCTTTTATCTACAAAGGTTTAAACTGTATTTGATATAATTCAATCATTATTACTGTTGTGTTATTTTATACATTATCTATCTAGTATTTGTCTAGTCTTCTACTATCTATTTAATACATTAAACTTTTTAAACAAAAAAAGGAGTGACTCAAAAATTGCAATTTCTAAGAAATCGATTTTGTCGAGTCACCCCCGCGATGTTTATTGAATATCTATAAAGTTTTATAAAGAAAATTTAAATATCAGTAAGTCACTACATCTCTAAGTTCTCATATAAACTTTTTTTAGAACTTTTGAGACAACCATCTTAAATGTAAGTTTTATTCTCTTTAGAACACTCTATCTATCATAGCTTCCTATTAAGAACATATTACCTTCTAATGTATATGAAGAGCAAGCTGTTGTTAGGATAAAGCTGTCTCCTTTTTTTACATCGTAACTAGTATCATCAATTACCACACTACCACTACCTTCAAGAACTGTGAATAGATTCCCTGTAGCAGTCTTTTCTAGAGAAACCTGCCCTTTAACATCTACTTTATAAACAGAAAAATATCTCTCATCTGCTAAATATGCTATAGTAGCTCCTTCTAATTTTTCTTGATTCGTTCTTGTAGTCGCTTTTTCAAAAGGAACTTTTGTCACATCTTTTGTTTTCTCTATATGTAGTTCACGAGCATTTCCATCTTTATCAACACGGTCATAATCGTAAACTCTGTATGTTGTATCTGAGTTTTGTTGCACTTCATAAATTAAGATTCCTTCTCCAATCGCATGAAGGGTCCCTGCTGGAATATAGAAGAAATCCCCTGCTTTTACACTTTCCTCAATAAATAATTCATTCCATTGTTCAGCATCTATTTTACTATTGAACTCTTCTTTTGTTTTAGCAGTGTGTCCATATACTAATTTCGCCTCTTCTTTAGCATCTAGCACATACCAACATTCCGTTTTACCTAGTTCTCCATTCTCATTCACTCGTGCATAATCATCTTCAGGGTGCACTTGAACTGATAAATTATCACTAGCATCTAAAATCTTAATCAATAACGGGAACTTATCATAAGTTTTTTCGGTAAATAGTGTTGGTTGTTTCTCATAAGCTTCTTTTAATGTTAATCCCGCTAATTGTCCATTTGTTATTTTTGAACTTCCATTATCATGAGCTGCAATCACCCATGCTTCTCCAATATTTCCTTGTGGAATAGAAAAATTAAACTTTTCTAAGTTACGTCCTCCCCATATTCTTTCACAAAAAATCGGCTCTAAAAATACAATTTTATCCATTTTCTCCTCCTTTAAAATTACTTACGACTTAATTATACACCAAGTGAGCTTCTTTATATAGCATATACCTAAGAAAATTTTTCAATAACTTATTTTCAAAAAACCGTTTTTATGGTAATATATCGTTGTAAAGAAATTTTAAAAATTAAAAAAACAAAGATTGATATGTCTTTATTTAGAAAGTAGGTATAATATGTATTTAGGAATTGATATTGGTGGGACAAGTATAAAATTTGCTGTTTTTGATGATAACTACAAAATCATTCACTACGAAACTTGTAAAACTCCTGACAACGTAACTGTAAAAATTACTGACGAAATGTTCAGAATAGCAAGTAAAATCCGTGAAACTTACAACTTCTCTGCAGCAGGAATTTCTGCAGCGGGAGTTATCGATAATGTACACATGGAAGTAATCCGTGCGGCTCCAACTATTAAAAACTACCTTGGAACTAACTTCAAACGTGACTTTGGAGATAGACTAGGTATTCCAGTGTATGCTGACAACGACGTTAACTGTGCTTTACTTGGTGAGCAATGGCTTGGTGGAGCTAAAGGGCTTGATGAAGTATTCTGTATGGCTTTAGGAACTGGAATCGGTGGTGCTTACTACTTAAACAGCCTTCCTTTCGGATCTAACTTCGGTGTAGGGGAAATCGGACAATCTGTTTATGATTTCGATACTAAAACTACATACGAACAACGTGCTTCTACTATTGCATTAGATAGAAAAATTAAAGCTGAAATGTACGAAGGACTAAGCGTTATCGAATTCTTCGATCTTTGTAAACGCGAAGATACTAGTGCATTAAAAGTACTAGACGAATGGCTATTTGAGCTTGCTCGTGGTATCGTTAACCTACTATGTATCTTAGATCCAAAATACATCGTAATCGGTGGTGCCGTATCTGCTCAAGGTGATTACCTATTAAACAAACTTGAAGCTAAAGTACGTGAACTACACCCAATCGAAATTAACCAAACTAAATTCCTAGCAGCTGAACTAGGAAACGATGCGGCTCTATACGGAGCTATCAGCCCATTTGTAGAAAAATAAAATATTAAGACTTATCCCCTCTTTACATATAAAATAAGGAGGGGTTTGTTTTTTCATCAACTTTTTTTAAAACATCTTTTATTCTCACACTCTTATTTATGCAACCGTTTAATTTTTTTCTAATATTTATTAATTTTTTCTTTACAAAGTTCAGTATAAGTGATAATATAAATTTAAGTTAACACATTAAATTTTAATAAATCTATTTTTATACAAATTAATCAAGGAGGAGTCAACTTGAAAAAATACGAAAAGATTATAAATGACATAATTTTAAAGATACAAACTGGTATTTTTAAAGAGGGTGAACAACTCTATACAGAAAAAGAAATAAAAGAAATATATAATGTTAGTAGTACTACTGCGGTACGTGTTCTTAACGAACTAGAAACTGCCGGGTATATTTTTAGAATTCAAGGTAAAGGAAGTTTTGTTAATAAAACATTAGTTAACAAAAAAGTTTTAGTTACAGAAAATAACAACTTCCACAAACACTTTAAAGAGTCAGTATCAGAGCACTCTGAAGTTGTTGAAGCCGAAATTATTCAAGATAAAGAGCTTTGTGCAAAACTAAAGTTAAAAAATCAAAAACTTCTAAAAGTAGCCCGCATAAAATATATTGGTAATATCGCATGGGCTCATCAAACAAACTATATTCCAATTAAATATTTACCTGATGTTAATATTAATGATATAGATAGTTTTAAAGAGCTTGCGACTATGATTAGAAAAAAATATCGTATAGATATTCACCAAGAAAAATCAAAAAAAATTATGAACGTTATAGTTGATACTCCTGAAGAAATTGCCAAATTCATCGCAAAAGATGGTGAACCATGTTTCGAATTTGATAGGTACACCTACTTTACAGATGGAAAAATTTTTGAATACGTAAAAATATATATAAATTATAAATACTACAGCTTAACAATTAAAGATTAAGCTCTGATTGGAGTTAACTATGGAAAATAAAGAAAAAATCTTAGACCAAATTAAAGGTGGAATTATCGTTTCTTGCCAAGCATTACCTGGAGAACCACTCTATGTTGAAGAAGGTGGTATCATGAAACTTATGGCCCTAGCAGCAAAAGAAGCTGGAGCTGTTGGTATCCGTGCACAAGGTATAACTGACATAGTTCAAATTAAAAAAACAGTAGATTTACCTGTTATCGGAATTATCAAACAAAGTTACGAAGGTATGTCTCAATTCATCACAGCAACTATGAAAGAAGTAGATGACCTTGTAGAAACAGGTTGTGAAATCATCGCCTTAGACTGTACTCTACGCCCTCGTTTCGATGGTACAACAATTAATGATTTTGTTGCAGAAATCAAAGCTAAATACCCTGACATTATTTTAATGGCAGATATCGCTACTTTCGAAGAAGGTGTAAATGCAGAAAAAATAGGTGTTGATTTTGTAGGAACTACCTTAAGTGGTTACACAGAAAATACAAAAGACAGACCAAACGAAGTAGATTTGGACCTTATTAAAAAATTATCGGAAACTATTTCTGTGCCAATAATCGCAGAAGGTCGTATCCACTACCCTGAACATGCAAAAGCAGCTTATGACGCAGGGGCATTTAGCGTAGTAGTTGGCGGAGCTATCACTCGTCCAAAAGAAATCGCAGCTAGATTTATCAATGCAGTGAAATAAACAAAAAGTTCTAATTGACACATGATCAATTAGAACTTTTCTTTTTATTATTTTTCCCAAGCACGTCCATCGATGTAACTTGATTTTCTGTAATTTTCTTTCATTGGTTTTACCGGCATTATTATCGATAACAGTATATATATTAATATCGGACTACCAAATGAGAAAATACTCGCTAATAAGAATAGTACTCGTAAGAAACTAGCACTTATTCCAAATCTTTTACTTAAACCACTACATACCCCAGAGATTAAAGCTCCTTCGTATGATTTATAAATTTTTTTATCTTCTAAAAAATTAAGAAATTTATTCCATAATTTATTTAATCCATCTATCATAATAAATTCCTCCTGACTTTATTGTTGATATTTTATTATTCTGACTTTATAAATATTATATCACATTTCTATGATATATATTAACTATTGTACTCAGGTGACTTTAAACTAAGTTTATATTATTAAGAAAATATCTCAAAAGTCACAATAACAGCGGAATATTTATCTAATTGTTTTTCATCCTCTTTTTAAAGTTTTTAAAATTTTCTTCTTGACAAGTGAGTGTCTACTCACTATAATATTAATTATAAAGTGAGTATCTACTCACCGAGGGTTAAAATTATTATTTCTAATGGGATATTTCTTAGCACCTACCTTGAACTGTTCTTTAATAATCGCTGTTCTAAAATAATTAAGTGCACTAATATTCCTCAAATAATCTCAGCTATATTTTTTTATTTATGGAGTGAGTGTTTACTCACTATTAAAAAGAAAGGTGATTCTTATGAAAAAATTAATACAAATTACTTCATTATCAAAAAGCTTTGGCGATCAAACAGTACTTGACAATATTGATTTCAACCTAGAAAAAGGTGAAATTGTCGGTCTTATTGGTCCTTCGGGAGCTGGAAAGTCAACATTAATAAAAACAATGCTCGGTATGGAAAAAGCGGATAAAGGTGAAGCCCTTGTTCTAGATAACAAAATGCCAAAAAGAGAAATTCTTTCTAATATTGGATATATGGCACAAAGCGATGCCCTTTATGAAATGCTTACCGGCTATGAGAACTTAGAATTCTTTGGGAAAATGAAAGGTGTTTCTTCAAAACAACTAAAAGAAGAAATAGCTTATGTGGCAAAAATAGTCGACCTAACCAACCACTTAAAAAAATTAGTATCAAATTATTCAGGTGGGATGAAACGCAGACTTTCTCTTGCTATTGCATTAATCGGTAGTCCTGAGTTACTTATACTCGATGAACCTACTGTCGGTATAGACCCTAGCCTTCGTCGTAACATTTGGAAAGAATTGTTCAAGCAAAGGGATACTGGAGTTGGAATCCTTGTAACTACTCACGTAATGGACGAAGCAGAACTTACAGACAAAGTTGGACTTCTTCTTCGTGGTGATATTATAGATTTTGACACACCAAAAAATCTAAAAGAAAAAAATAATGTTGTTACTATCGAAGAAGTATTCTTAAAAGTGGAGGAAAAATAACATGAGAATTTTAACTATTTCAAAAAGAATATTTAAAGAATTTTTTAGAGATAAAAGAACTTTAGCAATGATGTTCGTTGCTCCAATTTTTATAATGTGGTTGATAAGCATAGTCTTTTCAGCAAATACAAATTCTGAAATTACTGTTGCTTCTGTAAACACTCCTCAAAGTGTGGTTTCCGTAATGAAAGATATTGACAATGTTCATCTAGAAGAATATCAATCAAAAGAAGCTGCTGAAGAGAAATTAAAAAATAACGAGATAGATGCTGTAATTTCTTACGATAACAATACCTATACGGTAACTCACGCTAACATAGACACTACAAAAACTATGCAAGCTCAACAAGTTTTAAAAAGTTCTATAAAAGCATCAGAAGCGAAAAATTTGGTGGAAGTTGTAAAAAAAGTAAATCCTAAATTAAGTGAAAACAAACAGGAACCTGAAGTTAAAGAATATTATAACTACGGTAATGCAGATTCAACATTTTTTAATAAAGTTGCACCTACTTTAATCGGCTATATCCTATTCTTCTTCGTGTTTCTAATCTCTGGAATGGCTCTACTAAAAGAGCGTACTAGCGGAACTCTAGATAGACTTTTAGCAACTCCGGTAAAACGAAGTGAAGTCGTACTAGGATATGTACTCTCTTATAGCTCATTAGCCGTAATTCAAACTATTATCGTCACTCTTTCATCTATATATTTATTAAATATTGAAGTTGCTGGAAATCCGTTTTATGTTATAATAGTTAATGTATTACTAGCAATGGTTGCCTTAACATTAGGTTTACTAATCTCTACAATCGCAAAATCAGAATTTCAAATTATGCAGTTCGTTCCCATAATAGTCATTCCACAAATGTTCTTTTCAGGAATAGTATCCGTTGAGAGCATGGGGAAAATCGCTGTCTATATTAGTAAAATCCTGCCTGTTACCTACGCTAGTGACGGTTTAAGCAAAATAATTTTAGAAGGTAAAAATCTTCTTGCGATTAAAACTGATATCGTTGTTCTACTTGCACTTTGCATCCTTCTAATAATACTTAATATTCTAGGCTTAAAACGATATAGAAAAGTTTAAAAAATAATAGGAGACTCTTATGACTGAAAATATCTTACAATCTTACTTTAGCATATCTCATGCCGAAACCTTTCCACCTGGTAAGAAAAAAACAATAGAAGCTGCGATTAAATTATTCGCAAAACAAGGATACCATGGAACATCTACGCTTCAAATCGCTAAAGAAGCAGGCGTTAGTCAGGCAACAGTATTTAAATACTTTAAAACTAAAGAAGATTTATTATATTCAATAATAGTCCCTGTTATTCCTAAATTATTTTTAAATTTTCTAAAAAGAATTCAAAATACTAATTCACTTGAAGAATTAATCAGTTATGTTGTTGAAGATCGTATGGTTTTCCTAAAAGAAAATAAGGATACCGTAAAAATAGTATTCTCAGAGATATTAACAAACGAGAATTTAAAAGCACAACTTATCGATTCTTTAAAAGTGGTCTTTGCAGAAATAAACTTTAAAGATATATTACAAAAACACAAAGAAAACAATCCTGAAATTAACGAGAAACTATCGCCAGCAGAAGTCATTCGTTCATTCGCAGGACCTATCATGACCTACTCAGCCCAAAGATTTATTCTTTTTGAAGGCGTTCCTTGTCCTACTGAGAAGCATGATTTACAATTTATTAAACAACAAATTTATAAAAACTTAACAAGGTAATAAATAAAGAGGAGCTTGGTATTTTCCAAGTTCCTCTTTTTACTATTCACCTAATCTTATCACCTTATCACAAATTGATAATGTTGATTTATTGTGTGAAATTATTATTGTTATCTTGTCTTTTTTACTTTCTTCTAATGCTTTTAGCACTTCGATTTCACTGAAGATATCGATGTTCGCTGTTGCTTCATCAAGAATCAAAAGTTTACTATCATTGTAGAATGAACGTGCTACTGATAAACGTTGTTTTTGACCTGAACTTATGTTCGAACTTCTCTCACCTACGATCTCATTTTCGCGACGTTTCAAGCTATCTACAAAAGTTCTTAAGTTAGTTTTTCTTAATGATGCATCCAACTCTTCTTTATCTAAATCTTTTTCAAAGAATGTAATATTATCTTTAATTTTTGCATTGAATAAGTAACTATCTTGTAGTATTATCGAACTATTTTCTCTAAAGTAACGATTATCTATCTCTCTTAGATCGACACCATCGATAGTAATATTACCTTCCATATTTTCATCTGAGATGAATTTCATAATAAGTTTCGCTATTGTAGATTTACCACATCCACTAGGTCCACTTAATCCGATAACTTCACCTTTTTTCACATCAAAGCTTAAGTTATCCACTACAGTATTATCAGCGTAACGATATGTTAAGTTCTCAACTTTAAGTTCGTTAAAATCAACAACTACACCACTATTTTCCGCTTCTTCCGGCGTGTTCATAAGCTCTAAAAATCTCTTTCCACTTGCCATCGTTTGACTTAATGTTGAAGCGAGGTTCCCCATGTATAAAATAGGAATGAACGATACGATAAACATCGCAACTAATGATACAGTTACAAACTGACTATCAAGTGAAGCTGCAACGTAGATAAATGCCAACACCCCGATATTGTAAGTTACAACATTTAGAGTATTTAAATCTACTAAGAATTTGTTTTTTAAATACGAACTTCTTGTCAGTTCCTCAGTTTCCATATCGATATTACGTTTTGCTTCATCAATTTTTCCATATTGTAATGTTTCAAAAATTCCATAAGCTTCTTCTGATGAATTGTTGTTTACTTGAGTCAGTTTACGACGATAATTTTCACCAACATCTTGCCCCACATTTCTAAAACTTAACGGATACACAAGTCCGATTACGATATAGACTATTAAAGATACTAATGCTAGTTTCACGCTAAAGAATAGCAAGAAGATACTAACTACTAAACTTTGCACGATATAAATCATAAATGGTGTTATCGTGTGCGCGTAGAAAACTTCTAATAATTCAATATCAGTCGTAATCATCGTCATATAATCACCTGAAGTGTTTTTTGTAAAACTATCGACAGATATACGTTTGAATTTCTCTAAAACTTTAACACGTAAAGCATGTAATACTTTGAATGCTACGTAGTGATTTAAAAGTTGTTCAGTATAGCTAAATAATCCTTTTAACACAGCTAAAGCGAAAATTACGATAAATAAAATTGCTGCTATTGTCGTTATTTTTGTTAAAAAGAACAACGAGATGAAGTAGGTAAATACGACAAGTGTTAAGTGACCTAGACTTCCGAATAAAGTCGCTCTAAGCAATGGACGTTTAAACTCTTGAGCGATAGCTAAAAGTTGTTTTAATTCTCTTAATGATGTCATTACTCTACCTCCTTAGCTAAAAATTTTGATTTCAGTTGTTGTTGATCTGTGAATAATTTTCTATATAACGCATTTTCTTCAATCAGTTCAGCATGTATTCCTTCTTCGATAATTTTCTTATCTTTTAGAACATAGATATTATCTGAATTTGTTATCGTCTCTAAATCATGAGAAATAACGATAATAATTTTTCCTTCTTTAATCGAATCGAAGGCGTTAAGCACGATTTCTTTACTGTAATCATCAATATTCGATACAGCTTCATCAAGTATATACAAGTAAGAATCTTTTAGTATTGCTTTTGCTGCAAGTAATCTTTGTTTTTGACCACCAGAAAGGTTCGCAGCTCCTATCGCAAGCTCATAATCTAGACCTCCGTGTTCTTCAACAAAATCTTTAAGATTAACTTTTTCTAAAGCATTGTACATTTCTTCTTCAGTTATATTTTTGCGAACACTTAAATGCTCTCTTACAGTACCTTTAACTAAGTAACTATCATTAGTAATAAGTGTCGTAATTTTAGCCATCTCTCTAGTAGGAATACTATCAATATTGAAGTTGTCGTATTTTATACTTCCGCTATAATTAGAATTTAAACCTAAGATTAGTTTGATAATAGTAGACTTACCACTTCCACTTTCTCCTACTAATGCTGTTTTTGTACCAGGTTTAAATAGCATATTGATATTTTCTAAAGTCGTCTCCTCACCATAAGAGAAACTTACATTGTTCAGAACAATATTTTTCCCAGCTTCTACCTCAATAGTTTCATCTTTTTCTTGCTCCGGATGATCAAGAAGTTTGTAGATATTATCTAACTCAACATTCCCTTTCATCGAAATGTGGAACAATCCTCCTAAAGCACGTAGCGGTTTAAAACATTCTAATGTAGCAACAATAACAAAAACTATAAGCTTCTGATCTTTCACCGCAAAGATAGCGATAATTGATAAGATAAAAATAGAAACATAAGTAATAGCATCCATCACATTGATAGAATTAAGTTGGTGACGAAGTAATGCCATAGTAGATTTTCTATACTTTGCACTACGAGTATCAACATCACTCGCTACATTATCTTCTTTACCATAAATTTTTGCCGTTGTGAAACCTGATAATCTATCGTAGAATACTTCAGATAAACTTAAGAAATCGCTGAAGTTCTTTTTATTAGCCTTTTTCGACTTCTTAATAATAATCATAATAGACACAGGAATAAGCGGATATAGTAATAACATCGCTATAAATAGTAAGATATGAATCTTCCCATAAATCACAAACGAGCTAAGTACTATAAATAATGTCGCAAACATCTGCGGTACAAACTTATTGAAATAAAATTCAATATTCACAATCGATGAAGAATTCATCACAAGAAGACTACCAGTATTTACTGCTTCTGTGTAATTTAGTGAAAGTTTTTCTACTTTATTGTAAATTTCTTTCCTTAATGTATTTCTAACCTGTTTAGAAATTTTGTGACTGAAGTAATTATCCCCAGTTGTAGCTCCGTAATAAACTACTAAACCTACTACCGTTTTTAGAATAAATCCTAATACAGCACCGCTTCTACTCTCTTCACCTAGTGAATAAAATAGAAAATCTACAAAGTTGTAGATGAAAAATAGCGAGCACCAAAAGGCAACAAGTTTAAGAATTGCTACGAGATATACTTCTTTTTTGATATTGAAGAGAGCCATCGCTCTACCATCTATCTTCATAATATCTCCTTATTTAATTTCAAATTTAGATTTTTTACATAAAATGAGTAAAAATATATATTGGACTTAGGTTATTTTTTATAAAAATCCAACATTCACTCTTTTTATGAAAAAGGTTCTAGTTACCTACATTGATATTAATTATCAATTATACCTTTTTATTATACTATATAGATAAATTAAAAGATAGCTTTAAAGTTTATTGTTACGAAAATGTTCAAAAATACAAGGAATGTTCGGGAAACGAGGTTTTATCTCGTTTCCTCTAACTCTTTGCATTTCATGGTTTTGTTTGTATGAGGTGCACAGTTTGCTGTTGCTTATTAATGCGTGTGTTTTTCTCAGAAAGACAATGAATAGATTTTCTTTTTACTCTAATTTCACTTTTGTTCTTACATTTCCTATTTTGTAAGAACAAAAGTCCAAATGCAAATAAAACGAAAAAACTCCAGATTTTTCCTCTGGAGTTTATTTTCGTCTATTCTTTTATAATTCTATAGTAAATTTTTGATGTTATTGCATAAACTATTAGATAGAAGATTGCGAAGACTACGATTGTCACACCAAGCGCCTGTAAGAATATGCTATTATCTGTTATTAAGAATAATCTTAAGATTTTTTCGATAAATGGATATGCTACTATAGTGTGTAATGTCGCTATAATTAGTGGTGAGAAGAAGATTAACAATACTTGTGATCTTATTGATTGTTTAATCTGTTTGTCTGTAATACCTACTTTTCTCATGATTTCAAAGTTTCCTTTATCTTCATATCCTTCTGAGATTTGTTTGTAGTACATGATTACCACTTGGCTTATTACGAAGATAAAGCTTATGAACACACCGATGAATAGGAATGATGCAAACACTCCTCTGAATGTAAGTTTATTTTCTTCTTTACCTTCTATTTCTATACCACTTTGTTTTTCTAGTTTTTTAAAGCTTTCGATTACCTTAGCTTCTTTAGTAGTGTCTTTGATATTGAAGGCAACGTAGTTTTGTAGTGTAGGAGTACCTGTTTGTATACTAATTCCTCTTTTTTCTAACTCTTTACTACTTAACTCTGTTAGTTTTGTAGCTAATTTAGTAGCTTCTTTCTCGTCTTTAACAACAGCATAATATGTATCCATAATATTCGCTGTTGCAGAGCCTATTGTTCCTGGAAACTCTGATAATTTTTCTTTAATTTTATAGTCACTACCATTTAGAGAAATACTATTATAATTATAATCTCCTTTTTTATCGATATGTAATAAAATCTCATTACTTTCTAATGTTTTATTTTTATTAGCGAATTTATTATAATCTTTTAATTGTAAAACAACTATCATTTTAACATTACTTAAGTCTACACCTACATTTGATTCAAAATTGAACTTATCTTCAACTAATCTTCCTACCATAGGTAATGAATTATATGAGACCATGTCTTCCACTTCAGTTCCCGCTTCTTTAGCTGCTGTTTTTGCATTATTTTCAATTTCTTTTAATTTATCACTAGTAGAATGATAACCTGCAATCATTAATTGTCTTGGGAATCTTTCGTTGTAAGATTTTTCCATACCTGCATATAATGCTGATGTTGATCCCATAGTTACAAGAACCATTGTAGATAATATACAGATATTCGCTAATCCTACTGCATTTCTCTTCATTCTGTATAATAAACCAGAAACGCTAATGAAGTTTTTAGGTTTATAGTAGAAGTTTTTATTATTTTTCATGATTTTTAGTACTGTGATACTAACTGCCATGAACACTAGATATGTACCTATAATTACCGCAACTACAGCATAAAAGAATACTAATAATGCTTTTACAGGATTTTGTACCGTTTGTGCTGTGTAATAACCATAACCGATTAATGCTAAACCGATTATCGCTAGAATCCATCTAGATTTCGGTTCTTTTTCACCCTTGTTCTCATCTTTTAATAAAGCTACAATTCTAAGCCTTGCTATTTTTATAACAGTATAAAGTAATAATAAGAAGTATATTCCTCCGAATAATAGTACTGAGAAAACTATAGCTATCGGTGTTATGCTGAATCCAAAGCTAACTCCCGCTGAGAATAATTTTAATAATACTAACAACATAAGTTTATCAAAAATTATTCCTAATCCAATTCCTAACACTATTGTAGTTACAGCGATAAAAATTGTTTCTAACACTAAGATTTTAGCTATTTGTTTTTTCGTCATACCTAAAACAGAATACAATCCAAATTCTTTTACCCTACGTTTTACTAGAAAACTATAAGTATAAAATAGGAAAATTACAGAGAACAGCGCAATTACAATAATACCGAAACTTAATACCTGTTTTGTCGCATCAATACCGTTTGGAAGTTTGTTTAAATTGTCACCAAATGCTAGAGATGACAATATATAAAACGACATTATTGTAAAAATTGATGATAACACATACGGTATTATAAATCGTTTGTTTTTTACAAGGTTGTTTAAAGCAAATTTGCTATAAAAGAAGCTCATCTTACTCACCTGCCTGCATTAAAGTTAACGTGTCATTAATTTTTTGGAACATCTCACTCGTAGTCGCATTTCCTTTTCTAAGTTCATGGAAGACTACCCCGTCTTTAATAAATAATACACGTTTAGCACGAGCTGCTGTTTTCACAGAGTGCGTAACCATAATTATTGTTTGTCCTGCATTATTAAGTTTTTCAAAAACTTCTAACAGTTGATCTGTTGATTTTGAATCTAGCGCTCCTGTCGGTTCATCCGCTAAGATTAGAGCTGGGTTCGTAATAATAGCACGAGCTACCGCTACCCTTTGACGTTGACCACCAGATACTTCATATGGAAACTTGTTGATTAATTTATCAATTCCTAAAGGTTTAGTTACTTTCTCTAATCTTTTTTCCATATCTTTATATTTTTTATTTGCTAACACTAATGGTAATAAAATATTATCTTTTATAGAAAAATTATCAAGTAAATTGAAATCTTGGAAGACGAATCCTAGATTGTCACGTCGGAAATTCGCTAAATCTTTATCTTTCAATTTGCTTAAATCTAAATTGTTTAAATTCACATTTCCTGACGTTGCTTTATCGAATGTTGCGATAATATTTAATAAAGTAGTTTTACCACTTCCGCTTTCACCCATAATCGCTACATATTCACCATTATCTACTGCAAAATTTACATTTTTTAATGCTTCTGTACTTTGTGTACTTAATCTTGTTGTATAAACTTTTCTTACATTGTTAACTTCTAATAACATTTTTATCACTCCTGAATTCTTTTTATCTTATCTTCCTAGTTCGAACTTTTCTACAACTTCCTCGTTGTTTATATTTATATTCTACCTTACTTTTCTTACAGATTCTATCGATTTTCCTTACAAAAAAGCTCCCAACCTTACACTTTTGTAAGATTGGGATATTTATTACTTTTTATTTGATTTCAAAGGAGTGGTTCTACTTTATTTCCTGGGAAATTATAATTTTAATATATCTGTGAATCTTTGTTCGGAGTTGCTATCTAGTCTGTGCGTTATTAGAATTACCGTTAATTCTGGATTAGTTAATAGAAGTTCTTCTATTTTTTCTGCATTATCCTTATCTAAATTAGACGTTATCTCATCTAACAGTACTACTCTTTTCTCTCTAATAATTCCACGAGCTAGTGCTATTCTTTGTTTTTGACCACCTGATAAATTCTTACCGCCTTCTACAAGTTCAGTATCCAAACTGTCCTCAAGACCTGCTAAAAATTCTCCTAGTCCTACACTTTCTAAGGTAGCTTTGATTTTTTCATCAGTATATTCATCACCTAGCGTAATATTAAATCTTAGACTTTCTGTGAAAATGTAAGGTTCTTGCGGAATATATAGCATCTTATCATACAAGCTATGCTTATTAAGACCCTCTAGTTCTTCTCCATTAAATTTAATTGCACCTTCGTAATTTTCTATTCTTCCAGTCAATAATTTTAATAATGTAGATTTTCCGCTACCACTTTCTCCTACAATAGCGTACTTCCCATGTTTATTAAATGAATACGAAATATTTTTTAATATACTTTTTTCTTCATATTTATAAGAAACATCTTCTAATTCTATATTCTCAATTTCTTCATTTAATAATTTTTTGCTAGTATCTTTATCATTAATTGCCTTAGCCTCTTCTTTGAATTTCTCAAATTTCTCAAAGATTGGCACTACGATATTCAACTCTACAGTAATATTCATAATATTACCTACTGAATTGAAAATCGTAGATGTTAGTGATTCTACCGTTAAAATAGATCCAAAACCAACAATATTTTTTAGCGCTAATATTCCTGTTAGTAATACTACACCAACTTGTCCTACTAAGTTACCTAAGCCACCTAGAACTCCAGCTAAACCGACACTTTTTCTTAACGACACAGATTCTTTTAGTACTTCATTAGAAGAACTTGCTACGATTTTTTTCAAAATTCCTAGTTTATTGAAAGATAATAAACTATCGAATCCCTGTAAGTAATTTGTATTTTTACTTATTAAGTTTTCTAACGAGCCTGAGTATCTCTGAGCTTTATTCTGGATAGATTTTTGCGCAAGTGCTGGTAAAACTAATGTAAGAACACTCATTACTATAGAAAAGAAGATAATCGACCAGTGGAATGCAAGCAGTCCGACTATAGCTAAAAGTGTCTCTATTATCGCTGTAATACTTTGATAAAAATTACCAAATCCTTTTTCCTCGACAATCATCAAATCATTACTAAGCCATGATATGTAATCTCCGCTATTTTTCTTATTAAAATTAGCATAGTTATTTTTAGAAATTGCATCAACGACATCACATCGGATGTCAGTTATCATTTTTTGCACTACATAGTTTTCATACGGAATTTTTATATAAATAGAAACTAAAAATAATAAAAACACGATACCCGCATAGGCTATATTATAGAAAAAACCATCAGTATTCGATTTAATTAATTCGTTAAATCCATCCCCTATAAAATATGCAGCGACAACCTTACATGCTCCTCCAAAAATAATTAGTAAAAGCAACAAACTATTTTCTAAATATCTTTTCTTTAAATACTGCTTCATCTTTTCCCTCCTTATACCTTACTAATATTCTATCAAATAAAATTAACTTAAACAAGATAGTTTTCAGATAATTTATTTTATTTATTAGAAAATATTTTTTCTTTATTATAATATATATACATCAAGTGGCTTTTTAAATATCTAATAAACCACCGAATAAAGTAACTCGACAAAATCGTGTTTCTTCTAACTCATGATTTTTGAGTCACTCGCATATATCGAGTAGCTTCTGTCGGGTTTATAGATAACTTACTTTAGGAGTTTATCAATTTATATCTAGTCTCACTTGTGAAATTAAAAAATCCCCTCAAAAGTTAAATCTATAATCTAACTCTCTAGAGGATTTCTTATTAACTTATTTATATTTAATCCCTTAAAGTATCTTCTTTCGGAAATGTGATTTCTATCCTAGTTCCTTCTCCTACTCTTGAAGAAATTTCAATATGATGACCTAGTTTATCTAGAGTTTTTTTACATAAATACAAACCTAGACCACTCGATTTTTTTTCGTATCTTCCATTAAAACCTGTAAAACCTTTTTCGAAAATTCGAGGTAAGTCTTCTTCTTTAATACCCATACCGTTATCTTCTATAACTAGTTTATTTTCATAGGTTTCTATTGTAATTTCTCCACCATTGCTAGTGTACTTCACACTATTACCTAGTATTTGTTCAAAGGCAAAACTCAACCATTTTTTATCACTAATTACCATTGTTTCATGTGAAACATAATTTAATTTTATCTTTTTATTAATGAAGATAGTTGCATATTTTTTTACACTATCTTTCACCACTTCATCAAGATCAATCTTAGTAATAACGTAATCCGATGATATGCTATCTAATCTTATATACGTCAGAACCATCTCAACATAACGTTCTATTTTAAACAATTCTTGCTGTAAATTTTTTTGATCTACTTCTTCATTGTCTAATAGAAAATTCATTGCAGCAATCGGTGTTTTTATCTGATGAACCCACATACTATAGTAATCAACCATATCTGTATTTTTTTGTTTATTCTTTTGAGTTTCACTCTCTAACTCTTCATATAATTTCTCTATAATTTTGTGATAATAATCAATCCTAATATCTAAGCTTTTCGGTAAATCTTCAAGATCATTTAGAATATTTTTCTCTAGGAATTTTAATTTTTTATAACTTTCTCTATAATTAACAAAATCTGAAAAGCTAGCTACAAGCGCTGCTAAAAAACAAAAACTTCCCGTATATATTAGAGCTTCTAGTGGCAAATTATATAAATAAAACATAATGAAAAATATGGCAATAAAAACTACAAATAAAATATAAACTTTTATGTTTTTCTTTAAATAACTTTTTAATATTTCCATTAGACTATATATCCTTTACCTTTTTTAGTAGTAATAAATTCATCTATTCCTATACTTTTCAACTTAGAACGAAGTCTGTTTATATTAACCGACAAAGTATTTTCATCGATAAAGTTATCACTTTGCCACAAAGCGGTAATTATTTCTTCTCTTGTTACTATTTTTTCTCTATTTTCTAATAATACTGTAAGAATTTTACTTTCATTTTTTGTTAGTTCAACGAGATTATCTTGATATTTTACCTCATCACGGCTCATATCAAAAATTACATCTTTATAGACTACAAGATTCGAAGATCCACTAAAATTATAAACACGGCGGAGTAGGGCTTCGATTTTTGCCTTTAAGACAACTAACTTAAATGGTTTTTCTATAAAATCATCAGCACCAATATTCATAGCCATAACAATATTCATATCATCATTCGCAGATGAAATAAAAATTATTGGTACTTTCGACAACTTCCTAATCTCCTCACAGAAATAATAACCATCAAAGTAGGGGAGATTAATATCCATTAATACTAAGTCAGGTGATTGTTCCACAAATTCCTTAACTACATTTTGAAAATCTACAACTTCGTGTGAAGCGTACTGCCACTTTTGTAAATATCCAGCTATTGAATTTGAAATTATCTCATCATCTTCTACTATCATTACTTTATACATGTTTTCACCCCTTAGTTACTATTATTACTAAAATTATATCATAAACAACCTTCTAAAGATATATTCTACAAAAAATATATCTTTTCGCTATTTTTTAACAAAATAAAAAGCAGAGATTGTCTAGGAAGGAGTTTAAATGAAATTTTTGCGCTGCCTCACTTCTATTTCATGCTCCTAAACAACCTCTACTCAAAAAGAGAAAATTGTGGATTAAGATAATATTTATTTAAGTATGTTAATATTAAAATAAATGGCTGTCAAGGGTGTTTTAATTTCTGTCTTAATCCACAAATTTTAATAAAATATTAATCATTTTAAATTATTGTTTCTCGTGAAACTTTTCTCTTAGATATTTTCTAATGCTAAACGTAAGTCTTCGATTAAGTCATCTGCATTTTCTAATCCGATTGATAGTCTAATTTGTGCAGGAGTAATTCCTGTGTATTGTAATTCTTCTGGACTTAATTGACCGTGTGTAGTTGAAGCAGGGTGGATTGCTAAACTTTTCGCATCTGCTACATTCGCTAAGTTAGAGAATATTTCTAAACTATCAATTACTTTACGCGCAGCTTCTTCTCCACCAACTACATCGAATGAGAAGATTGATCCACTACCTTTAGGTAAGTATTTCTTAGCTAATTCATAGTATTTATTTCCTTCTAATCCAGGATAGTTAAGTGATTCTACTTTAGGGTGTTTTTCTAAGAAGTCTATTACTTTTTTAGTGTTTTCTACATGGCGTTCTACTCTTAGAGATAATGTTTCTAATCCTTGTAATAATAAGAATGCATTGAATGGTGATAATGCTGCTCCTGTGTCACGTAATAATTGTGTTCTAACATTCGTAATAAATGCCGCAGCACCAACATCTCTTGTGTAACTTAAATTGTGATAACTTGGGTCTTCATCTACTAATTGAGGGAATTTTCCGCTACCTTCCCAGTCAAATTTACCACTGTCTACAATAACTCCACCGATTGATGTACCGTGTCCTCCGATAAATTTAGTCGCAGAGTGAATAATAATATCTACACCATGACTAAATGCATTGATTAAGTATGGACTAGCAAATGTGTTATCAACTACTAATGGAATTTTGTGTTTATGAGCAATTTCAGCCCATTTTTCTAAATCTGCAACATTCGCTAATGGATTTCCTAAAGTTTCTACAAATAGAGCTTTAGTTTTATCTGTAATAGCTTGTTCAATTTCTTCAAAGTTATCTGGATCAACAAAAGTTGCATCTACTCCGTAACGAGGTAATGTAAGTTTTAATAGATTGTAAGTACCTCCATACACATTTTTAGAAGATACGATGTGATCTCCAGCGTGAGCTAATGTTAAAAATACATATGTAATTGCAGCCATTCCTGAAGCAACAGCTAATGCTCCAACACCACCTTCTAAAGCATTAATTCTTTCTTCGAAAACAGCAGTAGTAGGGTTAGTAATACGTGTATAAATATTTCCAGCTTTTCTTAATGCAAATGAATCTGCAGCATCCTGAGTATCATCAAATACAAAAGATGTTGTTTGATAAATTGGTACAGCTCTTGCTTTTGTGTCTCCAACTGTTTGTCCTGCGTGTAATTGTAATGTTTCAAAACTAAATTTTCTTGTCATAATATGGTTCCTCTTTTCTACGTTTTGATAAGTTCTATGTTTTAGATAATAAAAATTAGATAATAAAAAAACACCTCTACTACATATTTACATATGTAATAGAGGCGATCATCTTATTTCGCGTTACCACTCTAGTTTATACTAATCTTACGATTAGTACCTTATTCAGTACATGTTTATACTGTGTGCTATATCGTGCAACCTACGTGCTTACCTATTAGATAAACAAAACTCTAAGACCATTTTCAATTAATCATCACCTTGTTATTTTACACCATCCAATAACTCTCTGTTTTAGCTACGTATTAATTTACTTATCTTTTCAACGTTTATGTATTAAATTAAACTAATTGTACACCTGTTTCTAATATTTGTCAAGAACTTTTTTTAAAAAATTTAAACGTTTTACTTCCCCTCTATAAAATGTTAAACAAAAAATATTATAAAAATATTTTAATTTATTTATTGTTTTATAAATAGAAAATCAGTAAAATTATTTATTTTAATTTAAGGAATAATAATTTTATAATTATTTTCAAATGTAAATTACAAAGTAGAAGAAAGACGAGAAAAAATAAAGAAAAAAAATGGACAATATTCAAAAATAAGAAAGACATAAAAAATATAAAACGACAAAATAAGGGAAATATAGCATGACGTAAAAAAACAACAAAATATAAAAGAGTAATAAGAATATCATGAAAATGGTAGTGAAAATACAAAATATCAATAAAAAAAAGAAGATCAGCATAAAATCCACTTATAAACTGTTGAGATTATGTAGTAATTTTCTATTTTGTTATATTTACCTTTAATTCTTCTTTTTTAAATACTTTTTTCTATATCAAGTCCCCCTCTAACTTTCAAATCTAAAACAAGAGTTTGATTGAGCATTACTTTTCCTTTAATAACTCTAGTACTTTTTATAGAGTGATATGTAGGATACTCTCTTACTATTTTTAAAATTCAATTCTAAATCCTTTTCACCTTTTTTATGATATAATAAAACTAATAACACTCATATTATTATATGATTTTTCTAGGAGGTTTATATGGAATTTACTAAAACAAATAATGGTTTCGTTAAATATGATGAAAATGGTAGGGTTATTGCTGAAATTACTTATTCTAATACTAGCAATCCTAATGTAGTTGTTGCAGATCATACTTTTGTTGATTCATCTCTTCGAGGTCAAGGGGTAGCTGGGAAGTTATTAGACGCTCTTGTTAAAGATATGCAAGAACAAAATAAAAAAATTATCGCAACTTGCTCTTATGTCGTTAAAAAATTCCAAGAAGATTCTTCTTTCGATTTTATTAATGCTGAAAAATAGTTTTTTAAAAGCAGAAAATTGATTTTTTCAATTTCCTGCTTTTACTTTTTGTTATATTAATCGATATTATTATTTTCTTATTTAATTAATTTGTTATTGTCTTGTTAAAATTTTTAATTTCATTTAAAAAACAAATTATATTAGTATTCAATTATATGTAATTGTCCTTTGTCATACTCTGCTAAGAATATTTTAGATGTGTCTTCATATCCTAATTCCAATAAAGTTTCTTTTAACCATTCTTCTGTTTTATCCATCGATTCTAATGTACCATGTTGGATAGTTCCATCAGTAATTACCGGATATTTAGGATTTTCCTCACCTTGTTGTATTATAATTAGTTGTCCATTTTGTTCTAAAACCGCTCTTTTTACTTTTTGAATACTATAAACACCTTGTGTTCTTAATTTAAAAGCTATGTCTTGTGCTGTTAAACCAGCTTTTCTTGTTGCTTCTACATCTATTTTTCCTTTTTTTATTATTGTTGTAGGTTCTCCGTCTAGCATTTTTTTTAAGTATGAGTTATTTGTTTTTAACCACTTCAGACCTAATACCAAAATTATCCATATTAATAATATATTGAAGTATTGTAAAATAGAAATTGATGGACTATATATTACCCCTCCTAATATTCCCCCGAGTACATAGTTTTGAACTTGATCACTCGCTGAAGTTGGTGCTAAATTTCCTTTTCCTGATATATTAATTACTATTACAAGCGATAATAAACCTAAAGCTAGTTTTATTGCTATATCTATATATGAAAGTTGCATTATCTTTTCACCTCCACTTTTTCAACAATTGGTTCTACCAATTCTATTTTCTCTAGTAAATAATCACCCTTTTTTCCGTTACTTATTACTCTATAGTAGTTATCATCTGTTTTTAAAAATGAATTTTCTATAGAGGCTTCACTATTTATATAGATATGTGTTTTGTCAATATTTAATTTTTCTGAAACTCCCTCAATAAATTCAATAGAGCTTTTATACTGATTAGCTGATATACTATTACTTTGATAATCACTTACTTGTATCCCGATTAATAAAAAGATACCTAATATCATTATGATAGCTAATTCTCTATACTTGCTATCTTGTCTATTTTTATAATACTTAAATAGTGATACTATTATTATTAATAGTAAGAATCCTCCTGTTACATATGTTATAGTATTACTCTGATCTATTTTATTTAATAAATATTCATAAGAATAAAATTTCATTGTTTTTCCTCCTTGTATATTGTTTCATGTGAAACATGCAGAAAATTTAATCATCTTATATTGGTTTCACATGAAACATTGAATGTTATCTTACTTCTAATTCGTAAGCAACTCTTTCTTTATCATCTAAAATATTTTTCATAGTTAATTTTATTATACCTCTTTCTTCGAATCCAAAGTTACTTAAAAATTTTCTCATTATTTTGTTGTCAAAATGCGTATCTATTCTCAAAAATTTTATATTTTGAGATTTAGAAAAAAGATGGATAGCCTCCATAAATTCACGAGTAATACCTTGATTGCGAAATAGTTTTGCTGTAGCTAATCGATGAATAGCTAAATAACTAGAATTTTCTGACCAAAAAGTAGGGTGGTTTTCATAGTCTACATCAAATGTAGTCAGCATAGCTGTAGCTACTATCTCACCTGATTTTTCATATACATATGATATTCTTTCGTTGATATCATTAATAATCTCATCACGACTAGGTGAACCATGTTGCCACTGATTAACACCTTGTTCTTTTAAAAATTCTTTACCGTCTTCTATTATCTTCATTACACGTTCTAATTCATATTTTTTCGCTGTTCTTAGCATATTTTCACCTATGTTATTCTAATTAGTTTTTCTTGGTATCTATGCTCTTTATCGCGTAGGAGTGTTCTTATTACCTGCATAGTTTTTTCCATAGCATCTATAGCCGAAAATTCCCATATCATCGTCGCTTCCATAAGGAGCTCGAATGCATCTTTAAATCCACCAGGTCTATCAGCCCCCCTAGGGTCACCTATAAATAGTGCATTATTTAAAGATACTTCATCTATAACTATATTTTCAGGTGTATGCCCCACTAATTTATGAAGAATATCTGAAAAATATGGATCTATTATATCTTTTTCTGCTAAATAATCAATATATTCTTCTTCTGTTTCAAAAATTGGTAACTGTATATCTCTTTCTACTAAATAATTTCGTCCGTATGTTTCTCTAACAATATCTATTTTCCCTAATTCATCGAATTTTATATAATCAATAGAATATTGTGAATCACAATCATGTACGTCTTCTATATAGAATTTTGGTCCCATAAATTACCTCTTTTCTTAAAATTAATAACGGATGCAACCTAATATTATAGTTTATTCTAATTAAGTCACCTCCGTTAATTTTATATGATATTTTTAAAATTGTTGTTTACATTCTTTAAGTACCAGCAAATATTAATCTTAATGCTGGTTTATTAAAAATACACGTCATGGTTTACCATAATGCATATTTTATTTTACAACAAATTGTCTTTTAATACAAGCTCAACAGGGCAATGATCACTACCAAATATTTCGTTATGTATTGCCGCACTTTCTAAGTACTCTTCTAAGTCACGACTTACTAAGAAATAATCAATTCTCCATCCTGCATTGTTTTTACGTGCATTAAAGCGATAACTCCACCAAGAGTATGCACCTGTTAAGTCTGGATTATAATATCTAAATGTATCAATAAATCCTGCATCTAATAACTTCGTGAATTTTTCTCTTTCTTCTGGTGTAAATCCTGCATTTTTAGTATTTGATTTTGGATTTTTTAAATCTATTTCTGTGTGAGCAACATTTAAATCTCCACAAACAACAACACCTTTAGTTTTATTTAGTTCTAATAAGTAATTTTTAAAGTCTTCTTCCCAACTCATACGGTATTCTAATCTCTTAAGTTCACTACCTGAGTTCGGCGTATATACAGTGATAAAGAAGAATTTATCGTACTCTAGTGTAATTACACGACCTTCTGTATCGTGTTCTTCTATTCCTATTCCGTATGTTACATTTATTGGCTCGTGTTTAGTATATATCGCAGTTCCTGAGTATCCTTTACGCTCAGCATAGTTGAAATAACTGTAATATCCATCGAATTGTAAATCTAATTGACCTGCTTGCATCTTCGTTTCTTGTAAACAAAAGAAATCCGCATCTAATTGTTTAAAATCTTCTTCAAAATTTTTACCAACGATCGCTCTAAGACCATTGACATTAAAACTTATACATTTCATTTCGTTCTCCTTTTTGTTTCATGTTTCATGTGAAACATTTTATTTTCCTAGACAGAATCTGCTGAATAATTCATTTATCAGCTCGTCACCAGAGTTTTCCCCGATAACTTCTCCTAATAGGTTGAATGTATTCGTATAGTCTATTAAGACCATATCTACTTCTAATCCTAATTCAGCAGCACCTATAGCATCATTTAAACTAGCTAAAGCACGTTGGATAAGGTTGATTTGACGTGTATTTGATAAATATGTCGCATCTTTTGGACGAGCAGCTCCACCGAAGAATAAGTCTCTGATATTTTTCTCTAGTTCATCTATTCCCTTATATGTTGTCATAGATGTTTTAATAATAGGGTGGTTGTACGCTAATTTTTCAACTTCTGCAATATCAATTTTTGTCTCTAAATCTAATTTATTTAATATTACAATAGTTGTTTTTCCTTCTGTTAATTTTAATAACTCTTTATCATCTTCTGTTAGTTCTTCACTACTATTTAATAAGAATAATACTAAATCTGCTTTTTCTAAAGCTTCTTTACTTCGTTTAACACCTATTTGTTCTACGATATCGTCTGTTTCACGAATACCAGCTGTATCGATTAATTTAATAGGTACTCCTTTAATATTCACGTACTCTTCTAGAACGTCACGAGTTGTTCCTGCAATATCAGTTACAATAGCTTTATTTTCCTGTAGTAGGTTATTTAAAAGTGAGCTCTTACCTACGTTTGGTCGTCCGATAATCGCTGTGTTTATTCCTTCTTTAATGATTTTTCCTTGTTTTGATGTTTCTAATAGACTTTCTAAACTATTTCTAATACTTGTTGATTTTTCAAGAATAGTTTTTGTCGTTTCTATTTCTAGGTCATCGTATTCAGGGTAGTCGATATTTACCTCAACAACTGTTAGTATATCCAAAATTTCAGCTCGCAGACGTTTAATAAGCGTCGATAAACGCCCTTGCATTTGATTGTTGGCTATTTGACTAGCCTCATCTGTTTTACTCTTTATAAAGTCGATTACAGCCTCTGCTTGCGTTAAATCAATACGACCATTTAAAAAGGCACGTTTAGTAAATTCTCCTGGTTCAGCCATTCTAGCACCATGTTCTAAGCAAAGTGCAAGTACTTTTTGAATGGTTACAATACCACCGTGACAGTTAATTTCTATAACATCTTCTGTAGTATATGTACGAGGACCTACCATTTTCACAAGCATAATTTCTTCGATTTTCTCATTCGTAGCTGGATCAACTACATTTCCATAATTTATGGTGTGACTAGCTAGACTTTCTACAGTTTTTCCTTTTGGTAATCTAACTATTTTTTCAGCAATGCTAAATGCTTCGTCACCACTAAGTCTAACAATACCTATAGCTCCTTCTCCTAGAGCTGTCGATATAGCGCAAATTGTTTCACTCATTGTTCAAACTCCTTTTAAATTTTTATATTAATAAAAAATTCATATCCTATTTATTATACACTATTCCTTTGAATTTTTCTCTATATACGACCGAGTTACATTTTATATACTTTTTTTTAATAATAGGTTAGGGGGGGATAAACAAAAAAGGCTCATCAAAAAATCGGACTGATGGAAAAAATCAGTCCGATTAAGATTGTTGAGTTTAGTTCGTTCAAACAAATAGAATGCTTGCAATCAGCATAAAAAACCAGCAACTTTTTTATGAAGTTTCTGGTTTTGTTTATATAATTTTTATAAAGAAGTAATAAAAGTTATACCACCTAATATCACTCCCGCTGCATTGGGAATGATAAGGATCCAGTCTTTTTTAGGTTCTTTTGTCCAACCATAGATTACCCAAATTAAACAAGAAACTGCTGCAAATAGTGGTTGGAATGGTTGAGCTTTTTCTCCTTGTAAGTTAGCGATAATTTGTGGAATATATGCAATAAAAACAAGAATCCCAATAAAAGCTCCAATAGATCCAACAAAGCGATTAATTTTTTGTTTAGACATATAATATACCTCCTAAGGTCTCATTATATCAGAAGAGAAAAGATACTGTCAATAATTATGTTAAACACAAAATATTATACACTAGCAAAAAAAAAAGGATTCCTGAGCTTTAAGCTCATGACTCTTCTCATCAGTCCTAAATTTTGTAGAACCACAAAAAATAAGTAGCTGGATTAATCTCAAAACTACTTATTTTTTGTTATTTTATTGAAAAGGGGACTGCCCCAAAAAGTCCTAAATTTTAACAAAGTGTATATGAGAACTCATAGACGCAGTGGTTTATTGATATCTAAATTCACTTTATAAAAGCTTTTTAGATATCTAATAAACTGTGCGAGGGTGACTCGACAAAATCGATTTCTCCGAAATCACGATTTTTGAGTCACTCCCTCTTCGTTCATAAGTTCAATTTCTGAAATAGCGAATTCTAAGTCATCTAAATCATATTCTTTCGGTAGTACTCCACAAGCACCGTTAGCGAAGGCTTGTCTTTTATACACAGGTACATGTCCAACACTACTGCAAATAAGTACCTTAGCACCAGGAAACTTCGTACAAATTTCTTTAGTTGCTTCTAATCCATCCATTATCGGCATACAAATATCCATTGTTACAAAATCTGGTTTTATTCTTCTATACATGCGCACAGCTTGTTCGCCATTTTCTGCAAAATAATACTCATATCCCGCACGACTAACAACTTCTGCTCCACGGCTTCTATAATAAGAACTATCATCAACTATTAATACTGTCTTCATTAGACCTCCTATTTAGCTGTAATAACTAAATATCTATGTGGCTCTTCTCCACGTGATTCTGTTTCAACGTTTTTAATACCTGTTAGAGCATTGTGAATAATTTTTCTTTCAATACTTGTCATAGGTTCTAATTCAACTGGTTTCCCGATTTTTTTAGATTTCTTAGCTAAGTTTAATGCTAGGTCTTCTAATGTTTTTTTACGGTTTTCTCTGTAGTCATCACAGTCAACTTCAATTCTGAAGTAATGTGAGCTGAATTTTTTAGCAAAGTTATTAACTAAAAACTGTAAACTATTTAAAGTTACACCACGTTTTCCGATAATTAAGCTAGTATTTTCTTCTGTTTTAATATTTAAAGTGAAATGACGATTTCCATCTTCTCTAAAATCAACAGTAGCATCAGGATATCCCATCGCAATAACAATATTTTGTAAGTAACTTACGATACGATCTTGATTTTTTACTATATAATCTTCTCTTTTAGCTTTTTTAACTGGCTCTTCATTTTCTTCTATGTCTTCAGTTTCAACAACAGTTTCTTCTTCAACTATTTCTATTTTTTCAACATTAGCTTCTTGTTCTACTTCTTTTTCTACAACAACTTCTTCTGTTTTTTCAGTTGTTTTCTCAACCTCAACAACTTTTTCTTCTTTTTTCTCTACTTCAATAACTTTAGCAACAGCTTCTTCTTTATTATAGTCTTCATCTAATGGAATTAATTTTACCTTTGCTTCTTTTTTAAATAATCCAAAGATACCTGCGCTTCCACCTTCGATTACTTCAATTTTTACTGCATCTTCAGTTAATGATAGGTCTTTTAACCCTTTTTTAATAGCTTCATCTACAGTAACTCCAACATAAAAATATTCTTTTTCCATTCTTAACTCCTCTTCGCTTTCATAAGTTTTGATCTTTTTAAAACATGATCGATACTGCTACCAAATTCTAAAAAAGGTAATTCTTTAGCACCAGCTCTCGCAATCACTATTATATCATAGTTTTTAACGAACTCTTTTCTTGTTTTAAAAGTTTCTCGTATATATCTTTTTATTTTATTACGTTCAAAGGCTTTTCCTAATTTTTTACTTACTGAAATTCCTAAACGCATATGGTCTAAATTATTTTTTTGATAATAAATAACAAACTGTCTATTCGCAAAAGATTGTTTTTTTCTTATAATATTATCAAAATCTTGACTTCTTTTTACTCTATATTCTTTTTTCATTTTAAAACCTTTCTTAACACTAATATTTTAACAGTTTATTTACTTTTTTACAACTATCTTTCATATTTTTTAGGACTGTCTAATAAAAAAAGGGTACCACTTTCGTGATACCCTTAGTGCAAACATTAAGCTGAAAGAACTTTTCTTCCTTTAGCTCTACGTCTTGCTAATACATTTCTTCCGTTTTTAGTGCTCATTCTAGCTCTAAATCCGTGTACTTTTGAATGTTTTCTTTTATTTGGTTGATACGTACGTTTCATTTTGTCCTCCTCGAGTTTTCTTTTCTTTAACTTAGATAGATGTAATAACTGAATTAGTTTAACATATCTGAAATAATTTATCAAGCAAAAACCTCATTTTTTCCAAAAAAATATTTTCTTAAATGAATAGCCTCCAAATAATAACCTTTTTATCACTATTTATGAGGAATATTTCTTTTTAACCTATTAATTTAAATACGCTCTAAAATATATAAAAACTCTCCAGTTGTTAATAAACTCTTAAAAACTATAAGAAAATATTTAAGTATATCCGCATAAAACTTTTTCACAGTTTTTTTAAAGTTATTCACACTTCTTTGTTAATAACTTATCCACAAGGAAAAAACAATTTATATTTTTCACTAGTTTTTAACAGATTTTAAAAGTTATCCACAAATTAACAAAGAAAAGTTATTCACAGTTGTTAATTGTGTGTGAAAAACTCTTAAACTATGTTTCTAACAGTTTTTATCTTTGTTAATAACTTATAAAAAACTCATTAATTTATTATTATTTTTATTAAATTTTAACATATTCATAACTTTTTCTTATTCTCTTTTTCACATAGTTAAAAACTTCTGTTAACAACTTGTTAATAACTATTATTTTATTTTATTAACAGTTTATGCTATAATTATTTATATATTTTTTTAAGGAGGTATTTCATTGAGTAATTCTAATTTCTTATGGGAAATAATTCTTCGTGAACTAAAAAGTACTGTAGATCCTCATGTATTTGATACATGGTTTTCTAGTGCTTCTATCGATAATGTCGATTTTATGAAAAAATCTATCGTTATTACTAGTAAAGAAGCTCTTATTTCTCAATTTATTCAAAGTGCTTATGATCAAAAATTAAAAGAAATACTAAAGAAAAATACTGGATTTGATTTCAATATAGAATATACTTCCCTTGATAATGATCTTCCGCTAATTTCGCCTCATGTTGAAGATGAAAAACCAGCAGCAGAAAACTTAATTAGACAGAATTTCCTTCAAGGTGATAAACCTTCTGGAGCTCAACATTTTTATCAAAAACAAACTTTCCCTCTAGAAGATTATAAAAAACCTGAACCTAATAAGAATATTATAGCGAGCAAGAAAAACCCTACTCTTAATAAAAACTATACATTTGAAAACTTTGTAGTAGGAGAAGGGAATGCTTTTACACATAATATAGCTTGGAACGTGGCTGTTTCTCCAGGTGGAATATACAACCCCCTATTTATATACGGAGGGGTTGGACTTGGAAAAACTCACTTACTTCACGCTATTGGTAATGAAATGGAAGCTAATTTTCCTGATTTTAAAATAGAGTGTATATCTTCTGAAAAATTCTTAAATGAGTTTCTTGCTTCTATTAAACCGATGAAAGACAAGAACAACTATACTAATGCGGATGAAGACTTTAGAAGAAAATACCGTGATGTCGATGCTCTTTTAATCGATGATATTCAATTTTTATCAGGTAAAACAGAAACACAAAACGCATTTTTCCATACATTTAATGAACTACAAATGAATCAAAAACAGATCGTTCTTATAAGTGATCGCTCTCCATCTCAACTTAATGATTTGGAAGATAGATTGGTTACTAGATTCAGTCAGGGGATAACTGCAGACATTACACCACCTGACTTCGAAACTCGTATGGCGATTATTAAATTTAAATGCGAGCAGTTCGATATTAAACTAGATGAAGAAACACTTACTTATATTTCTAGCAATGTCTCTTCTAATATAAGAGAGCTTGAAGGTGTGCTTAAACGTATTAAGTTCACTGCAACTTCTAAACATGAACAACCTTCACTTAGTATTGCCGAGGAAATACTAAAAAGCGCTAAAACTTCACCAAGAAAAAATATCTCACCTGAAAATATCATTAATGTATGTGCTGACTTCTATAAAATCAAGGTTGATGATATTCTTTCATCTTCTCGTAAAAAAGAAGTCGTTCAGGTTAGAAATATTGCTATCTATCTATGTAGGGAACTTACTACTTTATCATTCCCTTCTATAGGAGATTGCTTCAATAAAGATCATACTTCTATTCTTTATTCATTTAATAAGATTGCAAAACTTAGCAAAGATGAAAATCCAGAAATTTTTGAAGATATAGAAGTAATAAAAGAACGTTTAGGAAAAATTTAGAAGCCTGTTAAATTCTACTATAGATATTCAAAACTTTTTTAACAAGTTATTAACAAGTGAAAATTCAATATTTTTGAGCTATCTTTAGTTTTCCACAGTTTTTACAGGCCTTATTATTATTATTTTATTAAATATATATTATATATAAGGAGAAAAAATGAAATTTACTATAACTAAATCAAATTTTCTTGATGGATTAAATCATGTATCAAGAGTAATAGCCCCTAATTCTCTTTTTGAAATTTTAAAAGGTATAAAAATAGAATTAGAAAAAGATCAACTTATATTAAAAGCAAGTGATTCTTTAGTATCGGTTGAATATTCAATAAATAGTTATGAAGATGACAAAGAAATTATAACTATTGAAGAAGAAGGTCAAGTAGTTTTACCATCTCGTAATTTTATAGAAATTATTAGAAAAGCACCTACTGATTTAATAGAAATTGAAACAATAGAAAATAACATATTAGTTAAATCAGGAAAAAGTGAATTTAACGTAAAAGGATATGATGCAAATGATTATCCAGAATTCCCAGTTATTTCTAAAGAAAATAGTCTTAAATTAGAAGCTAATATCTTCAATGATATTATTAAAGAAACAGTATTCTGTACAGCACCTAATGATCAAAGACCAATTTTAGAGGGAGTTAACTTCTCATTAAGTAACAAAATTTTAACAGCTACAGCTACAGACTCATATCGTCTAAGTAGAAGACAAGTTACACTTAATGATGAAGATAGTAGTAAAGAGTTTAATTTAATTATTCCTAGAAAAGCTCTAACTTACTTCCAAAGAATGATAGAAAATGGAAAAGATCAAGTAGAAATCTTCTATGAAAATAATAGAATAGTTCTTTACTATCAAAATGTAGTTTATACAGTATTACTAATTAGCGGAAACTATCCTAATACTAATAAACTTATTCCTACTGTTTTTGAATGTACATTTGTTGCAAATAGTAGAGAATTCTTTAATGCTGTGGATAGGGTTGCATTAATGAGTAGAGAAGATAAAGATGATATTATTAAATTAGTAGTTACTGATAATCTATTAGAAGTTTCTTCTCAATCAAAAGATTTAGGAAGTGCTGTAGAAGAATTAAAAGTATCTTCTACGTTAGAAGATGACAAATTTGAAATTTCTGTATCTGGTAAATATTTAAAAGACGCGGTATCTGCAGTTGCAGCTGAAGAAATTATCGTTAAATTCTCTGGAGAATTAACAGCGTTTATTATTCAACCAAGTGATTACCATAGAGAAATTATTGAATTAATTTTACCGGTAAGAACTTACTAATAAAATATAAAAATTAAATTAAAACATTAAAATTAAAGTTATTTATTGGATATTCAACAAGTTTTTTAACAACTTTTTGGATATCTAATAAACTGTGTAGGGGAGATTTTACAAATAGGGGATACAAATAAAATCCACATTGATTTTTTAAAATTGAGATTTTTGAAGTATTCGTATAATTGTAAAGTCACTCCTTTTTCGAGGTTAATCAAGGAGGAACAATGACAAAAAAATCGAAAGGTATATTAATTATACTTGGTGTTATCTTTTTAAGTCTTATATTAAGAACACCTATAACATCAGTTGGGGCTATATTAGGTCCATTAAAATCTATATTAGATATAAATAATACAGTGGCAGGATTTATTACAACAATCCCATTAATTGCTTTTGCAATTTTTAGTCCTATGGTAGCAAAACTTTCAAATAAAGCTGGATTAGAAAAAACATTATTATTAGCTGTTGTGACAATAAGTATCGGATTAGCGTTAAGATTCTACATCAATACATATGTATTCTTTCTTACAACATTTATTATTGGAGTAGGAATAACTGTAGGTAACGTACTGTTACCAGGATTAGTAAAAAAATATTATCCAGAAAAACTAGGTCTTATGACAGGTTTTTATGCTGTAGTTATGAATGTAGGGGCTGCAGTTGCGGCTGGTATTAGCTACCCAATCTTAAGTACAAATATCGGTGGAGAAAAATTCTCAACAGGTCTTGCTGTTAATATTTGGTTAATTATAGCTGTAATTAATATTATTATTTATGCTGCAATGTCTAAGAATAATAATGCTAGTGAAGTAAAAGATGAACATGAAAAAGTTCATGGTTATTTCAAATATTCAAAAATGTGGACAATCATGTTAAGTATGGGACTACAATCAGCATTATTCTATTGTAGTGTTTCTTGGTTTGCTGAAATAATGATTAGTAAAGATTTCACACCAGAAACTGCTGGACTATTATTATCAATAAGCCAGTTTGCACAATTTCCATCAACATTTATCGTACCGATTTTAGCAGATAAACTACATAATAAATTAATTATTCCTGTAATTATTACTATAGGATACTTAGTGTCATTAGTAGGAATGCTATATACGAGCGGAAATTTCGCAACAATGTTAATCTTTATTATTATCTTCGCCTTAGCTGGAGGAGGTTCATTCTCTTATGTAATGTATCTATTCTCTGCTAAATCAAGAAATGAAAGAGAAGCGGCTGATATTTCAGGATTAGCTCAATCAGGAGGATATTTATTAGCGGCAGTATTCCCACCATTATTAGGATACATTAGAGATATTTCGGATTGGAATAAAGGATTATATGTATTAATTTTAACTGCTGCGGTATTACTAGTAACATTAGTACACTGTAGTTCAAAAGGGAATATAATAGAAAAATAACTTAAGAAAGAGGCTCATAAATATGTTGAGTCTCTTTTATCTATAGAAGATGTAATAGAAAACTAAAGAAGATAAGAAGAAAAACAAAAAACTGTAATACTACAGAGTAGAAAAATAATAGTAAATAACTAATACACTTAAATCTAATATAAATACAGAAAATTTAATATAAATAGTACAAGTAGAAAAAAACTACAAAATAAATAAAATTTTTTTAAAAAATTTAAATAAAAAAAATATACTAATTAAAATAAAATTAGAAAATTATCTTCTACTAAAAGTATAAGCAAAAACTAAGACAATAAAAGGAAAACGTTTTACTTTTTATATATATAACACTATAATAATTTCAAAAAATATATGAAAATTTGTTTAGATTAATAACAAGATAGTAGAATTAAAGGCAATAAAAACACTTTCTTTTTTTCCAATAGTGTGATATAATTCTAAGGGAAATGAGATATTTATACTTTAATAAGGGTTGTTATAGTATTTTATCCCATAAAAATAAAATAGTAAAAATAATTACTTTAAAAATATCTAAAACTATATAAATTAATGGAGGTTTTCTTATGAAAGCGAAAAATAGAAAAGTTGTTTTAATAGGAGCAGGAATGGTAGGGATGAGCTTTGCTTATCAATTATATTCAAGCGGACTTTGTGAGGAGTTAGGATTAATCGACTTCTTCGCTGAAAAAGCTGAAGGTGAAGCAATGGACCTTAACCACGGTGGAGCTTTAGTACCACCTATTAAAGTAACTTCAGGTGGATACGAACAATGTGCTGATGCAGACGTTATCGTAATCGCTGGAGGTCTTCCACAAAAACCAGGTGAAACTCGTCTTGACCTAGTTGACAAAAACATTAAAGTTGTTAAAGATATGTCAGAACAAATCGTTGCTTCTGGATTCGATGGAGTTATCGTTATCGCATCTAACCCAGTAGACGTATTAACTAACGCTTTACAAAAATTCACTGGATTCCCAAGAAACAGAATCGTTGGATCTGGTACAACTCTTGACTCTTCAAGATTCCGTTACATCTTAGGAGACAAATTAGGATTAGCACCAAGCAGTGTTCGTGGATATATCATTGGGGAACACGGAGACACTCAACTTGCTGCATGGAGTAACGTAAATGTTTACGGAAAACAATTCGATAAATTCTTAGAAACTTCTAAATACACTAAAGAAGACTTCGCTGATGTAGAAGAAAAAGTTATGCGTGCTGCATACGAAGTAATTAACCGTAAACGTGCTACTTACTACGCAATCGGACTTGCATTATTCACAATCGTTAAAGCTATCTTACGTGACGAAAACGTAGAATTAGCAGTAAGTGGATACTGTGATGGACACTATGGAATCGATGGATTATACATCGGAACTCCAGCTATCGTAGGACGTGAAGGTGTTCGTGAAGTTGTAGAATTAGACTTAACTGAAGAAGAAACAGCTAAAATGCAACACTCTGCTAAAGTATTAAAAGAAACTTTAGAAAAAGCATACGCATCTTTAGAAGCATAATTTAATAAAAAATTATAGAAGAATTGAATTCTAATCTTAAATTTAAAGAGGAATTTAATTCTTCTTTTTTTGTTAAATTTAAAGTAAAGAAAATATTATAAAAAAAGGAAAGTAAACGTTTTTTGAAAATATAAAAATATAGATAAATTTGTTTTCAAATACTAGACTTATAGAAAAAAATTTGGTACAATATATAAGGATGAAAAGGTTTTTAAAGTTACCAATAAATTTAAATAAAAAAGTAGAGGAGAAAAAATAATGACAATAACGATATATGATGTAGCAAAAGAAGCAAAAGTATCGATGGCCACTGTATCAAGGGTTGTTAATAATAATCCTAATGTAAAAGAAGATACAAGATTACGTGTTCAAGAGGTTATTAAAAAATTAAGATATACACCTAACGCTGTTGCCAGAGGCCTTGCTAGTAAAAAAACAACAACTATAGGTATAGTATTACCTGATATAGCAGATTTATCTTCAGCTGAAATAGTAAGTGGAATTGAATCAGTAGCAAATATGTATAAATATAATATAATTTTAGCAAACTCATGTGATGATAAAGAAATAGAAAAAAATATCTTTGCTTCATTTGTTAGTAAACAAGTAGATGGAATTATATATTTAGGACATTCTTTATCAGATAGTTCTAAAAATTACTTACAAGACATTCAAATACCAGTAGTATTAGCAGGAAACCTTGGAACTGATTCAGATTTCTATGCGGTAAATATAGATTACGAAAAAGCTGCATATGATGTAACTAAAGAATTTTTAGCAAAAGGATCTAAAAATATCTCATTAGTAATAGATAAATATGAAAGTCAAAAAACACAAAGACTTATAAAAGGATATAAAGAGGCATTAGCATCAGAAAAAGTAGATTTTAAACCACAAAGCATAATTGATGGATACAGAACATACAAAGAAAGTAATAAACTATATAAAGCATTAAGTAATATTGATGCTGAAGTAGTAATTACTATGTTTGATGAAGTTGCCTTAGCAGTAATGCAACAAGCTTTAGATTTAGGAATCAATATTCCAGGAGAATTACAAATCCTTTCATTAGAAAATACAAAATTAATAAATATGACTAGACCGAAAATTTCTTCGATATTCCAACCAATCTTTGATATTGGTGCAGTATCAATGCGTGTATTAACAAAAATTATAGATATAGAAAAAGCTAAGAGAAAAGGCGAAGAAATAGATGAGGTAGAGTTAGAAGAATTTAATGTACAAGAAAATGAAATGAATCTACCTTATAGAATAGTTCACAGACAAACTACAAAATAAATATAAAAAAAGAACATATTTATAGAAGAAAAAGTTTAGAAAATATAAAAAAGGATTTTTCTAAACTTTTTTTCTATTTTCTATTGACATAATTAATAACTGATGATAGAATAATAAAAGTCTTCTGATAGAGAAGCCGAACGATAGAAACTATTAAAATATTTAATGTTAAGAAATTATAAAAAAGTTCTTGACAAAATATAAAAGAAATGGTATCATAAATAAGTCTTAAAAAGATAAGAAGTTATCAAAAAAACTTTTTAAAAAAATAAAAAAAGTTCTTGACAAAAACTTCTAAAAATGATAAAATAATTTAAGTGTTGAACAAACACTTTTAAAAGAAATTTAATAATGCGGGTGTAGTTTAGTGGTAAAACCTCAGTCTTCCAAACTGATGTTGTGAGTTCGATTCTCATCACCCGCTCCATTATTTTGAACATTGAAAACTAAACGAATTAAGTCAACGTTAATTCCAAAAAAGGACAGTTTTAAAAAGAAACTATAAAACTTTTTAATGAGCTAATCAAGCT
>JAWHCX010000014.1:0-53563 GCA_032567735.1 Gemella haemolysans | reverse complement strand
AAAATAATATAGAGTTAGGAGAACAAACATGATAAAAGAACAGGTATTAGAAATGTTAGAAGAAATCTGTGAAGATGAAGTTGTAAGAGAAGATTTAGATATAAACATGAAAGAAGAAGGACTAATGGACTCATTAGCTTTCGTAGAAATGTTAGTGAAAATTGAAGAAATATTTGGATTAAGTATAGCACCAACAGAAGTAACATATGAAGAAATCGATACACCAAATAAAGTAATTGCATATATAGAAAATAGGAAGTAGAGATGATAAGATTAAAGGCATTTTTAATATCAATAGTATTGGTATTAATTACACTTGTAATTTTAAATAAGACGTATATAAAAAAGATAGAAGATTATTACAAAGTAAATGATAATAGTGTTAGGTACAGTGTATCTTTTGAGAAGTATAAGAGTAAAGATATAATTTTAGAGAATATTACGCCTAAAACATTAGTGCTATTAGGATCATCAGAATTGACTACAACGATAAATGAAGACTATCATCCGAAGAAAATATTTAACTATGAAGATTTTAATATTATGCAGATAGGTGTAGGTAATTCTCAAAATATTATCCATGCGGCAACGATTGGATCTATAGGAAATGATGTAAGAAATAATGAAATTGTCATGATTCAATCAATTCAGTGGTTTGATAACAAAAATGGTATTATAAAAGATGCATTTTTATCAAGAATTTCTAGTGAGCATGTTTATAACACTATGGCTAATGATAAAATTAGTAAAGAAACAAAAGAAAAGTTTATCAATAGAGTAATTGAACTATCATCAACTAATAAAGTTCTTAATAAGAAATATAGAAGTTATAAAAAATATTTTGTACAGGGACAAGGGAATTTTATTACAGGGGAATTTTTAAAGTTTGATAATTACTTTTACAAATTGAAGAATAAGTATGGATTTTTTAAAAATAAAGGTAAGGAAAATTATCCATTAAGTGGAGAAAAAACCCCTGATTATGACTGGAAAGAGTTAGATGAAAAGGTAACTGAACAAGCTAAAGAAAGAACTAATAATAATGATTATCAAATTGATAATACTTATTATGATAAGTATATTAAATCGAAATATGATCAATTGA
This sequence comes from Gemella haemolysans, assembly GCA_032567735.1. Taxonomy (GTDB): domain Bacteria; phylum Bacillota; class Bacilli; order Staphylococcales; family Gemellaceae; genus Gemella; species Gemella haemolysans_E. Next base: position 52,458 of record JAWHCX010000014.1, on the reverse strand, counting down.
AGAATAGTTCTAAAAATACTAAGTATGATGAATCTAAGGAATATGATGATTTAGATATACTTTTATCAATAATTAAAGACTTGAATCTAAATTTGAAATTCGCTATACTTCCTGCTAATGGTAAATGGAGTGATTATACAGGAATAGACGGTGAAAAAAGACTGGTTGCATATAATAACTTAAAAGAAATTTTTAAAAAGAATAATATAGAAGTAATGGACTACTCTAGTAAAGAATATGAGGAATATTATATGTATGATGCAATGCATTTAGGTTGGAGAGGATGGATTGATTTTGAAAGAGATCTTTACAAGCTTAAAAAATAGAATGAATGAAAATCAGAAATTGATGATATGGATATTTTTCTTTTATATTATAATAATGGGAATAATAATATATTCATTTGTCACTGACTTTTCTAATGTTCAAGAATATGTATACAGTGAATTTTAAGGTTAATAAACGGGTTGTTTTATGCAATCCGTTTTTTATTTTATTTATTAATTAATAATAAATTCAAATTCGAAAACGAATATATTATTGAAATTCACTATGAAAATAATATGTTAAAATTAATTTTTCAGAAAAATTACAGAAAATAACACTCAATTAATTGATTTTATATGAGAAATGTTGTAGAATTATAGCTATAATAATAATTTAAAAGGAAAAAATTAATGAATAGAGATGCGTATTTTTATTTAGAGATGAAAGAGCATGAGTTAAAAGTTCCATATACGGGGAAAAATCGTCGTATTAGAGTTCTTTTACCAAAAGGTTATGCTCAAGATGAACATAAACACTATCCTGTAGTTTATATGAACGACGGACAAAATGTTTTTTATAGTGGCGAATCATTTAGTGGACACTCATGGAAAGTAATACCTGCAATAAAAAGAAATCCAGATATGCCTAAAATGATAATAGTTGGTATTGATAATGATAACGAAGGAAGAATGAATGAATATGCACCTTGGAAATTTTCAAGTTTACCTATATTAAATTTTGGATTAACTTTAGGTGGCTTAGGTTCTGAGTATGCTGACTTCTTCGTAAATGTAGTTAAACCTTTTATTGATAGTACGTATCGTACAAAACCACAGCGTGAATATACAGCTATGATTGGAAGTTCTTTAGGCGCGAATATATCACAATATATAGGATTAGAGCACAAAGATGTAGTAGGATGCTTAGGAGTATTTTCATCAGCAAATTGGTTAAATAAACCTGAGTTTGATAGATTTATTTCGAAACATAAGATTTCAGATCAAAGAGTATATATTGAAGTAGGTACTAATGAAGGCGATGACACAGATAAACAATTAGCTAATGGGAATTTAAAACAACTATATATTGATGCAAGTTTAGACTATTATAGACAACTAATTGAAGCTGGTTTATCAACTAGTGAACTTAAGTTAAATGTAGTAGCTAATGGTGAGCATAGCGAAGAATGTTGGGCTAAATATTTACCAGAATGTTTGAGATTTATAAGTGAGAACTGGTAATAGTATTTTATAGAAAATGGAGGTTATTTAATTTGAATATAGAGAATTTAAGTCATTATAGTGGAAATTTAGGAAGAGAAATGGCTCTTAATAGGTATGGTTATGCAGGATTACCTATCGTTGTATTCCCATCATCAGGAGGGACACATAACGAGTATTACGATTTTGGTATGATACATGCTTGTGAGAGATTTATTAATGAAGGAGAAGTGCAATTTTTCACGCTATCAAGTGTAGATAGTGAATCGTGGTTATGTGATTGGAAAAATGGACATGATAGAGCGTTAGCACATACACAATATGAAAAGTATGTAATTGAAGAAGCCATACCATTTATTAAACATAAAACAGGTTGGTTCGGACAAATGATGGCAACAGGTTGTAGTATGGGAGGATATCACTCGTTTAATATCTTCCTACAACACCCGGATGTTTTTGGAAAAGTAATTTCACTTAGTGGAGTTTATGATGCCAGATTTTTCGTAGGTGAGTATGGTAATGATGAGTTAATCTACAGAAATTCTCCTAGTGATAATATTTGGAATCAAAATGACGGATGGTTTGTAGATCACTATAGAAATGCAGATATTATTGTTTGTACTGGTTTAGGACCATGGGAACAAGATGGATTACCATCATTTTATAGTTTGAAAAGAGCATTTGAAGAAAAAAATATTCCAGCATGGTTTGATGTTTGGGGCGACGATGTTGCACATGACTGGCCATGGTGGAGAATCCAAATGCCATATTTTTTAGATAAGTTAAATTTATAATAAAGTTAAGAGGAGACAAAGATTTATGAATTACATAGTTATATCACCATATTACCCACACAATTTTCAAAAATTTTCTATAGAATTAAAGAATCAAGGAATAAATGTACTAGGAATTGGAGAAGAACCTTACGAACAACTTGATCAAAGACTAAAAGAAGCTCTAACTGAATATTTTAGAGTAAATAGTTTAGATGATGTTGATGAGGTTAAACGTGCAGTGGCGTTTTTATACCACAAACATGGACATATTGACCGAATTGAGTCTCAAAATGAGCACTGGATGGAGCTTGATGCTGCTCTACGTACTCAGTTTAATGTATTTGGTTTAAAAGAACACGATCTTAAGAAAACAAAACACAAATCAGAAATGAAAAAATACTTCGAAAAAGCTGGAGTTCCTGTTGTACCAGGTTTCTTAGTGAAAAAAGAAGGAGACATCGAAAAAGGTGTGAAAAAATTAAAACTTCCATTAATTGCTAAGCCTGATAATGGAGTAGGTGCAGCGGCAACTTATAAACTTAAAGATAAGAAAGATGTAGAAAATTTCAAAAAAGAATGGGATGGAACTACGCACTACTTCTTAGAACCTTTCGTTGACAATTCTGACATCGTGACTTTTGATGGATTAGTGGATGCTAAAGGAAATATCGTATTTTACACAAGTATTGTTTATTATCACACTCCATTAGATTTACTGAATAACAATACTCTAGATTGGGTTTATTACATTGATAAAGATTTAGATCCAAAATTAGTAGAGTATGGTAAAAGTGCTGTTAAAGCCTTTGGAATGAAAGAACGTTTCTTCCATATTGAATTCTTTAAAACTAAAGATGATTATATAGCAATAGAGTACAATAACCGTCCTGCAGGAGCCTTTGCTGTAGATGTTTATAACTTTGCGCATTCAACAGATTATTTTAGAGTATATGCTGAGGTGGCTAATGGAACATTTAATGGATTAAATGTTGATGAAAAATATGGATTAGCGTCAACGAGACGTGACTATAAAGATTATGTTTATTCAGATGAAGAAATTAGAGAAAAATATCAAGATAAACTGAAAGCTGTTCTAAGAATGCCAGAAGCTTTCGCTGAACTTCAAGGAAACACAATGTATGTTCTTGTAGCTGATACTCTTGAAGAAATGAAAGAAATGGAAAGATTTGTAGGGAAATTAAAGTAGAATAAAATATGTAACATAGAAATTAACTTAAAGTTGATTTCTATGTTTTTTTGTATAATGAATCTATTAATATACATTAATACCCTTTATTTTTTAGAATAATGTGTAATAATACTTGAATTATAATTGGAAGTATGTTAAGCTTTAACTGAAAAAAATTAAAAAGGAGAATAACATGAATATTTCTAGGGAACATTTAGAATTACTATCTCAAAATTTTAAAAATATTGATGAGACAACTAAGGAGATAATAAATTTAGAAGCAATATTAACATTGCCAAAAGGAACAGAACACTTTTTAAGTGATATACATGGAGAATACGAGGCCTTTGATCACATTTTGAGAAATGGTTCAGGTATTATTAAAGAAAAACTTAAAGAAGTGTTTGGAAACAGATTACCTAAAAAAGATTTGAATTTACTGGCTACTATAATTTATTATCCAGAAGAGAAATTAAATCTCTTAAGAAAAGAATTCGATATGTGTGACTATAAAGAATTCCAAAAAATAATTCTTCTTCGTTTATTAGAGGTAACTCAGGTAGCTGCAAGAAAGTATACAAGATCTAAAGTAAGAAAAATTTTACCAAAAGATTTTAAGTATATTATTGAAGAATTACTTTACAAAATGCAAAGTAGTGATAAAAATGATTACTATGACAGAATTCTTGAAAATATAATTGAATTAGGTGCAGGGGATAAGTTCATTATTGAATTATCATTAAGTATTCATAAGTTAATAATAGATCATTTACATATTGTTGGCGATATTTATGATAGAGGTCCGTTTCCTGATAAAATAATGGATAGATTGCTGAATTATCATTCACTTGATATTCAATGGGGAAATCATGATATGCTATGGATAGGGGCTTATCTCGGAGATAGAATATCATTAGCAAACGTTATAAGAATATGTGCAAGATATGATAATTTGGACATTATTGAAGATAGATATGGAATTCCACTTAGAAACTTATTAAATTTTAGTGAAACATATTATAAAGATGATAATTGTAAAGAGTTTTTACCAAAACTATCTAAAAATGATGAGTTAAAATATAGTGAACATGAGATTATGCAAATAGCGAGAATGCATAAAGCTATGGCGATAATTCAATTTAAACTAGAAAAACAAATTATCGACAAACACCCAGAATTTAAATTGCAAAGACGAGCATTACTAGATAAGATAAACTTTAAAAAAGAAACAGTAAAAATTAATGGTAAAGAATATCCATTAACTTCATGTAATTTTCCAACAGTAGATGAAAAAAATCCTTATCAATTAACAGAAGAAGAAGAGAAGATTATCAATAGATTAAAAGAATCATTTATAACTAGTGAAAAATTGAAAAAACATGTTGAATTATTTATTAATAAAGGCGGTATGTATTGTTGCTATAATGGAAACCTGCTGTTACATGGTTGTATGCCAGTAGATGAGAAAGGTAACTTCCAGGAATTTTCTTTTGAAGGACATAAGTATTCTGGAAAAAGATTACTAGACTTTTTTGATAAAAAAATTCGTAGCATATTTTATTGTGATCGTAGAGAGGATAATGGATTGTTCTTTTATCTTTGGCAAGGACAATATTCACCACTATTTGGAAAATGCGATATGACAACTTTTGAGAGATATTTTATCGAGGACAAGACCACTCATGAGGAAGTAAAAAATGCATATTACAAACTTAGAGATAATGAAGAGTTTTGTATTAAGTTATTAAACGAGTTTGGTTTAACTAGTGAGGGACATATTATAAATGGACACACTCCAGTTAAGGAAACAAAAGGAGAAAATCCGATAAAAGCTAATGGTAGAACGATTGTTATCGATGGAGGAATGTCAAGAGCATACCATAAAACAACAGGGCACGGCGGATATACTCTAACTTATAATTCTTATGGTTTACAAATAATGAGTCATGATATATTCCAAAGTAAAGAAGAATCAATCAAAAATGAGACAGATATAATTTCAACTAAGAGGGTTGTAGATAAACTTTGTCGTAAAAAAGTTGTTGATACTGATAGTGGTGTTAAGATACTTAAACAAATTGAATTATTGAAAATACTATTAGAGGAGTATAGACAAGGTACGATTTGTGAGAGATAAGTTGATATAAATTGATATTCTTAGTTTCTTTGCATATCAAAAAGGGGGGGAAGATGATGAAGATTTTATTAAGTATACTAGAGATTTTAATAATACTAGGAATAATAACAAACTATAAACTATTGAAAAAACGAAAAGAAGAAAAAGAGAAGGATGATTAATTAGCCAATTGTTTATCAAATTGATAAATATAAAAAGATACTTGTAAGTATTGCAAAAATAAGGAGGTTTTGATCTCCTTATTTTTGATAGAATATTAGATATAAATATAGTAACTATTACTTTTATTTTATGAGGAACATAAAATATATTCAATAATTCAATTGAATTTTTAGAAAAATTAAAATTTTTGTTGACAACAGTAAAAAAGTATATTATACTAATAAACAGTTAATTGAATATGTACCTCACAAAATAAGTGAGGTAGAGGTTGCGATTTTTATCAGTAGGGTAGTTGAAAGCGTAGGGCTTGATGAGATTACTTGAAAGGAAACGTCGCCGAAATGATATTAATCCTATGTTAATATTGTTGGGCCTATATTGAACTAAGTATAGGACTGTCATAGTCGTGAGGCTATGTTGCGCTACTAATATCTTGTTTTGGAGAGATAATGTGAAGTATAACTCCGTGCAAATATGGTAGAAGTTATGCTTTTTTATTTTATCAAGGAGGTTTTTATTATGACAAACAACAGCAATAACAATAATGCAACAGAAGTAAAAAGAAATTTACGATCACGTCATATTAGTATGATTGCTATCGGTGGATGTATCGGTAGTGGATTGTTCATGACAAGTGGTCAAGCAATTCAAAGTGCCGGACCTGGGGGAGCTATTGTAGCTTATCTATGTATCGGGCTTATGGTGTATTTCTTAATGACATCATTAGGGGAAATGGCAACATATCTTCCTACATCAGGGTCATTTAGTACATATGCAACACGTTATGTGGATCCTTCATTAGGATTTGCTTTAGGATGGAACTATTGGTTTAACTGGGTAATTACAGTAGCAGCTGACGTAGAGTTATCTGCATTAGCAATTAGTTATTGGGAGCCTATGCGAGTACTTCCGCACTGGGCTTGGAGTTTACTATTCCTAGTTATTATTATCGCTTTAAACTCTCTAAGTGTTAAAGTTTATGGTGAAAGTGAATATTGGTTTGCACTTATTAAAGTAGTAGTGGTTATTATCTTCTTAGTAGTTGGATGTTTAACTATCTTCGGTATTTTAGGTGGAGAATATATTGGATTTAAAAACTTAACAATAGGTGATGCACCATTTATCGGAGAAGACACTTCATTATCAAGTCAAATTCTTGCTACACTTGGAGTATTCTTAATCGCCGGATATTCATTCCAAGGTACTGAGTTAATCGGTATAACTGCAGGAGAAAGTGAAAATCCTGAGAAAAGTATTCCGAAAGCTGTAAAACAAGTATTCTGGAGAATTTTAATCTTCTACGTATTAGCAATTTTAGTAATTGGATTATTAATTCCTTATACTTCACCAGATTTATTAGGAGCTGCTAGCTCTGAAGAAATTGCTAAATCACCATTTACAATTGTCTTCAAAAATGCAGGATTTGCATTAGCAGCAAGTGTTATGAATGCAGTAATTTTAACATCAATTTTATCAGCTGGTAACTCAGGAATGTATGCATCAACAAGAATGCTTTATGCGATGAGTAAAGAAAAATTAGCATATCCAATTTTTGGTCGTGTTACTAAATATGGAACACCAGTAATTTCATTAATGGCAACAGCTGCAGTAGTATTTTTAATTTTCTTAATCCAACTTACAAGTGCTAATGCATATACTTATATTGTAGCGGCAAGTGGATTAACTGGATTTATCGCCTGGTTAGGTATAGCGCTAAGTCACTATAGATTTAGAAGAGCATACGTCGCTCAAGGTAAAGATTTAAATGATCTTAAATATAGAGCTAAATGGTTCCCAGTAGGTCCAATTATCGCTTTAGTACTATGTATCATCGTTATTATTGGTCAAGATACAGAACTTATTACTAAAGGTGTGGTAAACTGGAGTGGAATATTAACAACATATATGGGAGTTCCAATCTTCTTATTCTTCTATCTTTACCACAAAATTAGATATAAAACAAAAGTAATTCCTTTAGATAAAGTTGATTTATCTCAAGATGTAGATACTAAATAATAAAAATGAATCCTAGTTCAAAATGAACTGGGATTTATTTTTTTGTAAATGAAAATGTTGGAAGATAAATTGAAATTTTATTTTTAATAAATTTCATCAATAAGTTTGAATAATGCCGTTCAAATTACTAAGCAAATATAAATGATGAAATTACTTTAAAATTGTAATATTTTTAGTTAAATCACAGGAAATTTTCTTGATTTTGTGGTATTATAAAGGGTAGATTAAATTTTGTAGAGGAGGAATTTCTGTGAATCTTGAATATCCATATAGTTATGAAAATGTAGAAGATATGGCGAGTAAATATTTACCAGAGGAACAAATTAAAATTATAAGACAAGCTTATGAATTTGCAAAAGTTGCTCATGAAGGACAATTTAGAAAATCAGGGGAACCATACATATTACACCCAGTTCAAGTTGCAGGAATTTTAACTGAGCTTAAATTAGATTATGCAACAATTTGTGCAGGATTTTTACATGATGTTGTGGAAGATACTAAGTATACATTTGATGATATTAAAGAAACATTTGGTGAAGATATAGCTGTAATAGTTGATGGTGTTACAAAATTAGATAAAGTAAAATTCCGCTCTAAAAAACAATCACAAGCAGAAAATCATAGAAAACTATTTGTATCTATAGCAAAGGATTTGCGTGTAATTTTTGTTAAGTTAGCAGATAGGCTACATAATATGAGAACTATGAAATATATGAGAGAGGAAAAACAACGTGAAATTTCTAGTGAGACACTTGAAATTTATGCGCCTTTAGCTCATAGATTAGGGATTAGTGCGGTAAAATGGGAACTAGAAGATACTTCACTTAGATATTTACATCCATCTCAATATTTCTCAATAGTAGGGATGATGAAACAGAAAAGAAGTGCTAGGGAAGAAAGCATAAAAGATGCATGTTCAAGTATTACCTCGATTTTAGCGGAAAACAACATTAAAGCCCAAGTTACTGGTAGACCAAAACATATTTATAGTATTTATAAAAAAATGGTTAAACAAAATAAAACTTTTGACCAAATTTATGATCTATTAGCTGTTCGTGTATTAGTTGATAGTGTAGCTGATTGTTATGCTACTTTGGGGTTGGTAAATAATCTTTGGGTTCCTATTCCAGGAAGAATCAAGGACTATATTGCTATGCCGAAACCTAATATGTACCAATCACTACATACTACGGTGATTGCTCCAGATGGCCAAACCTTAGAAGTTCAAATTAGAACTTATGAAATGCATGAAATCGCTGAAAAAGGGATTGCTGCACACTGGGCATATAAAGAAGGTAAGAAAGTAAATAAAAATAATAACTTCTATGAAAAATTAAATTGGTTCCAAAAAATCGCTGAAAATGACGAAACTGAAGCAACAGCAGAAAGCTTTATGGAATCATTAAAAGTAGATTTATTAAGTGATAAAATCTATGTATTCACACCAAATAGTGATATTATAGAATTACCAAAAGGATCATGTATTGTGGACTTTGCCTATGCGATTCACTCGGAAGTAGGTAATAAAATGGTTGGTGCTACTGTAAATGATAAAATAGAACCATTTGATTATGTATTATCTACTGGTGAAATTTGTGATATTCGTACTAGTAAAAATTCTACAGGGCCAAAACGCTCTTGGTTAGAAATAGCTACTTCATCTCAAACTAAGTCAAAAATCAAAGCATTTTTCAAAAAAGCAGCACGTGAAGAAAACTTAGTTAAAGGTGAAATATTATTAAAAGACGAAATTAAAGCTAATAACTTAGATATTGATGAAGTTTTAACTGAAGAAAATATCGCTATCGCTTTAAATAAGTATAAATTTGCTAATCTTGAAGAAATGTATGTTGCTATTGGTTATGGTGGAATCACAGCCAATAAAGTATTTGCTCGATTAACTGAGAAAATTAGAAAAGAAAAGATGACTCAAGAAAAAATTGAGAAACTTTTCAATGCAGAAGAAACTAAAAAAATAGTGACTGAAACAGGTGTTTATGTAAAAGGTGTTGATAATATTCTTGTTAGATTATCAAAATGTTGTCAACCTATACCTGGAGATGAAATAGTTGGATTTATTACAAAAGGTAGAGGGGTAACTGTGCATAGACATAACTGCCCAAACTTAAGTGAAGAAGACCATGCAAGATTATTGGACGTTGAGTGGGTAAACAGTCTAAATGCTCGACGTTATAGTGTAACCTTACAAATCCACGCATTTGATAGGGATTTATTACTACAAAATGTGCTGTTAACATTAAGTGAAAGTAGGGTTGAGATTAAAAAACTTAATTCTGAATCAAAAGCTGATAAAACATGTGTTATAACGATAGGAATATATGTAAAAAATGTAAGTGAATGTGATTATATGATCAAAAAATTACGACAACTTCAGGATGTATACAGCGTAGAAAGAATAGTTAAATAGGTGGATATATGAAAATTATATTACAGAAAGTAAAGAAAGCTAGTGTTAGTGTTAATAATGAAATTGTGGGGAGTATTGATAAGGGATTCTGCTTATTAGTTGGTGTCCATAAAGAATCAACTATAGATGATGCGAAGTATTTAGCCAAAAAAATAGCCCAAGCTCGTTTATTCGAAGATGAAAATGATAAAATTAACCTAAGCTTAAAAGATGTAGGAGGAAGTATTTTATCAGTTTCACAATTTACATTATATGCTGATACTAAAAAAGGTAATAGACCAAGCTTTACTAGCGCTGCAGGAGCAGAAAAAGCTAATGAATTATATGAAAAATTTAATGAATATTTAAAAGAAGAGGGTGTAACAGTAGAGACTGGAATCTTCCAAACAATGATGGAAGTAAATATTGTGAATGATGGACCAGTAACTATTGTTTACGAAAAATTATCAGCAGGAAATTAATATGAGAATAAAAAGAAGAAATAAAAATGGAGTATTGTTAGTAATATCTGCATTATTAGTAATATTGGTTGCAGGTGGAATAATAAACTTTATCGGCGAAAAAATGAATCCTTCGGCTAATGCTCAAAATAACATTACTATTTCAAAAGAAATAGAGCTTCGAACTGGTCCAGATGATACGTATCCAACATTGAAAAAAGTAACAGCTGGTGATAATGTTGAAATGCTAAGTAAATCTGATACTTGGTATGAAATAAAAACAAATGATAGTTTTGTTGGTTGGGTACCAGGTTGGAGTATATTAGGAAGTGGACAAAAGAGCCCAGAAGATCAAAATAAGGAAAAATTGAAATCTTATACAATTTTATTAAATCCAGTAATTAAACAAGATGATGCTGTAGATTATAAAGGAGTACATGCTAAGACATATAATTTAAAAATAGCAAAACAATTAAAAGAATTATTGGAAAAAGATGGTATTAAGGTAATATTAACTAGAGATAATGATGATTCTTCTCCAACAAAGGAAGACATAACAAAGATTGCTGCAGAAAATTCAGTAGAAGTATTAATCGATATTGATACAGCTAATGATAATAATAAAGATACTTTTGGAGTAAAAGTATACTATGGAACCCAACAATCATCAATAGTAGCAAGAAGTATAGAAAAAAATCTGTCAGATCATTATTTATCAAGAGTTTCATCTTCTGAAAAACAAGGAAACTTTTCTCAACTTAGTGATAAATTACCACAGGTGAAAATTATTTCAGCCAATATTGCTAATAAAATTGATGTTGATTTATTAAACAATGAAATTTCTAATAAGCAGTATATAGATTCACTTAAAGAAGGTGTAGAAGGCTATTTATATTATTTAATAAATGTTGATAATTATAATGCGAAAAGAAAAGAACAACTTCTTAACTTACCTCAAAAAGGTCTTTCTGTTCCAATGTATTATATGAAACAAGATGCATATAAAAATATTACATATGGATTAGATAGTAAAAAAACAATTGAAACTAATGGTGATGCTATTATCTCATTAGCTATGATTGCTAAATATATAGGTAAGGATGAAGCAACAGTAGAAGAACTTGCTTCTTGGGCTGGGAATAAATACTACATTAGAAATCAAGGAACACAGCCTACGATTGTTTCAGCATTTGCAGATAAATACAATCTTAAGGTAGAAAGAATTGAAATGGATAAATTAATAGAAAATATAGAGAATGCTATTAAAGATAATAAACCAATTCTAGTTAGATTAAAATCTGGGGTTTTTGGTGACAGAGTAACATATAAAGTTATCAGAGGTTTTGAAGATGATAAATTCTATATCAATGACCCTAATGATGATGATGTAAAACTTACAAGTTATAATGGATTCACAGAAAATGATTTAAAAAATAATATTGCCCAAGCATGGGTATTTAGTAAATAAAAAGAAGATTAACTTAGATAATTTCTAGGTTAATCTTCTTTTTGTTGAAATAATTGATTTAGCTATTGACTAAAACTGTAAAATAAAATATAATAGTTAACATAGTTAACTATTTAGTTAATATTGTGAACTATTATAAGGGTTAAAGGAGGTAAAAAATGAGTGAAAATGAAATATCATATCATGATGCAATTGATATGATGGAAGAATTCAGGCTAATAATGAAAAGAATTCATAAAAAAAATAATGCACCGATTAGAAAACCAGAATTTCAAGCAATGTTATTTTTATCCTGTAAAGAAAAAATAACTATGCAAGAATTGGGGGAAGAATTATGTGTTACCAAACCGAGAGTTACAGCTCTTGTTAGTGAATTACTTGAAAAGGATTTTGTCGTTCAAAGTACAGATGAAAAAGATAAAAGAAAAAAATATCTTAGCTTATCTGAAAAAGGAGTAGAATGCATTGAATCACATAGAAAGGCTTATGAAGCATGGTTCAAATCTATATGGGACAAATTCGATAATAGTGAAAAAGAAGCTTTTAATATAATATTAACAAAAACAAATTTAGTATTAAGAGATGAAATACAAAGTAAGGAGGATAACAATGAAACTAATTAAATATTTAAAAGGTTTCTTGATACCGATGATATTTTTAGTTGCAATATTAGGAGTTCGTGTTGTCGCAGAGCTTGCGTTACCAACTTACACAAGTAATATTGTCGATAAAGGTATACAACAAAGTGGTATTCAAGATGCTGTTCCGGAAAAAATAAGTGAAAAATCATTTAGAGAATTGCAATTATTTATGACTGATGATGAAATTAAAAAAGTTTCATCTAAATATACAAAAGACGGTGATGTTTATAAACTTGATAGCATCAATGAGCAAGATCGAAGTGAATTAAATGATATATTAAAAAATACTATGACTGTAGTATCTGGAGCAAAATCTGAGAATTTAGACTTAGCTAAGGTTGCAGAAGGAGTCAAGTTAGGTTTAGTAAAAAAAGATAGCCTAATTGAACAAAAACAAAAATCAATAAGTGATTTAGGAAGTTCAGCTGATATGATAACAAAACAAGCTGGAATTCGTTATGTTAAAGAAGAGTATAGAAATAATGTTGGTATTGATACTAATGAAATTAGAAAGAATTACCTTAAAGAAGTAGGAATCATGATGATAATCGTGACATTTATTTCTGGAATTGGAAGTATTATTTCGAATTTTATAGCGAGTAGAATTTCTTCGAAGATAGCTTATAATTTACGAGAAAAACTGTATAATAAGGTATTATCATTTTCTAAACAAGATATCGATAAATTTTCAACTGCTTCATTAATCACAAGAAGTACGAATGATATTCAACAAATCCAAAATGCTTTAAATATGATGTTATTTATTGCAATTTATGCACCGATGATGGCAGTATACGGAGTATACAAAGTTACACAAACAGATACAGGTATGACATGGATAATTGCATTAGGTGTAGGTATCCTAGGTTTAACATTAGGAATAATCTCATTCTTGGTAATGCCTAAATTCAAAATTATGCAGAAATTAATAGATAGAGTTAACTTAGTGACTCGTGAAGCATTAACTGGTATTTCTGTAATTCGTGTTTTCGGTCGTGAAAAATATGAAGAAGAAAGATTTGATAAAGAAAATACCGTTCTTAAAAATGAACAACTTTTCATCAACAGAACATTGTCAGCACTTATGCCGATGATTATGTTAATAATGAACGGAATTGCATTATTAATAATTTGGGTTGGTGGAAAAAATATAGATTCAGGCAGTATTCAAGTTGGAGATATGATGGCATTTATAACATATACAATGCAGATAGTAATGTCATTCTTGTTCTTCACATTCTTAATGATGCAACTACCACGTGCAGAGGTTGCAGCTGGACGTATTAATGAAGTTTTAGCAACTGAGGTAACTGTTGTAGATAGTAAAAATATTGATGATAGTAAGCTTCAAGATGTGAAGGGAACATTAAAATTTGATAATGTTAGTTTTACATTTGACGGTGCTGATAGTCCAGTATTAAGTAACATTAGTTTTGAAGCAGAAGCAGGAAAAACTACAGCAATTATAGGAAGTACAGGTAGTGGTAAATCTACATTGCTTCACTTAATCCCAAGATATTTTGATGCTAGTGAAGGTGAAATTTCGATTGATGGAGTTAATATCAGAGATATAAGCTTAAATAAATTAAGAGATATCTTAGGATTTGTACCTCAAAAAGGAGTATTATTCAGTGGTAATATTGAATCAAATATTAAATTTGCTGATGAAAATATTTCTGATGAACAGATGAAAAAAGCTGCTGAAATAGCTCAAGCGATAGAATTTATTAATGAAAAAGAAGATAAATTTAATAGTGAGATTTCACAAGGTGGATCTAACGTCTCAGGAGGACAAAAACAACGTCTTTCAATTGCTCGTGCGCTAGCGAAAAATCCTAAAATACTTCTTTTTGATGATAGTTTCTCAGCATTAGATTACAAAACCGACGTAAAATTAAGAAAAACTTTAAGAGAAGAAATGGCTGGTGTAACTACAATAATAGTTGCCCAACGTATAGCAACAATTCTAAATGCGGATAAGATTATCGTAATGAATGAAGGTAAGATAGTAGGAATTGGAAAACATCAAGATCTTCTAGAAACATGTCCGACTTATTTAGAGATTGCCGAGAGTCAACTTAGTGAAGAAGAATTACAAAAAGGAGGTAAACATCATGGCTAGAAATCAAAAAATAGAAAAAGCTAATAATTTTTCTGGAACGTTAAAAAGAATTATCAAATTGATGTTTACACAGTATAAACTCTCAAGCATATTAATAGTATTCTTTGCATTAGCTAGTACTGTATTTGGTATAGTAGGACCTAAGATTATGGGGAAAGCAACTACTGAACTTTTTGAAGGATTAGTAGCTAAGATTAGTAACGAGGGTAGTATTAACTTTGAGAAAATAGCTGGAATATTACTTACTGTATTAGGTTTATATATACTTTCATCATTATTCATGTTTATTCAAGGTTGGTTGATGAGTAATATTTCTCAGCAAATGACTTATGACATTCGTAAAGATATTAGTAAGAAAATAAATACTTTACCTGTTGGATATTTTGAACAACGTACAGTAGGTGAAACTTTATCACGTGTAACAAACGACGTTGATACTTTAGGACAATCATTGAATCAAAGCTTCACTCAGATGATTTCAAATACAGCAACGGTACTTGGGGTACTAATAATGATGTTTACAATAAGTCCCGTAATGACACTAATAGCGTTAGCTTTAATACCAGTTTCAGGAATACTATTAGGTGCTATAACAAAATGGAGTCAGAAGTATTTTAGAAGTCAACAAAAAATGCTTTCTGATGTGAATGGTCAAGTAGAAGAAAGTTTCTCAGGTCAAAATATTATTGCAGCATTTAACTACAAAGAAAAAAGTGTTAAAGAATTCAATGATAAAAATAAACAATTATATACATCATCATGGAAAGCAAACTTCTTCTCAGGACTAATGTTCCCTGTGATTAACTTTGTAGGAAACCTTGGTTATGTTGGTATTGTATTCTCAGGTGGATTATTAGTTTCAAAAGGAACTATTGGTGTAGGTGATATTCAAGCCTTTATCCAATATATAAGAAACTTTACTCAACCAATCGGGCAAATAGCTCAATCTATGTCGGAAATCCAAAAAATGGCTGCCGCAGGTGAAAGAGTATTTGAGTTCTTAGACGCTAAAGATGAAGAAGATGCAGATGTCTTAGAAACAGTTACTAATAAAGAAGGTAATGTGGTATTCGATAAAGTAAAATTTGGATATGTAGAAGATCAAGTAATTATTAAAAACTTTACTAGTGATGTCAAAAAAGGTGAAATGGTTGCTATCGTAGGACCTACAGGAGCTGGTAAAACAACAATGGTTAAATTACTTATGAGATTCTATGATATCAACGGCGGAAATATTTATATTGATGGAAAAGATATTTTTAAATTAGATAGAGCTGAGCTTCGTTCTTACTTTACAATGGTATTACAAGATACATGGTTATTTAAAGGAACGATAATGGAGAACCTAAGATATGGTCGCTTAGATGCGACTGACGAAGAGGTTATAGAAGCGGCTAAAGCAGCGCATATTCACCACTTTATTAAAACATTACCAGGTGGCTATGATATGGAACTAAATGAAGATGCTTCAAATATTTCCCAAGGACAAAAACAATTATTAACAATAGCTCGTGCAATACTTGCTGATAAACCTATATTAATTCTTGACGAGGCAACTTCAAGTGTAGATACACGTACAGAAGTATTGATTCAAAAAGCTATGAATAAACTTATGGAAGGTCGTACTACATTTGTTATTGCTCACCGCTTATCAACAATTAGAAATGCAGATAAAATATTAGTATTAAAAGATGGAGATATTATTGAACAAGGTAACCATAATGAATTATTAGAACAAAAAGGCTTCTATTCAGAATTATATCAAAGTCAATTTGCAGAATAAGATTAAAGGCATTTAGAGAATTATCTCTAGATGTCTTTTAATATTATTTCTTTGACAATATAAAGTTAATAAAGTATAATTACCTCATATTCGAGATAATTATTAAAAGAAATGTTAATATTAAGAACAGGAGAAACGTTATAAATAATGAATTTAAAGTAATTATTGGAATTATGAGAGCAAGCAATTTATTAGTAGATGATTTAAAGAAAACTTTAAAGAATTATACAATTAATGCGACTGAATTTTCTGTTATGGAATTTTTATATAGTAAAGGAGAAAAAAGTATTCAGGAAATCCGAGATAGAATATTACTTGCTAGTGGGAGTGCAACATATGTTGTTGACAACCTTGAAAAAAAAGGATATGTTAATAGAAAGATTAGTCAAAAAGATAAAAGAGTAACTTATATAAGGTTGACTGAAACAGGAATAAAATTAATAGATGACATATTTCCAACGCATAAAAAAAATACTAAGAGAATTTTTGAAAAAATAAATGACAAAGAGTTAGTAATATTGAAAGAAATCTTAAAAAAAATAAACTAGAGGCTTATGCTTTTTTTAATAAATAAATATCTTGAAATTGAGATAATATAGGAGGATATAAAATGATAGAATTAGGAATTAGTACATTCGGAGAAACAACTGAAATTGAAGGAACTGGAGTTACACCAGCACATGATGAACGAATTCGAGATATGATAGAAGAGATGAAACTTGCTGATGAAGTTGGTTTAGATCTTTACGCAATCGGTGAGAATCATAGAGAGGATTTTGCAGTATCAGCACCAGAAATTTTATTAGCAGCTGGTGCGGCTGTTACAAAAAATATAAAATTAAGTTCAGCAGTAACAGTGTTATCATCGTCGGACCCAGTAAGAGTTTATCAACAATATGCTACAATCGATGCAATATCTAATGGTAGAGCAGAGGTTATGGTGGGACGTGGTTCTTTTACGGAGTCATTTCCGTTGTTCGGTTATGATTTAGGTGATTATGAAGAACTGTTCGATGAAAAATTAGAGATGTTGGAGAAAATTAAAGCTAATGAAATGTTAACATGGGAAGGAAAACATACACAAAAGGTAGAAAATAAGGGAGTATATCCAAGAAGTGTTCAAGAAGATTTTCCAATTTGGGTAGCGACAGGTGGAAATACGGAGTCTACTATTAAAATTGCACAAAAGGGATTACCTATAGCTTATGCAATAATAGGAGGTCAATATAAAGCTTTCAAAGGTTTAATAGATTATTATAGAGAAATAGGACGCAATTCAGGTCATAGCGAAGATAAATTAAAAGTTGCTTCTCATTCTTGGGGATTCGTAGCAGAAACGGATGAAGAAGCTATTAAAAAATATTTCCATCCTACAAAACAGGTTGTTGATGCAATTTCAAAAGATAGACCGTTTTGGAGACCTCTTACTTTCGAACAATATTTAAATAGCGTAGGGCCAGGTGGATCTATGTTAGTAGGTAGTCCAGAGACTGTTGCGAATAAACTTATCGATATGATAGAAATATTAGGATTAGATAGATTTATGCTACATTTACCACTTGGGTCTATGCCACATGAAGATATAATGAAAGCTATAAAACTATTTGGAGAAGAAGTAGCTCCAAGAGTTCGAGAACATTTTAAGAATAAAAATTAAATTTTATGAGATAAATAAAGCTATATTTTCAAAAAAAGTATTCTCTGTGTTATAATGATTAAATAATATACAAATGGAGTGAAACGATGATTTTAGATAAGTATAAGTATTTATTATTTGATTTAGACGATACTTTATTAGATTTTGGTAAGGCGCAAGTTTTAGCTTTTAAAAAATTATTAGAAGATGAAAATATTGAGTATAGCGATGAGTTGTTTGAACAATACGAAACAATAAATAAATCTCTGTGGAGAAGTTTTGAACGCGGAGAAATATCGAATAAAGAAGTCACTAGTGAAAGATTTATAAGATTTTTTAAGTTGTTTGATAGAAAAGTTGATGGTAGTGAAGTAGATAATAGATATAGAGGATATCTTGCTGAAGGAAATCAACTTTTCGATGGAATAATTGAGATGTTAAATAAACTAACAACAACTCATAAATTATATGTAGCTTCTAATGGAATAGGTGTTACTCAACATACAAGATTAAAAAATAATAATCTTAATAAATACTTTGAAAAGATTTTTATTTCCGAAGAAATAGGAAGTAAGAAACCAGACAAAAAGTTTTTTGATATTATCTTAAATGAAAGCGGTGTTGAAAATAAGGATGAAGTTTTAATGATAGGGGATACTCTTACATCTGACATACTAGGTGCTAACAATGCCGGGATAGATAGTTGTTTAGTAGATATTCATAAAATTTCTAATCCAGAGATAGTACCTACGTACAAAATAGAGAAGACGATAGATTTATTGGTATTATAAAAAAAAGTGTCTAAGTTGATATTTTGTCAACTTAGACACTTTCTTTTATAAACTGTGATCGTTGTATTTAATATTTTCTAATGCAATAAAACAATGTTCAATATCGTATTGTTCTTTAAGAAATATTTTTACATTTTCTACAATTGTGTAATCTTTAGCAGTATGATACTCATTTAAAAGAATATGCATTGCTGCATTAATTTCATTTGTATCTGTATGCCAAATGTGGAATTCATGTATATCAGAAATACCCTCTACTTCTTTAATTTTATTGAAGATTTCCTCAGTATCTAGAGTAGTAGCTTCCATTAAAATTATAAATGATGATTTAGTAATTTTATATCCACCTTTAAATAATATTATACTGATAATAATACTCATAATAACGTCAACGATTTGATAGTTTGTAAAGTAAATAATTGTTGATGAAATTATAATTCCGATTGAACTGATTAAATCACCAAGGAAATGCCATAAAGCACTTTGAATATTAAGATTATCTTCTTCTTTTAAACTTTTTGTTAAAATTATCGTTACTACAATATTGAAGATTAGTCCTATTGTCGATATTATCAGCATTGATTTGAAATCAATGTCTTTAGGGTTGAAGAATCTCATAAACCCTTCGAAAATTAAATAAATAGAAATACCAACTAGCATTAAACCATTAATAAAGGCGGCTAGTACTTCTAATCTCACAAAACCAAAAGTGTATTTTTTATTTGGCTTTTTTGAACTGAATAGTAAGGCTATTAAACTGAATCCTAATGCAATAACATCAGAGAACATATGGAATGAATCACCTAATAACGCTAATGAATTAGATAGAAGCCCTCCGATATATTCTAATAATGCAAAACTTATTGTTAAAATTAATGTTGTATAAAGTACTTTTTTTGAGTATGCTTGAATTTTATAATGTTTTTTATGATGAAAATTTGTTTGTATCATTTTTTCCTCCTTAAATTATTATATTGTTATTATAATTTAAGAGAGAGAAAATTACAAAAATACTGCACTGATAACAATTATTAGTACTTTTATCATCTGGCTCTATTGCTTTTTTTATATTAGTTTGATAAAATTAAGAAGAATTTAGAAGAAAAAAGGTGGAGAAAATTATGCGTATTTTATGTATTGGGGATAGTAACACTTGGGGATATGTTCCCGGTGAGGATGGAGTCAGAACTGACAAACGTTGGACTAAATTATTAGCAGAATTTCGTCCTAATGATACTATTATTGAAGAAGCTCTTTGCGGAAGAACAGTTACTGCAAAAGATACAATTGTACCGGTTAGATGTGGTATTGATACACTACCAATTTTAATGCTAAGTCATGTACCTGTGGACTTGGTAATAATTATGTTAGGGACTAATGATTTGAAAAAACAATTTAATCCAAGTGCAAAACATATTGCTAGAGGAGTCGAAGAATATATCAAATACATAAGAAATCCCCACTTAATTGCAGGATATAAAATTCCGAAGATTCTTGTTGTTTCACCTGTTCCATTACGTGATGAAATAGTGGAAAGACAAAGCTTATTTGGGGAATTTGATGAGAATAGTTTGAAACAATCAAAATTCTTAGCTCAAACATTTAAAGAAGTTAGTGATAAATATGAAGTAGACTTTTTAAATGCAGGACGTGTAGCAGAGACTTCATTAATTGATTGTATTCACTTAGATGAAAAAAATCATGAAAAATTAGCGAAGTATATTGCTAGTAAAGTGTCTGAAGTGTTAGATTACGAAGAAGCAAGATAAGAAGAATCCGAAAGTAAACTTTCTAAATTTGAAAGTTTACCTTCGGATTTGTTTTTTATATTGTTTAAAACATTGATTACTTATAATGCTACAAGCGTAAAGCGGTAGAAAGTATTTCCAGTCATATTCTAAAACGAAAAATAAATTGATAAATATTAACTCTAATATTGTAAAATATATACCAACTATATAGGTATTACCTGACTGTTTTGTTAAAGTTCTATCAATTGTTTTAAATATTTTTCGATAGATAGTTAATAAAAAAATAAATACTATACTAATTAACAAAATTATCTTTGTAGAAATATTTAGTTTTAAATCACTTAACCACAAACTAATAGCTATGATGTTAGTAATTATAAATAAATGACTAGTTAAATGATTAAAATTAATATCTCGAACATGAATACTTCTAGATATGAAACTAGGGAATAGTTGACTTATCGTAAAAGCAAGAAAGATAAACCAATAACAATAATCAATAAATATTAAACCTAAAAAGAGAGCTAATGTTCGTCCAGTGTGAATGTAACTAAACGGTTCTGTTAATTTTTTTATCATTAATTGTTTATTATCAGTGAGGATGTACTCCATAATGTGTTGAACACTTAATATTACGGATAGAAGCACTAATGTTGCAAAAATGAATTTAATATCAAATGTATTTCTTATTAATAAATTTAAGACAACAAGTGTTTGAAAAATTAAAAAGAAATAATTTAGAAAACTATCTTTACCATATCTATTCAAATGAACTATTTCTAGTAACCAACTATTAAAAAAAATAATAAATAGCAAAATAAAATGAATGAATCCATATATTGATTTATCCATATATACATATTTTATTGAGAATATACTTATTAATAAAGACAATGAAATTGTGTATAAAGTTGTAAGTATAGTTTCTTTTTTTAAAATAAATTTTAACACAAAAACTGCCTCCTTATTTACATTTTACTTCAGATGATTTCACAAAAAAATATTGAAGTTATCCGTAGCAAAAGCTAGGTGGATAACTCCAACCTTCTTTACAAAGTGAAAGAAGTTATAATCATATTTTATCAAAAAAAAAATTGAATATCAATAAAATGAATGGACCTCAAAAGACTTTCATCATTAAAGAAAGAATTTTAAGATCCATTTTATAGTTGCGTTTTAAATTGAAATATTCTATTTATACTAGTTATTTTTTGAATTTTTTATGAGTTTCTGTGTAAAATACTAAACCAAGTAATGTAATAATAACACCACTTATAGCTAATGTAAATTGAGTAATAATAGCGGCAAGTACTATGTAAGCTCCACCTATTATAGAAATCCAAGGAACTATAGGGTAAAATGGAACTTTATATGGACGTGGCATATCAGGTTCTCTTTTTCTAAGAACAAATACAGCGAAAAATGTCGCTATAAAGAAAATCCAAATTGTAAATAAAAGAAAATCTGTTAGAGTATCAAATTCTCCTGTAAACATCATTGCAATAGTTAAAACTAAAGTTACTAAAGCTGAGCAATATGGAATTGAGAATCTATTTAATTTAATCCAGAAGTTCTTAAATGGAATTTGATCCTTCATTGCCATTGCATAAGGAACACGAATAGCGGTCATAGTAAAGCCATTCATAGTTCCATAAACACTAATCATAATACCAATAGTTATTATTTTACCACCATTTGGTCCGAATAACTTCGTAGCTACGTCATTAGGAACATTACCGTTACCTGCTATTTGTTCCATAGGTATAGTAAGTAAATATGCTACATTGATAAGTAGATAAATTGCAGTTATTACAAGTAAACCATATAAAATTGCTCGTGGTAAATCTTTTTTTGGATTTTTCATTTCACCAGCAATAGTTCCAACATTACTCCAACCGTCATAACCATACATGGCAGCTAACATTGCAGCACCAAGAGCAGCTAGGGGTGTAGAACTAGTTGATGATGAACTATTAGGAAAAAGTTCAATTGTTGTAGGATTAGGTTGTAATAATCCGAAAACAATAATTGCAATAATAGGAATAAGTTTACAAATAGTCGCTACAGTTTGAATACGACCACTTGCCTTACTACCAAGTAAATTTAAACCTGTCACTGTAGTAGCAGCACAAGCACCTATAAGAATAGAGTATTTTTTATCTACACCAAAAAGATTTAGAAATTGTGTTGAAAAAATAGCGGCAGCGGCAGCTATACTAGCAGGATAGTATATTACAGCTTGAGCCCATCCAAGTAAATATGATACTGTTTTACCATAAGCTTTTTCAACCCAAACTATCATTCCTCCGGTTTCAGGTATAGCAGCAGCGAGTTCAGCGGTAGTTAATCCTGCACAAATACTAATAATTCCTGCAAGAATCCAGGAAAGTAGGCCGAGGCTAATATTTCCTGTAGTCTTATATATGACGGCTGCTTTAAAAAATACCCCCGAACCAATTACTACACCAACTACTGTAGAAAATGCTCCAAAAAATCCAATTTCTTTTTTTAAATTTTCCAAAATAATCTCCCCCTTATAATATGGAATATTTTTAAATAATATTTAGTTTTTAAAATGTTAACAGTAATTTTTTTTAATTATTTTCTAGGCGTAATAATTATATCTTATTTCTTATATCTAAACAATAGTTTTCAAGAAAAATTTAACAAATTATGTTAGAAAATTTCACAATATTATTTTAATGAATTAAGAATGTTGAGTTTAAGGTGAAAATTTATGAATGTTTGATTCTCTAAGTAAAATATATTAGTTTAAAAAATTAGTAAAATTCTTCTTAAAGATTTAACAAAATGGGCGAAAATGTGTTATAATAGGGAGTATCTGAATAAAATTACTAGATTATACTAGAAAGGAATTTAACATGACAGAAGAAATTAAAGTTGATGTACAAGATTTAAATGATCAAATGCTTGTTCGTCGTGAAAAAATGGAAGCTATGAGAGAAAGTGGTTTAGATCCATTTGGAACTAAATTTGAAAGAACTCATCTATCAAATGAAATCGTAGCTGAATATGATAAGTTTAGCAAAGAAGATTTAGAAGAAAAAAATATTTCTGTTACAATAGCAGGACGTATTATGACTAAACGTGGTAAGGGTAAAGCAGGATTTGCGCACGTTCAAGACTTAGGTGGTCAAGTTCAAATTTATGTTCGTCAAGATAGAGTTGGAGATTCTTATGAATATTTCAAAACTCTTGACCTTGGTGATATCGTTGGCGTAACTGGAGTACTATTTAAGACTAACGTAGGTGAATTATCTGTTAAAGCTGATAAATTTGAAATTTTAACAAAAGCACTACGTCCACTACCAGATAAATTCCACGGACTTAAAGACGTTGAAGAACGTTACAGAAGAAGATACGTTGACTTAATTATGAATGAAGAAAGTAAAGAAACATTTATTTTACGTTCTAAAATTATTCAAATTATGCGTAGCTACTTAAATGAACGTGGATACCTAGAAGTAGAAACTCCTATGATGCACTCAGTTGCTGGTGGAGCGGCTGCTCGTCCATTCGTAACTCACCATAATGCACTAGATATGCAATTATTCATGCGTATTGCACTTGAATTACCTTTAAAACGTTTAATCGTTGGTGGATTAGAAAAAGTATACGAAATAGGTCGTGCATTCCGAAATGAAGGTGTGTCAACAAGACATAACCCAGAATTCACAATGATCGAATTATATGAAGCTTATGCTGATTACAATGATATTATGGACTTAACAGAGTCTATGATTGCTTATATCTGTAATGAAATTCATGGTACTACAAAAGTTATGTATGGTGAAGATGAAATTGATTTAACTCCAAAATGGCGTCGTGTACATATGGTAGATGCTATTAAAGAAGTAACTGGAGTTGATTTCTGGCCAGAAATGACTGATGAACAAGCGCACGCATTAGCTAAAGAACACAATGTTCCAGTTAGAAAAGATATGAAAGTTGGACACATTATTAATGAATTCTTCGAAACATTTGTAGAAGAAACATTAGTTCAACCAACATTCGTTTACGGTCATCCAGTAGAAGTATCTCCATTAGCTAAAACTAATGCAGAAGACACAAGATTTACTGATCGTTTCGAATTATTCATCGTTAGACGTGAACATGCGAATGCATTCAGTGAGTTAAACGACCCAATCGATCAAAAAGAAAGATTCTTAGCTCAAATGGATGAAAAAGATGCTGGTAACGAAGAAGTTTATGAAATGGACGAAGACTTCGTAGAAGCTTTAGAGTACGGTATGCCTCCTACAGGTGGTTTAGGAATCGGTATTGATAGATTAGTTATGTTATTAACTAACTCAGCTTCAATTCGTGACGTGCTTCTGTTCCCATACATGAAACATAAATAAACTGATTATTGATTTATTAAAGTTTATAAAAAACATTATTCGTAATAACAAAAATTAAAACTCCCTAATGTTAGGAAGCTTTAATAGAAAATTAAAGGACTAATCCAAAAGTCCTAAAATTTTAACAAAGTTCATATGAGAACTCATAGACGCAGTGGTTTATTGATATCTAAATTCGCTTTATAAAAGCTATTTAGATATCTAATAAACTGTGCGGGGGTGACTCGACAAAATCGATTTCTTTGAAATCGCGATTTTTGAGTCACTCCCTTTATCATATAAAAAAGATATATAAGGAGTATCCAATGGCAAGCTTTTTTGAAAGACTAAAAGAAAAATTTTCTGCTAAGGAAGAATTAAATGAAGAACTGATTTCTCTTGATGAATATGAAGAGTTCGTCGAGAGTCAGTTTGTAACTGAAAAATTTAAAAAAGGACTTAAAAAATCACGTGATAACTTCTCTAATGCACTAAATAACTTAATTAGTTCGTATAGAGAAATTAACGAAGAATTTTTTGAAGATTTAGAGGAATTACTGATTCAATCAGATGTTAGTTACAATACTGTATTGGAATTAGTAGATTACTTAAAAGTAGAATCTCAAAGACAGAACCTAAAAGAACCAAGTGAATTACAAAGTATGATCATTGAGAAGCTAGTTGATGTGTACATGGAAGGAACTGTAAAATCGGAATTAAACTATGCTCCAGAAAAAGAACTTTCAGTATTCTTATTTGTTGGGGTTAATGGAGTAGGGAAAACTACATCTATCGGTAAACTAGCTCATAATCTTAAAAAAGAAGGTAAAAAAGTACTCATAGCTGCTGGAGATACATTTAGAGCGGGAGCTATTGATCAGCTTGATGTTTGGGCAAAACGTAGTGGTGCAGACATTGTAAAATCACATGAGGGAGCTGATTCAGCAGCAATTATTTTTGATGCGATTCAATCAGCAAAAGCGAAAGGTTATGATGTACTACTTTGTGATACAGCGGGACGATTACAGAACAAAGATCATCTTATGAAAGAACTTGAAAAAATAGTTCGTGTAATTAAAAAAGAAGTTCCAGAAGGGCCCCACGAAGTACTTTTAACTATAGATGCGACAACAGGACAAAATGGTATCCTTCAAGCGAAAACATTTAAAGAAGTAAGTGATGTTACAGGTGTTATCCTTACTAAGTTAGATGGAACAGCTAAAGGTGGAATTGTTATTGCAATTAAGAAAGAACTAGGTATTCCAGTTAAATTAGTAGGTTTAGGAGAAAACATTGATGATTTAGAAGTGTTTGATCCTGAACAGTATATCTACGGACTATTTTATCAAGAAAACTCTGAGAAAACTGAAGAACAATCGGAAGCAGAATAGTAATTTAGAAATAGTTTGATTAATGAAATTTTAAAAAACTAAAAAGTTATAAAATTTTTTAAAATTTTCAGCTTTAATAAATATTTAAGTGAGATTTTTCATAAACTTGATTTTTTTAAATCATCTTTGGAAAATCTCTCTTTTTTGTATTAATATAAAATCAATAATTAAATAGAAATATTTTAGTATTAAATTTGAAATAATTTCCGAAAATTAATTGAAAAATATGCAATAAAAGTATATAATATATATATTAAGAAGGTAACAATATATGGAGGATTAAGATGGGATTTTTATCTAAATTATTCGGAAAAAACGAAGAGCAAGTAAATGAGGTTGTATTAAGCTCATACATGAAAGGGAAAGTAGTAGATATTACTGAAGTACCAGACCCAGTATTTGCTCAAAAAATGATGGGAGATGGATTTGCTATTATTCCTGAAGAAGGGAAACTTATTTCACCAGTAGCTGGAGAAATCATCCAAGTATTCCCAACTAAACATGCATTTGGAATTAAATCAGGTGATGTAGAAATTCTTATTCACGTTGGATTAGAAACAGTTGCAATGAAAGGTGAAGGATTCGATGTTGCTGTTTCTGCGGGAGATAGAGTTGAAGTAGGTCAAACTTTATTAACTTATGACTTAGAATTAGTTAAAGAAAAAGCTAAAGATATTATCACTCCTTGTGTAATTACAAACATGGATGCAGTAGAAAAAATTGAAGTATTGAAATTAAATGAAACTGTTGATTTCTCACAAGAAGTAGCAAAAGTAAAACTTAAATAGACCTAGGTCTATTTAAGTTTTACTATTAATGGCGAAGTTATGAATGATAAGAAATTTTGGAAGATTATATACCTGTATATAACGAAATATAATTATAGTATATTATATTATCGTCCAGAAAAAAAAGATGTATGGCTTATTAATGAGGATAATGAATTAATAAGATTTATATATGGGGATAGTTTTAAATCAACAGAAATTGATAGCATTGTTTCTAATGTTATTAGAAATGAAGTCAGACTGAAAAAAATGTTTAAACTGAGTAGTTTAAAAATGAAAATCCTTTATGTTTCTCCTGAATTTGATGATATTTTAGAAGATTACAAAAAATATAGAATATCAAATAGTATAATTATAGAACGTATTCTATATAATGAAAAAAATAGCAAGTTATTTTTAAAAGAAAAAGATAAGAGCTTTATAGAGGGAACACCAGATACTTTAAGATATAAAAATAGAGTTGTTGAACTCTATAAGAGACAAACATTAGATAGAAATATAATTAATGTGAAATACAACGTATTATCGGGAATTTATTTGTTTTTATTCTTAATAAATTATTTTATTATTTATTTATCGAATAATAAGAGCTCGGCATATCAGTATATCGAATATAGTTACCAAAAAATTATTAGTGGCCAATTTTATAGAATGTTTACTAGTGTCTTTACTGTAGATAATTCAATGAAATTATTGATAATATTGGCAACAATCGGTGCTAGCTCAGTACTCTTTAATAAATCACTTAATGTATTGAAGAGCCTGGGGTTATTGTTTATAGTTTCTTTAGTATTTAATCTTTTATTGATATTTGGTTATTCTGGAACATTAGATATAGCATTGGTCTCAAATATTTCGCTTTTAGGTTCTATTTTTATGGGACTACTTAGCAAGAAAAATGATAATTTGAAATTTATGTATTCTGGTGCAATATCCATTATATATTTAGCATTAGTTACATTATTGTTTGATACTTCTATAGTTTTATATGTTTTTTCTTTTGTATTAGGAGTATTTCTAGAATTATTCTTGTTGAAGAAAAGAACTTATATAGTATTAATTTGCATGATAGTTTTCAGCTTACTTGGTGAAACTTTATTATTTGCAGGTGTTAATACAAAAAGTTCAATTAATAGATTTAGAGTATCGAGGGTAGATAGTAGGTTGTTAAAACATTATAGTGATGAAGATATATTCAATTTAGAAAAAGAATTAAACTCTAAGAACAAATCAGCGTTAACTTATTATGAGTTAGGTATGGTGAAAATGACAACTGCTACGAAACAAGATGCTAAGAAAGTTTTTCTTGATGGAATAAATTTTGATAATTCTTTTGCTCCACTTTACTACAATTTAGCAATAATTGAGCGACAAGAAAGTAATTATTCAAAAGCAAAAGAATATGCGAAAAGAGCTTATGAGCTAGATAATAGAGAAACCAATAAAAACCTAGTGGATGAATTGAGTAATTTTTAAGGTGATATAAATGAAAAATTTTTATGATTTACAACAATTTTTGAAATCATTTGGTATAATTATATATATGAAGGATAGAAAACATACCTTAAGTATGGTAGAATATGAAGTGAGAGAATTAAGACGTTTAGAATTAATTTCAAATGAGGATTTTATTAGGGCAATAGCTATAATAAAACATGAAGTTAATTATGAATTATCAAAAGGATAGGTGATAATAATGAGTAATAAACTTATTTATATAAAGATACGTAAGAGAATAGAAGAAGATGTTATGAGAATAGAAGAGATGATCAACGCTTGTGTTGCAGTAAGAGGCGAGAGAAAATGCCCCTTATATCAAGACGTTATTGATACTCAAATTTATGGACTTTCAAAAGAAATAAACTTGGCAGTAGAAATAGGTTGTATCTCTCAAGAGGCAGGACGCATAATACTAGCCGATTTAGAAGATAAAGCTAGTGAAATGTACTCTAATATAGTAGAAGAAAGCAAAGCAAATTAATATGAATTTTGTAAGAAGGATACATAGATCAATTAAGCATGAACGTAGACATGTGAGATTAGATTGGGTAGTGGCATTAACACTTCTAGTGTTGTTAGTCTTAAGTTGTATGATGGTCTATAGTGCTAGTATGATTGGTAATAAGTATGGAACTTTCACATCAGGTATTCCAGTAAGTGAAACATACTTCTTACGAAGACAGGCAATGTGGGTAGTACTCGCTTATATGGCGTTTTTAGTATTCTCTGTTGCAATACCTTTTGAAGTTTTTAAAGATAAAAGCTTTTTAATGAGGGGATGTTTAGTTATTGGCGGTTTACTTTTTGTTCCTTTATTTATGCCAGCAATAAATGGTGCTAGATCTTGGATAAGAATAGGTGCGTTTAGTTTTCAGCCATCAACTTTAGCGCAGTTATTTATCATTATGTATATGGCATATATATTAGAAACAAGGAAAGTAAAATTAAGACAAATTTGTACAAGCTCAGAGTTATTAAAAATGTTTAATATTCCATTAGCGTTAGTAGCCATTATAGCAATTCAAAATGACACCGGAATGATGCTTATTACATTATCTGTAATAGGTATAATGACGCTATGTTCTAATATGCACTCACAAAATATAAAAAAAATACTAACACTTGCGATAATGGCAGGTGTGGCAGTATTAATGTTGTTTATGTTGAAAAGTGCATTATTCAGTAGTGGAACTTCATATAGAACAAATCGTCTAAAAGTATTTTTAAATCCATTTTCTGAGGATTTAGCAGCTGCAGCCGATCAGGTAATAAATTCATATGTTGCATTTGGTAATGGAGGATTATTTGGTAGAGGATTAGGAAATTCTATTCAAAAATTAGGTTACTTACCAGAAGCGCATACAGACTTTATACTTGCTATTATAGCTGAGGAGTTAGGTTTTATAGGTGTTTTATTCGTAGTAACTTTATTATTAATTATCATTGGAAAAGTAATATTTTCTGGTACAAAATCAAGAAATACTTTTTCAGCGATGTACTCATTAGGATTCGCAAGTCTATTAGTAGTACAGGGAGTAGTTAATATTGGTGGAGTTACGGCTTCTATCCCGATGACCGGAGTTCCATTACCATTTATAAGTAATGGTGGTAGTTCAATTCTTGTATTAAGTATAGGATTAGGAATAGCTACTAATATCTTGGCTCATGTTAAATATTTAAGAAGTAACAAAAAATAAAATGGAAATTCGAATTGATATTATTTATAGTATTGATTCGAATTTTTATTTATTATATTTTAGTATTGCTAGAAATTGAAAAAATTACAATTTATTATGATGATACTTGCTAACTTAAGCTAATCAAGCTATAATAGTAAAGGTAACTTTTAAAGGAGATTATAGATGAAATTAGAACAATTTGATTTTTATTTACCAGAGGAACTTATTGCACAAACTCCTCTTTTAAAAAGAGATACTAGTAAATTACTATGTGTAGATAGAAAAAACAATACACATGAACATAAAGTTTTTTCAGATATTATAGAATATTTTAATCCTGGGGATACTTTGGTATTAAATAATACTAGGGTTATGCCAGCTCGTTTATATGGTGCTAAAAAGGATACTGGAGCTGCAATAGAAGTATTATTATTAAAAAACCTAGGACATAATGATTGGGAATGTCTAGTTAAACCAGCAAAAAGAATAAAAGAGGGAAGTATTGTATCATTTGGTGATGGTATTATGGAAGCTGTGTGTATTAAAGTTCTTGATGATGGATTTAGACATTTTGAATTTGTATATGAAGGAATATTCCAGGAGAGATTAGATGAGCTTGGAACTATGCCACTTCCTCCATATATTAAAGAGCGTTTAAGCGATAAAGAAAGATATCAAACAGTTTATTCAAAAGAGGTAGGAAGTTCGGCTGCACCAACTGCTGGTCTTCACTTTACAAATGAACTATTAGATAGAATAAAAGAAAAAGGAGTAAATATAGCATATTTAACTCTTCATGTTGGACTAGGAACGTTTAGACCTGTTGCTGTAGAAAATATTGAAGATCATGATATGCATTCAGAATATTATACACTAGATGAAAAAACAGCGGAACTTATTAATAAAACAAAAGAAAATGGTGGAAGAGTATTTTCTGTAGGTACTACTTCAACAAGAACTTTAGAAACGATTGCTCGAGATAATAATGGAAAAATAGTTGCAGCTTCGGGTTGGACAAATATTTTCATCTATCCGGGATTTGAATTTAAATGTGTTGATGGTTTAATTACTAACTTCCATTTGCCGAAATCATCATTAATAATGCTTGTAAGTGCATTTTATGATAGAGAAAAAATTATTGAATTATATAATATAGCAGTTGAAAATAAATATCGTTTCTTCAGTTTTGGGGATGCGATGATAATAATATAATTATTGAAAGGAAATTTTTATATGAGAGATGTTAAAGAAAATGCAGTTTGGTATGAACATATAAAAACATGTAAACAGTCTGGTGCGAGATTAGGTATTGTTCATACACCACACGGTAGTTTTGAAACACCGGTATTCATGCCGGTTGGAACGCAAGCTACAGTAAAAGCAATGTCACCAGAAGAAGTAAAAGGTATAGGTGCTGATATTATTTTATCAAACACATATCACCTTTGGTTACGCCCTGGTGAGGAAATTGTTGAAAAAGCAGGTGGACTTCACAAATTTATGAATTGGGATGGAAGTATTCTAACAGATTCAGGAGGATTCCAAGTATTTTCTCTTAGTGAAATGAGAAAGATTGAGGAAGAGGGAGTTCACTTTAAAAATCACTTGTCAGGAGAAAAATTATTCTTATCACCTGAAAAAGCAATGCATATTCAAAATGCTTTAGGTTCAGACATAATGATGGCTTTTGATGAGTGTCCAGATTATAATCACGACTATAAATATATCCGTCAATCAGTGGAAAGAACTAGTCGTTGGGCAGAAAGATGTTTAGCAGCACATAAAAATCCAAAAACACAAAGTATTTTTGGTATAGTTCAAGGGGCAGGATTTAACGATCTGCGTGAACAAAGTGCTAAAGATTTAGTAAGTATGGATTTTCCAGGATATGCTATCGGAGGTTTATCAGTTGGTGAACCAAAACATGAAATGTATAGAGTTTTAGAACATGTTACGCCTTTATTACCAGCTAATAAAGCAAGATATTTAATGGGAGTAGGATCTCCTGATGCTCTATTTGAAGGAGTACTAAGAGGAGTAGATATGTTTGACTGTGTATTACCTACTCGTATTGCACGTAATGGAACATGTATGACATCTGCTGGACGTGTTGTAGTGAAAAATGCTAAGTATGCAGAGGACTTTACACCACTTGATCCAGAATGTTCATGCTACTGCTGTAAAAATTATACAAAAGCATATCTTCGTCATTTATTTAAAGCTGATGAAATTTTTGGAGCTAGACTAGCGACTACTCATAATATTCATTTCTTAATTAATATGATGAAAGATATTCGTCAAGCTATTAGAGAAGATAGATTGTTAGATTTCAAAGAAGAATTCTTTGAAAAATATGGATTAAATCAAGAAAATCCTAAGAATTTCTAATAATCTAGTAAAAAAATATGATAAAAGGTTTATTTTTTACTTCGTATATAGTAGAATAAACATATATTATAAATAAACGGAGGTAAAACATGCAAGGTTCATATATTAACATTATTATGATAGTATTTCTTTTTGGTTTCATGTACTTCATGATTATTAGACCACAATCTAAAAGAAATAAAGAATTAAAACTTCTACAAGATTCATTAAAAGAAGGAGATAGAATCGTAACTTTCGCTGGAATTTACGGAGATATCGTTGAAGTAGGGACAGTAACTGTAAAAGTAAGAATTGCACCAAAAGTAGAAATTGAAATAGATCGTAATGCTATTCGTAGCTTAGTTGCAAAATAATAAATATTTAAGCGGATTATATTAATAATTCGCTTTTTTTTTTGAAAAAATTTCTTAATTTGATGAGAGTTTTGTTAAGTACATAGTGTATTAATTATTTTGAGATGTTATAATTTCCAAAAGTTTATTTTTTAGTATATATATGCAATGTTATAAAGATAAGAGAGAAACTAAATAAAAATTGTAATAAATAAATTAGATACGTAAGAATCATATTACTTTCAAGAAAAGGTTTAATGTAAAAATAAACTACAATTTAAGTTTGTTATATTTGATGTTTTCGTGTATACTTAAACAATATAGAGTGATTAGTTAACTAAAAATAATGTTAATTAAATTCTAAATACACATATTTAAGATGGAATCTTGGAGGGAATATGTTTAAAAATAATATTGATAAAAAAATAGTAAAATATGGAATAAAGAAACTTAGTTTTGGAATAGTATCAGTTGCAATTGGTGCATTAGTATTTTTAAGTGGCTCAGCAAGCGCACATGATGAAAATAGTTTAAATAAAAATAGCACTATAGTACATGAAAAACCAAAGAATTTAGAGATAACTTCTGAAACTACTAATAATTTAGAAAATAAAAATGCTAAAGAAAGTAATAATATTTCAAATGGTATTACGCCAACTTCAGTAACTGAAAATAATATAGAAAATAAGAATGTAGCTACATATTCAACTTTAACTACTGAAATTAATGGGAAATCAGATAACGCGGGTGTTACAACAAGCTCAAATTCTTCAAATAATAATTTAAATGTAATTGATAAACGAGTAGATGATAGTAGTGATATCGCTAATCTACTTACGAAGATAATTAATAAGAACATAGAAGAAAACAAAGTTACAACTGAGGAAGTAGACAATACTGAAGAACCTTTAGAAAAAGGAATAAAAATTATTTCTAGACTTACTAGTAAATATGCAGAAGATATAGCTAAAGGTTATATAGGATTAGAGGGAGGTAAGTATGATAGTTTAATTTATAAAAAAGCTATATTAGATCCAGATGGTGATGACGATGGAGATGGTATAGCTAATAAAGATGAATTATATATTTATAAAAAAGATGGGCGTACTTATCTTGGATATGATATTCATCCAAGACTTGCTGACACAGATGGAGACGGACTAAACGATAAAGTTGATAAAGATAAACTAATCTGGAATATATCTGCTAGGGATATGGCTATGTTTATCAATCTAGTTTATGAGAATGATAAAAAAATAGATGACATTCTTAAAAAGCAAGCTCCAGCAGGAAGTCTTTCAAATAATATTCAGAAGATGACTAATAATGAGCTTGGTCCATATTGGAGAGTAAAAGAAACATTTCATCAAGATAATGGTCTAGACGCGGTACTATTTGAAACAACTAATAATTTTCCATTTTTAAAAGGAGATAATATCCAAGTTCTTGCATTTGCAGGCACAAATGTTGCGCAAGCAGGGGATCTAAAAGCCGATGTAGCATTGTTCTTTGGTAATGAATCAAATCAGAGTGAAGCAGCTATTCAATTAATGAAGAAAATAAAAAATGATAGTACAATCACAAATTTATATATTACAGGACACTCATTAGGTGGTTATCTTTCATTAAGAGCTACAGCAACAGCTGAAAAGGATAAATTTGGTAAGTATAAACAAACTTATACGTTTAATGCTCCGAAAGTTAAGAGTGGTTGGTTCTGGGGAGTCCCTAAGGATGATGTAAAGATTTCTGAAGAACTTGCAAAATCTGGAAAGATAAAAAATTATTACACTGATAATGATAATATAATCCCTGGAAATCTTCAGCCTGAAAATAAAATAAGCATAGGTAAAAGTGCAGGAGCTCATTCATCGACGTCTTATTTTGAAAATAGAGTGAATTCAAATCCAGACTTTAATTTTGGAAAACGTCAAGGAATGGATGGAGTCGGATATCGAGATGAAAATATTAATAAGCTAAGCATAATCAATCCAGAAAAGGGAACATTGAGTAAGACATTTTTACCAACTTTAGTTGATGATAGACCTGTATCTATAATGATAGGAGATAAACTTAAAGATAAGGATATAATTAATAAAGTTAATAGAAATTTATTACCAGTTAATACTAAGTTATCATTAGTCTATAAAGATGAATTAACATCTTTGGGTACGAAACGTGCTACAGTAAGAGTTGTGTATTTAGATGATAATAGTAGTAATGATATAAATGTTCCTATATCAGTAAATGAGGCAGATAAAAAAGAGTTAATATCCGTAGTCAATGCGGCTCAAAAATTAGTAGAATCAGTTGTAGAGTTATCTGATAAGACGAAAAAATCAGTTGAAAACTATAATTTAGCGAAATCAACATTAACAGAAAAATTGAAAGAAGCAGAAGCTACAATTTCAAATACACTTTCCCCACAACTTGCCATTAATAATATTACTAGAGAACTAGCAGGATTAGGAGTGAGTGTTATAAATTCACGTACTGCCTTAGAACTAACAGAAGCAGGAAAATATGAACCTAAGCTTTTAAATGATGAAAAATTATTATTACATCAAGGAAGTAGTTTGAATACAGATGATGTATTTAATAAAATTGTTAAAGAAAATCTTCCACAAAATATAAATTATGAAATACTAAATTCTACAGATTTTGGAGAATTGGGAGATGTCAATGCAAGGGTAAGAGTAACATATTCTGATGGTTCAAATGATATAATTAATGTACCTATCAGAGTTTATACAGATTCTAAAGGCGAGCCACTAGTACAAGAAGAGAATCCAGAACTGGTGATAAGCGAAAAAGGTGAGCCACTAGTACAAGAAGAGAATCCAGAATTAGTGATAAGCGAAAAAGGCGAGCTACTAGTACAAGAAGAGAAACCAGAACTAGTAATAAGAGAAAAAGGTGAGCCATTGGTACAAGAAGAGAATCCAGAATTAGTGATAAGCGAAAAAGGTGAGCCACTAGTGCAAGAAGAGAATCCAGAATTAGTGATAAGCGAAAAAGATGAGCCACTAGTACAAGAAGAGAATCCAGAACTGGTGATAAGCGAAAAAGGTGAGCCACTAGTACAAGAGGCGACTCCAGAATTAGTGATAAGCGAGAAAGGTGAACCATTGGTACAAGAGGAGAAACCAGAATTAGTAATAAGCGAAAAAGGCGATCCACTAGTACAAGAGGAGAATCCAGAATTAGTGATAAACGAAAAAGGTGAGCCACTAGTGCAAGAAGAGAATCCAGAATTAGTGATAAGCGAAAAAGGCGAGCCACTAGTGCATGAAGAGAATCCAGAATTAGTGATAAGCGAAAAAGGCGAGCTACTAGTACAAGAAGAGAATCCAGAACTGGTGATAAGCGAAAAAGGTGAGCCACTAGTACAAGAAGAGAATCCAGAATTAGTGATAAGCGAAAAAGGCGATCCCCTAGTACAAGAGGCGACTCCAGAACTAGTGATAAGCGAGAAAGGTGAAGCACTAGTCCAAGAGGAAAATCCTAAAGCTACTCTTGAATTACTAAATAGTTCAAAATTTGGCGTGGAAGTCGAGTTGTTAGCTAATATCAATAATATATCATTGAATGTTAAAAAAATTGAAAATAACAAGCAAATAGAAATGATTAGCAAACAATTATCTGTAGAAAAAGATAAAATTAGGGTATTAGACTTAAAATTATCTAAAGATAATAATGAAGTACAACTTAAGAATAACAGGATAGTTCGTATAGCTTTATTAGAAAATGAAAGTAGCGAGATAAAGATTTATCATGTTGAAAAGAATGGAACTTTAACATTAATTCCATCAGAAGTCAAAAATGGAATAGTTCAGTTTAATATAAATCATTTTAGTTTATTTGCAATTGTTGATTTTAGTAAAACTGTACCAAGAAATGAAAATGATAAACCAAAAGAAATTTCATTAGATGCTAAGAAAGAGATGAGCACTACGAATAAAATAAATGATCAAGAAAATACAACTATAAATAATAAAGACTTAAATTCCAAATCAAAAGATGTAACACAGGTTGTTGAGGGAAAATATAATGTAAAAAATAACCTAGAAAATTCTAAAAGTAATTCTAAAGTTTATAAACATGACTCTTTAAATAATAATTTCAAAAAAAGTTCTATCCTTCCAAAAACTGGTGAAAATTCTTCAAACACAATTCCTATTGTAACAGGTTTAGGATTAATTATAGGTGTTCTAGGTATTAGAAAATACAACAGATAAAAAATAAAAATCAAACTGGTGAAAATATCAGTTTGATTTTTATTTTTATTATTTACTAAAAACGTTTTTCCATTCTGAACGTTTTTCTAAGAATTTTCTAGCTTCCATTTGAGCACCTTCTAAAGAATGAGAAGCAGCCCATCCACATTGTACTTCATTACATGCTGGAACTTCAGTAGCAACAAGAACATCTTCTAATGTTTTTGCTAGAGCTTCTTCAACTTCTTCATAGCTATCGTTGTTAATTACTGATAAGTAGAATCCAGTTTGGCATCCCATTGGACCAAAATCTAGTACGTTATCAAGGTGATTTCTTATTAATTCAGCGATTAAATGCTCTAAAGAGTGAAGGTTTGGCATTTCTAAGTGTTCTTTGTTTGGTTGACAAAATCGGATATCATATTTATAAATTTTGTCTCCATTGTTCCCAGAATAAACCCCAACTAATCTAATATAAGGTGCAACAACTTTAGTGTGGTCTAGGTTGAAACTTTCAACATTCATTTTCTTTTCAGTCATCTATATTTCTCCATTTCTGTAATTTTATTAGCAGTTATAATTATACTATATTTTTGATGAATATAAAATTAATAAGAAATGGAGAGACTTAAAAATAGTGGTTTTAAGTCCCTCCATTTTTGAATTATTTTTCTAATGGAATAAGTTTATTCATGATAATTGCAACAATTGCACCAACAGCGATAGGAGAACCTATTAAGTATTGAAGTAATTGTGGAGCACTAGCTTTTAATTCTGCTGGAATAAATAATAATCCAATTGTAAACATTAATGGTACTCCGATGATGTATAATTCTCTTTCAGAAAAATCTAGATTCTTAACAACTCTAAATCCATTTAGTAATATTATGATACAAACTACAGAGAATACACCACCGATAACTGCAGAAGGTATTGAGTTAATAACAGCAGAAAGTTTACCTAAGAATGATAATCCGATAAACCAGAATGAAGCCATAACGAATACTTTTCTACTAGCAACACCAGTGATAGAAATTATACCAGCGTTAGTAGAGTATCCAGTAACAGGAGTTGCACCAACTAAAGCAGCTGTTAAACATCCAATTCCTTCTCCGATAACTCCTTTATTAAT
This sequence comes from Gemella haemolysans, assembly GCA_032567735.1. Lineage (GTDB taxonomy): Bacteria > Bacillota > Bacilli > Staphylococcales > Gemellaceae > Gemella > Gemella haemolysans_E. The sequence continues at coordinate 13,843 of JAWHCX010000014.1, read as the reverse complement.
TTGAGTATCACTTAATGGTTCATCAATAACTGAACTTACAGCATACCAAGTACCAGTAGTTTCAGCTAGAAGTACCATGTAAATAATAATCATTGTAATAATAGCAGAGATTTCAAAATGTATACTATAATCTAAGAATAATAGTTTCGGCATTGAGAAGAAGCTAGCATCCTTAATTCCTTGAGTATTAAAACCTCCCATTAAAAATGCAGAAAATGTTCCGATAGCTAGAGCGATAATTACTGAAGAAATTTGGAAAATTCTTTTGAATTTGTTAACGTAATTTCCTAATGTAGAAAATAGAATTAAAGAAGCGGCTGTAATAAATGCTAATAATACATTTTGTTTCATTGTCAGACCGTTACCTTCGATGTAGATGTTACTTACAAATGCAGAAGGAAGTAAAGTTAAACCAACGATCATAATTATTGTTCCACTAACGATAGAAGGTATGTAATTTTTTACTATATATTTATAAATACCAGAATACCCAAGTAAAATGATTAAAATTGCACCGACAATACTAGCTCCAAGAACAGTACCAAGGTTTTTAGTTCCCATATAAATACCAATAATAGCACCAAGAGGAATGAATGATGGGCCTTGACATACAGGTAATTTTAAGTAGAATAATACTTGAATTAATGAGGCAATCCCAGCTCCTAAGAAAGTAGACTGAATTAAACCAGTAGCATCACCAGGTGATAATGCAATAGCTGTTGCTAAAATAAAAGGTGGTACGTAGACATCCATAGCTAGAACGTGCTGTAAACCTAAAATTAGGGATTGTGAAAATGGAATATTTTCTTCAACTCCTATAGTTAAATGATTTTTATTTTTCGACATAAAAACTTTTTTTCTCCTTATGATAAATTTTATGTTACTATTTTTTAAGAATTTGTTTACCTTGAACCCAAACTTCTCGAATATTTTCTGAAGTAGAAAGATATAATATCTTTTGTAGAAGATGTTTATTTTCTTCATTATCTAAATAATTAGGGAGTTTATTGGTAGGTGTGTTAATATCAATTACTTGGAAATCACAAATGTACCCTTCTCTAAAAAGGCCAAGTGGTAATTTTAAAGCCTCTCCACCACCTGTAGTAGCAAGATAAAATGCTTCAAATACACTAACTTTCGAATCATGAGAACCACGGGCATCTGCCTCTAGTTTATTATTGACTCCATCGTTAAGCATTCTACTAGCCATAACAGTATGTTTTATATTGTCATAAAGACTAGGGGAGAATCCTCCGGAAATATCAGTACCTAAGCAGATGTTTAAGCCTTCTTTTTTTAGTTTATTAACAGGTAACACTGCATTAGCGAAATAGGAATTAGAGATTGGACAATGGCAAACTGATGATTTTCTATTGTTAAAGATCTTTACGTCATCAGAATTAACGAAGTTGCCGTGAGCCATTATTGATTTGTCAGTTAATAGACCGAATTGATCTAAAACCTCGCTATCTCTTTTTCCGAATCGTTTGAGAACAAAATTGTGTTCCCAATCACTTTCACTACAATGACTTTGAATATAGCAATTATATTTTTTTGCTAATTTCCCTAATTCTAATAGTGCATCATCAGTGCAACTTGGAACAAAACGTGGAGTAATTACTGGATATACCCCCTGAGGTACATTTTTAGCAAGTGCTTGTATATCAACAATAAATTTCTCGGTATTTTCAATTGCTTCTTTTGTACTATTATCACGGTAAAAGTCAGGATTCATATTTTTATCATCCATAACGACTTTTCCTACGAAGCCTCTTTGACCTAAATTAGCACAGATTTTTGCTAATTCAAAAGTGGATTCATTATGAATAGTTCCAAAATACATTGCAGAAGTAGTACCATTTGCTAACAATGTTTTAACTAAATCGGTATATACTTCTCTAGCATAATTGATATCCTTATATTTAGATTCTAAAGGAAACGTGAAATTATTTAACCAATAACTTAATTCATCATCTAATGCGAGACCAGCTTGTGGCCATTGAGGTGCATGTATATGTAAATCAATAAACCCCGGCAAAAGTATTTTATCTTTGAAATCAGTAAAATTATTTTCGTTTGAAACTTCTTCTAGAATCATATTGTAATTCTCATCTTCTTGCTTAATGATTTTAGAAATAATTCCATTGTCTGAAATAAATATTATCGCCTGTTTAAAAAGCTCGACTTCGCCGTATTTAGGACTGTGAAAAAAAGAAGCTTTGATTATTTTTTCGTTATTCATATTTTTGTTTCTCCTAAAGAATTTTTATAAATATAACATAGAAAACGAACGTTGTCAATAAAAAAATAAAATAAAATAAAATTCAATTAAAATACGCGAACTATTATCACGTAAACCAATTTAAAAAGTTCGTAAAAAACGACGAAGAGTGTTTTCTTCGTCGTTTTAAAACTTATAGTATTATTATCTGAATTCTTTTCTTTCTTTAGAAACTAAAGCAGCTACTCTTTCTTGAGCTTTTTCTAAATAGCTTTCTCTATTTTTTAGTAAATCGCAAATAATATTTGTAATTTCAACAAAATCTTCTTCTACGTATCCTTTAGTAGTCATTGCTGCAGCACCTAGACGTAAACCGCTAGTTTTCATCGGAGGTAATGTATCAAATGGAATACCATTTTTATTACATGTAATTTTTGCTTTACTTAATAGATCACTTGCATCATGACCAGTTACATTATAAGTAGAGTATGTATCAATTAGACACAGGTGGTTATCACTACCATTTGAAACTACAGGAATATTGTTAGCTTTAAATGCTTCAACCATAGTTTTCATATTTTTAACTACTTGTTGTTGGTATACTTTAAATTCAGGTTTAAGAGCTTCAGCAAAACAAATTGCCTTTGCTGCAACAACGTGTTCTAATGGACCACCTTGTGCACCTGGGAAAATCATTTTATTAATTTTTACTGCGATTTCTTCGTTATTAGTAAGAATAATTCCTCCACGAGGTCCTCTTAATGTTTTATGTGTAGTAGATGTAACAACATCAGCATATGGTACTGGATTTGGATGTAATCCAGCAGCAACAAGCCCTGCAATATGTGCCATATCGACCATTAAATAAGCACCAACCTCATCAGCGATTGCTCTAAATTTTGCAAAGTCAATGATACGAGAGTATGCACTTGAACCAGCAATAATCATTTTAGGTTTATGCTCTTTTGCGATACGTAGTACTTCGTCATAATCAATTAGGTGAGTATCTTTTGTTACACCATATGAAACAGCATTAAATAATTTTCCAGAGAAGTTTACTTTACTACCATGAGTTAAGTGTCCACCTGCATCCATACTCATTCCTAAAACAGTATCTCCAGGTGTAAGTAGAGATAGATATACAGCAATATTTGCACTTGATCCTGAGTGAGCTTGAACATTTACGAATTTAGCATCGTAAAGTTCTTTAAGTCTTTCAATTGCAAGTGTTTCGATTTCATCAACTACCTCGCAACCATCATAATACCTTTTTCCAGGGTATCCTTCAGCATATTTGTTTGTTAAAATACTCCCAGTAGCTTTTAGTATATCTTTAGAAACAAAGTTTTCACTAGCAATAAGTTCGATATTAGTATCTTGTCTATGTTGTTCTTTTTCAATTAATTCAAAGATTTTATCCATAATGGCACTCCTTTAATTATATATTTCAAGAATAATGAGTATTTATGTTTCTAAAATATAAACTTAAGAAAAAATATTAGTATATTAGAAACTATGTTAACTAAAAATGTTTTGAAATTTAAAAGTTGAAATTTTAAATAATAGGTCATCATTCTATATTCTATAATGATAGCATACTATGATAAATAAATAAACTAATAAATAGAAAAAATATTCAAAATAATTAAAAAATTTGATATAACAACAGAAATACACGAACGTTTTATTAAAAATGAAAAAGAATTTTATAGGTCACTGATACATATTATGAATGATTTTTAATATTCTAAAAGATTATATAATAAATATACATAGTTTATATCAAGTTGTATTGTGGAAAATAATAAATAGTAAAAAAATTGATGAATTTTAATTGGTCTATACTTGATAACAGTAGAAATTATATAATATTTATGCTATAATAATTAACGGAATACATCTGTATTACTATCGAACCAAATTTTAAGGAGAAAAATTTAATATGCTTGTAGATAAACCATTAAAGCTGTTTTCATTAAATGCTAACATTCCATTAGCACAACAAGTAGCAAAGTCACTGGGAGTAGAATTAAGTAAATGTAGCGTTAAAAAATTCAGTGACGGAGAGGTTTCAATTAATATAGAGGAAAGTGTACGTGGTAGTGAAGTATTCGTACTACAATCAACTAGTGGCCCTGTAAACGACAATTTAATGACTTTATTAATTATGATAGATGCACTTAAACGTGCTTCAGTGGACACAATTAATGTTGTAATCCCTTATTACGGATATGCACGTCAAGATAGAAAAGCAAGAAGTCGTGAACCAATCACAGCTAAATTAGTAGCAAACTTATTAGAAGTAGCAGGGGCAGATCGTGTAATTGCATTAGATCTTCACGCACTTCAAATTCAAGGATTCTTTGATATTCCAGTTGATCACCTTATGTGTGTACCAATTATTGCGAAATATTTCAAAGAAAAACTTCCAGATATGGAAGAGGTTGTTGTCGTATCACCAGATCACGGTGGTGTAACACGTGCTAGAAAACTAGCAGATGCATTAAATACGCCAATCGCAATTATCGATAAGAGAAGACCAAAACCAAATGTTGCTGAAGTTATGAATATTGTAGGTAACATTGAAGGAAAAACATGTATTCTTATTGATGATATTATTGATACAGCGGGAACGATTACTTTAGGAGCTCAAGCACTTAAAGATAGAGGAGCAAAAGAAGTTTATGCAAGTTGCTCACATGCTGTACTAAGTGGACAAGCATTAGATAGAATTGAAAATTCTCCAATTAAAGAGTTAGTATATGCTAACACAATTGATATACCAGAAGAGAAAAAATTAGATAAAATGGTACCGTTATGTGTAGGTGATTTAATTGCAAAAGCAATTTACAAAATCCACAATAACGAACCTGTAAGTGTTCTTTTTGAATAATCACTAATTAAATTAACTTTTAAAGAAGGCAGCGGTGTCCGTTGCCTTCTTTAAGTCATATATTCGATAGTAAAAAAATAAAAGTGAGGATAACTTATGAAATTAATAGTTGGATTAGGAAATCCAGGAAAACAATATGAAAATACAAGACATAATATAGGATTTATGATACTTGATGAATTAGCAAAATCTTGGAATGTAAGTTTTGATAAAACGAAATTTAACGCTGAGTATGCTATAGCATACCACGGTGGTGTTAAATATTTGTTAATTAAGCCAACAACTTATATGAATCTTTCAGGAGAAGCTGTAGGGAAATTTTACGATTATTTTGAAATTGATATTGAAGATATTTTAGTAATATATGATGATTTAGATACAAAAACTGCAAACTTCAAACTTAAGGCAAAGGGAAGTAGTGGAGGACATAACGGAATTAAGAGTATTATAAGTCACCTAGGTACAGAAAAATTTAATAGGTTAAAAATTGGAATAGATAGACCAACACCTCCGATGAAGGTAGTTGATTATGTCTTAGGAAGATTCTCAAAAGATGAAATGAGTGAAATTGAAAAAATTTATTCTAAAAGTATAAATTGTATAGAAGATTTTTCAAAAATGAGTTTCGTAGATTTAATGAATAAATATAATTAAAAATAACCGCAGCAAAAGGCGCCATCCCCAAAATTCTAAATTTTAAAAAAGTTTATATAGAAATTCATAGTTACAGTGGATTATAGACATCTAAATTCATGTCATAAAACTTTTTAGATATCTAATAAACTTTACGGGGATTACTCGACAAAATCGATTTCTCTGAAATTGTGATTTTTGAGTCACTCTCTTTTTGCTGCTATTTGTCGTAGAAAGGAGCGTACATGATAAAAGATAGTCTTTTGAAAATTGTTAATTTACAATTTGAGAAGAAACATAAAAATATAGGTGTATATGGACAAAATTTAACAACACGTGCTTTAGAAATATATAACGAATATAAAAATGGTGATAAGACAGTTGTAGTGTTATCACAAAGCAAAGCAGAAGCTGAAGAATTGTTCGCTATTTTAAATGATTTCGAAGGTGAAACATATATTTATCCAGAAATTGATATATTAAAACGTCACACCTCTAAAAGTAATGATTTAGTGCAGAACTCTATTAAAGTTCTTGAAAATCTTGTACATAATATTCAAAGTATTGTAATTGTACCGGTTGAATCAATTTATAGAACTGTAAAAAATCCTAGTGATTTTAAAAATAATAGCTTTAAAATTAATGAAGATACAGTTATTAGCTTTGATGAATTACAAAGAAAACTTGTAAATATGGGTTATCGTCGTGTTGAAAGTGTCGATGTAGTAGGAGAATTTTCAAAAAGGGGTAGTATAGTTGATATTTTCAGCCCTCTAAGTGAGAAGCCTATTAGATTGGACTTTTTTGATGATGAACTTGATAGTATGAGAACTTTTGATGAAATTACACAGAGGTCGTTAGAAAAAATTGATAGTGCAGTTATATATCCTACAAGTGATTTTTTCCTTACTTCTGAAGAAAAAGATGTAGTTGTTGAGAGAATACTTACTAAGTTAAATGATACCAAATTAAGAGAAGAAGAAAATTACCAAGAGATTAGTACCTATCTTCAAGAAAAAATAGAAATTTATAAAGCAACTGGCGATTTTAGTGATTTAGAAAGTTTTTCGAATTTAGTTTATGAAAATACATATAGTATTGCCGACTATTTAACAGATGATATTATAGTCTTCTATGACAATTATCATAAAATCTTAGAAAAAATAGAAGGACTACGTGAATACTTTTTAACAAGTCTTCAAGAGATGAATAGAAGTTATATTTATCAAGATGTAATAGATAATGTAGCTTTTGAAAAAATTCAAAACTTAGATGTAAGAAAATTCTATCTATCTACATTAAAACTCAACGATAAGATTATAGAAAAACATTATAATTTAGATATTATTGATTTGGCTTATTATTCTAGTGAGGAATATTTAGCTAAGGAAATACGAGAAAAATTAACGAATAATTATAAGGTTATTATTTCGTTAAACACACAAAAACAAAAGGATTATGTTGAAAAAGTTTTATTTGACAATTATTTCTATGATGATATTTACTACGGTGTTAAAGAAGGGAAAATTTTTATCGATGTAAATAAATATCATCTAAAAGGATTAGAAGATAGAAAGAATAAGTTATTCTTACTTACGCCACGAGAATTATTTACTGAAGAAGAAAGAAAAAAACGTCGTGTAAAATTTAAATATACTAACTCAGAAAAAATAAGAAACTATCAAGAGCTAAATATAGGAGACTATATTGTTCACGTTAGTCATGGGATAGGGCTATACGAAGGAATAGAGAATGTTGAAGTTGGAGGAGTATATAAAGACTTCTTGAAGATTGTTTATGATGGTGGTGATATTATTTATGTAGATATAAATAATATGAACTATATTCAAAAATATACCGCTTCTACAGATAATAGAAAACCCGCATTAAATAAACTGGGAACTAAAAACTGGCAGAAGACTAAAAGTAGAGTTCGTAAAGAAATTGAGGATATATCTGAAGATCTTATTAAGTTATATATTAAGCGCGAATTAAGTTCAGGTTACGCTTATAGTTTAGACGGTAGTATGCAAGCTGAGTTTGAAGCAGATTTTTCGTTTATTCCAACAGAAGACCAGGTGAAAGCTACAGAAGAAATTAAAAGAGATATGGAAAAACAACGTCCGATGGATAGACTTCTATGTGGAGATGTCGGTTTCGGTAAAACAGAGGTAGCGATGAGGGTTGCGTTTAAAGCAGTTACTGATAATAAGCAAGTGGCGGTGTTAGTACCAACGACTCTTCTTGCTGAACAACACTACGATAATTTCGTAAGTAGATTTGCTAACTTCCCAGTTAATATAGAAGTAGTAAGTAGGTTTAAGTCAGCTAAAGATATTACTGAAATTTGTAAGAAACTTGAAGAAGGTAAAATTGATATAATTGTTGGGACACATAAACTATTAAATGATAAATTTAAATACAAAGATTTAGGTTTATTAATAATTGATGAAGAACAACGATTTGGAGTTAAACATAAAGAAAAAATTAAACATCTTAAAAATACAGTGGATGTTCTTACCCTTAGTGCAACTCCAATTCCTAGAACATTACATATGAGTTTAATAGGTATTAGGGATTTATCGGTGATTGAGACACCTCCAAGAGAACGTCAACCAATCCAAACTTTTGTGACAGCTCAAAATAAAATGGTTATAAAAGAAGCGGTTATGAATGAGGTTAATCGTGGAGGGCAGGTGTTTTATGTTTACAATAGAGTAGAAACAATCGATGAGAAATATTTAGAATTAAGAAGATTATTACCTGATATCAATATAGCTTATGCTCACGGTCGTATGAGTCAAAGAGAACTTGAAAATATTATGGCAGATGTGATTGATAGAAAATATGATATGCTAATATCGACGACAATTATTGAGACAGGTATTGATATCTCTAATGTAAATACATTAATAGTTGAAGATGCCGATCGCTTTGGATTAAGTCAATTGTATCAACTTCGTGGACGAGTAGGCCGTAGTAGTAGAGAGGCTTATGCATACTTAATGTATGAACCGTTTAAGTCATTAACTGAGAACTCAGAGAAGAGATTATCGGCGATCAAGAACTTTACTTCTTTAGGTAGTGGTTTTAAAATCGCTATGCAGGACTTATCTATTAGAGGGGCTGGAGATGTACTCGGCGGAAGACAGCATGGTTTCATTGATTCAGTAGGTTATACATTGTATTCTCAAATGTTAGAACAAGAAATTCAAGAGAAAAAAGGAATTTTAGAACCGTTATTAGAACAAGATCGAACACAAGATGTTAGTTACTATGAAAATATAATTAAAGAAGCTACTCCGAAAATTAAGAAAGATATTTTTGAAGTCAAGACAGATGATCTAGAAATTAAACTTAACGTTGATGCATTTATTCCAAAAGAGTATATTACTAGTGATGCAGATAAAATAGATTTCTATAAGAGATTAAATAATGTAGTTAGTGATGAAGAGATTGATAGCATTGTAGAAGATCTAATTGATAGATTCTCTGATTTTGGTGAAGAAGTTAATAACCTAATAGATATATGTTATCTGAAAGTTATGGCGAAAAATACTATGGTGACTAGCATTAAAGAGTTAGCCAATAAAGTAGTTGTAACTTTTGATAAAGACATTATGAACAGTCTTAAAGGAAAAGAATTATTTACAGCTTTAACGCCGCATAAGGACACACGTATCATTGCAAAAGATGGATTCTTCCTTGAAATAGATAAGAAAGAAAGATATAGCATTAGACGCATTAGAGAAATGCTGGCTTTAGTAAACAATAATTTGGAGGGGGAACATGAATAAAAATAGATGCCCTTGGGCTGTAAATCCATTAGATATTGAATATCATGACAATGAATGGGGAAGAGAAACTCATAATGATCAAATGTTATTTGAATATCTAATACTAGAAGGAATGCAAGCTGGTTTAAGTTGGTCATTAATACTTAAGAAACGAGAAAATTTCAAACGTGCTTTTGATAATTTTGATTATAATATCTGTGCCAATTATACCGATGAATATCTAGAATCGTTAAGACAAGATGCTAGTATAATTAGAAATAAATTGAAAATATATTCTGTTAGAAAAAATGCTGTAGCATTTCTTAAGGTTCAAAAAGAATTTGGAAGTTTTGATAAGTATATTTGGAGATTTACAGATTATAGAAAAATCAACAACAAATTAGAAAGCTATAAAGATGCACCAAGTGAATCTGATTTGTCAATCAAGATAAGTAAAGATATGAAGAAAAGAGGATTTAGTTTTGTAGGAAGTACGATAATTTATAGCTATATGCAGGCTATTGGAATGATAAATGATCATGAAAAAGGATGTTTTTGTTATAAAGAATGTTGCTAAGAAATGTTATTAAATTGGTATTATGGAAAGTATTATAAATAAGGGAATTGTTCAAATTTAGATATAACTTTACTTTATAAGAAATACAGTCTATAATATATAAGTATGTTTAATTTTAAGATTGGATTTTATAAATGGATAAGAGAACTATTAAAATTGAAGAAATAGCAGACAATAAAATGTTTGTTGAAACATTTTTAGAAGAGATAAAAAAGATACAAGAAATTCCTAAAATGCCTAAATGTGAGTTTTTACATATTGGAGCTACGAGTAATACACAGGTATTAGGGGAAAAGATTGTTGATATACTTGTTGTTGTAGAAAATTTACATGAGATAACAACATTCGATGAAAAAAGACTAAATAATATCAGTTATCATAGAATAGCTCATAATGGTACAAAAGGTGTAATAAAATATGCTAGAATTATTGATTATCTAACAATGAGCTATGATGTTGTATTAAACGTTGTGCAACGTGATACGGAAATACATAAAGATTTTATAAAAATTAAAAAAATTTTTAATGATGAAGTTTTAAAAAATGAATATAATTCATTTAAAAATAATAATAAAGAACTTTCTTTTAAAGATTATTCAACGAAAAAAGTAATATTTATAAATGATATGTTAAAAAGGATTGAAAATAATGATTAAAATAAAAAATATTGAGGAGATTGTTCAAAATAGTGAAGTACTATATAATGAACCTCTAAGAAAATATAGTTTTACAAAAACGGGTGGAGACGCAGAAGTTTTAGTAAAATTGACGAACGAACAAGATTTACAAAATGTTATTAAATATAGTAATGAAAACAACATAGAATTAACTATTTTAGGCAATGGCTCAAATGTGTTAATATCAGATAATGGTATAGCAGGAATAGTAGCTATAACTAGTGATATGAATAAGGTTGAATTATTAGATGGTGATGTTATTTCTTGTTATGCGGGATTAACATTAAAAGAACTTACAGACTTTTGTATTGAAAATAGTTTAACTAACCTTGAATTTTCATGTGGTATTCCAGGAAGTGTTGGTGGAGCAATCTTCATGAATGCTGGAGCATATGGCGGTGAAATGAAGGAAGTTGTTAAAAAAGTTGAAGTTTTCACTAAAACTGGTGAAAAGAAAATATATACTAAAGAACAGATGGAATTTTCATATAGACACTCTGTAATTCAAGATACTAAGGAAGTTATTTCTAGAGTTTATTTCCAAATGAAAAAAGGAAATAAAGAGGAAATTATTTCTAAAGTAGAAGAATTAAATAAAATGCGCTCAGATAAACAACCTTTAGAATACCCTTCATGTGGTTCAGTATTTAAACGACCAGAAGGATATTTCGCAGGAAAATTAATCCAAGATGCTGGGTTACAAGGATTAACAGTAGGTGGAGCACAAGTTTCGAAAAAACACGCAGGATTTATGGTTAATATAGATTCAGCAACATGTGAAGATTATAAAAACTTAATTAAAGAAGTTCAACAAAAAGTATTAGAAGACTCTGGTGTTGAACTTGAGTGCGAAGTTAAAATTTTAGGTGAATAAAAAAGGAGTGACTCAAAAATCGTGATTTCGGAGAAATCGATTTTGTCGAGTCACCCTCGCACAGTTTATTAGATGTCTAAAAAGCTTTTATAAAGCGAATTTAGATATCAATAAACCACTGCGTCTATAAGTTCACATATGAACTTTGTTAAATTTCAGGGCTGGATTAGCCCTTTTTTTATTTCATATTATCTATAAATTTTTTATATTGTGCAAGATTTTGTTCATTTTTATTATTAGTTTTTGGTGTGTAAAATGTTCTTCCTACTAAGTTATCCGGGAGATATTGTTGCTTAATATATCCTGTAGGGTGGCTATGTGGATATTGATATCCAACACCGCGATTAAGTTTATCAGCGCCGTAATAATGTGCATCTCTTAGATGATCGGGAATAATAAATTTTGGATTTGTCTTTGTTTCATGTAGTGCATTGTCGATTGCCATATAAGCACTATTAGATTTTAATGACAGAGCTAGTTGAATAACAGCGTTAGCTAATGGTATTCTAGCTTCGGGTAATCCGAGCATCTTCGCACTTTCAATAGCAGCATGAACAAAAGGTCCGATATTTGGATTTGCTAGACCGATATCTTCGTAAGCTATAACACTCATTCTTCTATATATAGTGTCTAAATCACCACTATCTATCAGTAGTGCTAAGTAGTATAGTGAAGCATCAACATCACTTCCACGTATAGATTTTTGAAAAGCGCTAATAATATCATAAAAAGCATCACCATCTTTATCGTAGGCTTTGAATTTTCCTAGAGATAAGTTCAATAGTTTCTCTTTTGTGATAATTTCACTTTCATTTGATAAATTATATAAAATTTCAAAAGTATTTAAAGAGAATCTCAAATCACCCGAAGAGTTTAAAGCGATTGTTTTAAATACATCATCTTCTATTTTTAACTTTTTGGGAAATATTTCTTTATTATTTGATATTTTTTTAAGATATTCATAAATATCATCATTTGAAACTTGTTGTAATTCAAAAATAATTAAACGTGATCTAATCGCAGGATTTACAGTATGATACGGGTTATTTGTTGTGCATCCAATAACGTATATATTATCAAATTCGATTTCAGGAAGTAGAATATCTTGCATAGGTTTTGTTAATCTATGAAATTCATCAAGTAGTAATATTACTTTTTTAAACCTTTTAGATTCTTCTATTACTGCAGTTAAATCTTTCTTAGTACAATTTACAGCATTTAATATTTTAAATTTATAGTCTAGTTCATTAGCTAAGGCATTAGCGATTGAAGTTTTTCCTGTTCCAGGGGAACCATATAAAATAAATGAGAACATTTTTTTGCTCTCTACTATTTTAGTGAGAACTTTTCCATCTCCAATTAAATGATGTTGACCAATAATATCACTGATTTTATTAGGTCGTAATTTATTGATAAGTGTTTCCATGGTACCTCCTTAGTTTTTATTTCTTAATATTAATTATATCATAATTGATATAGTTGTTGTTAGAAAGTTAATTGGAAGTGTCATTGTATATATAAAATAATAAAATTTTACATAATCTTTATTTTATGATAAAATATAATAATCACAATTAGGGGATGTTTAGGATTCGACAGGGATGCTAGTCTTCTTAGTGGCATGTAGGAGGGTTGACTCCTTTAACAACACATCAGTTAAATATAACTGGCGAAAAAACAAATTACGCTTTAGCAGCTTAATAAGCTAAAGGCTGATTACTTTGTTTGACTGTGACAAAGCTAATCGGTTCATTCTTAGCAGTCTACGATTTTTTTCTTCCGTTTGTAGAAAAAAATAAGAGATTAATCAAACTCGTTTTTCATTGCCTGTTTATCGGCTTAAGTGGAGAATTAAATTCAATAGGTAAACTAAACATGTAGAAGCTAAGGGGAGGTATTTTTGGACGCGGGTTCAAATCCCGCCATCTCCATACTATTGAGATTAATCTCAAATAAAAAATATACAGTTAGAAACTGTGTCAACGAGACTTGAAATCTTTAAAATAAAGATTTATGAGTCTCTTTTTTTATATCTTAATAATATGTTAATTCGACAAATTTTATTACAAAAATCTAATTGTAATCGCTTGAAATTGTACATTTGTAAATGATGTGAGACAAAAAAAGTTAAAAATAAATACCTGATATGATAGAGTTACAGAGAAGCTAGCTTCTCTGTAACTCTTGCCTTT
>JAWHCX010000013.1:0-57681 GCA_032567735.1 Gemella haemolysans | reverse complement strand
AGTACGACTTTCTTTTTAAATTCAAAATTATATTTAGTCATAAAAATACCGACCTCCAAAAAGTTAGATTTTTTGGTCTAACTTTTTGGGGTCGGTACACTGAGCTTTTCGTCTTATTAGTCAAATAGATCTTTTGCTTTTCTACTTACCTTGTCCAGGAAGCTTTCATCTTCTTCGACTTTTTCATTATTTAATTTAGCAAGTTCTAGGTATAATTCACGTTCTTTTGTTGATAAGTTTTTAGGAATTTCAATAGATACCACGATATAGTGATCTCCTTGACCATATCCCATAACACTTTTAACACCTTTGCCTGCAAGACGGAATTTACGTCCATGTTGTGTTCCTGCTGGAACATTTAGTTCAATTTCACCTGTCAATGTACGAACATCAACTTTTGTTCCTAAAGCAGCCTGTGCTGGAGAAAGTTTTAATTCAGTGTAGATATCATCATCTTCTCTGTGGAAGTATGAATCCTCAGCAACGATTACTTCTATGAATAAATCACCTGCTGGACCACCATTTTCTCCTGCTCCACCTTTACCACGAAGGCGAACACGTTGTCCTGAACTAATTCCTTCTGGAATTTCTACTTCGTATTCTACTTCACGGTTATTATATCCTTTACCGAAACAGTGAGCACATTTATCTTTAATGATTTTACCTCGTCCTTGACATTCAGAACATGTACGTTGACTTTGCATACGTCCGAATGGAGTATCTTGAATTACCGCTTCTTGTCCACTACCATTACATCTGTGACAAGTATTTACAGATGAAGAATCTTTCGCTCCACTTCCGTGACAGTGATCACATTCTACATCTTTACGGATTTTAATAGTTTTTTTCGTACCGAATACAGCATCCTCAAAACTTATACGAATGCGGTGTAATAAGTCTTCTCCTTGACGTGGGGCATTCGGATTACGACGTGACCCTCCTCCACCGAAGAAACTTGAGAAAATATCTCCAAGGTCATCAAATCCACCTGAGAATCCAGAGAAGCCTCCACCGAAGCCACCAAATCCACCTTGACCGGCTCCACCTTCAAATGCTGCGTGACCAAATTGATCATATTGAGCTTTTTTAGTATCGTCACTCAGTACTTCGTACGCTTCTGAAATTTCTTTGAACTTATCTTCAGCGCCTGGCTCTTTGTTTATATCTGGGTGATATTGTTTTGATAATTTACGATATGCTTTTTTTATTTCAGCTGCACTTGCGCTTTTACTTACGCCAAGTACCTCATAATAATCTCTTTTAGCCATCTTAATCTCTCCTATAATTAATTATTTAACAAAGGGCTAGCGCATAACGCTACCAGCCCTTGGACTATTTATTTAATTATTTTTTCTCAGTGAAGTCTGCATCGATTGTGTCATCATCGTTGTTAGATGAAGTTGCTCCTGCATCTGCTCCTTGAGCTCCAGCTGCAGCATTAGCTTGTTCGTAAAGTTTCATAGTCATTTCTTGAACAGCTTTGTTTAATTCGTCTTTAGCAGCTTTAATTTCTTCTAAGTTATTGTTTTTAATAGCTTCTTTTAATGTATCGTTTTTAGCTTTAATGTTATCTAATAAGCTTTGGTCTACTTTATCTTTAGCTTCTTCTAATGCTTTATCTGCTTGGAATGAAAGTTGATCAGCTTCATTACGTACATCAGCCTCTTCTTTACGTTTAGCATCAGCGTCAGCATTAGCTTCCGCTTCTTTAACCATTCTATCGATATCTTCATCTGTTAATGAACTACTTGATTCAATAGTAATTTTTTGTTGTTTTTGAGTTCCAAGATCTTTAGCTGTAACATTTACAATACCATTTTTGTCGATATCGAATGTAACTTCGATTTGAGGTACTCCACGTGGTGCTGGTGGTATATCTGAAAGTTGGAATCTTCCAAGAGTTTTGTTGTCAGATGCCATTGGACGTTCACCTTGTAATACGTGGATATCTACTGCTGGTTGGTTATCTGCAGCTGTAGAGAACACTTGTGATTTAGAAGTTGGGATTGTAGTATTTCTTGGAATTAATACTGTCATAACTGATCCCATTGTTTCAATACCTAATGATAATGGAGTTACGTCTAGTAATACTACGTCTTTAACGTCCCCTGTGATTACTCCACCTTGGATAGCAGCACCCATAGCTACTACTTCGTCAGGGTTTACTCCTTTATGAGGCTCTTTACCCATTTCTTTTTTAACAGCTTCTTGTACTGCAGGAATACGAGTAGATCCACCAACTAAGATTACTTGGTCAATTTCACTTGGATTTAATCCAGCATCTTTAAGAGCTTGACGAGTTGGAATTAATGTTCTTTCTACTAAGCTATGAGTAAGTTCATCGAATTTAGCACGAGTTAATGTGTTTTCTAAGTGAACTGGTCCGTTAGCTCCAGCTGAGATGAATGGTAATGAAATTTGAGTTGAAGTTACACCAGATAAGTCTTTTTTAGCTTTTTCTGCTGCATCTTTAAGACGTTGCATTGCCATTTTATCTTGAGATAAGTCGATAGCTTGTTCTTTTTTGAATTCATCTACAAGGTAGTCAATAATAGCTTGGTCGAAGTCATCTCCACCTAGTAAGTTATCTCCTGATGTAGCTAATACTTCGAATACTCCATCTCCTAATTCTAAGATAGATACGTCGAAAGTACCACCACCTAAGTCGAATACTAATACTTTTTGATCTACATCTGTTTTTTCTAATCCGTATGCTAATGCCGCTGCAGTAGGTTCGTTGATAATACGTTCTACTTCTAATCCAGCGATTTTACCAGCATCTTTAGTTGCTTGACGTTGAGCGTCGTTGAAGTAAGCTGGTACTGTGATAACAGCTTTAGTTACTTTTTCACCTAGGTAAGCTTCAGCAGTTGCTTTTAAGTTTTGTAAAATCATTGCTGAGATTTCTTGTGGTGAGTATTTTTTACCATTCACATCTTCTTTGTAATCTGTACCCATGTGACGTTTGATAGAAATTACTGTGTTAGGGTTAGTGATTGCTTGACGTTTTGCTACTTCCCCTACTTGAATTTCGTCACCTTTGAATGCTACTACAGAAGGTGTAGTTCTGTTACCTTCTGGGTTAGGGATTACTTTAGCTTCCCCACCTTCTAATACTGATACACATGAGTTAGTTGTTCCTAAGTCGATACCTATAATTTTTGACATATTCTTGTCCTCCTTAAATTTATAATTACTATATTTTCAAATTTATTCGTTAAAATGATTTTTCACTCTAACAAAGTCTAATATTACTTTTTTATTTACGTAGTCGATACTTTCAAATCATTTCGTCACTGCGTTCTTAATTCTTTGAGTATCTATCTACGCAGTGGCTACATACCAATCATTTCGTTGCTACGCTCCTCATTCTTGGTGTAGCTGTGCGATTCTTACTCCTAACTTTTTTCCTCACCTTCTAGGTTCGAAAAAACTAAGGATTAATAATTACGAGTTTACTTTAACCATTGCTGGTCTGATTACTCTATCTTTTAGTTTGTAACCTTTTTGGAATGTATCTAAGATTACTCCGCTTTCTTTGTCACTTTCTTCTCCTTGCATTACTGCGTGATGGAAGTTTGGATCGAACTGAGCATTTTCAGTTTCTACTAATTCAACACCTTCTGATTTAAGTGCTGCTTGTAATCCTTCGTATACCATTTGTACACCTTTAAGAACTGTTTGTACTTCTTCATTAGTTGACTCAACTTGTAAAGCACGTTCTAAGTTATCCAAACTTGGTAAGATTTCTGTAATTACTTTTTGACTCTTATAAGCATTTATAGTGTCAATTTCTTGATTTTTACGTCGTTTAAAGTTTTCAAATTCTGCGTAAAGTCGTAAGTATTTATCTTCTGACGCTTTTACTTCTTCTTGCAGTTTTTCAATTTGTTCTTGTAATAACTCTTCTGCAGTTTTTTCAACTACTTCTTCAGAGTCTGTAGTTTCTTCAGTCTCAACAGTTTCTTCTGCTGCTACTTCTTCTTGTAGAGTTTCTTTTTGTTCTTCAGTAGCCATCTCTACCTCCTAATTATTTTAAATTATTATTTAAATTATCACGAACACAAGCTATAAGTGTCATGATTTTCGAATAGTCCATTCTCTTTGGTCCAAATACGGCTATTACACCTTGACCTTTAGATGTATTATAACTACTAGACACTAATGAAAGATCATCTATATTCCCAAGTTTAAGCTCAGTTCCTATTTTAATAGATGGTTTGTCTGTTACTTCATTATTATCTAGAAGCTCGACTATCTTATCATCTTCTAAGAGCGATACTACTTCTTTTAGTTTTTCTACATTGTCTATATCGGGTTGTTTAAGTAAATTGTACTTACCCCCTAATGCTACAGTCTTTTTAATTTTATTTTGCAACAATCTATTTAAAGCCACCACTATCATATCATAGTTGTTAACTTTATTCTTTAGATATTTTTCTAACTCACCGTGAATCATTACGTGAGCTGTTGCCATATCCACATCATAGAAGTAACTTTGAAGAAGTTTATTAATCTCCCCTATATCTTCTGCGGTGAAATCTGCATCAAGTTTATAGTTTTGTTGGAATACCTCTCCTATATTTGTTACTAATATAACGAGAATACTACGACTACTTAGAAGAATAACCTCTATTTTATTAATGCGCCTATCCGTTTTTGTTGGGGCTAGTATCACCGCCGTACAATCCGTTAAGTCCGATAGTACTATTGCATTTTTTTCTAGATAATTATTTTCCGAGACTATATCATCACCAGAGAGTTGTTTAAGTTTTTCATTCTCGCTATTTGATAATTCATAATCTTTTTTTATGTAATCTACATAATAGCGATAACCTTTTTCCGAAGGTACTCTACCTGATGAAATATGAGTCTTTTTAATCAATCCTTCTTTTTCTAATTTACTCATATCATTTCTTATCGTTGCCGAACTGAAATCAATATTTTGAGCAATTTGCTTAGAACCTACAGGTTGATTAGTCGTAATAAAATTTTCAACTATAGATTGAAGAATGAGTACTTGTCTATCTATTAACATCGTCATCACCTATTCTCCAATTTTGTGTTTTAGCACTCTAAGTATCTGACTGCTAATCACATATATAATAATATCATTAAGGTCAAAATAAGTCAATAGCTTTTTTAAAATATTTTTGACTTTTTTTGACTTTTGATTTTATTCTCCCTCTTATCCCATAATACTATCATTTTTCTATAGGTAATTTAAGTTTAGTAATAAGTTGATAAAAATCAACTCTATAATTTTTTATATGTTATAATTATTCTAAGAAAGAAATCTAAGCTACTATAGAAGAAAATCTTAAGAAAAATAGCGCTGTAGAGAAAAAATAATATTTTATAAATAAAGTGTTTATCAGCTAGAACTTTTAATCTTGCTGATAAACACTTTTTTCTTATGAATACACTGGATTTTGTCCTCACCTTCCTTGTATCTTCATGAAAATTCTTGTATAATAAGTAAACGAAAGAAGTTAATAGAGGTAAAAATTTTGGAACTTATTGAACTTAGAAAAGAACTCGAAGAAATTAACAAAAGAATAACGGAATTTAAAACTTCATTAAAAATAGAAGATAAAACTGAACGAGTTGCTGAAATTGAAAATATGATGCTAGAATCTGATTTTTGGAATGATAGCGAAGCAGCCAGTCTATTAGTTACCGAATCAAAAAGTATAAAAAAAGAACTTGATGAATTTAGTGAAATGATAGACTATTTAGAGCACTCTGAAGAGATGGTTGAATTTCTAAAAGATGAAGATGATGAAGAAATTTATCAAGATTTACTAGAAACAGTAGTCAATCTTAAAGATAGTGTTGAAGATTTTAGCTTTAGATTATTATTCTCAGAAGAATATGATAACAACACTGCTATACTAGAAATACATGCCGGGGCTGGTGGAACTGATGCTACAGATTGGTCAGAATTAATGTTACGTATGTATGAAAGATTCTTCACAAAACAAGGATTAAAATATAGTTACTTAAACTATCAATCTGGTGATATCACCGGAGTTAAATCAGCAACTATAAAAATTGAAGGTGACTTTGCATATGGATTATTAAAAGGAGAAAAAGGTGTTCACCGAGTTGTTCGTATCTCACCTTTTGATCCATCTGGTAAAAGACATACATCTTTTGCTTCAATCGATGTAATTCCAGAATTTAATGATGATGAAATTAATATCGAAATTAATAATGAAGATTTAAAAATAGACACTTACAGAGCTCAAGGTGCTGGTGGGCAGCATATTAACACTACTGATTCAGCAGTTCGTATTACTCACCTTCCTACTGGTATCGTCGTTCAATCACAAGCAGAACGAAGCCAAATTAAAAATAAAGATGCTGCGATGAAAAACTTAAAATCAAAACTGTATCAACGTGAAATAGAAGAAAAAGAAAAAGAATTAGCAGCAATTCGTGGTGAACAAAAGGATATTGGGTGGGGCTCTCAAATTCGTTCTTATGTATTTACTCCATATACAATGGTAAAAGACCACAGAACAAACTACGAAGTATCCACAGTAGATAAAGTAATAGATGGTGAGATAATCGATTTTATCGATGCTTATCTACATTACAATATAAAAGAAAAAGAAGTATTATAGACAAATACACGCAAGACACTCAAATTGTCTTACGTGTATTTATTTTATACTTTAATTATAGTTTTTCGTATTCAGCTGGAACATCAAATGGATTTTCTTTATTAATATGATCGTAGAACATAACTCCATTTAAGTGATCAATTTCGTGTTGGAAACAAATTGCTGGTAAATCTGTTAAAGTTAAAGTAATTTTTTCATCGTTTTCATTATAACCAACTACTTTAATTTTTGAATAACGAGGAACATATCCTTTAATTTCTTTATCTACAGATAAACATCCTTCTCCACCAGCTAAGTAACATTTTGCAGCTGAGTTTGATATTATTTTTGGATTATACAATGCATAAGAAACTGTATCTTCTGGGAACTCCTCATCTGGAATGTGCACTGCAATCATTCTTTTTGAAACGTTGATTTGCGGTGCAGCTAACCCTATTCCAGGTTTTAGTCCTAATTTTTCTGCTTTCTCATCATCTTGAGAAGCAATAACATATTCTAATAATCCACGTAAAACAGCTTTGTCTTCGTCTGAAATCGGACTTTTTACTTCTTCAGCACGTGCTCTAAGTGTTGCGTGTGGATCAATAATTATATCTTTAGTTGTAATCAAATTCTTTTCTCCTTTATTTCTAATTATTTCTCTCGGTCTTTCATCCTTATTTTATTATTTCATAAATAGCTCAGAATGTCAAAGTTTCCTACCCGACAGTTTTTTTAAAATTCTATTTTACGAAATATATCAGGATAATTTTCAATCTTTGTTTTAGAATTTTCTGAATTTTACTTTTGTGTTTTTCTATATTTCATGATATCATAGTAGTATTGATAATTTATAAATAAGATTTTTAGGAGGGTGTATTATGACTTTTGAAAATTACCAATATACTAGACCAGATACTGATCAAATAAAAAAACAATTAGAAACATTAATAGAAAAATTAAATTCTGCAAATAACGCTGAAGAAACACTGGAGATTTTTAATGAATATAACAAACTTCGTGATAATGTAAGTACAATGGCGCAATTATCAGAAATTCGTGTAACAATTGACACTACAGATAAGTTTTACGAAGCTGAACAAGAATTTTGGGATGAATTCGGTCCTGAACTAGATTCCCTTTACAGCAAATTCGACAAAGCAATGTTCGATTCTAAATTTAAAGAAGAAATTAAAAAAGAAATTGGAGAGCACTACTTTAACCTAATTGAAGCTTCTCTTAGAGTATTCAGCGATGAAATCATTGAAGATCTAAAAGAAGAAAATAAACTTACTTCTGAATATACTAAACTTACTTCAAGTGCTAAAATCCCATTTGATGGTGGAGTACACAACCTAAGTGGTATGGCTAAATATACTCAAGATGCTAACCGTGAAACTCGTTTATTAGCAAGTCAAGCTGTTGCCAAGTTCTTCAAAGAAAATTTAGAACAATACGATAGCATTTATGACCGTATGATTAAAGTTCGTACACGTATTGCGAAAAAACTTGGCTTTAATAATTTTGTAGAAGTTGCTTACCTACGTTTACGTAGAACTGACTACAATGCGAAAGACGTAGCCAACTACAGAAAACAAATTTTTGAGGAGATTGTTCCTGTAGTTGAAGAACTTAAAAAAGCACAAGCTAATCGTCTAGGACTTGAAAAACTTTCATTCCACGATGAAGGTGTAACATTCAAATCTGGTAACCCTACTCCAAAAGGTGACCGACCAACACTTGTTGATTACGCTAAAACAATGTATAAAGAATTATCTCCTGAAACAGATGAATTCTTTACATTTATGACCGAAAACAATCTACTAGACTTAGATACAAAACCAGGAAAAGCTGGTGGTGGTTACTGTACATTTATTCCAGATTACAAAGCACCATTTATCTTCGCTAACTTCAACCAAACTCCGCATGATGTTACAGTTTTAACTCATGAAGCTGGACATGCTTTCCAAGTTTTCCAAAGTAGAAATCATATGCCAGATTACGTTTGGCCAACATTTGAAGCTTGTGAAATCCACTCAATGAGTATGGAATTTTTAACATGGCCATGGATGAACCTATTCTTCAAAGAAGATACTGATAAGTTCAAATACTACCACATGACTACAGCAATTAAATTCTTACCTTATGGTGTTACTGTAGATGAATTCCAACACGAAGTATACGAAAATCCAGAATTAACACCACAAGAGCGTCGTATGAAATGGTTAGAAGTAGAAAGAAAATACCTACCATCACGTTACTACGAAGAAATTCCGGAACTTGATGAAGGACTATTCTTCTATAGACAAGGACACTTATTTAGTGTACCATTCTACTACATCGACTATACTCTAGCTCAAGTTTGTGCCTTCCAATTTTGGAAAAAAGCTAACGAAAATAGAGAAAAAGCATGGGATGAATACCTACACCTATGTAAACAGGGTGGAACTAAACCATTCTTAGAACTAGTTAAAGAAGCAAACCTAGAAAATCCATTCAAAGATGGAACTATCTCTAATATTGTGCCAGAGCTGAAAAAATACCTTGACTCTGTAGATGCTTCAGAATTTTAAAACTATTACTTAAAGGCGAGGATTCCTCGCCTTTAAATATATTAAATATAGAATTTTATATTCAAAAATTAGGAGGACAAAATATGAAAGAAAAAAAGATAGCAGCATTTTTTGATATTGATGGAACTCTATATAGAGATTCTTTAATGACAGAACATTTTAAAAAATTAATTAAATACGAAGTTGTAGATGAAAGATATTGGATAAATGGCGTAAAAGATACATACATCAACTGGGATAAGCGTTTTGAAGACTATGATAACTATCTATTTGGTGTATCTGAAGCTTATGTTCAAGCAATAACAGGTCTTCATAAAAAATATATTGATTTTGCAACAGAGCAAGTAATGAAACTTAAAGCTGATCGTGTCTATAAATTCACTCGAGATATTATAGAAAAACATAAAAAAAATGGTCACCTTATCATTTTCATCTCAGGTAGTCCTGACTATCTTGTTGAAGCAATGGGTAAAAAACATCATGCATTTCTTGCGATTGGTAGTAAATACATCATGGAAAATGATAAATTTACAGGTGAAGTAATTCCAATGTGGGATGCTGATAGTAAAAACAATATGATTGATAAGTTAGTTGAAGAATATAATATTAATCTTTCTGAATCATTTGCATATGGTGATACAAATGGTGATTACAATATGCTAAGACGTGTAGGTAATCCAGTTGCTATGAATCCAAGTCGTGAGCTGCTTAGTAAAATTAAAGAAAACAAAGAACTATCAGAAAAAGCTACTATATTAATCGAAAGAAAAGATGTTATTTATAAAACGCGAGCAAATATTGATATTATAGAAATATAAAAGAAAGAGAGTGACTCGACAAAATCATGATTTCTTAAGAAACAAGATTTTGTTAAGTCACTTTATTAGATAATCTACAAAATTTTTTTAAAAAAACTTTAGCTCTTTCTATAAACCACTAACTCTATTAGTTTTTATGAAATCTATTTTTAAATTTAGGACTGTTATATTAATAGCTACTACTTAAAATTTATTAAAACCCCTCTATAAGTAAAATAATCTCCTCTTTAGTTTGCCATGAAAAATTTTATTCTCCTTATAAAACTTTTGTTTTTTAAAAAAATTCTTTCTAATTGCTTTGCTTTCTAATTGATAATGATTATAATTTATAATAGAACAAATATTAATCATGAAAGTGAGTTTAAATTGATGAAAAAAAATAAATTATTTTTAGCCCTAATGGCTGGAACTATCGTAATCAGCGGATGTGCTGCTAAATCTGATAAAAAAGAAGAGAATAAAGCTACACAAGTTGATACATCAAAAGGAACAAAAGAACAACTTAAACAAGCTACTGAGCTTTACAAAAAATTCGTAGAAAATCAAGTAGATACTCTACTTAAAGATACAGAAAAATTTGCTGAAACTATTAAAGCTGGAAATTTAGAAGAAGCTAAGAAACAATACCCTGTTATTCGTATGGCGTATGAACGTTCAGAACCAATCGCAGAAAGCTTCGGAGAATTAGATGTAAACATCGACTTCCGTCTTGCTGACTACTTAGAAGAAAACAAAACTGAAGACGGATGGCGCGGATTCCACAGAATAGAAAAAATTATGTGGGAAAAAAATACTACTAAAGGTACTGAAGAATACGCAGATCAACTAGTAAAAGACATTAAAGAATTAAAAGCTAAAGTTGCTACTGTAGAAGTGACTCCTGACTTAATGGTAACTGGTGCTGTTGACTTACTTAACGAAGTTGCAACACAAAAAATTACAGGTGAAGAAGAAATCTTCTCTCACACTGACCTTTATGACTTCAAAGCTAACATCGAAGGTGCTGAAGAAATCTTCAAAATCTTTAAACCTTTAATCGAGAAAAAAGACAGTAAATTAGCAAATGATTTAGTAGAAAAATTCACAACAATTAACAGCTTATTAGATAAATACAAAACTGATGACAAACACTATAAACTATATACTGACTTAACTAAAGAAAATACTAAAGAACTTTCTGAAGCAGTAACTAAATTAGGTGAACCACTTTCACAAATGGGTGTAATTTTAGACGAAGAGACTAAATAATATGGAAGAATCTGGTAAAAAATGGATTGATAAAAAAATAACAAGACGTGATTTCCTAAAAAAAGCAGGAATGACTGGAGCTGGAGCCGTTGTTGGAGCTTCTGCTCTTGGGGGATTTTTCGCGAACAAAGCCGAAAATAATAGAGTTATTGCTGATGGCGATGAAAAAATTAGTTTCTACGGTAAACACCAAGCTGGAATTACTACTCTAATGCAAAAATGCGCTTATTTTGTAGTATTAGATTTACACTCTACTAAACGTGATGATGTCATCAACATGTTTAAAGAATGGACTAAATATAGTGAAAAATTAATGAACGGTGAATTAGTTGAACCTGCTCTTAAAAACCATTATTTACCACCAAAAGATACTGGAGAAACGGTAGGATTAAATCCCTATTGCTTAACTCTAACTTTTGGGATTAGTCCAAGTTTTCTTAAAAAAATGAATTTAGAGAACAAAAATCTTGAAGAATTTAAAGAACTACCACCATTTGCTAGAGAACAGCTTAAAGAAAAATATACAGGTGGAGATATTTGTATCCAAGCATGTGCAGACGATGAGCAAGTATGCTTCCATGCAATACGTAATTTAGTTAGAAAAGCTCGTTCTACAGTGACTATGAAATGGTGATGACTTGTTCAATACACAATTAACAGCTCAAAATTACCTGTCGTTTGTTATTAATACAACAATACCGATAGCTATACTTTTTGAATTTCCTGTTGTTGTAGCATTTTTAACATCACTAGGTATTCTAACACCATCGTTTTTAACACGGAATAGAAGATATGCATATTTTATACTAATAGTAATAGCTGTTGTTATTACACCTGCTGACTTTATCAGTGATATCGTTATGTCAATACCATTAATTTTAATTTATGAAATTAGTATCGTTATTAGCAAGTATATTTACAATAAAAGAGGTGAAAAATAATGGGATTTTTACGTGATATCGGGGCCCCCGGAGTTATAGTTCTTATTATAGCTGCTCTAATCATCTTCGGTCCTAAACGTCTACCTGAACTTGGAGAATCAATAGGAAAAATGTTCACATCATTTAAAAAATCAATTTCAGGTCTAACTGAAGAAGAAAATTCAACAAAACAAAACGAAAAAAAAGACAACTAAAAATAGACTTTACAATATGTTTAAAGCATATCTGTAAAGTCTATTATTTTTGTCTTATTTTGATAATTCAGTTAAATCATATGGTGTTTGTTGATAAACTTGGTTTAACCAGTTGTGATAGAATAAGTAAGCAACACCTCTCCATCTATTTTTAGGAGTCTTAGTATCATCATTTCCTGGGTAATAATTCACCGGAACTTCTATAGGTAAGTTACTATTTTTATCACGAACATATTCATTATGAAGTGTATCAGCATCATATTCAATGTGACCTGTCACAAATATTTTTCTTAAATCTTTAGTCGCTGCAAGAAGTGTTCCAACCTCTTCTGATCTAGCTAATACATCAAGCTCAGAAATAGTAGGCAGTTTTTCTTCCTCTATCTTAGTATGTCTAGAATGCGGTGCTAAGAAAGTGTCTGTAAATCCACGTGTTAATGTATGATTTTCAATTAATACATCATGTTCAAAAACCCCAAATATCTTATCATTAACTTGCTCTTTTTTTACGCCATAATGGTAATATAAACTAGCTTGTGCAGCCCAACAGATATTTAATGTTGAGAATACATGAGTTTTACTCCATTCAAAAATGCTATTCAATTCTCCCCAATAATTAACTTCTTCAAATTCTAAATGTTCAATTGGTGCTCCTGTAATAATAAGCCCATCGTAAAACTTATCTTTTATTTCATCAAAGGTTTTATAGAATTTCTCTAAGTATGATTGAGCTGTATTTTTTGCAACATGACTAGTCGTATGTAAAAATTCAACAGTTATTTGAAGTGGAGAATTTCCTAGAAGTCTTAATAATTGGCGTTCAGTTTCTTCTTTCTTAGGCATTAAATTTAAGATCAATATTCTTAATGGTCTAATATCTTGATTCTTTGCTCTATTTTCCTCAATTACTACTACGCCCTCCTCTAACAGCTTATTTTTTACTGGTAATTCATTTTGTATACATATTGGCATTGTTCGTCTCCTTAACTACTCTTTTTCTTAAATAAAAAAACTCGCCACTATTACAAACTTATGTAATAGGGACGAGTCTATCGTGTTACCACCCATGTTCGTGAATATATTTATTCACCTTTATCGATACGTGTTCATATCATTGTGCTATATCGCGCACCAACGTAATTACCTATTAGATAATTATTACTCCGAGACCATTTTCAATTATATCTTTTCTTACTTTCTTCCACCAACCGAAAGCTCTCTGCTTTGAATCGATTATAATCTACTTATCTCTTCAATGTGTTTCATATTAGTTTACTTAACATTATAAAGAATTTAACACTATTTGTCAATAGAAAGCGCCTTAAAAATCTTAGAATCAAAGAAATCTTCGTTTCTCTATTATCTATAAATTATTTGTTAAATTCAATAAGTTCGAACTTATTTCCATCATAATCAAGAACACTAACTGAAGTATTTACTATTACTCCACGTCCTACTTCTTTAATACCTTTTTGCGTTAAGAAAGAACGGATTAAACCACCATGACATACCGCTAATATTGTCTTATCTGGGTATTCCTCGTGCTTTTCTTTAAAGAATGCTTCGACTCTATCAGCTGCATCTGAATCTAATTCCATACCTCTTGTTTCTCCAGCCTTAAGACCAGCTCCGTACTCAGCAAAAGAAACTCCTTCATACTCCCCGTATGACTTCTCTATTAATCTTTTATCTTTAATTACTTCTAATTTTTTATTATCTTCACTGTTTGAATTATCTAGCATATACCTTGCTGTGTCATATGCCCTACCTAAAACACTACTATAAGCTATATCGATATCATAGCCTTCAATTTTCTTACCTGCAGCAATTCCTTGTCGAATTCCTTCTTCATTTAAAGGAATATCTGTATGTCCTTGAACTAATTTATTTTTATTATAATCTGTTTCTCCATGTCTCGCTAAAATAATACGCATAATCTCATCTCCTTACTAAAAAATTAGGGAGCGACCAAATAAAATCAATCTTTATAAAACTATGATTTCTTAGCCGTTCCCTTAATAATTTTAAATATTAAATTTCTCTAATATATATTCTTGTCCGTCATAGTGCAGCACGTTTAACGCTGTGTTGTTAATCAACATATTAGTCTCTGGATACAATCCTAATGTACGTAAAAAGATACGAATAAAGGCACCATGACAAACTACTAAAATTGTTTCATCTTTATGATTTAGATATTTTTCATTAAAGAATGAGCTTGCTCTTTCATAGACTTCTTCATCTTTTTCAATAGACTCTAGATCAGTCTGAGCTTCTAATGCTGAAAAATATTCATCAAAAGTACTCTCTTCGAAATCACCGAAGAATTTCTCTATTAAACGAGCATCTTCAGTAATTTCTTTATCGATATTAATCTTATTGTTAGAATTATCAAGCATAAGTCTAGCTGTCTCTACAGCACGTTTTAACGGGCTACTAAAGGCAAAATCAATGTCATACTCCGTTAACTTTTGACCTGCATTTCTCGCTTGACCTCTACCAGTTTCATTTAATTCAATATCACTATGTCCTTGAATTAATTTGTTTTTGTTATAATCAGTTTCACCATGTCTTACTAATAATATTTTCATGATTTTTACCTATTCAAAAATGAAATCTTCATCTTCAATTGATTCAACATTCATACTTACAACATATCCATCACCTTTTACACTGAAGAAGTCATGGTTTTTAGTGTTAGTATTCATCGCATTTTCAATGATTGGATTAATTTCTTTATCTTCGAAGTATCCAGGATATCCTAAGTTAGCTAATGCACGGTTAGCATTGTACTCTACGTAGTCTTTAACATCTTCATATAGACCGATTTCATCGTAAATATCTTTAGTATATTTTAATTCATTTTCATATAAATCTAATAGTAATTTATACATTTCTTTTTCAGCACGCTCTTGCTCTTCTGGAGTTAAAGTTTTGAATAATTCTTGTGCATCAAATCCAGTAAAACTTCCGTGAATAGTCTCATCTAATAAGATTTTACGGATAATTTCTCCAGATGTCGTTACTTTTCCTTGCCCAGCAAGATATAATGGATAGAAGAAACCACTATAGAAAATATAACTTTCTAAGAATACTGAAGCTACACGAGCCATATATAAGTCATAAGTCGGAACTTCTGGTTTAAATAACTTCATGTAATAATCTTCAATTAATTTCGCTTTGAATTGAAGCTCTGGATTACTTGGAACCCATTCATCTAATAGGTAATCTGTTTCTTGTGAAGGGATTAATGATGTAAAGATTGTTGAGTAACTTTTCGCGTGAATTTGCTCCATCATTCCCATAAAGCTGTATACAGCTTGTTTTCTCATATCTTCAGTATGTAGAGATACAAGAGGCATACCTTTATCACCTTGTTGCGTATCAAGACCAGTTAACCCAGCTAATACTTTTTTGTAAGCTTCACGTTCTTTATCATTTAAATCTTCGTTCCAGCTCTTAATATCTTTTGACACTTTAAACTCAGTATCTACCCAAAATTGAGCAATATTTTGACGCCAATACATAAATGTTAAGTCATCTTGTTTATTCCAGTTTACAGCTTTCATAATTAGTAATTTTTCCTCTCTTTTCTATATAGCACATGAAGTACATTCTTCTACAGAAAGTAGTTTATTTCTAGTGTAATATAGTGATTTCAATCCTTTGTGATGAGCATAAATATAATATCTAGCAAGCTCTCTTGTTGTGATATCAGAATTTACGAATAAAATCACAGAAATACCTTGGTCTACGTGTTCTTGAATAACTGCCATTAAATCAATAAGTTTCATTTGATCTATAGTAAATGCAGATTTATAGAACCATTGAGTTTTTGGACTTAAGTAAGGCATTGGATAGAATGTTTCAGCATTCCCATAACTTCTACGTTCAATTTTATCAACGATCGGTAATACACTTGATGTTGAGTTTTGAACATAAGAAATACTTTGTGTTGGTGCAATCGCCATTCTATATGCGTGATATAGTCCATTTTCTTTTACTCTATTTTTTAGACTTCTCCAGTCTTCTCTTGTTGGAATATGAATTCCTTCAAATAACTCTTTTACTTTATCAGTTACTGGTAAGTAGTCATTTTCAATATATTTAGTGAAGTATCTACCATTGTAGTAATCTGATTTTTCAAAGTCTTTAAATGTTTCATTACGTTTTTTAGCAATTTGCATTGAACGTTCTAATGTATAGTAATTCATCATCATGAAGAATACATTTGCGAAATCTTTCGCTTCTTCACTCTCATAAGCGATTAGGTTTTTAGCTAAATATCCATTTAAGTTCATTGCTCCTAATCCAACAGAGTGGAACTCATCATTAGCTTTTACTACACCTGGCGCATTTTTAATCTTAGTAGAATTACTTACGAATGTTAATGCATCCATACCTGAGTAGATAGATTCTTTGATTTTTTTACTTTCCATTACATTTACAATGTTTAATGAAGCCAAGTTACAAGAAATATCACGTTTAATAATATCATCTTCACCGTAGTCTTTGATTATTGAAGTTTCTTGTAATTGGAAAATCTCAGTACATAAGTTACTCATTTTAACCTGTCCAATTTCACGAAGTGCGTGATCTTTATTCGCGTTATCCTTGAACATTAAGTATGGGTACCCTGATTGTAATTGAGTTTGTGCAATTAAGTTAAGCATATCACGAGCATCAAATTTACGTTTCATGATGTTTTCGTTCGCTACAAATTCATCATAATATTTAGCAATATCAATATCATCAAGGACTAATCCATACTCTTCATAAATTGAGTGAGGTCCAAACATATAGAAATCTTTGTTCTCACGAGCTAAATCGAAGAATAATGATGGTACGATAATACCTGTAGAAATTGTTGGAAGACGTAATTCTTCATCGGCATTAACCTTCTTAGTATCTAAGAATTCTAATACGTCATAGTGGAAAATGTTTAAGTAAACAGCTCCAGCTCCTGGACGTTGTCCTAGTTGATCAGCATATGCAAAACCTTGTTCTAAAGATTTAGCTACAGGAATAACACCTTTAGCTACCCCTTTAATACCTTTAATACTCTCACCACGCGCACGAAGTTTTGACAAGTTAATCGCAACCCCTCCACCAATTTTTGAAAGTTGTTTAGCTGTAGAATCGATGTAGTTAATTGAGTTAAGTGAGTCACCTACTTCTAATAAGAAACATGATACTAACTCACCACGACGACTTCTTCCAGAGTTTAAGAATGTTGGTGTCGCTGGTTGTAATCTTTGCTCAAGCATTGAAATCATAAGCTCTTTAGCTAAAGCAACATCTCCATCAGCTAAATACATAGCAACGATGAATACGTGTTGATTAAAGTTTTCTAAATATTGTTTTTTATCATTTGTTTTTAATGCATAATCTTTATAGAATTTACTTGCTGCCATGTAACTTTTGAATTCGAATTTAAAGTTTGCAGCTAATTCTAGACATTCTAGGATTTCATCTTCAATATATTTATCAAAGATATTATAGTAGAAATTCTCCTCTACTAGATATCTAAGTCTTTTCATTTCTGAACTGAATTTTACAGTTCGAAAGTCTACTTCACGAAGAAATTCTTCAATAGCCTCAACATCTTTTTCTAATTTGAAAAATCCATTGTCACCTCTTTTTGTTACTTCATTATTTAGTTCAATATGGTTAAATTTCTCCATTCTTTACACTCTCCAAATATATTTTTTTAAATTTTATTAAGTCTTTTGTATTTCCGTGTAATTCGATTTTCATAAGTAATGGTACGTTATACTTCTCGCTAATCGTTTCTGAAGCTTTAGCAAATCTATTACCCCAGTTTTTATTTCCACTACCTACTACCCCTTTTAAGTGTTTATGGTTAGTTTCTAAAAACTCTGTTACACCTTCAGGGACTTGTCCGAAACCAATCGTTGGCGTTATTAAAATATAATCGAAATCAACTTCATAATCTATATCAAATAGGTCAATAACATCCTCTTCAGGAATCTTACACATGTTTACAAATCTCTTGCAATTTCCAGTTAATGAAAATACAACTATCTTCATTTTTTCTCACACTCCCGCAAAAATATTTCCGAGATTATTTCCCGGAAATTTAAGTACTTATATCAATTATACACTTTATTTTATTATTTTTCAATGATTATTTTTCTTGTGAAAAGGCTTCAATTCCTTTTTGGAAATTTCTATACTTATTTAATATTTTAGAAATCTATTAACTAACTTAGGCATCTATAAACTAAAAAAATATTATAGTAAAAAAATTTTTTCCCTTTCATTTTTATACTATTATAGACAAAAAACTTTAAACAAAATTACTCTGTTTAAAGTTTTCTTCTATAATCATATTAATTTATTCTATCGCTTTTTCTTCTCGCAAATTCAGAGAAATAGAACTTATCAACTCTATGACGACTCTCTGTATAATGTAGGAAATCAGTTCCTTCTGTATACACATCACTTCGTAACACTGCAATATGTTTATGACCATTTAAATCAATATATGTAGTATCTTCTTCGTTAACAGGTTCAATTTTAAAATCTTTATTTCCATAAGAGATTTTAATTCCTAAATCCTTTTCTAGATATTCATATAATGATTCCTCTACACGATTGGTAGGTAGGTCCCCAATTGTACTTTTTCTAATATAATCTTTATCTAGTATTACTGCTTCACCATCAACTATTCTTTGGCGTACTAAGTAGATTAACTTTTCATCCGGTTTAACAAGACCAAGTCTTACTAAAAAATCTGGAGCATCTACTTCTTTATTCACTAGCACTTTAGTAGTTGCATCTACATCTTGAAATTGACGACGTTCTTTAAAACTTAAAATCCCTGTTACAGGTAATCTAAATCTGTGAACATCTAACACTATAGATCCTTTCCCTTGTATTTTGTGAATATAACCATTTTCTAATAATAGTAGTAATGCTTTTCTTATAGTTTCCCTAGAAACATTATATTCTCTTGCGAGTTCATTTTCACTAGGTAAGAGAGAGTTAGACCTGTATTGCCTATGCTCTATTTTTTCTCTTAACTCTAAATAGATCTTAAAAAACTTATTCATGATTTCCCCCAAAATAAATAACTATATGTATATATTTTACCATAATTTACATAAATATTAAATGTTTTTTACTCAAAAACTTTTATAAATCCTTTTATTTTTGTTAATTTGTGTAAATATGTAAACCAAATTCAGGGCAAACATCATTACTACAACTATGTTTATGTGTTATAATGTTTATTGGAGGTGCAATAATGAGAAAATATATTATACAGTTCCTTATTGTTATAGAAAATTTTTCACTATTTATTAGTGGGATACTAGCCATAATATTTTACAATTGTTTTAATTTGAATTTTTATAAAAATTTCTATCAAAAAGAAAATTTAGCCCCTAAAATTGGAACCACATATGATGAACTAATACAAAACACTACTAATTTACTTGATTATCTCAATCATAAAACAATGTTAAATTTTGATTGGTATTCAGATAAAGACATACTTCATATGCAAGATGTAAGAACACTATACAATGTAAGTTACAAAACTATGGTATTCTTCTTTATATTATTCATTATTTCAACCATATTATTAGTATTTCTTTGCAAAAAAGAAACACTTTTTTATATCTCAAGAACATTTAACAAAGTACTACTATCGTTTATTATAGTAATTGGTGTTTTATCATGTATTATTTCATACAATTTCACATCATTTTGGATAAAATTTCATCAACTTCTATTTTCTAACGATCTTTGGTTGTTAAGTCCTGATGAATCAAATTTAATACAAATGGTACCAGAAGAATTTTTCATAAGTCTAATTACTACAATAATCATACATATATTTATATTATTTATTACATTATTTGTTCTAAATACTTTAATGAGAAAAAGGTTTAAAAATAATTAGTCTTAAAGATGATATTTAAAATTTAATTTATTATAATTATGTGATATAATAAATTCTAGTTTCAAACAAATAAATTATGAAAGGATATAATATGGCTCAAAATGATAAAAATATTGTTACTGAAGATAAAGTAACATTTAGATTATGTGATGATTGCCTTGGTGTTAATCTTAAAACTTTAATCCCAAAATTAAAAAAGAAAGCTCCAAATGCTGAATTTATCATAGGATGTCAATCTTATTGTGGACCTGGAAGAACTCAGACGTTTACACTTGTTAATAGTAGAATTTGTATAGCTGATACTGAAGTTGAGCTAATGCCTTTAGTTGATGAAAAACTTAGAGATCGAATGAGTGCTGAAGACGAAGAAAAATACAGAAAACGTCTTGAACGTCGACTTGAACGTACTTTCTACTTCATTATCCCTGAAAATGCAACAATAAAAGTTGGTGAAGAAGTAGATACTAACAAAGATGGAGTAATTGCTCGTAAAGCAGGAAAATCTTATTTAGATGATCTTATTATCGAAGGTGAAGTTGATAACACTAAACCTGGAACTTATGAATTAGTATATAGAGTAACTATAGATAATAAAGAACACAAACGAAAAAGACTTATTACTGTTATTGATGAAAACGAATAATCAATATTCATAAATACATATAAATATAAACCTATGGGACAATCGTTGTATGTACGCTATCTCATAGGTTTTTTCTTAGTTTTTACAAATAATTTTTATACTGTTTTTTTGAAAATAACGTTTACTTTTTTTGTAAATATGATATAATATAAGTAAAGACATAGAAGTCGGAGGTTATGATCATGGAAAATAAATATTCTAAAATTTTAGTCGCAGTTGACGGTTCAAAACAAGCTGAATGGGCTTTTAAAAATGCCGTAGCCATTGCTCAAAGAAACGAGGATGCAGAGTTATACATCGCGTCTGTTATTGATGCGACAATCGCAACTTCTGGTTTATCAGATCCTTACATTTTCAACTCATTCTACAAACGTACTAAAGAATTGGTTGATAGCTATGTAGAATCTGCTAAAGAAGACGGATTAACTAAAGTATTCGGTATCGTTGAACAAGGTATTCCTAAAATTGTACTTAGTGAAGATATTGTTGACGAAAAAGGTATCGATCTTGTAGTTTGTGGATCTTCTGGTTTAACTGGATTCAAACGTATGCTTATGGGATCAGTGTCTGAAGGTATCGTTAGATATGCTAAATCTGACGTAATCATCATTAAACAACGTTCTATCCCAGCGGATTTCGAAGCAACTATTGCTAAAAAATTCCAAGAAGAACAAGATAAATAAGTATCTCTAAAAAAGATTTAAGTTAATATACTTAATTTAAATTCATTTAAAATTTTTCCTTTTTTTATAGTGAACGACGCATACATCGTATGCGCCGTTTACTTTTTTATTAGTATATTTTTTTCACCTTTAAACTATCATAATTTAAGGCAGCAAGTTGCACAGAATTCGGGCCAAAATACTTAGTATAATCATGAAGTTGTTGCTTATCATCATAAATATAAACCCTATCTCCAATACAATCTTCTTCACCTATTTCTACTACTAAGTGACTCATCATCGTCGAGTAAATATTTCTCTCTTTACCATTGATTAAACATGTTTTTCCTTTTAATCTGTCTCGAAGTATTCCATCTCCATAACCAATATTAACAACCCCTACTTTTTTATCAGCATCAGCTATATACGAATTAGAATACCCTATGCACTCACCTTTAGCCAAGGTTACTATATTAATTATTTCACCATAAACAGTAATTGGGTTTTTAATAACTAAATCCTTAAGAGCAACTGGATTTTCCTTCACATTGTAAGGCATAGCTCCATAAAGAATT
Organism: Gemella haemolysans; assembly: GCA_032567735.1. Lineage (GTDB taxonomy): Bacteria > Bacillota > Bacilli > Staphylococcales > Gemellaceae > Gemella > Gemella haemolysans_E. Next base: position 35,489 of record JAWHCX010000013.1, on the reverse strand, counting down.
ATCCCTAATCTCTGGTGTGTTGTTTTGTCAAACGCACCATCTCGTAAAAACGAAGCACTATTTTGCAAGTGAACTACTTTAAAATCATGATGTTTCTGTGCTTCATCAAGAACTTTCAGTACCAATTCTTTTTCTTTTTCATAGGAACCATCAAACTCATCAGCAAATGAAAAATGAGACCAAAATCCTTTTAATTTTAATTTGTTTTCTTTACAGAAATTTATAATTTCTATTACTTCTTCCAGATTTCTTGCTCCTGCACGTCTCATACTACCCGCAAATTCCAATTGCAGCGTTAAGTTTCTAACATTTTCAAGATTTTCTTTTAAATATTCAAGACTCGCTATATTTATCTCAACATTGTATTTCCTAACTAAATCAAAGTTATAAGTTGGGTTTAATAAAAATATGTTAGCATCTTCTCCTAATGTTTCCCTTATTACTTTACACTCTTCTTCTTTTGTCGTTGCAAAGTAATTTATTCCTACTTCTGAATATAATTTTACACATTCTCTTAAATCTAAATTATACGCATTATTTTTCACTACAGCTATTATGTCCTGTGCTCGTTCTTTTAAGTTAATAGCATTTTGTCTTATGTTATTATAATTTAACTCAATTGTTGCCATAAAAATCCTTTCTTAGATAAAAGGGAGTGACTTAAAAATCATGATTTCAGAGAAATCGATTTTGTAAAGTCACCCCCGCAAATTTCATAAGATATCTAAAAACTCTTATAAAGTAAATTTAGACATCTATAAACCACTGCGTTTATTAATTCTCATATAAATTTTTAAATTTAGGGCCTTTAAATCAGCCCTTTTTATATTACTTAAAATCAACAAAGTTATTTGTTATAGTGGCTCAGTATTCCTAGGTAATATTTGACCCCTACTTTTAATATTTTCTCATCGAAGTTGAAAGTTGGTGTATGTAATCCTGAAACATAGTTTTTCTCTTCATTTCTTAAACCTAAAAAACTATAGTTTATAGGAGATAATCTACTAAAGAATGAGAAATCTTCCCCGTATAGATAAGCTTCTTCTAACTCAATATAATCAATGTTTTCTTTTTCTATAACTTCTTTAATTACTTGATAAGGAACTTCATCATTAATTACCGCTGGATATCCTTCAGCAAAGTCAACACGAATACTTGCTCCAGTAAGATGTTCAAGCCCTACACGCGTATTTTCAATTGCAGCTTTAATAGTAGCTAAATCTTCCATGCTGTATGTTCTAATAGTTCCTTCTAGGTATGCATTCTCCGCAACAACATTCATAGCATCTCCACCGTACATTTTACCAATATGAATAATATTAGTATTACGAGCTTTTGTATGTAATGCATTAAGTTTTAACATCTCTTGGAAAAACATTGTAGCCACATTAAGGGCATCAATTCCAGTATTTTTTAAACCAACATGAGCTGCACGTCCTTTAATATAAATTCTATATTCATTAGCACTAGCCATGATTTCCTTTGGTTTAGAAACTATATTCCCTTCTGGATAATCTGGATTCATATGCAGGGCATAACTTGCTAAAATGTTATACGATGAAAAATCAAAATCATTGATTAATAAATTTCCACCACCGAAAGTCTCTTCAGCTGGTTGAAATACGAAAATACTATTCACCTTCGTACTATTATTTTTGTAATAATCAGCCGCTTCTATAACACTTCCTAAAAGCATAGTAGTATGTCCATCATGTCCACAAGCATGCATCACACCATCGTTATTAGATTTAAAATCAACATCATTTTCCTCTGTAATAGGCAGTGCATCAATATCAGCTCTGAATAATATCGTATCTTTAGTTTCTACACTTGCTTTAAAGATTACTACTAACCCTGTCTCAAGAGTTTCTTGATATTCTATGCCAGATTCTTTTAAGACACTAGCGATAAATTCTTTAGTTTTATGCTCTTCCAAAGATAACTCTGGATTTTGGTGCAGGTGTCTACGCCATGATGTTAAATTCTCTTCAGTAATTACTTTCATCTTCTCTTCCTACTTTATTATAAGTTTCTTAATTCTGCGATAATATCTACTTTTTCTTCTGCAACTTCACTACGTGTTTTGATTACTCGTGCTGGAACACCCGCTACTACATCTCCACTAGCTACATCTTTCGTTACTACACTTCCAGCCGCAACAACAGCGTTGTCTCCTATTTGCACACCTTCTAAGATAACAGCATTAGCTCCGATAAGAACATTGTTACCTACACGTACCGGTGTAGCATTAGCTGGTTCAATAACACCTGATAACACAGAGCCAGCACCAACGTGAGAGTTTTCTCCAACTTCTGCACGTCCACCTAAAATAGCATTCATATCGATCATAGTATTTTTACCAATTTTAGCCCCGATATTAATAACAGCACCCATCATAATAACCGCATTATCTCCGATACTAACGTGTTCACGAATTGAACATCCTGGTTCGATACGAGCGTTAAACTGAGTTAAATCGATCATCGGTACACCACTGTTACGGCGATCATTTTCTACGCGGTGATTTACTACAGCAGCTTTATTAGCTTCATAAAATTCCACCCAATCAGCAAAATCCGCAAAGATAACTCTTGAGTTCCCTTCACCATAAACTTCTAAAGTTTCTGGAAATTCTACATCAGCATTAAAATTAACATAAACTTTAACCGGTGTTTTCTTTTTAGATGTTGCTATAAATTTAATAATCTCTTCTGTTGATTTCATTTCTTTCTCCTATTATCTATATGATTTTTTTTCTATTTTATATCTAATTTTTACATATGTCAAACTAACTTTATTATAATATTCTTTGTTTAAGTGTTATACTAGATTACTTTCTTCATTTATCTAGTTATAAACTACTTAGAGATGACTCTGTTATCACCTCAATAGACTCATTTGAGTCGCTTCTGACTTTATTATTCTATACCTAGTACATCTTTCATAGAATATAATCTAGGTTCTTGTACACTGTTAAGCCACTGTGCAGCTGTAACAGATCCTTTGGCAAACATTTTTTTACTTAGAGCTGTATGTTTAATCTCGATTACCTCGTCTTCTCCAGCAAAAATCACTTCATGTTCACCTACAATAGTTCCACCACGAACCGCGTGAATTCCAATCTCTTTTTCTTGGCGTTTCATATCTCCGTGACGACCATAAACTCTATTATAATCTTCTACATCTTTAACCGCATCTACTAACATTTTTGCAGTTCCACTAGGTGCATCCACTTTTTTATTATGGTGTTTTTCAATAACTTCGATATCATATCCTAATAACAATTCACTAGCTTTTTTCACCAACTCAACTAAGACATTTACTCCTAAGCTGTAATTCCCAGCGTAAACTACTCCAACATGAGTCGCTAGTTCATCGATTAATTCTAATTCTTCTGCAGTATGACCAGTTGTCGCTATTACAACCTTCGTTGTTGTACGTTTAGCATACTCCACTAATTCAGCAGTCCCAGCATGATGAGAAAAATCAATAATCACATCAGCTACTTTTCCTAAAGATTCATATGAAGTATAAGTAGGAAATTTCTCTTCTAGTAATTCACGACCTACACCTGCAACAATTTCTAAATCAGTACTGTCTTGAATATAGTTTTTTAGAACTTGTCCCATAGTTCCATTATAACCACTTAATAAAACTCTCATTTTTACTCTCCTTGTAATGAATTAAGTCTTGCAATCTCTTGCTCTAGTCTTGTCGCTAATGTTGGAGCAACGTGTGTCATAGGTAGACGGTAGTGACAAGCTGATTTTCCAATTAATTCTACACATTTTTTAACTGGCATTGGGTTTGGTTCAGCAAATAACATGTGGATGAAGTCTAAGTATTTAAGTTGTAATTCAAACGCTTTGTCCACTTGTCTTTCTAAAGCATATTTACACATTAAGTGAGTTGCTTTTGGATAAATATTAGCTAAAACAGAGATTGTCCCTTTACCACCTGCTAAAATAATAGGTACATTAATGTCATCATTTCCTGAGTAAATATCAATTTTATCCCCTACTAAGTTTCTAACTGCTAAAGTATGAGCAATATCCCCTACAGCATCTTTGTACGCCACGATATTTTTGTGCTGAGATAAGTGTAAAATAGTCTCAGGCGCCATAACTTGTCCAGTTCTTCCTGGTACATTGTAAAGTACGATTGGTAAATCTACACTATTCGCGATTGCTTCAAAGTGTTCAATTAAACCTTGTTGGCTAGTTTTGATGTAATATGGTGTTACTACTAATAATGCATCTGGCCCTAATTTTTCAATTTCTTTACTTAATCTTATTGAGTGAGCTGTATCGTTAACTCCACTTCCTGCGATAACTGGCACACGTCCTGCTACTCTATCAATCGCGAATTTAATAACCGCTACTTGCTCATCGTCAGGCATAGTTGAACTCTCACCTGTAGTTCCCGCTACGATAATCGCATCTGTACCTTCACTAATTTGGAATTCGATTAACTCTCCAAACGTATCATAATCTACACTTCCATCCTCGAAAAATGGTGTTACTATTGCTACTCCGCTTCCTGTATAAATTGTCATAATCTTATTCTCCTTGTTTCTAACTTATTTTATATATTTTTAATAATACTTTTTATTTTGTTTTTTGAATTAAATATCTTGTCTAATTAAATCTTCTAAAGTCTCACCTTTTACTACTAGGCGACTAGTTCCGTCTTTTACAAATACTACAGGTAATTTCGGTAATCTATTGTAATTGCTACTCATACTGTAGTTATACGCTCCTGTCGATGATACTAATAGTAAGTCACCTTGCTCAGCTTTAGGTAATTTTGCATCCATTACTAACATATCTCCAGATTCACAACACTTACCAGCAACTGTATAAGTTGTATCAGCTTCTTGATTCATTTTATTAGCTAACATTGCCTCGTATTTTGCTTTATATAATGCATAACGAGGATTATCTGCCATACCTCCATCAACGAACACGTATTCACGACCTGCAAAAGTCTTCTTAACTCCACCAACACTATATAATGTACTACCAGCGTTACATGTTAAACTTCTACCAGGCTCAATTACCACCTTAGTTAAATCTAAGCCGAAATTATCACTTTCACGTTCAACCACTTCGATATACTCTCTTAAAAATTCAGCAAGTTCAAAAGGTCTATCTTCTTCAGTATAATAAACTCCAAACCCTCCACCTAGGTTAAGAACACTTATAGTTAAACCTAATCTTTCTTGAACTTTTTTCGTAAATTCCATAACCACTTTTACAGCTTCGAAAAATGAAGTTTTCTCAAAAATTTGTGATCCAATGTGTGAATGAAATCCTACAAAGTTAAGATTGCTTTGACTATTAATATCTGAGATTAACTCATAAATTGTTTCATCATATACTGAATAACCAAATTTCGAATCATCTTTTGCAGTTTTAATGTATTCATGAGTATGAGCGTCGATTCCTGTATTTATTCTTAATAATACGTCTACTCTATTTCCACTCTCTCTTACGATTTCATTAATCATTTCATATTCATAGTCATTATCTATAACGATAGTTCCTACTCCTACTTCAAGAGCATATTGTAGTTCCTCACGAGTTTTATTATTTCCGTGGAAATAAGCTTTCTTCATATTATATCCAGCTTTATACGCTGTATGAATCTCACCAAGTGACACTACATCAACACCTAAGCCCTCTCTACTTGCAATTCTTAATACTTCTAAACAACTAAAAGCTTTCGATGCAAAAAGAACTTCAGTATTGAACTTCGAACTTTTAAAATTATTAATAAAAGTTCTACATTGGTTCACTAGCATATTCTCATCATAAACATAAAGTGGTGTCCCGTATTGAGCCTTTAACTCACTAACCCCAACACCTGAAATATTCAGTTCACCATTTTCTACCGTCATACCATCAAATAATTTCATTACTATCTCCTTCATAAAATGTTATAAAAAATAGACTACAAGAACAAAAGGTCCTTGTAGTCTAGCTTATATTTCTATCCTATTCCTCTTGCCCTTATTATAAAAAGCTCACCATGAAGAAAATGGGCATTTTCTAATGACAGTGCTATGCCTATTCGACATAACCCCAGTGAAATTAATCACTTCGGCGATGCTACCTTTTAAATTAGTCATCGCGGCCTCTTTTTATAATACTTATCTATTTACGTTATAAAAATAATATCATGTTCCAAAACTATTGTCAATAGTTTTCAGAATATTTCTATAAAAGATTTTCATTTTCTAATTAGTATATACACGATTCAATTAGTTGTATTTCAAATCAAAAACAAATATAATATACAGATATTGAAAAAGACAGCATTCTTCACTGCTTCTTAATATAAAAAATAAAGGATTATAAAACATGATTGACTTCACAAAAAATGACGACTTAAATAAAATCATCAATGACAATGACATAGCGATTATTCAATACGGAACAACCACATGTATGCCATGTCACTCAATAAAAAACAGAATTACTACTTGGCAAGAAAATCATAAAGACATTGCAGCATACTACATTTCATTAGAAGAAAACATGGAAATTGCTGCTCAACGAGGCATTCTTTCTGCACCAACTGTAGAAGTTTATATTGAAGGAAGGCTATCTATTCAAAAAAGCGGATACTTCAGTCTAGATGAAATTCTAGAAAAAGTAAGTACTGTAAGTGAACAAATGAAATAAAAAAATGAGCGATTCAAAGTTATTATTTTTGAATCGCTCTTGTTATTAGTTATAGATTTATTTGGCCAATATATCTACAGGTTCTTCGCCTAGTAATAGTTTTACATCATTTATATCAACAATTCTAAAGCCTTTGATCTTTGATTCCAGTTGTCTTACTGACTTAGTCACCCTCGATGTATCAACGAGTAAAATTCTCTCAACTCCTGGTAAGGCTTTTTCTGCTCTCTTAAGGAATATTTCAACATGTTTAGGATGAAGATATGTATTTCCTCTGTAAGATTTTATCTCAATAACATATTTTTTACCATTCTTTTCAAGACATAAATCAAAATCCCTACTTCTATTTTTCGGTTCTTGAACATCGTAACCAACTCTTCTAAATGCATATGCAAGTAATAATTCTTTACCCATTGGTGAAGCTAATTTCTCTAAAGCTGAAAGTAATGGTTTTGGTTTAATCTTAATAATAGCTTTCCTCAACCCCTCAGGATCTTTTGAAGAGAGTTTTAGATTAAATCCAATTATATAATCTTCTACTATAGCAAAATGTCCATGTGCTATAGAGTTTCTAATAGTAGTTAATAAGGTATTTATTTTGGACAAAGTACTATACTTTGCAACTATGATTTTTTGACAATTAGTACAAATTTCCCCCTCAAAAAATTCCCAATCTTCTTTACTTATTACTTCCTTTTGTCCTATCCATCGCACATCACGACTTTCCTTCATACCCATTTGCTCCATTATATAAGTAAATGAAAATTCATCATAGATTCTATCAGAAATAAGCTCATTTTTAGTCGCTTGATATGAATCAATATTCGGAATATACCAAAGTAAATTTTTTATTATCTTATCCATCTCTTCTGAAAGCTTAATCGGTCTCGGACTATGTTCTATCTTATAAGCTACTTCTCTTCTTTTTTTACAACATCTTTTAGCCATATCCTTCTCCTATTATGAAATCAATTAATATCAACTTTATTATAGCATAGATCATGTACATAAAAAAAGACACATAAGGGTGCATATGCATAAAATAAAAAAGAGATATTTATCTGTCCTCAAAAAACTTCGGGAAAGATTTCCAATATCTCTTAGTTATTTTCATTATAATATATATTTTATAGTAATCGACTGTTTCTGTAAATCATATACATAAATATATTATATCCCCACAAATACTTTAACGATATCTTTCAGTTTAGTAAGAACCGATTGCTTCTTAGCCTCTCTGGCTCCACCTCGACGTCCTACTCCTTGCAAAGCATCATCTAATTCAGTTCCACCTTGGGATACATAACCTCTACTGATTGATTTCTCTATGAATTTCTTAGATTTTTCTTTTAGATTTTCTTCGTAAATAAGTTCATTTATTTTTTGTTCTTTCTCAATCTTAGCATATTCATAGAAGGCTTCTAGTATGTCTTCATTTTTATCAAACTTAGTTAGGTCTGTACGATTGATAAATTCAATAATCAATTCTTCTTTGGCTCTTGTTCCAAGTGAAGAACGAATTAATCTTCTTATTTCTTCTTTTAATGTTTCATTATTTGTTCCTTGTTCCTTAGCTTTTTCAAGAATTAAGGCTAGGATATAATCAAGATTTACCTCTTCAGTTTTTAGAAGATCAATATGGAATTCAATATCATCGAAACTTACAGGTGGATCATCTGGGTCTATTATAGGTGGTTTAGGTGGATGTCCTAGATTACTAAATTCTATATATACACTCTTCATATCCTGTTTCAATCTATCAGGTATTATCTTCTCAAAATTACTAAATTCATCATAGTTTCTTAAGATATTTTCTCTCTTCAAGATTTCACCGAATAACTTAATAAACTCTTTTTTATCTTTATCGAGTTTGATTTCTGTTGGGTCTGGGAATTTTTCTAATATTTCTTTACATAGTTCCTTATACCCTTTGAATACAACTCCTGTATCTTCATCCGTGAAGCCGTCAATATAGTCATCATAACTACGCTCGATAATCACATTAATACTGTTTTCATCACCGAATAGCTTAATCGCATCTTTAGTAGCTTTTTCTAAGTTTCTAAAACAAACGATATTACCGAAGGCTTTCATCTTATTTAGAATCCTATTTGTTCTAGAAAATGCCTGAATAAGTCCATGATATCTTAAATTCTTATCAACAAATAATGTATTCATAGTTGGAGCATCAAATCCAGTTAAGAACATACCAACAACAATTAGTAAATCTACCTCTTTGTTTCTTACTCTACTAGATAAATCTTTATAATAATTCTCAAATCCGTTACCATCTATTGTGAAGTTAGTTTGGAAAAATGAATTATAGTCTTCAACTACATTAGTCAGGAATTGTTTTGCAGTAGTTGACATTGCTGATGACGACATACTTTCTTCTTCAATCTCTCCTGAGGCTCTTTCTTCATTTGGAGCATAACTAAATATTGTCGCAACTTTTAGTTTTTTATCTTCAGGTAAGTTTGCCTGCTGTTTTTTAAACTCTTCATAATACATCTTCGCGGCATCTACACTTTGCACCGCAAACATCGCATTAAATCCATTAATACGTTTATCTTTTACCGTATATTGCGTATTACGATAAGTTTTAGAATCAAGCCTATCAAGAATATATTTAGTAATTTCTGAAATACGCTCTGGATGTATGAACATTTTATTTTCAAGAGCTTTTAGTTTTTCATCATCTGTTTCTTCTTCAGAACTCTTGAACTTCGGATTAATACTGTTGTAGTCAATCTTGAATTTAAGAACTTTACCATCTCTAATCGCATCGGTAATTACATAGCTATGTAATTGTGCACCAAATACATCAGAAGTTGTTTTTCCATCTAATGAATTTTCTACAAAGATTGGTGTTCCTGTAAAACCAAATTGGTAATAGTGTTTAAATGAACTTTGAATATTCTTTTGAGCTAATCCAAATTGTGATCTATGACATTCATCATAAATAAATACACAATGCTTGTTATAAATTTCATGCCCTTTATTACTTTTAACAAACTCATTTAATTTTTGAATTGTTGTAACAACTATTTTATTATCTTGTTTTTCAATACTAACTTTTAATTCTTTAGTATCCTTACTTCCATTTACACTGTCTTTTTGGAATTTTTGGTATTCACGCATAGTTTGATAGTCTAAATCTTTTCTATCAACTACGAAGAATACTTTATCAATATAATCTAACTCAGTAGCTAATCTTGCTGACTTGAATGATGTTAAAGTCTTACCAGATCCAGTAGTATGCCAGATAAATCCACCCGCTTCTACACTTCCAGCTTTTTTATTTTCAAAACTAGAATTAATTCTCCATAATAATCTTTCAGTCGCAGCAATTTGATATGGACGCATGATTAAAAGGACATTTCTTGAATTAAAAATACAATATTTAGTAAGTATCTCAAGAATAGTTCTCTTCTCAAAGAACGTCGCTGTAAAGTCTTCTAAATCTGCGATAACCCTATTCTTAGCATCAGCCCACTCACAAGTGAACTCATAATTACTTTTATCACGTTCAGTCGTATTAGCGAAATACCTAGTATATGTTCCATTAGAAATAACAAAAATTTGCACAAACTTATAAAGTGAATTATCTAAGTTAAAACTTTCATCTTCATACCTTTGAATCTGATTAAAAGCTTCTCTAATATTAACTCCACGTTTTTTCAATTCAATGTGAACAAGAGGTAATCCATTTACTAAAATACTAACATCATATCTATTTTTAGCAACAGTCACTTGGTTAACTACTTGCAGGTGGTTGTTATGGATATTTTTCTTATCTATTATTTTAATATTTTTTAGTCTACCATCATCAAAGACAAAATCATAAATATGATTTTCCTGAATCTTACGAGTCTTTTCGATTATTCCATCATTAGGAGCATCTAAGTACTCTAGTAAAAATCTTTTCCATTCACTATCACTAAATTTAATATCATTTAACTTCTCAATTTGCACTCGAAGATTAATATATAAATCATCCATAGTTCTAACATCAAGTCTTTCATATCCTTGTGAAACTAGATTATTAATCATATTTTCTTCAAGTTGAGATTCAGTTTGATATTCTTCTACTCTACGCTCAGGCTTTTCGAACCTCGCTAAGACTATTCCACCTTGCATCTCTGCGATAGGAGATGTCTTATACCTGAATTTTTCTTCTGACATACTCTCACTCCTTTTCCTTTTTATTTATATTTCAAGTTTTTTATAATAACTTGTTATCTTGGAAAGTTTAACAAACACTCTCTCCAATATTCATATTGTTGTTGGCGTTGCTCTATTTCCTTTGGTAATCCTTCTTTAATATCATTTACTAAAGTATCAAACTTATCAAGAATAGATACAACATGTTGTTGAACGTGAAGAGGGGGTAGCATTATTGGTAATCCTCTAATAATTTCTGAATTTAAATTACTTACTGATGCCGTATTCATCTTCAGTTTCCAGTAATTTTGTGTTTTATTCGTAATTAAATAATGATATAAATAATCAGAAATTACAAACTTTTCAAAACCACTAATACTTGCCCAACCATCATGTATTGCTCCATCTATTTTCAAAATATACGGTCTTCCATAGCTCATTGAATTAGATAAAATAAATGATCCTTTTTTTAATACTCTAGATTTTTTCGCACCTTCTTTAGTTATTCTTTCCTTTGTATCTACTATATATTTACTTTCGGGTTTTGTATCCCCTATTTTTATCCAAGGAACACTGCTTTTAATATCATTTGAAATGAAACTTGAAATTGGTCTAGGAGACGCCCCTCTATTTATATTACTAATTTCTCCTAGAGTAATAATTTCCACTTTATCTTCAATGTCTACTTCGACTATTTTAGCAACTTCTAATAAAATATCATAGTATACACTAGTTATGAATCGAATCGAATCGAATCGAATCGAATCTATCAGAAATCGTATCAAATGTCAAGAGTTTTTCTCGATAATATTCATATTGTTTTTGTCGCTGTTCGATTTCTTCAGGTATCAATCCTTTTGTATCTGACAACAATACTTGGAACTTGTCCAATACTTTTACTATTTTATTTTGAAGCGAAAGAGGTGGAAGTGGAATCTCAAATTTTTCCATATCATCTCCATGTATTCTTGCCATTTTTGTACCAGTGACTTTTCGCTCCTTCTGTCTTTGGAAAGCATTTGTTTGGAAATAATATGCGATATATTTTGAATTTTGTTCCGTACGATAACTATACATATCACCTGAAAAACCAATTTCTTCTTCACCAAGCCAAACAACACTTTTTCCAACATCTTCTATATTTTCTGAAGTAGTGGCGATTAAAATATCATTTTTCCGAGCTTTTCTTAACTTAGAAAAAATTACGTCATTAACATACGATAAAACCTCATCTGCAGTGAAACCGTATTTAGTATAAATTTGCCCGTAATGAATAACTGGATTTCCTTCTTCTTGAAAATCTTTTTTCTGCAATCCATTCCCCCTGGTAAATTCACCGATTTCTCCAAGTGTAACTATATTTAATCTTCTATTTTCTTCCATTTCCCTTGTCACTTTATTCAAGTATTCTTCACTTAATAACTTATCTCTATAATAAGTATATTGTTTAGTACGTGACTGAAGTTCCGACTGAAGTTCCGACTGAAGTTCCGTAACATAATTTGTGAATTTATCAAGTATTTTTACTATTTTTTCTTGAGTTTCTAGTGAAGGAATTGGGATTTCTTGTCTTAAAACTGCATCTGTATCTACAGTTGGAACACTAGATTGTCTTGTATTATTTTTACAATATTCCGATATTTTACTAAAATAATACTTAATAAATTCCATATTTACTAATTCTTTATAACAATTATTTAGGGTAAATACCATAAATTGCTGATTAACTACAAAATCAATATCTATTAAAGCATATTCCCCTATCGTACCTATTATTGATAGTATTAAAGAATCCTTTTTAAATAATTCCTTTTTAACAGCTTTTTCTGATATCTTAACATTAGCAGCATTTAAATTTCTACCTTTTTTTCTGATATCCTCAATAGTAAACCAATTTACTGCGCCATTTTCCCAATATTCTTTTATTTTTTTTGATGGAGTATATCCTGTTCTTGTATCGAATACTTCCCCTAACTTTTTCCATTCCACTTTTTCATTCTTAAGTAATTCTAATATGTTAGTCATCTATTTTCCTCCTTTCTTTGCTATTATTTCTATGTTTTTAATTTCTTCTAAATAGTCTTGTTCTACTTGTGTTAAAGTGTGCTCTGAATATTTTTTATATTCTTCTTCCACCTTTTTTTCCATTTGTTTTCGTGATACTTTTCCTGCATTTTCTAATACATCTTCACCTGTTGCTCGTAATATATTATCTACATGTTTTATCCAATCTGCCATTGTCATAGCTACTTCTCGTTCTGCTTGTCTTTCTGCAAAGTCTAAATATCCAGATACAAGCTGATTTAAACTACGTAATTCTTTTTCACTTAAATAGTTTTTAGCTGTTTTAGCTTCTGTTAATGTTGGTAATTCTCCTTTAAAGGCAGTTAGTCCCATAAATTCTTTACCGCCATCTACTCTATCAAATATTAACTCACTTGCCGTATGATGATGTATTGCATAATGCATTTTATTTTGTACAGTGGCAAAGAATTTCTTAGCTTCTTCACTATTTCCATCATAATCAATTGAAGTTGCGAATAAGTCTAATACTTGACGATAAAATATTTTTTCACTTGAACGAATATCACGAATACGTTCTAAAAGTTCTTTGAAATAATCATTACCAAACAAAGAAGTCCCTTGTTTTAAGCGATCATCATCCATAGCAAAACCTTTTATCATATACTCTTTTAATACGCTTGTTGCCCAAATTCGAAAGGCAGTCGCTTTTTTAGAATTTATTCTATATCCGACTGAAATGATGGCATCAAGATTATAATATTTTAAATCCCTAACCTGTTCTTTTCCTTCTATAGCACCATGTTTTGTGGTGTGTGCAAAATTTGCACATACCACTTCTTTGTCAAGTTCTCCTTCTTCAAAAATATTCTTTAAATGTCTCCCTACTCCTGTTCTATCAATTCCAAATAGTTCAGCAAGTGCATTCTGAGTCATCCATATAGTATCTTCAGATACTCTTACATTAACACTAACATTTTCTTCATCTAAAGAATACATTAAAAAACTAATTTCATTATTCATCGCTCTCTAGCTCCCTAACTATCTCATCTATAGATGCACGCAGTTCATCAATTTTTTTCACAGTTTCAGCAATTTCTTTATTTAATACTTTAATATCAATTTTTTCTCTAGTGTCTTCTTTTTCTACATATGTTGATACTGATAAATTATAATCATTTTCCTCTATTTCACTATTATCTACATAACGTGAAAAGTGTTCCACATCTGCTCTATTTCTAAACTCTTCAATGATGTTATCTATATTTTTTTCTTCTAATATATTATTATTTGTTTCTTTTTTGAATTCTTTGGATGCATCTATGAATAAAGTTTTATTCTCAGTTTTATTTTTCGCTAATACTAATACACATGTAGCAATCGATGTACCAAAGAATAGATTATCTGGAAGTTGAATAACACAATCAACAAAGTTATTATCTACTAAATATTTTCTAATAGTTTTCTCCGCACCTTTTCTATAGAAAATACCCGGGAAGCAAACTATAGCCGCTCTCCCTTTACTTGATAAATAGCTAAGTGAATGCATAATAAACGCATAGTCCGCATATGATTTAGGAGCAAGTTTCCCCGCTGGTGCGAAACGTTCATCGTTAATTAATGTTGGATCCGCATCACCTATCCATTTTATAGAATACGGTGGGTTTGATACTATAGCATCAAATGGCCTCTCTTCTCCATGCTGAGGATTTAATAATGTATCTCCACGTTTAATAGAAAAATCATTATAGTTTACATTGTGTAAGAACATATTCATACGAGCTAAGTTGTAGTTAGTTAAGTTAATTTCTTGACCGTAATAACCTTCTTCTATTTCTACACCTTCAAACTTTCTCATTTGTAATAATAACGAACCACTTCCACATGTCGGGTCGTACACTTTATTAATTTTTTCTTTTCCATCAACTACTATTTTAGCTAGCAGTCTCGACACTGTCTGAGGAGTGAAGAACTCTCCACCAGATTTACCTGCATTAGATGCATAATTAGAAATTAAATATTCATAAGCATCTCCGAAAGCATCAATGTGATTGTCTTCAAAATTTCCAAAATTAAGTTCACTAATACCTACTAAAATACTAGTTAGCTTTATATTTTTTTCCGTTACTGTTTCCCCTAATCTATCACTTTTTACATCAACATCTCTAAATAATCCTTTAAAATCTTCTTCAGAATCAGTTCCTATGGCACTTCCTTCAATACTGTCAAAAATCTCTTTTAATTTAGCATTTAATTCCATCTTTGGATTAATATTTTTTACAATATTTTCAAAGAGTTGGCTCGGTAAAATGAAAAATCCTTTTTCTTCAACAGTTCCTGATTTAAAATATTTTAATGCTTCATCATCACTTATATCAGCATAATTAAAATCTACATCCCCTGCTTCACGCTCAGCTTTATTAAAATAATCTCTCATATTTTCTGAGATGAATCTATAGAATAGTATACCTAATATATACTGTTTAAAATCCCAACCATCTACTGCGCCTCGCACATCATCAGCAATCGCCCAGATTTTTCTATGTAATTCTGAACGTTGAATTGTTTCATAATTTTCTTTAACACTATTTCCCATTTTCATCTCCTAATTTCTTATATTATCCTTACCATTATAACACATAAAGTGTACATAAAAAAAGACACATAGGGCTACATATGCGTAAAATAAAAAGAGATGTCGACCCCCCTCCAAAAAAATAAAAATGGGGGAGGAGGATAGACATCTCTCATTAGTTCCATTATACTGCAAAAAATTATAATACACAATAAACCTTATTTCAAAAATACTTACTCCACAACAAACCTACTCGCTAATTTATATACTTGTTTGATTTCTTTTGTTTCTAAATTCCAAGTTTTTAATTCTTCTTTTATTAATTCTGGAAATTTTCTACTTATATCTCTTAATGCATTTCCTACTGATTTTCTTACATATTCACTAGCATCTTCTTTTAATGGTGCTATTCTTTTTATTGCTTCTTGTGGATTTTCTTTAAAATATGGTCTACTAGTCCATATTCGTAATCCTTCTGTGACTGCCCTTCTAGTATTTGGATTATCAGAACTTAACCACTCATCAACTACAGAGATTGAATTTTCATAACCTTTATTTTTACAATATTCATCGAATGCTTTCGCAAGAACCTCTTGTACTCTCCAATTATCATCTTTAGATACTTTATCTCGCATAAAAGTTAGGATAGCTCTATCATCTGATAAATATCCGAAAAGAAATACACCATACATTCTAACTTGATATACTTTTGACTCATAGGATAAGAAAGCTAACTTCTTAATATAAGCTCTATCATTATTTTTATAATCAGCTAATGCTCTATTTTCTTGTTTCTTGAATCCACTCTTTATTAGAGAAAATTCTTGCTCTAGGATTTTAATATACTCGTCCATACTTAGAATTACCTCTTTAATTTCCTTCTAATTCCTTTAAAGTCTGTCCATCTTTTGTTTTCCAATGTGTTAATCCATTAGCATTAGTCCCTAATACAAATGCTGCCGCATAAGAAGCACTTGTAAACAATTGATTTTCTTTTAGAATTCCGTCTTTTATTATTCCAGACGCGATTAATTGATCACGTAATTTTTTAATTAATTTAGGCATAGTTTTTAAATCGTCTAAAGAAATCATACTTCCTTTTAAAACTACAAATCCCTCATTTGTTCTTTTAGATTTTGCTTCAATTTGAAGATTACTTTTTCTAATTTTTCTACTTAAAAATAATAGATCTTTATCTTCTACAACTTCCTCATCATGTGCATCTTTGTTTAAAGTTGGAATAAATAATTTGTGCCCTAATGTACCTATTATCATTTCACTATTAGAAAGAATTTCAATTAACTCAGATTCTTTTTCTTCTGTAACATTTCCTATATTCGGTTCATTTTGATTTTTCAATATATATCTATCTGCAAATTTAATTTTTTCTGCAAATTTATTTTCAAGATAATTCAATTCTGTAGGCCCAAAGATATTAGTATCCGTTGTTAAAACTATTACCTCATTAAAGAAATCCATCTTTCCATCTTTAGTATGCTCCAATAACCTTAATAAAAGTGCCTCTCCGTTTTTCCTATTCCCAGCTTGACCGACATAAACAAGATTCTTATCCTCTTTACCACTTTTACCTATTAAGAAATATATTCCACTATACTTTAAATGTTGTCTCTGTCTAATCAATTCTGATTTTAGTTTTGTTCTTGGTATTTTGTAAATTACACCTGTCCAATTAGATAGCGTACATTTAATAGAACTCGTTACATCGCCCTCCATTAAGAACATATTAATATTTTTCCCTCTTGACATATTCTCAACTCCTTTTCCTAAATCTATCTTCTTTTAAAAAAAGCATATAGAATGTTAGACACTCTATATGCTTAAGGATGATTTGCTAAAATTAGTTGTTAGCTTTTAAGAAATCAACAGTTTTTTGGATTACTAACTCACCACGTAAGTCTTCAACACTAATACGTTGTTTGATTCCTTCTTCAGTCATGTTGTACATAGTAGCAAGTTCTTTAACTTCTGCATCGATATCAGCGTCTGTTACTTCAACTTTTTCTACTTCAGCGATTTCACCTAATACGAATGAAGTTTTGATTTTGTTTTCTGCGTCAGATTTCATTTCAGCTTTAAGTTCAGCTTCACCTTTTCCAGTGAATTGTTGGTATAAATCAAATGATAATCCTTGACGAGATAAGTTTCCAGTGAATTGTTCAAACATAGAGTCAACTTCTTGTTCTACTAATTTTTCTGGTACAGAAAGTTTTGCATTTTCTACAGCTGTAGAAATTACTTTATCAGAATAAGATTTTTCTGCTAAGTTTTCTTTTTCTAATTTGATTTCTTCTTTTAATTTTTCTTTGTATTCAGCTACTGTTGAAGCTGCTTCTTTAGAGAATTCTTTAACGAATTCGTCAGTTAATTCTGGTAAAACTTTTTCTTTTACGTCGTGAACTGTAACTTCAAATTTAGCTTCTTTACCAGCTAGGTCAGCTACTTGGTAGTTTTCTGGGAATGTTACGTTAACAACTGTGTCAACTGGTGCAACTTTTCCTTCTAATTGTTCTTCGAATCCAGGGATGAATGAACCTGATCCTAATTCTAATTCGTAACCTTTAGCTTCTCCACCTTCGAAAGCTTCGTCTCCGATGAATCCTTTAAAGTCGATAACTACGATATCACCTTTTTTAGATTCTCCTTCTTTGATTTGCCATTCAGCTTGACGGCTTAATAAGCTATCTAATCTTTCTTCTACATCAGCATCAGTTACTTCTACTGAGTCTTTTTCTAATCCAAGGTTTTTGTATTCACCTAATTCAACGTTTGGTTTAACAGTAACTACTGCTTCGAATTTAACACCTTCTTCTTTGCTGATTTCTTTAACATCGATATCAGGCATAGCTAATGGTGAAACTTCTAATTCGTCGATAGCTTTAGTGTAAGCTCTTGGTAATACATAATCAACTGCATCTTGGTATAATGCTTCTTCACCATACATTTTGTTAAATACGGCTCTTGGTAATTTACCTTTTCTGAATCCAGGTGCGTTAACACGTTTAACTGCACGTTTGAATGCTTGATCTAATCCTTTCGCAAATTCTTCTTTTGTTGCTGAAAAAGCGATAACTACTTTTCCATCTTCTTTATTTAAAATTTGTGACATTTATTTTTCCTCCAAAAATACTTTTAAGTATCATCAAAAATGTTAGTATAAAAATACTAAAAACTCTTGATTAATTATATAGTAAATAGTGTAAAAAGTCAATAATTACACATCTAAATTATTGTTTTCAAAAGTAATTTACATAGTTTCAAAAAAATTTCAAACTACAGACAATTTAATACTAAATTTCAAAAAAATTGTAATACTTCTAATTTTTCCCCTATCTACCATTTAATATTTTACTAAATTCTTTTATAACTTTATCATTTTTCTTATAGTTAGGATAATATTTCTCTAACAATGTATAAAATCTCGGTGTGTGATTAGTTTCTAACAGATGCGTTAGTTCATGAACTATAATATGTTCTAAACATTCAATCGGATATTTTACAAGTTCATAGTTTATCCAGATTCTTTTCGCTTCAATATTACATGTACCCCAACGCGTTTTCATCTTTTTGATTCTAAATTGTTCAGCATGAACACCCATAATTTTTTCATGTTTGTTGATGAACTTCAATCCCATATCATAAAGCATTTTTCTAAGTTCTCTCGCAACTATTTGTTCTCTATCTTGATCTTCATCTTTAATACTTAGGATAAGTTTATCATCACATAAAGACACGGAATTTTTTCTACCAATTTTCACATCGAGTGTATATTCTTTACCGAAAACAAAGTGTTTTTCTCCTGATACATAACTTTTCACAGTATGTCCATTCATTAATATGTTGTTTCTTCTTAATTTGATTTCATCAATATTTTCTTGAATCAATTTTTTTATAATATAATTAGGTGTTCTTGGAGGGGCACTAACTACAACATTAGCGTTTTTTTCGACTTTTAAATAAATGTTTTTCATTTTCCTTTTGTACTTAATCGTAACGACTAAATCACCTACATTTATTACTCTTTGCATACTACCCCTCCTCATATTATTATTTTAATTCACAACCTACCAAAGCAGTCCCAACTCGTATATGAGTCGCACCTTCTTCGATTGCAATTTTATAGTCATTACTCATACCCATAGATAAAAACTCACATGGTGCATATGGTAAGTTCAACCCTTTTACTTCATCGCGTAACTGTCTTAATTTTCTAAAGCAATTACGTAGTATTTCTTCATCTTCAACAAAAGGCGCCATAGTCATAAGTCCGACAACTTTTATTTTTGAATATTGTTCTAATGATTTTATAAACTCTAGTGTTTCTTCCGCTGTTAATCCATGTTTACTTTCTTCACCAGAAACATTAACCTGTACGAAACAATTGATTTCTTTTTCTGCACGTTTTTCGATTTCCTTTGCTAAGCTATCTCTATCTAGAGCATGGAAATAGTCAACCTCGTTAATTACATCACGTACTTTTCTAGTTTGCAAACTTCCTATTAAATGCCAAATCTTATCAGAATATTTACTTTTTCTCTCAACATAATTTTGAGGACGATTTTCAGCAAAATCTGTAATTCCAGCTTCTATCGCTTCTTCAACTCTAGCATCTGTAACATATTTAGTTACGGCTATTAATTTCACTTCATCAATATTTCTACCGACTCTTTTACAAGTTTCAGCTATCTCTTTTGTTATAGTCTCAAAGTTTTCTCTAACGTTCATTTTCTCTCCTATTTATTTTCCATTTTACTGTTTATAATTTTATTATAACATGATGTTTATTATTTTGTTATTAATTAAATAAAAAAAGACACCTATAAAAATAGATGTCATAACAAGTAGTCGGACGGATTCGCACCGCCATTTCTCTTCTCAGAGCGTATTCCTTCTTCAAACCACTGCCCTACTTCTTACCCTCATTATATCAGATTTTTTTCTTTATTCAAATTATTTTTATAATATTATATATTTTTTCTATTAAAATATGGAAAGCAACAAGAAAACTTTATTACTTTCCATTATTTTTATTATTTTTTAGGTACTAGTTCCAATACTTTATCCTTAGGAATATTTCCTATAGATTCACTCGTATATTCTCCTTTTACCCATTTTTCTATTTGGTCATCATAATTATTACTTAAGAAATGTCCACTTTGACCAGGTCCAACAATATGATGTCCTGTTTTAGTCTCAAAGTCATAAACAAATCTCCAAGAAGCACCGTGGTTTACAAGTCCTTCTTCGTTTTGTTTCGCTGCTTGAACTGTAACTTTAGAACCTGAAATAGGATATTCTTTCGGATTTAAGAAATATGCTAATAGTGCTGAAGATTTAGAAAGGGGATGTCTAAATCCTAATTTATGCGCCTCTCCCCATTTCCATTTAGATACGTTATTCCCATATTTACCTTCCAATTCAGTTATAGTTTCATTTAAACTGTTTGTTAATACTTCTTGAAGTCCATTTTTCTCCTCAATAAGATTTACTTTTTTACCGTTTAAACTATCTCTAAGTACCTTATCTACATAACTCTCTTTATGAGGCATAAATTTGTAAACATCTGCATCCATCTTGTCTTTTAGTATATAAGATTGGATTTTTTTCATCCACAGATCAAAAATTAAAGGAGCTGCTTCATCTTTCTCGTCTACATTATTCCATGATTTTAGTTTATCGACTATTTCTTTTTTAGAAATTTTATCAACATTTATATTTTTCAAGAAGCTTGGTAAAAATTCTTGTGCATATAGATTTTTTGTATCCATTTGAAGTTTCTTCATATCATCAACTGTTAAATTATTTTTCTTTGATAATACTTCATCTATACGAGCTTTTCTATATGGCTGTGCCCAAACGTTTGATGTGTGATAATCAGTTTTCACAGTTTCAGTATTCGCTGTCGCAATAAAACCTTCTTCTGGATTAACAAGTTTCGGTAATTTATCATATGAAACATAACCACTCCATCCATAATCACTACTATAACCTGGAACAGGAAGATTCCCATCACCCTTTTTCCTAATAGGTACATTACCATTTGATTTATAAGCTATATTTCCTTCATTATCCGCAAAAACAAAGTTTTGAGCTGGTGCCTTGAATTTTTCTAATGACTTTTCAAATTCTTGCCAATTTTTCGCTTTATCGATATTTAAGATAGCTTCTAGTTCTTGTGTGGATTCAAGTGCTGTCCACTGCATTGAAAAACTCGTATCTTTATTTCCTAATGGTTTCAACAATTGATCAATTATTGGACCGTGCTTCGTATTAACAACCTCAAAATCAACAGCGTCTTTTCCTTTTACTTTTATTGAATACTTATCAACTTTAGCATCATAATATTCATTATCATATTTAAATTTATATGGATTATTCTCTTGTCGTTTTTCAATATAAAGGTCTTGAACATCTGGTCCAAAATTCGTAACTCCCCATGCTATATGTTCATTATGACCAAGAATAATACCCGGCACTCCTGGGAAAATGACCCCTGAAACTTTATTATTTGGTGTTGAAAGTGACATCTGATACCAAACCGATGGAGTACCTAGTCCTAAATGAGGATCATCTGCCAATAACGGCTTACCAGATTTAGTTTTCTTACCAGAAACAACCCAGTCATTACTACCATTTTCCATCGGTGGTCTCTCAGTTTTTGCCGTTTCTTTATCAATACTAACATCTAACCCTAGATTTGCTTTTATGATTTCATCATTATCTTTATTTTTTGAAAAACTATCAGGAAGTAATTGTTTTAAATTCTCTTCTCCTAAATTATTTAAAATCCAGTTATTAAAACCTAAGTGATCCCAGTGTCCGCCTAAATCATATGCCATATATTTACCAACCGTCAATGAATCGATAGGTGTCCAACTCTCAGGAGAGTAACCTAATAAAGAAAACTCATAAGGTAATTTATTCTCTTTCTTCGCTTCTTCTATAAATGCATTAACACCTTGAGAATAATTTTCTAATATTTTTTTAGCTTCTTCTGAATAATCCTTATAAGATTCTTCTGCTGCTTTCCTTAAAGAAAAAACTAGAAATTTCTTATCATTTTCTAATGCTGCTTCGCCTACTACTTCAGAAAGTCTACCACTCGCTTGTCTTCTAGCTAAATCCATTTGAAATAATCTATCTTGAGCATGAATATAACCCTGAGCTTTATATAGATCACTATCATTTTCTGCCTCAACTGTGGGAATTCCATTTTTATCTCGCGATATCTTCACACTCTTGTCTAATATCTTTAATTCTGTCTTCCCTTCTACTATTGGTAAAGATTTATGAACAAAATAGTATCCATAACCTCCTACCAACAATAGCAAGGTTACTAACACTATTGCTAATCGTTTTAAAATCTTAATAACTTTATTTTTCATAAGTCCTCCTAAAAAATAAATTATACTAAGAATTATATTAGCTTTGCCCATTTTTTGCAAACTGATATTTCCTAAAAAAACTCTAAATAAGTATAGTATTTTTTTCGCTTTTATTTAATATTTATCATTTGATAGATACTATCTATCTCTAAAGAATACTAACAGTATAGATTAAATGTATTTCAATTTACTATTCTGTTAATACCGACATTCTTGTCATATTTCTTGATATTTTATAATATTTTACTATCATATTACTTCAACATACTTATATTTTTACAAAAATTTTACAAAAAAATTTCCGAAGAAACTGAATTCCTCGGAAATTATGCTTCACGCTTATATTTTTCTGAATTTCTTATTAATATTATTCTTAATCCCAAGAAGAAATATATTATACAACTAATAAATAATATACCTAAACTAAAAATCAACAATAAGATACTGTACACTAAGAATAGAAATGCGACTATGTTGTGGTTTATACCTTTTTTACAAATCACAAATAATAATAGTAAAAATAAAACTATTAAAAGTGCGAAATATACCCAAGCTAGTTGCCCCATCACTTGGAAAATAAAGTGCATATCCTTCGTTGATACGTTAGCACTATCTTGTGTAAGACGTGTTTGTTCACGAATCTGATCAACAATCTTGTTTCTTAAATATTCATTTCCTGCATATTCTCGAAATAGGTTGATCATACTACCAACAAATCCGATATATGCAATATAAACTACACTAGAGATAAGTAATAATATTTTCTCTAATTTATCAAAAAACATTAATTTTCACCTTTATTTTTACAATTAGCGCAAGTTCCATAAAATGATAATGAGTTATCTTGCACTTCAAAAGAGTACTCTTTTTTCATATATTCAATAAGTTTGTTAAATATAGGATTAGATACTTTTTCGATGCTATTGCAGTTAGTGCATATTAAATGATGATGAAGTTCGTCATCTACAGATTGTCTCAAATGATATTTAGAAACACCATTGCTGAAAGATATTTTTTCTAATATTTTTAATTCATAAAAAATATCTAGAGTTCTATAAACGGTAGCTATACCAATATCTGGTGTTTTTTCTTTTAAAATAAAATATAATTCCTCTGCACTAAGATGTTTATCTTCGTTCTCAACTAAAATCTCTACAATCTTTTCCCTTTGAGGTGTTAACTTGTAAGGAGATTTTTGAATAATTTTAATTATTTCATCATAAATACTCATATACTATTTCGCGCCTTTCCTATTTTTTAAGTAAGCTAATGCAAGCATAGTCTTACTGTCAGTTATAACATTATCATCTAAAAGCTTGAACGCTTCTTCGATTTTATATTTTCTTAAATTAATAAATTCATCATCATCTGGATCTATTTCTCCAGCATATTCTAAATTATCAACATAGTAGATTGTAATTAACTCAGAACTATATCCTAATGCTACGTGAACATCGCATAGTTTTTCTAATCTTTCTTCTTCTACTACATAGCCAGTTTCTTCTCGTAATTCTCTAATAGCAGATAATTTTTTGTTATCTTCACCTGGTTCTAGTTTCCCTGCTGGGATTTCTAAAGTTACTGCTTCTATCGCTTTTCTATATTGTTCAACAAGAACGACTTCATCATTTTTTGTTAAAGCTAATATTGCTACAGCACCCCTATGATTTATCAGCTCACGTTTTGAAGTTTCTCCATTAGGTAAAGTTACTGTATGTACTTCTACATCTAAAACTTTCCCCTTAAATATTTTTTCAACTTCAATAGTTTTTTCTTCTAAATTCATTTTCACAATCTCCTCTACATTTTTACAAACTATATTCTTCTAGATCATGTGCTATCTTCACATTACATTTATCACATAATGATTCTATAGCCTCTTTTTCAATATTTCTATCGTATCTAGCACTAATATGTGTTAAATATAAACTCTCAACCTTACTTTGTGATATTATTTTCTCAATATCTAAAATACTTAAATGATAGTTTTTTCTCGCATGGTGTGCATCTTCTTTAAGTAAATAAGTGCACTCTGAAATAATAATGTTACTGTTTTTAACAAACTCCCCTAAACCATCAAAGTATCTAGTATCTGGTATAATCGAAATCTCTTTTTCAGGTTTATCTTCAGATAAAAATTCGCTTGAATTATACACTTTTCCATTAAATTCAAAAGTATCTGCTTCTTTAATTTCTCTATAAAACGGCCCTGGCATAATTCCCAATTCTTTCAGTTTATCTGCATCCAAGCTCCCTTTTTGTTTTTTGAATAAAATTTTATATCCAAAACATTCAATATTATGAGCTAATGGGTAACTAAAAACAGCCACAGTTTTATTATCTATTATACACTGTTCACTAGAAATTTCAATATATTCTACCCTATAAGAAAGTGAACAATGTGTGAACATCATGTTATTTTCTATAAAATTTTTAATCCCGATTGGTCCATATATAGTAACATCTGAAGCATTTGTGTCTAAAAGGAAACTTCTAGATGATAAAAAGCCTATTAATCCAAGGACATGATCCGCATGAAGATGGCTAATAAAAATTTTAGTTATTTTTGTCGGTTTAATATTTGTTCTTAGAATCTGGTGCTGTGTTGCTTCTCCACAATCAAACATCCAACACTCTTTCAATTCTTGCATAAAATTAAAAACAAAACTCTGTGTATTTCTAAACTTTGCAGGAAGCCCTGCTCCTGTACCTAAAAATTGTACTTCCATCATATTCCTCAATTCAATTTTCTAAAATAATAGTGGCCTAAAAAGAAATACCATTTAAGCCACCGTATGTAATTTATAGTTTAACTACAAAAATCTGTGCATCTTGTAGACATGTAATCACATGTTCTACTCCTGCTGGAATTTCTAATAGTTCAAATTCATTTACAGGTTCTACTTCTTCTTCAAAAGAAACTGTAATTTTTCCGCTGATGTTTAGTAATAAGATATTTTTATCATTACTATATGAGTCTGTTTGGTTCCCTGTTTTCAGATTCATGTGAACTACTTGATATCTTTCGTTTTCTAAAACAATTCCACCTAATAATGCATTTTTATCTAATTTTATTTTTTTCATAGTTTTATCTTCCTTTACGTTTATATAACCCGTCTTCTTCAATCATAATTAATTTATTCTTGAACAGTCTTCCTACCGCACGTTTAAAGCTTCCTTTACTCATTCCAAATACTGCTTTAATCTCTTCTGGATCTGATTTATCAGTAAATTCGCAATAACCGTTATTTTCAATATAGTCCATTATAGCTTGACCATCGCTATCCATCCTTTCATGTGCACGCGGTAAGAATGAACCGTTGATTTCTCCGTTATCTTTAACTCCTATAACACGTAGAGTCACTTTCTCACCAAGACGTGGTTCTTTCTCACGTTCACTTTCATGAACGAAAACTTTATAACCATCTTTTGTTAGTAAGAATGTTCCTACACGCATCAAACGATAAGGATAAGCTTCAATATTCTTGTTTTTCATACTCTTAGTAGCTTTCGAATATAATGATGCTACGATAGTTTCTGTTGCTAAACGAGCGAATAATTGACCACTGAAGTCACGACGAAGTGTGATAAATAGCTCGTCTCCTTCTTTTGGCCAAACACTTCTTAACTTAGGCAAGTCTTCTCCCAAAAGTGGAATTTCACGAGAGAACCCAATATCAAGTCCTACTCTATCTTCCTCAACTTTTACAACTTTACTAAATGCATAATCACCATAAGTTACTTCTGGTATATTTGGTGTAGCGAATAATTTCCCACTACGTGAAGGATATACGAACATTGAATACTCTTCTCCAATTTCATAATCCTCTAAACTTTCAACGTCAGATTCGTTACAGCTTATTTCTTCTTCATTAGGACCTTTAAATACTAACGATGAACTCTTCTTCTCTACTAATTCTAGGAAATGAATCTCTCCTGTAATAAATTTAATATCTTCTTTTTCCATTAAGTACCTCTTTCTTTTATTTTTGTTAAACACTTTACAGTATTATTGTTGAGTATCTTCTCATAAAAAAAGGCTGATACCTAATATCAACCTTTAAATTAATCGGTAAAAGTAGTATCAGGGCGTACTTACTTAACCATATTTTTTATTTGTTTTAATTGATTTACTCTTATTTCCTTTGGAAGAAATCTTCTTATTTCATCTTCATTATACCCAACTTGTAATCTCTTATCATCAACAATGATAGGTCGTCTAAGCATTCCTGGATTATCTTGAATAACTTTATATAACTGCTGAATAGACATACTTTCGATATCCAAGTTTAATTTTTGGAACGTTTTTGATCTAAAGGAAATTATATCTTCTGTTCCGTGCTCTGTGATAGATAAAATATCTTTAATTTCATCTGTTGTTAGAGCTTCTGAAAAAATATTTCTTTCCACAAAGTCTATATCATTTTCTATAAGCCAAGCTTTTGCTTTTCTACAAGAAGTACAACTAGGCGATGTAAACAACGTAACTACCACCAGCACTCACACTCCTTTATAAAAATAACATTAATATTTTTATAATTCTATATACTACTATATTATACTACATATATTATCGTTTTACAATATACTATTAGAAAAAATATTTTAATTTGTCAACTAAAAACACTTATTTTACATTGTTTCACACTTGACTATCCTTGTAAACACAAGCATAATGTTGTACCCTTACATTTTTTATTTGATTAGTTAAAATAAATTATATAATAATAAACTCATAAAACACTTCTTTACATAATCTAACTATCATATTATACAATCTAAAACTAAAACATAAATAAAATCTATCAAAAATCCCTATTATTTATCAAAAATTATTATCTAGAATCCTACTTTATACCTTGTACTGAAATTGACAAAGTATTTTATGTGTGTTATCATAGACATATGCCAGCATGGCGGAATTGGCAGACGCACTGGACTCAAAATCCAGCGATGGCAACATCGTGCCGGTTCGACCCCGGCTGCTGGTATAATGATTAAGACAAGGTTTTTAAGCCTTGTCTTTTTTGTTTCTTATATTTTTCCGGAGTAAAAGTTACTAAAAATTACTTAGTAAATTTTTTATTAAACTATCTCAACGGATAATAATCTAAATAATATATGTATTACGAATATTAACTCAACAATTGAATTAATAAATAATCCCATAATAATCCAGTTTGGAACATATGCTGGTAAAATTGCGATAGCTCCCACAAAAAGTAAATTAATTTTAAAAATACTGTAACAAATTGAAATCAGTCTATGCCAGAGTGATACATAACCTTTAGATTTTTGATCGTATAACTCTTTCCTTAATGAAGAAGAAAAAATTATTGCAATTGCTGATAATATAAAACCAATAATAACAGTTAATATTGTAATTATGAATTCATTTTTTGCAAAAAAAATACTTTTTAAACAATAAGATGAAACCAGACATATGATTATTGTACTCCAAAATATCCTTCTATCTTTTTTACTTAGTTTTAACATCAGTAAGCTCCTTAATCTTTCTTTGAAGATTTATTTTAACATCCTCTGCATAAAATTTACCTGAATATTTTTCTGCCTCAACAGTTATTTTTTTTATAAAAGTTTGTTGATTATATACATGTTCAAATCCACTCTCATCACTACCACGTATTAACAAACCACTAATTGCATAATCTTTCTCCTCCTTTATTAATTTATTTAAAAGATTAATAGGATTGAATCTATGTGAATTAGCCTTTATATCCAGTGTTAAATCAGTAATTTCATTAGTTCCAACTAAATCAATCAATGCCTTTCTTTTCTCTGAATCTTCCGAGAAAAGATTATTTTTTGAGGTGAATTTAATTTCTTCTACATTTCTAAGCAATTTAAGGAATGTTTCTTTTTCTTCATAGATTCCTTTAATCATAAAGTTTCCACTTGTAATTTTTCGTATAATATCTTCGAAAGTTCTTTTGTTCCTTACATCTGACAAATATAATAAATTCGAATTAAAATCATAATATGCAAATATTTGTTTTAACAATTCAATTTCAGTTTCTTTTTTAGGGTTTTTTCTTTTCTTTTTAGATTTTTTATCAATAACATATTCATCTCTAGGTTCTAAACTTCCTGATTCTATCACAAAAAAAATATAATTATCATCGCTAAATATTGATACATGATTAATCCCCTTTATTGAATCTAAATTCTCATCAAATTCGCTAGGGAAATCTTCCCTAACAGGGTTTTTCCATCGTATTCCATTGCTATTTTCTTTAAATAATTGCCAAATTGAAAAAGTTATTGTAGACATACTTATACTCCTTTATTTTTTATTATATTATACCATTTCTATAACAGTAAATCATTCAATTCAATAAAAATACAATAGTTTAATATAAATTTTCCCATATATTATCTTCACTTACTTTATATATATATAATTTTTCATAGTAAGTTTATAATCTCACATACCGCTATTTTGCTTTACAAGATACTCAGTTTATGGTACTATTATGTTTAACAAGATAGCGCGAATTTTTAACTTTCATATTAATAACTATAAAACCAAGAAAGGAGGTTTCAAAATGGAAATTAACACTTCTCAAATACTAAAAGGCACATTAGAAGCATGCATATTACAGTTAATTAAAAACAAAGAAATGTATGGCTATGAAATAACTGAACAGCTCTCTAATTATGGACTTGACATGGTTGCTCAAGGAACTATATATCCCCTACTATTAAAACTAGAAAAAGAGAATTTAGTCACTAGTTATTTGAAAGAAAGTAACTTTGGACCTCCTAGAAAATATTATTCTATTACTGTTCAAGGTAAAGAATATATAAATTCATTTAAAGATATATGGGGAAATATAAGTACAACAATTACAGAAATTATGAAAGATAAATAATATTAGCAAGGAGGATGCACTATGAATACAGCTAACTTACTAAAACACAATAACGAACTTAGATTACAACTTAATGAAGATAATAAGAAATATTATGAAGAACTTTTAGTCACTTGTCGAATAAAAAATACTACAAAAAATGAATCTGCTCTAGAAATTCAATTACTAGAAATATTACAAGATTTGATTCTATATCAAAAACAAGGAAAAAACTTTACTGATGTTTTTGGAAATGATATAAACAAATTATCTTCATCAATAATTGCAGAACTGCCAAAGGAAAACAAAATGAAAATATTTAGATTTTCTTTAGTCTATCTTTTAATTCTGATTATTAGTTCTTTAGCACCTTCTATATTTTCTAGAACTATCCAACCAATTCTAACAATATTATCTATAACTTTATTGGTATTAGGTTCATTAATTTGCTTATACCTACTAATTTATAAAAAAACAGATAAAAATAAGTGGTTTATTTATATATCATCACTAATTATATTTGAATTGTCATTTGTTCTAATACCTATTCTAGATAAATTAAAAA
Organism: Gemella haemolysans; assembly: GCA_032567735.1. GTDB lineage: Bacteria > Bacillota > Bacilli > Staphylococcales > Gemellaceae > Gemella > Gemella haemolysans_E. The sequence continues at coordinate 5,202 of JAWHCX010000013.1, read as the reverse complement.
TAATTCCAGAATACCTTTCTTTAGAAGTAACAGTATCAACTAACTTCTTATACATCTATGGAATTTTTAGTGCACTTTCTTATATATACATTTTCTTAACTTTCAAAAAATACTATTCTAAAAAGATATAATATATTCACTCGGCTAAAGCTTTAGTCGAGTGTTTTCCCGAAAAGTTCACCATAGAGAAATAATTTTAATTTAAAACTAACATTTTTTCTATTGAATAATTTTTTTAAACCTGTTATAATGGTAAAACATTATTTTAGGAGGAAGCCATGAATAATTCAATTTTCGATAAATTAAAACGTGCTGAACAAGGCGCCAAACTTAGTATTCTGTCATATTTATTGCTGACCGTTTTAAAACTTTTCGCTGGTCTGTTTTTTAAATCTTCAGCCTTAGTTGCCGATGGGATTAACAACGCTACCGATGTAATTTCATCAGTTTGTGTTCTTATCGGTTTAAAAATTTCTAGAAAACCAGCTGATGAAGATCATCTATACGGTCACTTTAGAGCCGAGCTTATATCTACATTAATAGCTTCAGTTATTATGCTATATGCAGGGATCGAAGTAGTAATGTATGCAATAAAAAAAATCATCTCAGGAACGATTGAGCAACCTAACCTACTTTCTGCAGTTGTCGCTTTTATAGCGAGTGCTATTATGCTTGGAGTTTATTTCTATAATATTCGTCTAGCTAAAAAAATCGGAAGTAAATCTCTTAAAGCTGCGGCTCTTGATAATCTTAGCGATGCTTTTGTTTCTATCGGAACATTAATAGGAATCATCGCTACATATATCGGACTTCCAATAGCTGATTCAGTAGTCGCTATAATCGTTGGATTACTTATTATTTACACTGCTGTTAGTATTTTCAAAGAATCTACACACGTTCTTACTGACGGCGTTGATACTGAAGTGATAGATAAGGTTAACGATATTGTAAATGATATTAAAGGTGTAACATCAATAGTAGATACGAAAGGTAGAACTCATGGCTTACTATACTTTATCGATATTACTGTTACTGTCGAACCATCATTAAATGTTAAACAAAGTCACGACATTACCGTGAAAATAGAAAAAGCATTATCTAAAGAATTCTATTATTGTGAAACTTTAGTACACTTAGAACCACATGGTATTGCTTGCCATTCATATTAAAATATTCCAAGGTGAAATTATACTTCTTTTAACTTAAGTTATTTCTAGTATAATTTCATCTTTTTTACTGCACCGATGTTTGACAAAAACAAATACTAAAAGTATAATTATTGTACGTATAAAAGTATTTTTAACTATTAATTATCTTTTAATTAAATAGTATAAAATACTACTTAATTATAAAAATTGGAGTTTTTAAATTTATGACGCACGCAAAAGCAATATTCTTCGGTGAACATGCAGTCGTTTATGGATATAAAGGGATTACTATTCCACTTCCACAAATGAATGTCGAAGTCACTTTAGAAGAAACTGATACAATTCAACAAAGAGATGAGATTCTTAGCTTTATCGCTAATACATGTGGAATCGATAATAAAACAAAAATTAATATTACTAGTACTATTCCTGTAGGGCGTGGACTAGGTTCTTCTGCTGCGCTGAGTATAGCTATTGCACGTGCAAAAAAACTTCCAAATGTTAGAGAAATTGCTAATAAATGCGAGAAATTTATCCACGGAAATCCTAGCGGTATTGATGTAAATCAAGTACTTAGTGACACTCCCCTTTTATTTTCTAAAAAAGAGGGAGCTAGTGAGTTAAATTTCGATTTAAATAGTTATTTACTGATTATCGATACTTGTGTTGTTGGAATCACTAAAGAAACTCTAAAACACATAGCTGATAATTATTTTAAATACGAGAAATATATTACTGAATTAGGTGAAATCACTGATTTAGTAATTGAACCGTTAAAAAATAAAAACATCGATCTTGTCGGACAATATATGTATAAAGCTCATAATTTACTACGAAAACTAGGAGTAAGTCATGCGAGCAATGATGAGGTTGTGGAAATTTGTAAAAACAATAATGCAATTGGTGCCAAGCTAACCGGTGGTGGCGCTGGTGGATGCTGCATTAGTCTTAGTAAAACAAAAGAAAATGCACTGGAAATTCAAAACGCACTAAAAGAGAAAGGATATTCATCATGGATAGTTACAGTTTAGGTTATGCTAATATTGCCTTAGTTAAATACTGGGGGAAAAAATCTAAAGATCCTGTCTTACCTTATAATCCTAATATTTCTTTAAGATTAGACAATCTTTTATCAAAAACAAAAATAGAAAAAAATAACAACAATGTTGATGAATTTTATATCAATGACGAAAAACAAAGTCAAGAAGAAGCAGATAAGATGATTAAATTCATCTCTAAATTTACACCTACTGAACGAGAAGCTATAACTATAAGAAGTTATAATACTGTGCCTACTGCTGCAGGACTTTCTTCAAGTTCTAGTGGTACTATGGCATTAGTTCTTTCTTGTAATGAATATTTCAAATTAAATAAAACTACTAAAGAATTAGTTGAAATAGCCAAAGAAGGTTCTGGTTCTTCATGCCGAAGCTTCTATAAACTTGCTGCTTGGCTTGAGGATGGAAGTGTTGAAGAGTTAGAATGCTCTCTAGACTTCGGAATGATGGTCCTTGTAGTTAATGAAGATAGAAAGAAAATTTCTAGTCGTGTCGCTATGGAGCGCTGTGTTCAAACATCGACAACATTCGGTGCTTGGGTAGAAAAAGCTAAAAACGATTTTGTATTAATGAAAGAAGCTCTAAAAGAAGCCGACTTTGAAAAAATTGGTGAGATTACAGAAAGTAACGCACTAGCTATGCATGGTACAACTTCTACATCTACTCCAAGTTTTTCATTCTTAACTGAAGAAAGCTACATGGCTATGGATATCGTAAAAGAACTACGTTCTAAAGGTTATAGATGTTACTTCACTATGGATGCTGGCCCAAATGTGAAAGTACTATACTTAAGGGAAGATCAAGACAAATTATATGAGGAAATTTCAAAATTATGGAAGAAAAAAATAATTTTGTGCATGGAGTAGCATACGGTAAGCTCTATCTCGCTGGTGAATATGCGATTTTAGAAGATTACGCTTCTGCACTAATAACAAGTGTCCCTAAAAAAATTACAGTATTTATAGAAGAAAGTGATAAAACTACTATTTTCGATACAATTAATAAAACTTCTGTTGGCCTTTTTGAAAAAAATAGTAACTTCACACTAGTTCAACAATTTATCCAATTTTTAACAAAATATACAAATAGTGATAAAACATTTTCTCTTACTATTTTCAATGAACTTCATAGCGATGATAAAAAATACGGTCTAGGTTCATCTGGCGCTGTTCTTGTCGCTATAGCTCGAGCAATATTATCATTCGAAAATATTACATATAATGATCTAACTATTTTCAAATTGGTTGCCCTATTTAATATTAAACACAATCTAAGCGGATCTATGGGAGATGTTGCTGCGAGTATCAACGATGGAATTACCTTCTATCAAAAGTTTAATGCCGAGTTCGTTAATGAAATGATTCGCCAAAATAAAACTGTTAAAGAAATAATTAACACAAATTGGGATGGACTTCTTATTGAAAAAATACATCCTAAAGCTGATTTAAGCATCTTAGCACGATGGACTGGTAAAGCTGTTGATACGAAAGAGCACGTTAAACTTTGGAAACAACATAAAGATAATTACAAAGATGAATTTAAAGTTTTTGTAGAGACTTCTAATCACCTTGTAAAAACATTAAAAGATAATTTAGTAGAAACGGATGCATCAAATGCTCTTAATACGATAAATAAACTTAGAGAAAATCTATTATATTTAGAAAGTTTCTCTAAAATACCTATGGAAACTAATGCAATGAAAAATTATATCGACTCACATTCTGCTGGTAAACAGAGTGGTTCTGGTAGTGGTGATATTGTATTAGGATTTGAAAAAAATAACGATAAGTATCAGCTACAACTGAACTTAGAAAAACTATAACATACTACGAAAGGATTAATTATGAGAAAAAAAGATCATATTAGATTAGCACTTGCTGATAAAACAAAAGTAACTAGCTTGGACTCATACGCAATTGATTACAATAGTATTCCACTTTTCGGATTAGATGATGTGGATACTTCTACATCAGTTTGTGGGGATCGTTGGGAATATCCATTCTTCATCAATGCTATAACTGCTGGTGGAGAAGATTGTAATAAAATTAATCAAGATTTTATGGAAGTTAGTGAAAAATGTGGAATTAAATTTTTCCCAGGATCATATTCTCCAGCTCTTAAGAGTAAAGAAGACGAAGAAGCTTATCCTAAAGGCTATTCGGTAAACTTAGGATTAGATAAAGATCCGAAACTTGTTTTAGAAGCAATTGAAAAATCACAAGCAAAATATATTCAACTTCATACTAATCCTCTTCAAGAAATCGTTATGCCTGAAGGTGATCATAACTTCGAAAGTTGGTACGCTAACCTAAAAGAAGTCAGCTCTAAATCTCCTATTCCTGTAATCTTAAAAGAAACAGGTTTTGGCATGAACGAAGCTACTATTAAACTAGCAATCGATTTAAATATTCCAGCCGTGGACATCAGCGGTACGGGTGGAACAAACTTCGCTAGAATCGAAAATGGACGAAGAACTGATAAATCAACATATCTAGAAGCAATTGGATACACTACAGCAGAAAGTCTAGAAATCGCCTACTCTTATAAAGATAAAATAGATATTATTGCAAGTGGTGGTATTCGTAATCCTCTAGATGTTGTAAAATGTCTAGCTTTAGGAGCTAAAGCAGTTGGTGTTTCTAAAATTTTCTTAGAAATCCTTGTAAATGAAGGAAAAGATACCCTAATTCAAGAAATCGAAAAATGGAAAAAAGAAGTTAAGTTCTTGATGATACTTATGAATGCTAGAAACATAGCTGAATTAGATAAAAAAATAAGAAAAATAGAATTCTAAAAAAAGAAGACTCCGTCCGTATTGGATGAAATCTTCTTTTTGTTTATGCTAGGGAAGACTCAAAAGACCTAAATTCTAACAAAGTGTATATAATAACTCATAAACGCAGTGGTTTATTGATATCTAAATTCGCTTTATAAAAGCTTTTTAGATATCTAATAAACTTTGCGGGGGTGACTCGACAAAATCGATTTCTACGAAA